>MFFQ01000083.1:0-1078 GCA_001780165.1 Candidatus Eisenbacteria bacterium RBG_16_71_46 | reverse complement strand
GAACCGCGCCAAGGAAGGCAGCACCAAGGCCAACATGCACACCTTCCAGCTCTCGGCCGAGGACTACGGTGTGCAGTGGGACGGCACGTACGCCGACAATGCGTCGTCGGTCGCCGCCCTGTTGCCGTCCGCTGGCGCGAACTACAAGAACCCGTTCAGCCAGGGGACCGGAGACGGTGACGCCTGGAAGGATCTCGGCAGCACGTTGACGCCGAATCCCGGTCCGTCGGGTATGGTGAGCTACGCCGACTCGAGCCAGAACACGTACAACATCCGGGCGTATGGCAAGTCCGCGGCGTTGACCCTGGTTCTCACCGCCGGCCAGTAGTCCGCAGCTTCAGGTTCCAAACGAGTGGGGGCGGGAAGCGATTCCGGCCCCCTTCTCGTTGTTCGGCAGCGGCGGCGGAAGGGGGCCGGCGCCCGCCGGCCGCCATCGGCCGCGCTGGGCGTGCAGGACGCACGGCCCGCGCCGGCCATCTCCCCACGCGATCCCCGGCCACGGGGCGACGAGGGCGGCGGATGCCTTGCGCGACAGGGGGTTGGCTCCAGGCCCGCCGGCAAGCGCCCGGTGGCATAGCGGTTGCACTACAATGACTTGAGATGTCGAACCTCGCGCACTCCAGGAGTTTTCCGAGCATGCGAACGCGACCCGAGCGCGGATTCACGCTGATCGAGCTGATGATCGTGGTCGTGATCATCGGGGTGCTCGCCGCGATCGCGATTCCGAACTTCATCTCGATGCAGAAGCGCGCGAAGGAGGGCGCGGTCAAGACCAACATGCACACGGTCCAGATCGCGATCGAGGACTTCTCGGTGCTCAACGACAGCTTCTACCCGACCGCCGCCACCTCCACCGTGCCCGATGGGCGCACGCTCCAGCAGCTCTGCCCGACCGGGGTCTTCCCCCAGAACCCGTTCACTCAGGCGGCGTCGGTGGTCGTCTTCAACGCCAACCCCACCGGCGGCAACCCCGGCGAGTTGGGGATCAATCCCGCGCTGCAGGGCGGCTACTGGCTCAAGGGCAACGGCTCCAGCGGTGACACGCTGAAACTGGTGCTCAGCACCGGCCAGTAGTCCC
>MFFQ01000082.1 GCA_001780165.1 Candidatus Eisenbacteria bacterium RBG_16_71_46 | reverse complement strand
CGTCGAGCCGCTGCTCGCTCCGCTCCGCCAGCGCCTGGTTGCGTACGTTCTGCTGCTGCGTCACGGTCAGATCCTCGAATCGCCGCGGGTTCTGCGCCTTGTCGACGAGCTGGACCAGCCGAAAGCCCTCCCGAGTCCGCTGGGGCTCCGCGTGCTGCCCCGGCGCGAGCGCGAGGAGCTCCCTGCCCATGCGCTCCCAGTCGGGGTCCGCGGCGGGGAAGCGGATCTCCTCCTCCGTCACCTGGACGCGGCTCCCGGCCCTGGCCACCGCCTCGCGCAGGGTCGCCGACGCCGGCAGCAGCCGGCCGACCGCCGCGAGCGAGTCGGGGTCGGGGAAGGTGGCGTAGAGCACGCGCGCGCGCTCGAGGCGGTCGTAGCTCGCCGAATTCCGGCGGTAGAAGTCGAGCACCTCCTCTGGGCTCGCGTCCACCTTCATCGTCACTTCCTGCTGGTAGAGACCGTCGAGCAGGAAGCTCTCCATCCGCTGCCGGACCTGACGCGCGACGTCGGGCTCCTCCTCCAGGTGGCGCCGCCGCGCCTCGGCCAGCGCCGCGCGTCGCACCACCTGGGACTCGATCCATTGCTGGATCGCGGGCAGCAGGCGGAAGTTGGGGGGCTGGCGCTGCGCGTCCTCGAGATCGGTGAGCGCGTCGCCCAGCGTGTAGTCGCGGGTCACGCCGGGAGTCTCCCGCCAGGTGGCGAGCACGTGCCCGCGCTCCTCGGGGGTCGGCGGCAACGGGTTCTCGGCGGCATTGAAGCGCGCGAACAGCGCCTGGGCACCGCCGGGCAAGGGCCGCACGTCGTAGGTCTCGCGCAACATGTCGTAGGCGCGCTGCGAGAGTGCGCGCTGCTTGCGCTGCCGCAGCATCTCGAGCAACTGCGAGGCCTCCTCCGCATAGGGGCGCTGCGCCTGCGCGCGGCGCTCGACGACACGCAGGACGAACCACCCTTCGCCGGGAGCGCGCATCGGGCCCTGCACCACGCCCACCGGAGACGCGTGGACGTAGGTGTCGAGCGGGTTCACCAGCGAGCCCGGCTGGATGAAGCCGACGTCGCCACCGGGTGGCAGCAATCCGGCGATGCTGAAGCGGTCGGAGACCAGGCCGAAATCGGCCCCCTGGTCGATCGCCGCCCGCGCCCGTTCGGCCGCCGCGCGGTCGTTGGTGTAGAGGATCTGCAGGTGTGCCGTGGAATCGCGCCAGCCGTAGAGGCGCTTGGCCTCGGCGTCGCTCACCGCAACGTCCGGCGGGGCCAGGCGGTCGAACAGCGCCTTCGCCAGCAGCTGATCCTCGACATTGCGGCGCACCAGCAGCGCCAGGCTGTCGCGATCCAGCCCGCGGAGACGGGCCTCCGCGAGGATCAGCTCGCGCCGCACCAGGTCCGAGAGCAGCACCGACTTGGCGCTGTCGGGGGGGCCGGGGTAGCGCCCCTCGTTGCCGCGCGCGATCTCCTCGAAGTCCTTCACGGTGATGGTGCGGTCCCCGACCCGGGCGAGCACGTTGGAGTCGGGCGAGCAGCCGGTGGCGGCGGCCAGCAGGAGCGCGGCCGCGACGGCGATCCGGCACCGGGACGGGCGCTGAAGAACGGGGCTCATGGGGATGGATACCTCCGGGGCGAAATCAGCCGGCTACGCTAGTGCACTGTTCCAACGCCTGCAACAGCTCTCTGGCGCGGTTGAGCAGGGCCAGGCCTTCGCCCCGCACCCGCACGCCGAACTCGCGGCCGGAGAAGAACTCGACCTGGAAGTGCAGCGCGCCGACCAGGCTGCGGATCTGGGTGGGGGTGAGCGGGCGCCGCAGCACGAGCTCGGTCGCCTGCTGGAACACGCGCAGGCTCTCCACCGCCGCCGCGACGCCGAGGAGCCGCAGACGCCGCAGCTCGAGCAGCGCCACCGCCGTCGGCGGGAGCTGGCCAAAGCGGTCGATCAACTCGAGCACCAGGTCGTCCAGCCCGTCGAGGCCGCGGGTCTCGGCCAGCCGGCGGTAGAGGTCGAGCTTCTCGTGCTCGTCGGGGACGTAGTCATCGGGCAGGAACGCGCTCCAGTCGGTGAGCAGGCGCGGCTCGGGCGTGGTGTCGGCGGCCTCGCCGCGGATGGCGGCCACCGCCTCCTCGAGCAGCTTGACGTAGAGATCGAACCCGAGCCCCTGGATGAAGCCGCTCTGCTCGGCCCCGAGCAGGTTGCCGGCGCCGCGGATCTCGAGGTCCTTGAGAGCGATCTTGAAGCCGACCCCGAGGTCATCGAAGTCCTCGATCACGCGCAGGCGCTTCTCGGCGTCCTCGGTGAGCACGCGCCGCGAGGGCACCAGCAGGTAGGCGTAGGCCCGGCGCGCCGAGCGGCCCACCCGCCCGCGGAGCTGGTAGAGCTGCGCCAACCCCAGCGTGTCGGCACGGTCGACGATCAGCGTGTTCACGCTCGGGATGTCGAGGCCCGACTCGACGATCATGGTCGAGACCAGCACATCGGACTTGCGGTCGAGGAAGTCGAGCATGACGCGCTCGAGATCGCGCTCGCCCATCTGCCCGTGGGCCACCGCCACCCGCACCTGCGGCACCAGCTGCTGCACGCGCAGCGCGGTGTTGTGGATGGTCTCGATCCGGTTGTGGACGAAGAACACCTGGCCGCCGCGGTCCACTTCGCGCAGGATCGCGTCGCTGATGACCTCGTCGTCATACTCGAGGATCTCGGTGTGCACCGGCAGCCGGTCCCGCGGCGGGGTCTCGATCACCGACATGTCGCGGGCGCCGGCGAGCGACAGGTTGAGCGTGCGCGGGATCGGCGTCGCCGTCATCGCCAGCACGTCCACCGTCCGCGTCAACTGCCGCAGCCGCTCCTTCTGCGCGACGCCGAAGCGGTGCTCCTCGTCGATCACCACCAGCCCGAGGTCGCGGAAGCGCACGTCCTTCGAGAGCAGCCGGTGCGTGCCGATGACCACGTCCACCCCGCCGCGGGCCAGCGCGGCCAGCACCGCCTTCTGCTCGCGCGCGGTGCGGAAGCGCGACAGCACCTCGACGCGCACCGGGAAGTCGGCGAAGCGCTCGCGGAAGGTGAGCAGGTGCTGCTGGGCGAGGATGGTGGTCGGCACCAGTACCGCCACCTGCCGGCCCTCCTGCACCAGCTTGAACGCGGCGCGCACCGCGACCTCGGTCTTGCCGTAGCCGACGTCGCCGCAGATCAGCCGGTCCATCGGGCGCGAGGCCTCCATGTCCTCGCGCACCTCCTCGATCGCGCGCAGCTGATCGGGCGTCTCTTCGTAGGGGAACGCCGCCTCCAACTCGCGCTGCCACACGCTGTCGGGCTTGCAGGCATGTCCCGGCAGCGCCCGGCGCGCGGCATAGGCGCGGATCAGCCCGTCGGCCATGTCCTGGATCGCGCGCTGGGCGCGCGCCTTGGTCTTCTGCCACGCCCCCGAGCCCAGCCGCTGGATCGAGGGCCGCGCGCCCTCGCCCGCGGCGTAGCGCGAGATCAGTGCCAGCTGCTGCACCGGCACGAACAACCGGTCGCTCGCCGCATAGGCGACCTCGACGCAATCGGTCTCCTGCCCGTTGAGCGTGAGCCGCTTGAGGCCGCGGTAGACGCCGATGCCGTGGTCCTCGTGCACCATGAAGTCGCCGACCTTGAGCGCGCTCAATTCCGCGATCGAAAGCCCCCCGGTGCGGCGCAGCCGCCGGCGGCGCCGGCGGTAGCGCGAGAACACCTCGTGGTCGGTGAGGACGGCGAGCCCGGCGCGCCGCAGCGTGAAGCCGGCCGAGACCAGCCCCACGCCGAGCGTGGCCCCGGTCTCCCCGAGCAGCTCCCACAGCCGGTCCTTCTGCCCCTGGTTGTCGCACAGCACCACCGGGTGGATGCCGTTGGCGCCCAGCTCGGCGAGGTGCGCCTTGAGCCGCTCGATCGAGCGCTGCACCGGCTCGGCGGGCGCGCACTCGACCACCAGTACCCGGGCGTAACGCTCGACCTCGCCCGGCGTGAGCACGGCGCCCATCCAATCCGCCCCCGGGCGGGCGACCTGCAGCTCCTCGAGGGACGCGCCGGGGAGATACAGGCTCGCCGGGGCCGAGATCGCCGGATAGTGCGCCTTCGATTCCTCGTAGCCGCGCGCGATCAGGCGCTCCAGCTCCTCCACCCGCTCGCGCAGCCCGCCCGGGTCGCCGAGCACGACCAGCGTGTCCGCGGGGAGGTAGTCGGTGAGCGCGCCGGGATCGGGGTCGTAGTGCCCCGCGAAGCGCTCCATGCCGTCGTGGAACAGGGCGCCCACCGCGGCGCCGCGCCGCGGCGAGGGGTCGTCCTTTGCGCCCGCGCGGGCCGCGGCCAGGCGCGCCCCCAGCGCCTCGACCTCGTCGGGTGCCACCACCACCTCGTAGCGCGGCAGCACCGTGGTGGCGGCGAGTTGTTCGAGCGAGCGCTGGGTGCCGGCGTCGAAGCGGCGCAGCGAGACCAGCGTGTCGCCGTCGAATTCCAGGCGCAGCGGGTCGGCCAGGCCCGCGGGGTAGACGTCGAGGATCCCGCCGCGGCGCGCGAAGTGCCCCACGGCCTCGACCTCGGGCAGGCGCTCGTAGCCCATGAACACCAGCCGCTCCATCAGCGCCGCGGGATCGTAGTCGTGGCCGACCTCGAGCGTGAAGATGCTGCGCCGCAGCCGCTCGGGGCGCGGGACGCGCTGCAGCAGGCCGCGCACCGTCGCCAGCACCACGCCGCGCTCGTCCGCCGCGAGCCGGCCCAGGGTCTCGATGCGCTGGGCGGTGATCCCGGGGTGGGGCGACGACGGGTCGTAGGGCAGGTTGTCGGGCTCGGGGAAGGCGAGTGTCCCGCCGGGCCCGCAGAAGTACTCGACGTCGTCGCGCGCCTCCTCGTAGGCCTCGCCGTGCGGCACCAGGTAGAGCACCGTGCGGCCGGTGACGCGCTGCAGCCAGGCGACGAGCAGGCCGTGGGCGGAACCGGTGAGCCCGCGCACCGCCAGGCGCCGCGGATAGGCGCGGTCCGCTCCGCCGCCGGCAGCCGCCTCCAGCGCCTCGAGCAGCTCGCGCGCCTCGGGCAGTCGGGCGACGGCCTCCACCAGCGAATCGGCCAGCCCGTCCTTCAGATACGTTTCCGCGGCGAGCCCCACGTGCGGCACCTCCAAACGCGAAAAGCCGCCGCGGGTTTTCCGTGGCGGTTGCGGCGCTCGACATGTCCACCCCCCGCGGCGCGGGGCGGTCGGCAGGCTACCAGAGAGCGGTGCGGCCCCTCAACGCCAGGGCCGGGCTCCGTCCGAGAACGCCCGCGGGCTGCGTTGCGCGGTCGGCTCCTCGCTCCGACGTGGCCGAGAGGCCGCGACTCCGCTCGTCGCTCGACCGCGACGCCTTGCCCGCGGGCGTTCTCGGACGGTACTAGGGCCGCGGCACCGGCTCGGCCAGCGCCTCCGCGAGCGCCCGCTCGAGCTCGCGGTATTGGACCGCGCAGCGCGCGTGGCGCGGGTCGTCGTTGGGGTGGTATTCGCCGCCGCCGTGGATCCACGCGATGTCGCCCTTGCGGTCGATCAGGAACGACACCGAGGTCCAGTTGCGCTCGGGGTGCCCGTCCAGCCAGTAGCGGTCGAGCGTGGCCCAGCGCTCGTCCACGGCGATCGGCCCCGAGTAGCCCAGCTTTCGCGCCAGGGCGAGCACGTGCTGGTCGCTCACGGCGCGCGGCGGCTTGGGGTGGAACACGCCGATCACGACCAGGCCGTCGCCGGCGTGACGACGCGACAGCGCCTCGACCACCGGCAGCGTCGTGGCGCAGAAGTGGCAGCCCTCGGTCCACCAGCGCAGCAGCACGACCTTGCCGCGCAGCGCCGCGGGGTCGAGCGGCGGCGTGCGGATCCAGCGCGTGAAGCTCCAGTCCGGAGCGGGGTGTCCGAGCAGCTCGATCCCGGAATCGGGATCCTCCTCGAGCGCGGGCGCGGGGATCGCACGCGCGGGCCCGGCGGTGGCGGTGTGCGGCGCGAGATGGTCCTCCGCCGCGCCGGCGTCGGGGGCGCGCGTGGGACCGCCGGCCGCGGCCTCCGCCGCGGGAGAGTGCGTGGCCGTGTGGGCCGGGGGCCGCGCGAGTGGCGCGGGCGCGCCGCCCACGGCGGCGGCCCCGAGCGCCGCCGCCATCAGCCCGTGGAGCATTCGCATGGCGTCCCGAGGCTAGCCCAGAACCCCCGGCTTGACCAATCGGGGCCTGGTCGCGGAACCTCGGGCGCGATGGGGCGCATCGCCCACGCGCGCCCGCTCCCCTTCCGGAAGGAGGCTTCCCCATGAGAATCCCGATCGTATTCGCGGCCCTGGCCGGCCTGCTCGCGTGGTCCGGCACCGCCGCGGCGCTTCCCGCCGGCCTCGACTACGTGGACCCCGCCGCCCCCTGCTATCGCTGGCCCGCGGTGGACATGGACGGCGACGGCGTCTTCGACCGCGTGGATCATTGCATCAGCACGCCGAAGGGGTGCGTCGTGGATCGTTACGGCTGCAGCCTGGACGGCGACGGCGATGGCGTCTGCGACGGCCTCGACCTGTGCCCCGGCACGCCGCCCGGAATGAAGGTGGACGCGCACGGGTGCCACGAGGGGGCGGCCGCGATGCGCAACACCTCCTCGCCGCCCGAGCCGCCGCGCGAGATCGTCCGCCCGCCGGTCGCGCCGCAGCCGGTCTCGGAGCCGGTGAGCGAGGCGGAGCGCTCGCTGATCGCCACCGGCCAGATCCGCCTCGAGCGCGTGTACTTCGAGACCGCGAGCGCCCACCTGCTGCAGGAGTCCGAGGCCTCGCTCGACGAGGCCGGACGCGCGATCGAGAAGTTCCCGGGCCTCGAGATCGAGGTCGAGGGCCACACCGACACTCGCGGCACCGAGCGCTACAACCAGCGGCTGAGCCAGGCGCGCGCCGAGGCGGTGCGCGACTACCTGGTGTCGCACTTCCAGCTCGAGCGCCTGACGCTCGTCGCGAAGGGCTACGGCGAGTCGCGCCCGGAGACGCGCGAGCGCAACGAGGAGGAGCTGCTCCGCAACCGCCGCGTGGTGCTGCGGGTGATGAATCCGGACGCCCTCCCGAAGGGCGTCGAGATCGTGCGCTGACACGGATCGGCGCGGCCCCGCCGCGGAGCGGGGCCGCGCCGTGCGCGATCGCCCCGCGGGCCGGAGCGCGGCCCGGGGGCGGAAGCCATCACGCCGGGCTGGAGCACATGCGGCACTTGCGGGCCGCGGCCGGGATCTCCTCGAGACACTCCGGGCACTTCTTGGTCGGCGGGGCGGCCGGCGCGGGCGCCGGCTTCAGCAGGGATTTGGTGATCATGAACACGACGAAGGCGATGATCACGAAGTCCACGACGTTGCCGAGGAACGCGCCGTAGGTGATCGCGCTCTTCACCGATCCATCCGGATTGGTGGTCAGCACCCAGTTCAGCTCGCGCCACGCCCCGCCCGGGATGCCGAGGCCGATGACCGGCATCAGGACGTCGGCGACGAGCGAGCTGACGACCTTGCCCACCGCCGCGCCGATGATGACGCCGATGGCCAGGGCCAGGGCGTTGGTCTTGAGCAGGAACGACTTGAATTCGTTGAGCATGACGACCTCCCTTCGGACACGCTGCGACTCGTGACTTCCGCGCCCCTCATAGTCCGGATGCGGTCTCCCGTCAAGCCCGCGAGGCGCCCCGAAGACGCGCCGGGCCGCGCCAGGCCGGGATGTGCCGCGCGCACGCCGGGCAGGCGGACCGCAGGCCCGACCCAGGGGCGGTGGCCGCGCCGGGCGCGCGGCGCGGGCGCTAGGCGCCCCCCGCGGGCGCCGGCTCGGCCACCCGTCCCGCCATGCCCCAGCGCGCGATGAGCGTCTCGGCCGCGAGCAGCACCAGCGCCGCGATCACGAACCAGGTCCACAGCTCGCGTCCGTAGCGCGCCTCGCGCACGCGGCCCGCCAGGTCCGCGCCGGGGCGGATGATCCGCGCGCGGCCGGAGGGGAACGCTCCGACCAGCGCGGGCTCGGGTGCGGCGCCGAGGTCCGATTCGCGCACCTCGGGATTGACCGCGAAGGTGCTGTGCACCTGTCCCGCGAGCAGCACGCGGTAGAGGCCGGGGGCGGCGAGCGGCTCGGACACCAGCCGCTCGCTGCCGGCGGCCGCGGTGAGCCGCGAGGGCACCTCGCGCCCGGCGGCGTCCTCGATCCGCCAGTTGCCGGTGCTCGCGGGGGCGCTGTAGCGCTCGCCGGGGGCGAGCGAGGCGGCGGCGGTGCCGCGTCCGAGCACGCGCATCGCCTGGTGGAGCAGCGGCAGGAAGGCGCCGCTCACCGGGAAGTCCGACGCGGACGGGTCGAGCGGTGCCGCGAACAGGAGCGCGTGGGGGGCCTCGACCAGCGCCGGGTGCGCGCGGTCGAATTCGAGCAGCGTGCGTGCGCCCGGCGCCACGCCGAAGGCGCGCACCGACCGGAAGCGCGCGTTGGAGAGCGGCTCGCCGGGCCGCGCCGGGAATCCCGCCAGCACCGGGTGGCCGGCCACGGCGCGCAGCAGCCGCCAGGCCGCGCCGGGCGGCGCCTGCTCGATCGGGCCGAGCACGCCGGCGTGCAGCTCGCTGAGCAGCGAGGCGTTCCAGAACGCGGTGTCCGCCCGCGCGCCCAGCACCACGAACAGGGCGCCGCTGGCGCGATAGAAGTCCAGCACCGCCTGCAGCTCGGTGGAGCCCAGACGATCGAGGTCGTTGAGCACCACGACGTCGGTGTCGTGGATGCGGCTGGCGAGAGCGGGGCCGGTTACCACCTCGACCGCCAGCCCCGAGGCCGGTGCCCCCGCCTCGAGCGCCAGCCGCAGCGCCGAGGGCGGGCCGTCCTCGCGCAGCAGCAGCCTCACCGTGCCCGAGCGGCCGGCGGCGAAATGGCGCCGGTTGTCGAGCGGCAACGCGTCGTCGGGGATGATCGCCACGCCCCCCTGGCCCGGGAGCTTCGACAGCGGCAGGAGCGTGGAGGTCTCGCCCCGCTCGGGAAGGTTCAGGAACCCGCGGCCGATCTCGGCATCGCCCTCGCTGTCGCGCGCCTCGACCGCGAGGTCGCCGGGGGTGGCGCCGAACGCGGCGGCGGTGACCTCGATCGCCGAGCCGGACTCGGTCGGGGCGAGCGAGGCCCCGGTGAGGCCGACGTTGGCGCGGCTCACCGGGGCGAGCGGGACCAGGTAGACGCGGGCCTCGGTCCACGGCCCGGGCGGTGCGGCCGGAACCGCCGCGGCGCCGGCCAAGCCGGGGGCGCCGAAGCCCGAGGCCTGGAAGTCGGAGATCCAGAACAGCTCGCGGTTGAGCGCGCGCGAGCGGCCCAGCGCCTGTGCGGCGAAGCGCAGCGCGGCGGCGTGGTCCGTGGTCTCGGCGGTGGGGACCAGCTCCTGGGTCGCGGCGCGCAGGCGCGGCAGGTCGGAGCTGGGCTCCGACGTCACCGGGCGCGGCGCGCGGTCGTAGGGGACGAGCAGCAGCTCGTCCTCGGGGCCGAGTGTGGTGAGCAGGTCCTCGATGACCCGCCGCGCCTGGAGCAGGAGCGTCCCGCCCCCCGGCGTGGCGCCGCCGCCGCCCGCTCCCATGCTGCCGCTCTGATCCACCAGCACCACGAGAGAGGTCGCCGCCCCGCTCGTGAGGCCGGCGGCGCCGCGCAGGGCGGGGCGGGCCATCGCCAGCGCCACGGCCATCACCGCCAGCGTGCGCAGCAGCAGCAGCAGCCACTGCTTGATCCGCAGGCGGCGGATCTCGCTGCGGTTCACCTCCGAGAGGAACTCCAGCGAGGGGAACCGGGTCTCGCGCGGGCGTCGCCGGGTGAAGAGGTGGATGAGGATCGGGATCGCGGCGGCGGCGAGCCCGAACAGGAACAGGGGATTGAGAAAGCTCACCGCGGATACTCCACGTAGCGCGCGAGGGAGTCGTCCCAGGTCTCGATGCGGGCGACGGGATGGATCTCCCAGCCGGTGAGGCGCTGCGTGCGACGATCCCGCGCCGTGAGCCCGTTCGCCACGTCATATTGAAAGTCGTAGAGCAGCCAGCCCGAGACCCGGACGCGCGCGGGGCCGCCGGGCCACGCGGTGAGCATGCCGCGGTCGGGGCGGAACGCGGCGGCCAGCTCCTCGTAGGTCCACCCCGGCGCGTCGCGCCGCCACCCCGCCGTGATCTCGGCGGTGACGTAGAGTCCGCGCAGCGAGTCCGGGAGCGGCGCCAACGGCTCGACCTCGAGGTGCACGTCGGCGTCGGGCGCGCGCAGCATGCCGGTGACGAAGCCCTCGAACGACACGCCGCGGCGCTCGAGCGGCGCGTAGCGCGCCAGCGTCTGCCCATGCGGGAGCGCCGCGAACTCGGCCATGCCGAACGGCGTCACCGAATCGGGGGCCGTGGCGCGGTCCTTCATCGCGCGCAGGTGGCGCTCCGCGGGTCCGGCGAAAGGCCCCTCGCCGAGCAGGTGGAGGTAGGCGAGGAAGGCTCCCAGCCCGAGCACCAGCGCCAGCGCCGCCGCGAACCGCAGGATCAAAGCAGCCTCGCCCGCTTCTCGAGGTAGGCGAGCAGGGCGCGGTCGAAGGGGGTGCGGGTATCGATCCGGACGTAGTCCACGCGCTGTTCCTGGCACTGCCGGCGGTAGTGCTCGGTCCACTCCGCCAGCCGCTGGCGGTAGCGGCGCGCGATCTCCCACGGCTCGGTCGTCAGCCGCTCGCCGCTCTCCATGTCGACGAAGGTCGCGGTGTCGGTGTAGGGGAATTCGATCTCGTCGGGGTCGAGGATATGGAAGACCACGACTTCGTGGCCGCGGTGGCGGAAGTGCTGGAGGCCGGAGAGCACTTCGGCCGGGTGGTCCATGAGGTCGGACATCAGGATCACCAGTCCGCGCCGCTTGATGCGCTCGGCCAGCTCGTGCAGGGCGGGGCCGAGCCGCGTGCGCCCGCGCGGCTCGGCCCCGCTGAAGACCTTGAGCAGGACGTCGAGGTGGGACCGCACCGCCCGCGCCGGGACGTAGTGGAGCGGGCGCTCCGCGAACAGCAGGGCGCCGACCGCGTCCTGTTGCTGGAGCATGAGGTAGGCGAGGGCCGCCCCCAGCGACTGCGCGTACTCGAGCTTGCTCATGGCCGCGCGCCGGGACCGGAAGCCCATCGATCCCGAGAGATCGAGCAGCAGGTGGCAACGCAGGTTGGTCTCTTCGGTGTATTGCTTGACCAGGTAGCGGTCGCTGCGCGCCCACACCTTCCAGTCGAGGTTCTTGAGCGGATCGCCCGGCATGTAGGGCCGGTGCTCGGCGAACTCCACGCTGAACCCGTGAAACGGGCTGCGGTGCATCCCGGAGATGAATCCCTCGACCATGAGCCGCGCCCGCACGTCGAGGTGGTCGAGCCGCGCCACGACCGCGGGGTCGAGCATGGCGCGGCCCTCGGCCGAGCCGCGGGCGATGCCGCGATCGGGCTGGGCGCCGGAGGCCGAGCGCGGGGCGCCGGCGCTCACGGGATCAGTCCCGCCATGCGGTCCACACCATCTCGTCGGTGTCCTTCTCCAGCGGGCGGCCGTCGAATCCGCCGCGCACCTCCCAGCGCGAGAACCCGGCGATCCTGAGCAGCAGCTCCATCTCGGGCCTCCACACCCAGCGCATGCGGAACGCCAACCGCCGCGTATTGCCGACGTAGCCGCGCGCGTCGGACTCCTGCACTTCGCGCTCGACCGCGACGAGCTGGTTCACGCGATCGTAGGTCGGGCGGTCCCAGGCGACCACCGGCAGCCCGGTCTCGGGATGCACGGTCTCGATCGTCGCGCGCGGCTCGTCGCCCGCGTTCGCGATGACGTCGAAGCTCGGATGGAACACGTTGAAGAGGAGCGATCCGCCCGAGTCGAGGTGCTCGCGCATGCAGCGCAGCGCGCGCAGCTGATCGTCGGCCGTGAGCATGTGCTGGAACGCGCGGAACGGGACGGTGACCAGCGCGTAGCGGCGGGGCATGGTGAAGTCGCGCATGTCGGCCTCGAACACCCGCGGGGCGAGCCCGCGCGCCCTGGCCTTGCGCCGCAGGCCGTCGAGCATCGGCGCGTGGACGTCGAGCCCGTCGATGTCCACGCCGGCCTCGAGCGTCGGAAGCAGCACGCGGCCGGTGCCGCAACCCACCTCCAGCACCGGGCCCTTGGCGCGCTGCGCCGCGGCGACGTAGAACGCGACGTCGTCGGCGAGGTGGCCGTAGAGCAGATCGTAGAGTTCGGGCTCGGCGTAGTACTCGGCGGTCGGGTCGCGGCTCATGGGATCACGCGGTCCCGCGACCGCCGGCCCCGGCGTGGCGGCCCTTCCACAGCCAGTAGACCGGGAAGCCGACGGCGGCGACGATCACCCCGGCGGCGGCGCGCCAGCCGGAGGAGCTCAAGTCGCTGGCGATCAGGGCGACGGTGACGGCGATGAACAGGATCGGCGTCAACGGGTAGAGCGGCGTGCGGTAGGTCGGGGCGGCGAGCGTGCCGGCGGCCTCCCGGCGGCGCTGGACGAAGATCGCGGCGGTGGTGAGGCCGTAGAACAGCCACGACGTGGTGACGAACCAGCCCGAGACGTCCTCGAAGCCGCGTGCGAACCACAGCCACACGCACGACAGCACCGCCTGCAGCCACAGCGCGGGACCGGGCGAGCCGCGGCCCACGTCCACGCGCGCCAGCGGCCGCCACAGCAGCCCGTTGGCGGCCATCGCGATCGTCACCCGCGGCCCGGTCAGGACCGCGCCGTTGATGGTGCCGAAGGTGCTCACCGCCACCAGCACCGCGAGCGCGCGCCGGCCCCATTCGCCGAGCACGCGGCCGACGGTCTCGGACCCCACCGCCTCGTAGGTGCGCACCTCGGCCGGGCTCAGGATGTGGTAGTAGGCGAGATTGGTGACCACGTAGATCGCGATGACCAGCACCGTCCCCCACACGATCGCGATCGGCAGGGTGCGCTCCGGACGCAGCACCTCGCCGGCGACGTAGGTCGAGTCGGTCCAGCCGTCGTAGGCGAACAGGATCGGGATCATCGCCAGCACCAGCGCGATCATGATCGGCCGCGGCGCCGCGGCGGCGCGCGTCACCTGGTCGACCGCCGCACCCGCATGGGGCAGCGCGAACGCCGCCACGCACAGCGCGAGGATGCCGATCACCTTCGCGGTGGTGAACAGCTCCTGGGTGCGGGCGCCCTCGCGCACCCCCAGCCAGTTGACCAGCGTCAAGAGCAGGATCGCGGCGAACCCGACCGGCAGCTCGGCGCCCTTGGGCAGGTGGATCGCCTCGCAGAAGTACAGGGCGAAGACGCTGGTGATCGAGGCGATCACGGTGGGCTTGATCACCCACAGACTGGCCCAGCCGAAGACGAAGGCCCACGCGTCGCCGAAGGCCTCGCGGATGAACACGTAGAGGCCGCCGGTGCGCGGGTGGGTGACCGCCAGCTCGGCGAGCACCAGCGAGCCGGAAAGCGACAGCGCGCCGCCGAGGATCCACGCGAAGAGCACCAGCGGCACACTCGCGATCTCCTGGGCGACCGAGTGGGGCGAGCGGAAGATGCCGGAGCCGATGATGTTGCCCACCGTGATCGCGGTGGCGGCGTAGAGCCCGATCTGGCGCTTGAGCTCCACGTCCTGGTGCGTGGGAACCGCCGCCGCCGTGGGCATGGATCCTCTCCGGGGTTCTAAGGTGCGCCCGCCGTCCGGCGGAAGGGTGCGCGCCCCCCGCGGCGCCCACGGCGGGCGGTGACTTACTCGGCCGGCACGTGCTGGAGTAGATCCTGGATGATGCGCTCGGGCTTCACGCCCTCGGCCTCGGCGGTGAAGTTGGTGACGATGCGGTGGCGCAGCACCGCCGGGGCCACCGCGCGCACGTCCTCGATCCCCGGCGCGAAGCGACCGTGGAGCACCGCACGGGTCTTGGCGCCGAGCACCAGGTACTGCGAGGCGCGCGGGCCCGCCCCCCACGACACCCATTGGCGGGCGAAGTCCGGCGCGTCCTCCCCGCCGCGGGTCGCGCGTGCCAGGCGCACCGCGTAGCGGACCACGTGCTCCGAGGCCGGCACCCGGCGGATCAGGCGCTGCAGCTCGAGAATGTCGGCGGCACCCAGCACCCGCTCGATCCTGGCCTCGTAGGAGGAGGTGGTGGTGGCGACGATCTTCTCCTCCTCGGCCTGGCTCGGGTAGTCCACGCGCACGTTGAACATGAAGCGGTCGAGCTGTGCTTCCGGCAGCGGGTAGGTGCCTTCCAGCTCGATCGGATTCTGGGTGGCGAGCACGAAGAACGGCAGCGTGAGCTTGAAGGTCTGCCCGCCGGCCGTGACCTCCTTCTCCTGCATCGCCTGGAGCAGCGCCGCCTGGGTCTTGGGCGGGGTGCGGTTGATCTCGTCGGCGAGCACGATGTTGGCGAACACCGGCCCTTCGATGAAGCGGATCGAGCGCTTCCCGGTGGCGTGATCCTCCTCGAGGATGTCGGTGCCGGTGATGTCGCTCGGCATCAGGTCGGGCGTGAACTGGATGCGGCTGAACTTGAGGTCCAGGAGCCGGGCGAGGCTCGAGATCAGCAGCGTCTTGGCGAGCCCCGGGACCCCGACCAGCAGCACGTGCCCGTTGGCGAACAGTGCCGTGAGGAGCTGCTCGATCACGTCGTCCTGCCCGACGATGACCTTGCGCAGCTCGGTCACGATGCGCTCGCGGGCGAGCTTGAGGGTCTCGACGGCCTTGAGATCGGAGGTGCCGGTTTCCAGGGTCACGAGGGTCCTCGAACGCAGGCCGGGGTGGGTGCCGAGCGCGGCCGGAGTGGGCGCGCGCGCGGAAAGTCGGGAAAGCCTAGCACGCCCGCCCGGTGGAGGGAATGCGCGCGGGGCGGGGCGGCGTGCGCGGGGCGCGGCGGCCGGCGTCGGTCCGGCCGCTCGCGGCTTCGCGCCGGGCGGGCCGCAGCCGACCCGCCTCGCCCCTCTCAGCGCCCCGCGCGCAGCGTGAGCCGTGCCACCCGCGTGCGCGGACCGGTGGCCTCGTGCTCCGCCCAGCAGGCCACCGCGTGGCCCGGATCGAGGCCGGCGATCGCGCCGTCGGTCGCGTCGGCGCCGAGGAAGCACCACGGCGTGAGGCTGCCGTCGGAACGGAGTGCCCGCACGGCGAGCACGGTGCGGGTCGAGTCGTCGAGCGGCCGGCCCTCGACCCCGATCAGGGTGGTCTCCCCGAGGGCCGCGAGCCGCGGATGGCTCGCGCCGGAGAGGCTGTCGTTGAGACCGCGCTTGACCCCGGCGAGCCCGCTCTCCGGCCGCCACGGCGCCACGTACACGCCGGGCGGATCGGCCCCGGTGTACCAGGCGTAGTGCCCGCCCGCGGGACCGTTCCAGGTCAGCGCCGAGCCCACCGCCGGACAACCGGCGAGCTTCCAGCCGTCCTCGGAGATCATGGCGTCGAGCGCGAACTGCTCGCCGCCGCGCAGCAGCACCGCGATCGCCGGGTCGCGAACGTCGTCCATGGCACTCCGGTAGGCGATCGCCACGCGTCCCGCGCTGTCGCTGAGCGCCACGGGGCGGCAGCAGGGGCACATCGCGTCGGTGAGCATGCGGTTGTCGGACCAGTTCTGCCCGCCGTCGGGGCTCACGGCGTAGAAGATCGCCGCCCGCGTCGGCTCCTCCCCGGTCGCCGGCAGCTCGCGCTCGTCCATCCACGCGGCGAACAGCGAGCCGTCGGGCAGGAAGGCCAGCGCCGGGAACCCGTGGAAGGCCTGCTTGGGATCCTCCAGGTCGTCGTTCACGATCGCCATCGGGCTCAGCGTGCGCCCGCCGTCCCCGCTGCCGCGGACCGCGATGTCCGCCGCGTGGGCGTCGCCCTCGCGCCGCTCGACCCAGGCCACCGCCAGCCGCCCGGCGGCGCCGAAGACCGCCTGCGGCCGGCCCTCGGGGAACGAGTTCACGCTGCCGGGGCGGGGGTTGACGCGCTGCGGCGCTTCGAAGGTGGTGCCGCTGTCCTGCGAGACGGAGAGCCAGAGGTCCTTCCCCCCGCTCGAGTCGCGGGTGACGAAGGTGAGTGCGACCCGGCCGTGGGAGTCGGCGGCCAGCGCCGCGTCGCGGGCGCCGAGGGCGGCGAGGAAGGTAGGGGTGACCTCGCGCACGCCGACCCAGTCGCCGGGCTTCCTCCCCGCGCCGCAGCCGGCGACGCACGCGACCAGCAGCCACCCGGCCACGAGTGCCAGCCTATTCGATCCGGACCACCCGTCCATTCGCGGTTCCCGCCTTTCCCTCGCAGCGCACCAGGTAGATCCCCGGGCGCACGTTCCGGCCG
>MFFQ01000081.1:21540-27835 GCA_001780165.1 Candidatus Eisenbacteria bacterium RBG_16_71_46 | reverse complement strand
GACGACGACATCGTATCAAGGAGATACGTCGAGGAGGAGCAACGCCGCCCGCCGGGATGCAGCGGTCGCCGACTGGCAAGCTACTCCTGGGACGGGACACTAGAACCGCAGGCGCGCCGCCGCGCTCCATCCCGCGCTCGAGCCGCCCGCGACGGGGATGACGGCCAGCGGCGCGGGCCGCGGCGGCTTGAAGGACAGGGCCGCGTCGAGGAACCCGAGCCCCCACACTCCGCCCACCGCCCCGCGAGCGGCCGCGCGCCAGCGCCGCGCCTCGGCGTCATCGGGGCGGTCGCGCGCGCGCACTTCCGCGGCGACGACCCCGGCGGTCGCGACCAAGCCCGCCGAAAGCAGCACCCAGCCCCGTCCCGGCCGCCCGCCGTAGAACTGCCCCCAGCCCGGCACGACCATCGAGCGTGCCGCGGCGAGCCACGCGTGCTTGGGGCGCAGCGTGGCCCAGAGCGTGTCGGCGCGGACCCCGTCGAGCACGATCGGGCTCCGCCAGGTTTCATAGCCGGCGGACCCGACCGCCACGTGGTAGCGCCCCATGAGCCCGCGCGACAGCGTGAGCGGCGTGCGACCCGCGATCCGCTGCCCGCCGCGCAGGGTGAACCAGGCGCCCGAGGGGCGCGACAGCACGGTGACCGAGCCCGGGCCGGTGGCGTCATCCGCGCGCCCGGGGGACGGGGCCAGGGCGGCGAGGGCGAGCAGGGCGGCCGCCGCCCGGAGGCCTCGCGCGCCGTGCGGCACCGGGCGCGACCCGCCGCGGGCGGAACGGCCCGACCACCTCACGCGTCCACCGCAGCACCGCCGTCCGCTCCGGCGTCGTCCTCCGCGTCCCCCGCGGCCGGAATTCCGGGGCTGCGGAACCGGGCGGCCTCCAGCCCGTGCTTGCGCATCAGGTCGTGCAGCGTCGGCCGGCTCACCTGGATGTCGCGCGCCGCGCGGGTGACGTTTCCGGCGTTGCGCGTCAGGGTCTCGACCAGCAGCTGGCGCTCCGCCTCGTCGCGCGCGTCCTGCAAGGTGCGCGCGGACTCGGGCTCGGTCTCCCCCAGCTCCAGATCCAGCGGCCGCAGGTAGGCGTCCTGGCACAGGATCACCCCGCGCTGCACCCGGTTCTCCAGCTCGCGCACGTTGCCCGGCCACGGGTGCGCCTGGATCGCGCGCAGCGTGGACTGGGTGAAGCCCTTGAGACGGCGCTTGTGATGTCGCGCGTAGAACTCGAGGAAGTACTCGGCAAGCAGCCGCAGGTCCTCGCCGCGCTCGCGCAGCGGCGGCACCTGAATGGTCACGACGCTCAGCCGGTAGAAGAGGTCCTCGCGAAAGCGCCCGGCGCTCATCGCGACCTTCAGGTCGCGGTTGGTGGCGGCCACCACGCGGGCGTCCACCCGCAGCGGCTCGCGCCCGCCGACGCGCTCGACCACGTGATCCTGGAGAAACCTCAGCAGCTTGACCTGCACCTGGGTGGGGATCTCGCCGATCTCGTCGAGGAACAGCGTCCCCCCCGTGGCGATCTCGAGCTTGCCCTCGCGGGTGCGGTGGGCGTCGGTGAAGGCGCCGCGCTCGTGCCCGAACAGTTCGCTCTCGATGAGGGTCTCGGGGATCGCCCCGCAGTTGATGGGCACGAACGGCCCCCCCCGTCGCGGGCCGGCCTCGTGGATGGCGTGCGCCACCAGCTCCTTGCCGGTGCCGTTCTCGCCCATCACCAGCACGGTGGCGTCGGTCTGGGCCACCCGTTGGATGAGACCGAACACCTTGCGCATCGCCTCCGACTCCCCGATCAGCCGGTGGTAGCGCTTCGGCCCCGGGCGCGCCTCCGGGGGCTGGGCCTGCTCGATGCCGCGGATGTGGAGCGCGCGGCGCAGGATGACCTTCAGCTCCTCGAGCTGGATCGGTTTCGAGTACCAATCCGCCGCACCCAGCCGGATCGCGCTGAGCGCGTTCTCGCGGCTCTCGTCCGCGGTCACCATCACGACCTTGGTGAGCGGGTGGCGGTCGACGATCTCCTCGAGCAGCCGCATGCCTTCGTCGGGCGGGGTCCCCGGGGTCTTGAGCGCCACGTCGAGGGTGACCACGCTGGGGCGCTCGTCGCGCAGCATCCGCCGGGCCTCCTCGGCGGTCGCGGCGGTGAGCACGTCGAACTCGCCCGACAGTCCCCAGCGCAACTGGTTGCGGATGGATTCTTCGTCGTCGACGATCAGCACCTTGGGATGGCTCATGTCCCCCCGTCTCCCCCCTGTGCGGGCAGCGAAACCGTGAAGGTCGTGCCGGCTCCCGGCCGGCTCTCGACCACGATGTCACCCTGGTGCGCCTCGACGATGCTCCGACACTGCGCGAGCCCGATGCCGAGTCCGGCGGGCTTGGTGGTGGCGAACGGCCGGAACAGGGCCTCGCGCACGAACGTCTCGCTCATCCCGCGGCCCGAGTCGCGCACCACCACGATCAGCCGGCCGGGACCCTCGCCCGCCGCTTCCTCGACGCGGGCGGACAGCTCGATTTCGCCCGAACCGTTGAGCGCCTCCCGGGCGTTGGTCAGCAGGTTGGCGAGCAGGCGCATCACCAGGCGGCGGTCCACGCGCACCGGCGGGACCGCGCGGCAGCGCACGGTCAGTTGGATCCCATCGTGGGCCCCCGGCTTCAGGCCCGCGGCCGCGGCGGCCTCGCCGAGCAGCTCGTCCATCTTCACGGTCTCGGCCCGCAGCGCGGGCGGGCGCGCCACGCCGGCCACCTGCTCCATCAGCTCGCGCAGGCTCGCGACGGTGCGCTCGACCACCGCCATCGCGTCCCGCTGGAATTCGGGATTCGCCAGGTGGCGCCGCGCGTTGTCGACCACCAGCGAAAGTCCCGAGACGTGGTTCTTGATGTCGTGGAGGACGAAGGTCGAGAGCCGGTTCAGAGACTCGAGCTGCCGGGTCTCCGCGAGCTGCTCCGCCAGTCGTGCGGACCACAGCGCGGCCGCGAGCTGGCGCGCCATCGTCCCGAGGAACTCGGTGTCCTCGTAGGAGTACTCCTCGTCGCCCCGCTTCTCCGACAGCCACAGCATGCCCACCAGCTGATCGCCCACGGCAAGGGGCGCCACGATCGCCGCGGACAGCGCCTGGATCGCCTGCCGGTTCTCGACCGCGATCGGGATGAGATCGAGGTCGCGCGCCAGCTCCTTGATCGGCAGCGGCAGACGCCGGCGCTCGAGCTCGGCTGCGAGCGGGTTCGCGGCGGCGAGGGTCGCCGGCATCGCCTCGGGGCCGTGCACGCGCTTGTAGCCCTGAGATCCACGCCGCGCCGCACCGGCGCCGCCACGCTCGTCCCGCAGGTAGACGGCGGTGTGCCGGGCGTCGAACACCGAGCGGAGCAGCGCGTCGATCTGGGCGCACAGGTCCTCGATGCGGGCCGTGGGCTGGATCGCGCCGCTCACCCGCTCCCACTCGCGCCGGTAGTCGTAGCGGTTGGCGTAGAAGTTGCGATCGATGAAGCGCTTGACCAGCCGGTTGGCCCGCGGGCTCAGCGTCAGGACCACGCCACCGCCCCCCACCAGCACGTAGAAGCCCAGACTCACGAGCCGCTTCCACTCGGGGGTCAGCACCGGCAGCAGCTTCGAGAGCACCGCCATCGTCAGCAGGAAGGCGCCGGCCAGCGTCAGCGACACCGAGGAGTAGTAGATGACGGGTCGCGCCACCGGCACGCTCATGTCCGAGAGTCGGTGTCGCGCCAGGGCGAGGGCCGTGATCGCGCCGGAAACGAACAGCGGCGCCGCGCTCGCCGCGACCCACGACACCCGCAGCCCGCCGAACAGCAGCCCACCGGAGACCACGAGCATCTCGGCCAGGATGCCGACCAGGATGGCGACGAACATCGGACGCAACCGCCGCTGGGCCGAGGCCGTGGACACCCGCACCATGCGCTCGAGGTTCATGACCACCGCCACCATCACCACCACCAGGTACATGAGGTAGATCTTGCCCATCGCGCCGAGCTCGATCACCGCGCCGCCGTGCTCGCCATGGACCGCGCGCACCACGTAGCTCGTGCCCGCCGCCCACGCCATGCCAACGCACCCGATCAGGGCCAGGACGAGGTAGGCGCCGGAATTGCGGATCTGCTGCCACGGATCGGGCCGGGCCAGGATCACGCTCAGCGAGAGCCAGAGCCACGAGGCCAGCGCGGAGACCCGGGCGAGATAGGCCGCCCAGACCAGGGCGGTGGCCGGCGAGTCGGCGTTCAGCATCGCCACCGTGCCGGCCTGGAACGCCGCCATGGAGAGGAACGAGGATGAAAACACCAGCGTGGTGAGCCAGTGCCCGCGACGCAGGGCCACCAGCAGACCGATCACCGCCGCCAGCATGGCGCTCGCGGTGACGATGCTCACCTGGAATGGAGTGCTGGTCAGATCCACGCTTCGCTCCTAGCCCTTGTCCTTCGCCAGCCGCTCCAGCGCGGCCCGCGCCTGCTCCCGATCCTCGGTGCTCCCCGCCCGCTCTTCGAGTTGCCGATAAAGCGCCCGCGCCCCACCCAGGTCTCCCAGGCGGGTCTCGGCCAGCCGGGCCGCCTCCAGACCGGCGGCGGTCCCGGGCCGGGTAGCAGGATACCGCGTCCAGAGATCGCGGAGGGCGTCGAAGGCCGGGCGCTCCCGGCCGATCGCCAGCAGCAGGTCGGCGCGCGCCCGGCGCGCCTCGAGCTGCACCTCGCGGTCGCGCTGGGAGGCGATGAGGCGTTCCACGGTCTCCAGCGCGCGCGCGCCCTCGATGCGCGCCAGCTCGCGCTCGCCCGCGGCGGCGTGGTGGCGCACCACGCGAAGCAGCGCCGCGAAGGCGAGCGGGTGCGCGGGCCGGGTGGCGGCGAGGCTCCGGTACTCGCTGCGCGCGCGCTCCCAGCTCCCGCCGCGCTCGAGGATCAGGCCGCGTTGGAAGCGCGCCGCGGCGCCGGCATCGAAGGCGTCGGGAAAGCGCTCGACCACCTGTGCGTAGGCGGCGAGCGCCGAGTCGGGTGGCCCCGACGCTTCCCACGCCCGTGCCGCGAGCAGCATCGCCGGCGCGCGCTCGGCGGGCGACTCCAGGCGTTCCGCCCACGCGGCGTAGGCGCGGGCCGAGTCGGGCCGGTTCGCGGCCAGCGAGCGCTCGCCGAGCGCCAGCACCAGCTCCGGGGCCCGCGCCTCCGTGGCCGGCTCGCCCAGAGCTTGCCGCAGCGCATCGAGCGACCCGTCCAGGTCGCCGCGCGCCGCCCGCGACGCGGCGAGCTGCGCCCACAGCTCGGGGGCCGCGGGCCCGCCGCGCGCCGACTCGAGCGCGGCGAGGCAGCGACGCTCGACCCCGCGTCGCACCGAGTCGGCGCGCGCGCTGCGGCCCCGGCGCTCGAGCAGGAGAGCCGCGGCCAGCGGGGCCTCCAGCACCTGTGCGACCACGCTCCGGCGCTCGGGATCGACCGGCACGAAGCGCGTCCCGATCTCGATCCAGGCCGCGATCGCATCGTCCGCGCGCCCGATCCGCGACAGGGCCGCGGCGCGACCGAGCGCGGCTTCGAGCGCCACCGCGGAGCCCGCGCCGGGGTCGGCGAGCACCTGGTCGTAGAACGCCACCGCGGCGCTGTCGCGGCCGCGCGTCTGTTCGAGCCGGGCGAGATCCAGCGCGGCCTCGGCCGAGACCCGCGCCACGTCCAGCGCCGCGCCATCGCGCGTGCCGCCGGAGGCCCGCCAGCGCGCGGCGGGAAAGCGCTCGCGGATGCGGCGGAAGCCCGCCGCGGCGCGCTCGACCTCGGCATCCCCGGCGCCGTCGCCCCGCCGGGCGATCTCCGCCGCCACGCGGCGCGCCTGCCACAGCTCCCGCTCGGCCCGGTAGCGCGCCCACAGCGCGGCGTCGCCGCAGCCGGCCAGCAGGCCGGGCACGACCGCGAGCACCACCAGTCGCGAGCGCATCACGCGGGCGCCCCGCCGTCGCTGCGCCGGATCGCGGCGAGATACACCAACGTGGCGCCCCCCGAGAGCACGAACGCTCCCAGCAGGCCGGTCACCCCCTGGGCCACCACCAGCCACGCGGTCAGCTCAGGGATGCCGCCCTCCGCGGCGCGGATGCTGCGCGCCGCGACCTGCTGGAGTGCCAGCGGCGGCAGGAGCAACCCTGCGCCGAGGCTGACCGCCGCCCAGAAGCCGCGCTCCCAGGTGCGCGGGAGCGCCGCGAACGCGGCGCGCAGGCCGAGTCCCTCGATCACCACCAGTGCGGCGACGTAGAGGAACAGCGACTGGATCACGAGCGTGCCGCCCAGCACGGCCGGACCGGCGGCGCGGCGGGCCAGCGCCGCGGCATGCGGG
>MFFQ01000081.1:1243-21329 GCA_001780165.1 Candidatus Eisenbacteria bacterium RBG_16_71_46 | reverse complement strand
CTGGGCGTAGAGCGCGGGCATCGCGCGCAACGCGGCCGGGTAGTGGAGCGCCTGTTCCCCGGCGACGCCGCGCAGCAACGGCGCCATGAACCACGACACCAGCGGGTGGGCGAACCCCCACAGCGCCAGCACCACCAGCCCCTGCGCCGCGGCGAGCGGCGCCCAGGGCACCCACAGGCCCGGCCGGCCCAGCAGCCGCGCCGTGCGCACCAGCCCCTGCCACGCGAGCGCCACCTGCTCGAGCGGACTCACGACGGCCGCCCGGCGCGCGCGCCCGCGCGCTCGCCGCGGAGGGCCCGCACCGCGCGGTGCGCCCTGATCGCCAAGCGCTCCCCCCGGCTCAATAGACCCCCCGCGCGGAGAACAGCACCCGTGCGGTGCGCAGCAGCACCCGCAGGTCCATCCCCGCCGAGACGCGCTCGAGGTACTCGCGGTCGAGCGCGACCTTCTCCTCCAGGGTGATCGCGTCGCGGCCGTGGATCTGGGCCCAGCCCGTCACCCCCGGCCGCAATGCGTCGGCTCCGCGCTCGCGGCGCAGCGCGATCAACGCGTCCTGGTTGTGCAGCGCCGGCCGCGGCCCAACCAGCGCCATGTCGCCGCGCAGCACGTTCCAGAGCTGCGGCAGCTCGTCGAGGCTCAGGCGACGCAGCAGCCGGCCGAGGCGCGTCACGTGTCGCGAGCCCGGCCCCATGAGGTCGGAGGCCAGCTCGGGCGTGCCCACCCGCATGGTGCGGAACTTGAGGATCACGAACTCGCGCGAGCCCTGGCCGCTGCGCCGCTGGCGGAACAGCGCCGGTCCCGGGGAATCGAGGCGCACCAGCAGGGCGATCAGGGCCAGCAGCGGCGCCAGCGCCGCCAGCAGGGTCGCCGCCGCGACCAGGTCGGCGGCGCGCTTGATCCCGCCGTACATCCCGCCCGGTGCCACCGCCACGCCGCGGCCGCGGTCGGCGAGCCGCGCCCCTTCGACCAGCCGCACCAGGGCCGCGCCCAGCGCGCGGCGCGAGTGATGGCGCTCGACGAAGGCCGGCCCCGCCACGCTCAGTGCCGCGCGCGCCGCGGGATCGTCCGCCAGCCGCGCCAGCGCCTGCGCGAGCGCGGCGCCGTCCTCCGGCGCCACCACCACGCCGCCGCCCGAGTCCTCCACGACGCGCGCGGCATCGCCGCGCACCGCGGCCACCACCGGGCGGCCGCAGGCGAGGTAGTCGAAGAGCTTGACCGGAATGGTCTCGCCGCAGAAGGCATGCGCGCGCGTCGTCGCCACGCACACGTCCGCGGCGCGGATCATCTCGACCAGTCGCGCGGGCGGCAGGCTGGGCTGGAACTCCACGCGGTCCAGCCCCGCACGCCGCGCCCGTTGCTCGAGCGCGGGCTTGGCGACGCCGTCGCCCACCAGCACGAAGCGGATGTCGCGCCGCGGTCGCAACCGCTCGGCCGCCTCGATCAACGCCTCCATGCCGTGCACCAGCCCGTGGGTTCCGGCGTAGAGCACGGTGAAGGGCCGTGACGCCGCGCCGTTGCCGCACGGGAATGGCGTGAACAGCTCGGTGTCGGCGCCGTTGGGAATGGTCGCGAGCCGGCCGGGGTCGAGCCCGCGGCGCTCGAACGCGCGCCGCATGCCGGGAGTCACCGCGATGACGCGCCGGGCGCGCCCCTGCAGGAAGCTCGAGAGCGCCGCAAGCCCGCGCGCCGCGGGGCCGGCGCGCATCTCGCCCAGCGCCAGTGCGGCGCGCGGCCAGTCGTCGCGGCAGTCCAGCAACAGGGTGGCGCCGCGCAGCCGCGCGGCGAGCCAGGCGCTCACGCCGAGGAAGAGCGGCGGCACGCTGGCCAGCACCACCTCGGGGCGCGGCCCCGAGAGCGCGACCGGCAGCGCGCTCCAGGCGAAGGTGAGGTGGTTCCACAGCCGGGTGAGCGCGCTCCTGCGCGGGGTGGCGTGGAGCCACACGCGCTCGATGACGATGGCGCCGTCGCGCTCGGTGGCGCGGCGCACGCCGGCGTAGGCGGGCTGCACCACGCCGGCGGGGTGGTTGGGCAGACCGGTCAGCACCCGCACCTCGTGGCCGGCCCCGGCGAGCGCGCGGGCGAAGTGGAGCGCGCGCGCCGGAGCCGCCCCGGTCTCGGGCGGGTAGTACTGCGTCACCATCAGCACGCGCATGCGCCGGCCCCCCTGGCACCGCCCGTCAACGGGCGCCCTCGCGTCCGCTCCGACACACCGCCGCCACCGCCAGCTGGCGCCGGGCGTGCGATGGCGCCAGCCACCACCGCGCCTGCAACGGACGCAGCAGCCCGGCGTAGAGCGGCTGCGGGAGCCGCCCCAGGCCGCCCCAGTAGAGCTCGTGGTGGACCACGCGCAGGCCGTTGCGCACCATGACCTCGCGCATCTCGCGCGGGGAGAACGTGCGCTCCACCGCGTAGGCGTGGCGCCGGCCATCGGGGGCGACGTAGACCTGGCGCACGTCGCTCCGCAGAGCCGCGAGCCGCCGCAGGTGCTCGGGATGGCCGCCGTTGATGTCGCCCACCACGAGGACCCCAAGCGGCCGCAGGTGGCGGCGGACCGCGCCCAGGAAGTCGTCGAGCGGCTCGATGTGCGAGAGGGCGTTGTAGACCCACACCAAGTCCACGTCCTGAGCCCACGCCCGGGTGAGGTCGGCGCGGGCGTAGCGCACCGCCAGCGCCGCTCCGGTGCGCTCGTGGTGGAAGCGCAGGCGCCGCGCCGCGGTCTCCAGTCGGTCGGGACGAAGATCGGCGCCGACGACCTCGGCGCCCATCGTGGCATAGAGCATGGCGTAGGTGCCGAAGCCCGAGCCGGCGTCGAGCACCACGGGGCGGGTACCGGAGCGCACCCGCCCCGCGATCCAGCGCGCGGCCCACCCCGCCTCGCCGCGCCACAAGCCGCGCAGGTAGCGGCGGATCGCGCCGTCCTCGCCGGGCGCCGGCAGCGCGCGGTAGTAGTCGGCGAACGCGCTCCGCTCCGCCGGGGGCAGAGAGATCTCCAGCGCCGGTCGCTCGACCTCGATGGTCCAGCGCACGAAGCGCTCGAACGCCGCGCGCGGCTCCTCGCGCACCCCGGCGCCCGGCGGCGGGGTCGGTTTGCGCGGCAGCCGCGCGGGCTCCACCCGCGTTCCGAGCACCGTCGTCATGACGACCTCGCGCGGCCCCGCAGGGCCTGCCACAGCAGCGGCAGGTGCCGCGGGCGCACGCCGCCGAGCAGCCGCGCGGCGCGGTCGAGGCGGCCGCTGCGCAGGTACGCGCCGAGGCTCTGCAGCTCGTAGCGCAGCAGCACCGGAGCGGACTCCGCGGCGAAGCGCGCGCCGGAGTCCCCGAGCCCCGCGCTGATCCGCCGCAGCCGCGCGACGTGGGACGCGGCGCGGGCCTCGGACGCGGCGTGCGGGACCCCCGCGGGGTCGAGCGTGGCCGCGGCCAGTTCGAGACCGGGCGCGTCGGCGACCAGTACCGTGAAGACGCCGGCGTCGGTGCGCGGCTCCGACGCCACGCGCGCCTCGAAGTCTCCCGCGGCGGGATCGAGCACCGCGTCGCCGAGGCTGAAGAGGGTGAGGCTTCGGCCTTCGCGGCGGCAGCCCTGGGTGACGTGCGGATGATGACCCAGCACCAGGTCCGCGCCGCCCTCGACCAACACCTTCGCCAGCGCCAGCACGCGGGGCGGCGGATAATCCACGTACATCGAGCCCCAGTGAACGCTCACCACCAGCAGGTCGGTCTGGTCGCGCCAGCGCGCGAGGTCCTCGCGCACGAGATCGGATTCGAGCGGGGCCACGCCGGGAGCGCCCGGGCGCGCCACGCCGGCCCGGCCCGCGGCGTACGCGAGCCACAGCGTTCGGCAACCGCGGACGGTGACGCGGGCCGGCCGGCGCGCGGCGGCCAGATCGCTCCCGGCCCCGACCGTCTCCAGTTCCGCGGCGCGGCAGACCTCGAGCGTGCGCGCCAAGCCGCGCGCGCCGCAGTCCATGAGGTGGTTGTTGGCGAGCGACACCACGCGCACGCCCGCGCGCGCCAGTGCTTCGACCGCGCCGGCGTCGTGGTGGAACTCGCGCGATCTCCCCTCGGCGACCCACTCCGGCTCGCCCACCGGGAACTCGAGGTTGGCGAAGGCCACATCCGCGCTCCCGAGCGCCGGCGCCAGTGCCGCGAACGGCGCGTCCCAGCCCTGGCTCCGCGCGCGCGCGCGGGCGCGTCCGATGACGCCCACGTCGCCGATCGCGGCGAGGCGCATCCGGATCTCGCCCCGCGGCTCAAGCAGACGCATGGCGGGCCTCCGCAGCGAGGGCCCCGCGGGCCGGCCCGCGCCGCGCGCGCGCCAGCTCGGCGCGGTAGATCGCCTCGGTCTCGCGCACCATGCGCTCGGCGGTGTAGCGCTCCGCCCACCGGGCGCGCCCGGCACGGCCCAGCGCGGCCGCGCGCCCGGGGTCGGCGAGCAGCCCGGCGAGCGCCGCACCCAGCGCCGCGGTGCCGCCCGCCGGCACCAGCACCCCGCAGGCGCCGTCGCCCAGGATCTCGGCGCATCCGCCCACATCGGTGGCCACGGCCGGCCGGCCGGCCCGCAGGGCTTCGAGCAGCGTGACCGGAAGTCCCTCGCGCTCCGAGGAGAGCGCGAACACGTCTGCCGCTTCGAGCAGGTCGGGGACATCCAGTCGCGGGCCGAGAAAGCGCACGCGGTCGCCGAGGCCGAGGGCGTCGCGGCGCGCTTCGAGGTCGGCTTGGAGCGGGCCCTCGCCCGCGATGAGAAGGCACGCGTCGGGAACCAGCCGCGCGGCGACGGCGAAGGCCTCGAGCAGCAGGTGCTGGGCCTTCTGGCGGGTGAGGCTGCCGATGGTGAGCACGACGCGCGCCCCGGGCGGCAGGATCAGCTCGCCCCGCACCTGCTCACGCGGGCGGGTGTGCGGTGCAGACGAGATGCCGTTCGCCACGTTGACGAAGCGCCGCGCCACCCAAGGCGAGCGGCTGACGTGACTGTGCAGCACTGCCTGACACACGCACACCACGCGTCGCGTGAGTGTCGTGGAAACCGGCTCCAGAAGAGGATATACCCTCGAGTACCTTTTGCGATAGTGAAGGCTGTGCTCGGTCCTGACCACCACCGGGACCCGGGCCAGGACTCCGGCCAGGGCCGCGTAGAGCCCTCCGGCCGGATTGTGGCCGTTGACCACGTCCACACGCTCCTCCCGCAGCAGGGCCGCCAGGCGCGCCAGGACCGCCAGGGGCCGGGCCGGACCCCGCTGGCGTGGATCCCCCCCCAGGACCAGCACCCGGCGGGCGTAGGGGCGCGCCGCCTCGAGCGCCGGCCCCCCGCGATTCAGGGCGCAGACCACGACCTCCACCTCCGGCCCGGCGTGGCGGGCGTGCTCCACCACCAGGGATTCGGCCCCACCCTGGTGCATCGCCTCGATCACGTGCAGCACCCGCAGGGCTCCATGCGCGCCGCTCACGCCGCCACCCCATTCCCTCCGCTCAGCAGCGCGAAGAAGCGCTCGAAGTTGGCCTCGGCGTCGAAGGCCCGCATGGCCTCGGCCCGGGCCTCGGCGCCGAGACGATCGATGCCCGCCGGATCGGCCAGCAGCCTGGCGACCGCGGCGGCGAGCGCGGCCGGGTCGTCGGGGGGAACGAGGGCGCCGGTCTCTCCCGCGCGGATCGCCTCCTCGAGGCCGGCCGCGCGGGTGCCGACGCACGGCACGCCCATCGCCAGCGCCTCCACCACGACGTTGGGAATCCCGTCGCGGCGGCCGTCGCGCATCACCCGGCTCGGCGCGAGCAGCAGCCACGCCCGGCGGTAGAGCGGCAGCAGCTCGTCGTGGGTCAGCGCACCCGTGAAGCGCACGCGCTCGGCGATCCCGCGCGCGCGGGCCAGGGCCTCGAGCGCGGCGCGCGCGGGTCCCTCGCCCACCACCACGAGCCGCGCCCCCGGCCACCGCGGCGCCAGGGCCGCCAGGGCCTCGATCGCCAGATCGAAGCCCTTCGGCGGCGCCAGCCGGCCGACCGCGAGCAGGAGCGGCTCGGGATCGCGTGCCCGCCCGCCGCCGTCGAAGCGCGCGAGATCCACGCCGTGGTAGATCCACGCCACGCGCGCCCGCGGTCCCGCCAGCACCCGCAGCATGTCGGCGTTCTCGCGCACGCAGGTCGCGACGAAGTCCGCCGCGCGCACCTTGGGCGCGAGGAAGGCCTGGGTGCGGAACAGGTCGGCGCCGGCATGAGCGGCCATGCTGAAGCGCGCGCCGCTGAGCCGCGCGGCCAGGTAGGCGACGCTGCCGGGAAAGTGGGCCCACGCCGCGTGCACGCGCTCGATGCCCTCCGCCTCCACCCGCGACGCCACCAGCGCCGCCGCCGGCAGGTAGCCGAGGTGCCCGGCGAGGGCGTAGAGCGAGCCGCGCGACGCCCACAGCATGCGCAGCGTCTCGGGCAGCAGCACTCCGGGCCGGCGCACGAGCCAGCCGAGCAGCGCGAGCCACGCGCGCGGATCGAGCGGCGAGCCCACGACGCGCGTCAGCCCGACCAGCGGCGCGTGCTCGGGCTGGTGCCGGCCGGGCGCGGGCCTGAGCGCGAAGACCGCGATCGTGACGCCGCGCGCCCGCAGGCGATGCACCTCGTTCTCGATGAACGAGGCCAGCGTCGGGAAGGTGGTGGTGACGTAGGCCACCGATCTCATCGCCGGCCTCCCGCGACCGCGGCGGCGTAGAACGCCTCGTGTCCTCGCACCATCGCCTCCACGCCCAGCCGCTCGTGCACCGCGCGCCGCGCCGCCTCGCCGCGGCGGCGCGCCTCCGCCGGGTGTTCGAGCGCGTCGGCCAGGGCCGCGGCCAGTGCGGCGGGCGACGCCGGCGGCACCAGCCAACCGGTTTCGCCGTCGCGCAGCACCTCGCCGGTGCCGCCTACCGCCGTCGCCACCGCCGGGCGTCCCGCGGCCATCGCCTCGAGCAGCGCGTTCGGCATGCCCTCCTCGCGCGACGACAGCACGAACACGTCGAGCACCGGCAGCAGGCGCTCGACGTCCGCGCGCTCGCCCAGGAACCGCACCTGTTCCGCGAGCCCCAGCGCGCCCGCCCGCGCCTCGAGCGCCGCGCGCTCCGGGCCGTCGCCGATCAGCGCGGCGTGGAACGGCACGCCGCGGCGCCGCAGCAGCGCGAGTGCTTCGAGCAGCGTCCCGTAGTCCTTGCGCGGCGCGAGGCAGCCGACGCTGCCCACCAGTGCGCCGCCGTTCCCGCCTAGATCGGCGCGGTCTCCCGCCGCGCCGCCGAAGCGGGCGGCGTCCACCCCGTTCGGGATCACCGTGATGCGCCGGCGCGGCACCCCCATCGCCTCCACCCGCGCCGCCGCGGCCGCGCTCACCGCGGTGACGTGCGTCGCCGCGCGGTGGACCAGGCGCTGCACCCGCGCCTGGCGCCGGGTCTCGAACGCGTCCAGGTTGCGCTTCGCCACTGCCACCACCGGCACGCCGCACAGCCGCCCGGCGAGCATCGCGAGCAGGTCGGGGCCGAACAGGTAGCCGTGGATGACGTGCGGGCGAAATCGCAGCGCGTGATGCACCAGCCGCAGCAGCCCGCGCACGCCGCTGGGACCGTAGACCCGGCGCCCGATCTCGAGCGCGTGCACCGGCCAGCCCAGCGACTCGACCGCGCCGAGGAACTGTCCCTCGCGACGGAAGCAGACGATCTCGACCTCGAATCGCTCGCGGTCCAGGCGGCTCCACAGCTCGAGCAGGTGGCGTTCGGCTCCGCCGGCGACGAAATGGCCGACCACGTACATCACCCGCAGCCGCTCGACGGTGGTCACGGCGTCACCGCGACACCGCGAACGCCATCGAAGGCGCCGTCCAGCTCGGCGCGCGCGAGGCGGCGCGAGAAACGTCCGCCGGGGCCGAGGCAGGCGCCGTCCGAGAGCCCGCGCCGCGGCAGCGCCAGGCGGAACGTGCCGGGACGCACGTCGCCGGCCCGCGTGGTCACGGCGTAGGCGAGCCCGGCCGAGCCCGCGGCCGCGACCGAATCGTCGTCGTGGTCGCCGGCGGGGTAGGCGAGCCCGCGCGGCCGGACGCCGAGGCGGCGCTCGATGAGCGTGATGGAGCCCTCGACCTCGCGGCGCTGGGCCTCGGGACCGAGCAGGCTCAGGAATGGATGGGTGAGGGTGTGGGCGCCGACCTCCATCCCGGCGTCGCGCAGCGCCTCCGCCTCGGCCCAGGTCGCCAGCTCGCACGCCGGGTCGCTGCCCACCTCGAGCAGCTCGCCGAGGGTCTCCAGCAGCGCGCGCTGCCGGCCGGGTGGAGCGCGGAACGCCGGCAGCAGCGCGCCCAGGGCGCGCGCGCGGTTCGGCGCGCCATCGAGCGGCAGATCGCGCCGGAGGCCGAAGGGCTGACCGGGGAGCCGGCCGGCGCGCGTGCGCTCCAACCGGTGCGCGAGCACGTCCCACCAGGGCGGCCGCCGCTCCTCGATCAGCCCGGCGGTGAGGAAGAAGGTCGCCCGCGCCTCGGCCGCGGCGAGCAGCGGCAGGGCGCGCCGCACCCCGTCGGCGTAGCCGTCGTCGAAGCTCAGGGCCACCCAGGTGCCGGACCGCCCCTCCGCGAGCCGTTCCAGCCCCTCGGCGACGGTCACCGGCGCGCGGTCCAAGCCGCGCAGCATCTCGAGCTGGGCGGCGAGGGTGCTCGCCGCGACTCCGAGCCGGTAGAGCGGGATCGCGCCGTCCGCGTACACCCGGTGATGCCGGATGACGACCAGCCGTCCCCCACCCGCGCCCACCGGCCGGTGGGTGAGGCTCATCAGCCAGCGCACGGTCCGCCCGTTCACGCGCCCCTCCCGCGGCTCTCGAGCACGATGTCGTCCGCGATCGCGCACAGGATCCAGAAGTTGCCCGCGATCACGATCGGGAAGAAGCGGTCGCCGAAGGCGCACGCGCAGGCGAACACCAGCGTGGCGGCGCCGAGCCCGATGCCGAGCTGGCGGTCGAAGCGGGAGGTCGCGGCGCGCGTCGCGTCGCGCGCCAGGGCCCAGCAGCGCCACAGCAGCACGACGAACAACGCCAGGCCCAGCACCCCCATCTCCCCGAGGAAGCGCAGGAAGGAATTGTGCGACGAGCCCTTGACGTCGAGGTTCATCTCGAGCCCGGTCTCCGGGAGCACGTCGTAGAGCCCGCCGAAGCCCACACCGTCGAGCGGGTGCTCGCTCACCAGCGTCGCGATCGCCCTCCAGGTGTCCACGCGCGCCTGGGCCGAGGCTTCGAGCATGGTCCCGTCGGCGTCCTGGACCTCGATTTCGGTGCTGGTGAGCCGCTCGCGCACGTAGTCGGGGGTCCAGAACGGCGCCGTCAGCAGTACGGCCACGGTGATCGACGCCAGCCCGCGCGAGGTGCGAAAGGAGACGAACAGCAGTCCCAGCGCGAGCCCCAGGATCGCCGCGCGCGACAGGCTGAGCAGGGTGGCGAAGGCCCCCGCCACCACCGTCGCGGCGAGTACCGCGCGGGCCAGCAGGTGGCGCACCCCGCCCAGCAGTGCGGCGGCCACCACGGTGAAGATCCCGAGGAAGGCGCCGAGCTCGTTCGACTGGCCGATGGACCCCGTGGCCCGGCCCCCGGGGCCGTTGCGCCCGAGCGCGATGGTGACCACCGACTCGAGCAGCAACCCGGCGACCACCGCCCACGCCAGCGTGCGCCGCTCGCGCTCGCCGCGGGTCATCGAGAGCGCGACGAAGTAGACCGTGACGGTCACGGTCGAGCGCAGCAGATCGATCAGGCGGTCCGCGGCGCGATACTCGAATCCGCTCGGGATCGCGGCGCCGCGCAGCACCGAGAGCGCGGCCACGACGAACAGCGCCCCCAGCACCCAGCCCAGACGTGCCGGGCGGAACAGCGGCTGGCGGCGCAGCACGCGCGACAGCCCCCAGGTGGCGAAGATCGAGATCAGCAGCACGTTGAGCACGTTGACGCCCGGAAGGCGAATCCCCGGCATCCAGGGCAGGAACGGCGTCGCGGCGGCCAGCAGCAGCAACCCGATCCGCGGCCGCAGCAGGATCCCCGCGAACGCGGCGGCGCCGAGGAGGATCTTGACCACGCGGTGCGGGTTCTGCGCGAAGCGGTAATCGAGCGCCACCACCAGCGCCATGGCGGCGAGCGCGACGCCGACGCCCGCCAGCATCACCCCCGCGGCGGAGAGCGTGCGGGCCTGGCGGCGCGCATCCTCGCGCGCCTCGCGCAGCGTCGCGCCGGCCGCGCCCCCGGGCTCCAGGCTCACGGCTGCCTCCGCGCGGCGATTCCGTCCGGCAGCGCGCGCTCGGCGCGCAGGGTCACGCGGCGCAGTCGCATGCGTGGAGCCACGACCGCGCGCGTCGCCCAACGCTGGCGCCGGGCGCGCGCGAGCCAGGCGGCGGGCGCCCGACTGAGCAGCCACGCGCCGGCGGCCTCGAGACGGCGGCTGCGCGCCGTCCAGGTCCCGCCGAGATGCGCGCGCGCCGCCGCGCCGTCGCCCGCGCGCAGCGCCGCGAGGGCGAGCTTGAGGTGGGCGGTGGCCTCGCGACGGCGCGCGCTGCGCCGCAGGGCCGCCTCCAGTCCGGCGTCGCCCGCGAGGCGATGGAACAGCGCGGCGTCCCCGCGCAGCCGCGGCTCGAGCTGGCGCGAGAGACCACCGCTGCGGTGCTGGTAGCGCACCAGCGCGCGCCGGGTGGCGGTGGCGGGCCAGCGCCGGGCGAGACGGATCCAGAGGTCGAGGTCCTCGGCGTGGCTCATGCCCTCGTCGAATCCCCCGAGCGTCTCGAGCGCCTCGCGCCGCACCAGCACCGACGAGGTGAGCACGAAGTTCACCTCGAACAGCGCCGCGACCGGCCGGCCGACGTAGGGATCGGGCAGCTCGGCGTAGGCGTGGAGCCACGATGCGCACAGGTCGCCGCCGAGGGTGCGGAAGGCGCCGTCGCTGAAGAACCAGCCCGCCTCCGGGGCCGCGGCGAGCGTGCGCGCCGCGCACGCCAGCTTGTCGGGGAACCACAGGTCGTCGGCGTCCAGGAAGGCGATCCAGGGGGCGCGCGCGGCGCGCCAGCCGGCGTTGCGCGCGGCGGCCGCGCTGCCGAAGCGCCCGCGCAGCAGCCGGACCCGGTCCGCGAAGCGGGATCCCAGGGCCGCGGCGGTGCGGTCGTCGGCCCCGTCGTCGACCACGATGACCTCCGCCGGCGGCAGCGTCTGCGCCAGGGCCGAGGCGGTCGCCTCGAGCACGAAGGGCAGCGCGTCGCGCGCCGGGATCACCGCCGCCACGTCGAGGGCAGCGCTCACGCCACGCCTCCTCCGGCGTTCTGCAGCACGAAGCGCGGTGCGTGACGCCGGTGGCGCTGGACCGTGTGCTTGAGCCACGGCGAGCGCATCAGCCATGCCAGCGACCACCGCGGCGCCAGCGCGCCCGCGGTCGCCAGCGCCCGCCGCGGCCACGGTCCGTAGGGCGCGGCCCGCCACAGGCGCAGCCGCCCCTCGCGGATGCGCCCGGTGCGCAGGCAGCGCACGCCGAGATCGAACTCGAGCGCCGCGGCGCGCTCGGCGCCGGTGGCGCGGGTCGCGGCGCCGGGCGCCACCCGGCCCTGGGCGACGCGGCGCATGATGCGCAGGTCCTCGAGATGGCGCGCCTCGAGCCGGCGTGACAGCTGGCCTTCGCTCGCCAGGTATCGCACCAGCCGCTCCGCCAGGATCGCCCCCGGGTGGCCAGCCGCGAGCCGGAGCCACAGGTCGTAGTCGTACGAGTAGCGCAGGGTCGGATCGAGCCCGCCGGCCTCGCCAAAGGCCCGGCGCTCGACCATCATCGAGGAGTGGAGCGGGAAGCAGCGCTCCAGCAGCGGCGCCAGCAGCTCGCCGCGCATCTCGGTCACCGGCTCGAAGTAGTCGGAGAGCCACGACGCGCGGAGCACGCCCGAGGAGGAGACGTAGATGCCGTCGCTCCCGATCCAGCGCACCTCGGGATGCCGCGCCAGAAAGGCGAGCTGGCGTTCGAGCTTGCCGGGCTCCCAGACGTCGTCGGCGTCGAGGAATGCGAGCCAGTCGCCGCGCGCCTGCTCGAGCCCCACGCCGCGCGCCGCGGAGGCGTTGCGGTGCGGCAGCCGCAGCACCCGCACGCGCGCCCCGTAGCGGCGCGCGACCAGGTCGGCGGTGCCGTCGGTGGACCCGTCGTCGCAGAGGATGATCTCCTCCGCGGGACGGCTCTGCGCCAGCACCGAGTCGAGCGCGCGCTCGATGCACCAGGCGCCGTTGTAGACCGCGATCACCACGCTGACGGTCATGGCTGTCCTCCACTGCCCGCGGCGGCGGGCATCAGGCCGATCGCCGCCGGGACCACCCGTCCCCAGCGCCGGCGTTCGTCCCCGCTCAGGGCCAGCGGCCAGGCGCAGAGCGCGAAGCCCGCCCAGCAGGCCGCGCAGGTGCCGAGCAGCGGTATCCATCCCACCGGTCGCCACGCGGCCTGCGCCAGCAACGCCAGGGCGGCGAAGACCAGGGTCACGAGTCCAGGACGCATCATGCCCTCCCACAGGTAGGCACCCAGCGGCAGGCGCAGGGCGCGGCAGGTGTAGAGGATCGTGGCGGCGCCGCCCACCAGCGCCAGCGGAACCGCGGTGCCCATCGCCACCCCGGCGAGGCCGAACGGGCGCACCCACAGCAGCGAGAGCCCGAGGTTGAGCACGGCATTGAGGATGAAGAGGCCCACCACCCCGCGGTGGCGGCTGACGCCGAACAGCACCGAACTCGCGGCCGACTGCGGCAGCGCGATCAGCGTGGGCCAGGTCAGGATCGCGAGCAGGCCGGCGGCCGACGCGTAGCGCTCGCCGACCCAGGTGGTGAGCAGGTTCTCGCCGAACACCAGGAAGGCGATGAGCAGCGGCCAGCTCAGCAGCACCGAGTACTTGGAGCCCGCGATCATCATCGCCCGCAGCGCGTCGTCTTCGCCCCGCGTCTCCAGCTCGCTGGCGGTCGGCGACAGCACCCAGGTCGCGGCGTGCACCAGCGAGCGCGCGGTCTCGACCAGCGCCGCCGCGAGCGCGAACGGGGTGACCAGCGCGGCGCCGAGGAAGGCGGTGATCACCAGCGCGTCGGTCTGGAAGGTGAGCAGGCTGGCCAGCGCGCCGACGAAGGCGAAGCCGCTGTAGGAGCCGAGCAGGCCCAGATGTTCGCGCGAGACCGCGCGCGGGCTGATCCGCAGCCCGGGGAGCAGGCGTCGCACCGCGATCCACGACAGCGCGTGGCCGAGCAGGTTGGTGGCGAGCGCGCACCAGGCGAGCCCGGGCAGCCCGAATCCGAGATGCAGCACCGCGACGAACCCGGCCGCGCGGATCACGCTCACCCCGACGCCGATGGCGTTGGCGACGTCGTAGCGCTGGAGCCCGGAGAGCGTGGCGCCGAAGACCCCGAGCGGAAATCCGATCGCGAGCGAGAGACCGCTCACCGCCACCACCAGGCGCGCGACCGGCAGCATCGCCGGCTCCACGCGGAACCAGGCGCCGAAGCGGGCCGCGATCAGCACGGTCGCCGCCAGCGCCAGCACTCCGACACCGGCGTAGAGCACGAAGGCGCTGCTGATCGAGCGCGAGAGCGCCTCGCCGTCCCCCTGGGCGTGGAAGCGCGAGACGTAGCGGACCATGGACGGGCGAATCCCCTGGTCGAACAGCCCGAAGTAGCCGGTCAGGGCGAACACCGCCACCCAGAGGCCGTAGGGCGCGTCCCCGAGCTGGTGGACCAGGAACGGCGTCAGGAACAGCCCGATCAGCACGCCGACTCCGAGCCTGACGTAGTTGGTGGCCGCATTGCGGAACACCCGGATGCTGCGCAACGTGATGGATCCTCCCCGCGGAACTGGGGGGACCCCGGCCTCGCGGCCCGGGCCGAACCCCGCTAGCCGTCGTTCCCGGCGACCTCAGCGGGGTCGCCGTACGCGCTGTGGTAGCCGTAGTACTGGGGCAGCACCTCGCCGAGGTCATTGATGAGCACGCCGATGACGTTTTCGCGGGCCTCACGCTGCACGCGCACGCCGTATTCGGCCGCCTTGCGCACCGTGCTGCCCGCCTTGATGACGTAGATCACGCTCTCCACCGCGCGGCCGATGATCAGCGGGTCCGGGACCGCGAGATTGGGCGCCGCGTCCACCACCACCAGCGGATAGCGCGCGGAGGCCTCGGCGAGGAACCACTCCACCGCCGGCAGGTCCACCAGCTCGGAGGCCGGATGCTCGCTGCGGCCCGCGCCCAGGAAATCGAGCTGCGGCAGCACGGTGGATCGCACGTAGCGCTCGTCGAAGTGGCGCTGGTGGAGAATGTGAGCCAGACCCCAGCTCGAGCTGGGCAGGCCGAGCGCCCGATGCAGCGCCGGGCTGCGCAGGTCGAAGTCCACGAGCAGCGTGCGCTCGCGCAGCTCGCGGGCGAGGGTGATGGCGAGGCACGCCGCGGTCGTGGTCTTGCCCTCGCCGCGCGTGGCGCTGGTCACCAGCAACGTGCGCGGCATCGACCGCCCGCGGGTCTTCGCCAGCTTGAGGTAGACGCGGCGGAACTCGAGCCCCAGCGGGCTCTCGACTTTGAGCCGATGGAGCAGGCCGTGCTCGCGCGGCGCGGGCAGGCCCACGCCCGATCCCGCCGAGCGCGAGCGGCGGCCGGAGCGCTGCAACTCCTCCAGCCGCGGGATCGCGCCCAGCACCGGCAGGCCCAGCAGGCTCTCCACCTCGTCGGCGTTGCGGACCGACTGGTCGTGCTGCTCCACCACCAGCACCGCGCCGACCCCGATCACCGCGCCTCCGATCAGACCCAGCAGGATGAGCATCATGCGATTGGGCTTCCCCGGCGCGAGCGGCAGGTTCGCCGGCTCGAGCACCGAGAAGCGGCCGCTGATCTTCGCGTTCTCGAAGGCCTCGGCGATCTGGGCCGCGGCCGACTGCTGCAGGAACGAGTTGTGGAGCGAGCGCGCGTTCTCGGCGTCCTGGCTCAGGCGCTGGATCTCGAGCTCGCGGTCGGGCGCGCTCACCACCTGGCGCTCGTAGGCCGCGACCTGGGCCGCGAGATAGCCGCGCCGCGCCGCGCGGGCATCGAGGTCGGCCAGGCCCAGCCGATAGCGCACCAGCGCGTCGCGCGCATCCGGCCCGAGTCCCGGCAGCGCCCGGGCGGCGTTGGCCGCGAGCGTCGCCTCGAGGTCCGAGGTCGCGCGCGCCAGCAACACGCGGACCGACGAGCCGTCCTCCCCCGGCGTGGCGCTGAGCAGCGCCTGCGCCAGCTGGCGCTCGAGTGCCGCGAGCTCAGCCGCGAGGTTCGCGGCCTCGGGGCTCGACAGCAGGTCGGGGTCGGCGCCTTCTCCCCGGGCCCGCTCCGCGATCCGCGAGCGCAGCGCCGCGGCCCGCCGGCGTCCGTCCTGGACCTCGAGCCCGGCCTGGTCGAGCAGCGTGCGGGCGCGGGCGAGATTGCTGCCGTCCACCACCGAGCCGGCGAGCGTGCTGGTCAGCAGCGCGCGGCGCGAGGCCTCCAGGCGCCGCTCGACCTCCTCGAGCTTGCGCTTGTACACCTGCTGCTGCTCGGTGCTGAACTCCTGCGTCGCGCGCACCGCCTCGAGTTGGGCGGCCTTGGAGGAGATCACGAACTGGTCGGCCACCGCCCGCGCAAACTCGCGCGCCCGCATCGGCGCCAGATCGCCGATCGTCACCTCGAAGATGTCGCCGCGCAGGCGCCGGACGGTGATCGCGTCGCGCAGGAAATCCACCAGAAAGGCCTCGACCATGTCGTCCGGTCGCATCCCCGGAATCGTGCGCGCCTTCGCCAGCGCCCACGCGCGGGTCGCCGCGTCGTCGCGGGCCCCGGTGGAGGTGATCACGCTGCGCAGGAACAGGCTGCTCTGGACCTGCTCGCGCATGACGTCGGCCTGGTGTGCGGCGACGTCGCCCGGCACCATCCCGCCGAGCGCTCCGGGCAGCGACTGGGCGCGCTCGAGGATCAGCCGCGTGGTGCTGAAGTAGATCGGCTGGAGCATGAACGCCGCCGCCACGCCGGCCGCGACCGCCGCGACCCATGGCACCAGCAGCAGCGTCTTGCGCCGCCACAGGACCCGCGCGATCTCGCGCAGGTCGGTCGGGGTCGCCCCCTCGCGCGCGTCCATCAGTTCCCCTTCCGCTGGAGGATGTCCGCCAGCACCGCGATGTTGAGCAGGTCGCGCGACACCGAGAGCACCTGCACGAACCCGGTGCCCATCCGTCCCAGCGTGCTCGCTCCGGTGGCGGACACGAACACGATGTCGCCCGCCCGGACCACGAACGGCGTGCTGGTGCCGCGCTGGAGCACCTCGCGCAGATTCACCGTGACCACCGCCTGGCCCCGATCCTGGCGCGTGACCACGCGCACGCGCGCCAGGTCGCCGCGCGAGGTGAGGCCGCCCGCCACGGCGAGCACCGCCCACAGGTCCTGGCCATCGCCCACCGCGTAGATCCCGGGCTTGGCGACCTCCCCCAGGACCCCGACCCCCTGGCCCGCGCCGACGCCGCCGAGGCCGGTGGCGGGCACCACGACGGTGTCGCCGGGCTTGAGCTCCGGCAACTGCGCCACCGGACCGCCGCGCAGCGCGCTCGACAGATCCACGACCAGCGCGCGCCGCACGTCGCCCTCGCGCCGCAGGATCTGCACCTGGCCGAGATCCGCACCGGGCTGGGCCCCGCCCGCGCGGCCGATGACCTCGATCAGGCCGGGGATCTCCTCGAAGCCGTAGCGGCCCGGGCTCGCCACGGCGCCGGAGACGAACACGCTGCGGCTCAGGTACTGGCTCACGGTCACGGTGACCGTCGCGCTCTGCCGCAGGTAGGTCGAAAGCCGGTCGGCGAGCGCCGCGCCGAGCTGCTTGGGGCTGAGGCCGGCAGCCTTCACGCTCCCGATCGGGGGGTAGACGATGGCGCCGTCGGAGCCGATCGCGACGGTGCGCTCCAGCTCGGGATGCAGCCAGACCGAAACCGCGATCACGTCCTCCGGACCGAGGACGTACTCCTCGGCCCGCGCCTGAAGCGCTCCCGGCCCGCAGGCCGCGCCCAGAACTGCCCAACCCAGCAACAGCCCGCGCATCGTCCGGCTCATCGCGCCACCCCCTTCATCGCCGGGCGCGGGGCGATCGCCGGCGGCGGTGCCGGCGCTCGCGCGCGCCGCGGCCGCGTCGCGATCACCCCGGCGGTGCGCAGCAGCGTCCGCAGGTCGAGCAGCCACGAGCGATGGTCGCTGTAGTGCAGGTCGTAGCGGACGCGCCGCGCCAGCGCCTCGGCGTCGTCGTCCGAGCAATCGGCCACCTGCGCCAGCCCGGTGATCCCGGGCGGCACCAGGAAGCGCCGGGCGTAGTCGGGAACCTGCGTCTTCCAGCGCAGCACGTATTCCTCCTTCTCGGGCCTGGGGCCCACGAGCGCCATGTCGCGGCGCAGGACGCTGAACAGGAACGGCAGACAGTCGAGCCGGCGGCGCGCGGTCCAGCGGCTCAGGGGCCCGAGGTCGGAGCGGAACCGGGCGCAGGTGATGGGCATGCCCAGCAGATCCTGGGTCCGGCGCTCGATGCTGCGGCGGTCGATCGGCACGCGGGCCCGCAGCGTCCGCCGCTGCCCGTGGCGCCGGGTGCGGCCGATGCGGGTCTCGTAGGCGAGGAGGTCGCGCCCGCCTCGGCGTCGAGCCTCGAACGCGAGGGCGAGCCAGAGCGGCGCGGACAGCGCCAGGAGCACCGCCGCGGCCGCCACGTCCAGTGCTCCCCGCGCGCGGCCGCTCCAGTCGCCGCGCGCGGGAACCGCGCGCGCCGCCGCGGTGGCGGGCAGCTCCACCAGCGGCGCCGCCGGCAGCCGCGGTGCCGGGTCCGCTGACGGCTCCACGTACTCCGGCACCAGCCTGCGGAGCGCGCGCCGGATGCGCTCGGGTTCGCCGCGCCGCGCCTCGGCCTCGAGCTCCGCCACGTCGGCCCTCAGACTCTCCTCGTCCCGCGCGTCGAGATTCCAAACCAGGATGCGCTCGTGGCGAGTGATGCGCGTCCGCTCCCCGTCGGAGTGCAGCTCCTCGAAGATCTTCTCCCCGGGCCTGAGCCCGGTGAACACGATCTCGATGTCCTCGCCCTCGCGTAGCCCCGCCATGCGGATCAGCTGTCGCGCGAGGTCGAGGATCCGCACCTGCTCGCCCATCTCGAGCAGGAACACCTCGCCGCCGCGGCCCATCGCCCCCGCCTGCAGCACCAGCCGCACGGCCTCGGGGATGGTCATGAAGTAACGGCGGGCCTCCGGGTGGGTGACGGTGAGCGGACCTCCGCGCTGGATCTGGCGCTGGAACAGCGGGATCACCGATCCATCGCTACCGAGCACGTTGCCGAAGCGCACGGCGACGAAGCGGGTGAGGCTGTGCTGGGAACGACTCTGCAACAGCATCTCGCACGCCCGCTTGGAGGCGCCCATGACGCTGGACGGATTCACCGCCTTGTCGGTCGAGATCAGGACGAACTTGCCGACGGCGTAGCGGTCGGCGGCGTCCACCAGGGTACGGGTGCCGACGATGTTGTTGAGCACCGCCTCGCGCGGGTTGGCCTCCAGGAGCGGGACGTGCTTGTGGGCCGCGGCGTGGAAGACGACGGTCGGATGGTGGCGGGCGAACACCGCGTCCATCCCGGCGGCGTCCTGCAGGTCGGCGATGACCGCGCTCAGGGCCAGCTCGGCGCGCTGCGCCGCCAGCTCGTTGTGCACGTAGTAGAGGCCGTTCTCGGAGTGGTCGAGCAGGATCAGCTCGGCGGGCGAGAAGCCGGCGATCTGGCGCGCCAGCTCGGAACCGATCGAGCCGCCCGCACCGGTCACCAGCACGCGCTGTCCGCGCAGCGACTCCCGCACCTCGTCCAGGTCCAGCTGCACCGGCTGGCGGCCCAGCAGGTCCTCGAGGCGGACGTCCCGCACCTGGGAGAGCGCGGTGCGGCCCTGCTGCAGATCGGAGAGGCCCGGCAGCGTCTTGACGCGCACGTTGGCCTCCCCGCAGAAGCGGGCGATCTCGCGCACGACCTTGGCGGGCATGTCGGGATCCGAGACGATCACCATGCCCGCACGCTGCTCGACGAGGACGCGCGGCAGGTCGGCGATGGTGCCGCACACCTTCACGCCCTCGACCTGGTGTCCGGTGAGGCGGGCGTCGTCATCGATGAAGCCGACCGGCGTGAGCGTCTCCCCTCCCCCGGGCCCCCGCCGCATCTCCTGGATGAGGTGGACTCCGGTGTAGCCCGTGCCCACCACCACCGTTCGCAGCGCGCGCTGCGGTGCGGGGCCCAGCACGTGATCGCGCCACAGACGCCAGGAGAAGCGCGCCCCGCCCACCAGCACCAACTCCCACAGGGGGATCATGACGATCAGGCTGCGGGGAAACAGCACGTCGCGCTTGAAGAGCATGATCGCCACCAGGGCGACGGCGGAGAGTGCCACCCCCTTGAGGATCTGGAACAGCGTGACGGTGCTCGCGTAGCGCCACAGGCCGTGGAAGAGCCCCGCGACGAAGAAACCGAGCAGCGAGAGCGCCGTGAACAGCGGGGCGACCTCGAGGTAGCCGGCCCAGAACCGCGCCGGGATGCTGCCCTCGAAGCGCAGCAGCATCGCCGCCAGGTAGGCGCCCTGGAGCAGGCCCGCGTAGCCGAGGGCGAGTGCCAGAAAGCGGATGAGGTTGCGCACCGGCATGGACATCGTCCCGTCGGCCTCCCTGCCGACCGTTGCAGCAGACCGGGCTTGAGCGTCGCCCGGCCGGGCGTCTCCCGCGGGCACGCCCACCGGCATGCCTTGGCCGCAGGCATCGCACACCGGACACCGCCGCGACCATTCCTGGGCGCGTCACGCGGTGGCCCTCACCGGCTGGACACACTCCGCCGATTCCGCGGAAGGAGCCGCTCCGGTGAAGAACGATAGGTTGTGGGGATGCCTGGATCGGTGCTGCCTGGGAGAAACCTCCATCGAGCCCGGGTCCGAAAACCCGGGGTTGGCGCTTCGTCGAAAAGAATCCTAGTCGCGGGCTCGATTGCCTGTCAAGCAAAGCCGTGAAATCATCGCGGGCGACATGGACGCGATGGACGTCCGCGTCCCCGCCCTCCCCGGTGCGCGCGGCGCGGGGGTCCCCTCGCCGCGCGGCGC
>MFFQ01000081.1:0-1215 GCA_001780165.1 Candidatus Eisenbacteria bacterium RBG_16_71_46 | reverse complement strand
GTGGGGTTCCTCCGGGGCTGAAGGGAGTGAAGCGTGATCGATCGCATCGCAGCGCTGGAGCGCCGCGCGCGCCGGCTCGAGGCCCTGGTCGCGATTCTCGCCGTCGGGTACCTGGTCCTGCTCGCCTGGCGGCTGCTGCCCCGGCCGGAGATGTCGGCGCAGAAATTCTCGGTGCGCGACCGGGGGGGCATGATTCGCGCCGAGCTGTCCCTCGGCGACGGCGGCACCCCGTCGCTGCGGCTCAACGACGCGGCCGGCAAGGCGCGGGCGATGCTGCTGCTGCGCGCGGACGGCTCGACCACGCTGAGGTTCACCGACGCTCGCGGTGAGAACCGTGCCCAGCTCCTCCTCCGCCCCGACGGCTCCCCGCTGCTGCGGCTCTCCGGCCCTGGCGACGATGCCCTCACCGAAGTGCAGACGGTGGAGGGCGGCGCGCCCGCGCTGCTGCTCCGGGCACCCGATCGGACGGTGAGATGGACGGCGCCGTGATCGGGCTTCGGGCGCGCCGGCTCCGGGGGCTGTTCGTCCTCGTGGTGCTCTCGATGCTTTTCACCGGGGCGCGGGACCACTGCTTCGCCGGGTCCCTGGAAGCCGGTGCCAGCTGCGCCGACAGCAGCAGCATCTCAGTTCACTGGACCTTCTACGACGATCCCCTGAACCCGGTCGCGTACCCGGAGTGGGTGGGCTACGACGTCATGCGGCGCTCGCTCTCGGAATGCGGTCCCTACGTCCGAGTCAATGCCGACCCGTTGCCGAGGGTGGTCGGGGCCACCCACAGCCACGTCTTCACCGAGGCTCCGCCCGCCCGGCGGACGACCTACGAGTACCGCGTGATCCCGGTCGACGCCCAACGCCAGCCGGTGATCATCGACCGCATCTCCTGCGACAATTGCGGGTTGGCGACGGGCTGGGCGAGCTGCCCCGAGCGCTCCGCCCCGCTGACCCAGGGAACGCTCGAGGACTGGGGTTGGACGTTGTTCGTGCATCCGTGCCCGGACGGCTGTTACCCGGGCTTCTACCTCGCGGATCACCAAGCGGTGGTGGAGCTGCGTCCCTACGCGGGGACCGGCACGACGCTGAGCTTCTACGGCCGGGCGGCCTGCGGGTCCGTCGAAGGCTGCGCCATCTCGATCGACCGTTACGAGGAGGTCCCCTGCGGGCCCACCCCGGTCGCGCGGCCCACCTGGGGACGGCTCAAGCTCGTCTATCGTTCAC
>MFFQ01000080.1:5925-20482 GCA_001780165.1 Candidatus Eisenbacteria bacterium RBG_16_71_46 | reverse complement strand
CGCGGGAGTCGGGCGAACAGAAGTCCATCTAGCCCACGGACAGGCGGTGCTTGTCGCGGTACATCCGTTCGTCGGCGCGGTCCACCAGATCGCCCGCGCTCGCCTGCCCGTCCCACAGCACCAGCCCGTGGCTGACGCGCGAACTCCGCGGCGAGCGCTCGAAGAAACCGCGCTCCACGCGGTTCGCGATGCACTCGGCGCCTTCGCGGTCGGCCGACAGCACCATCACGAACTCGTCACCACCCACCCGGTAGGCGCTGTCGCTGCCGGCGCGGGTGCTGGAGCGCAGCACCGCCCCCATGGTGCGGAGGGTCTCGTCCCCGCAGCCGTGGCCGTGGAGGTCGTTGAGCGCCTTGAGACCGTCCACGTCGAGGTACAGCAGCGCTACCGACTCCCCGGTGCGCGTCGCGTGGCGCAGGCGGAACTCGAGATCGCGCTGGAAGGCGCGACGGTTGCCGAGCCCGGTGAGCGGATCGGTCAGGGTGAGCCGCTCCAGCTCCCGCAGATGCGCCCGGATCAGCCGCTGCTCGCGCGCGATGAGCAGCAGGATGACCACGCCCAGGACCACGATCAACACCGCGCTGGCGATGGAGCCCAGATGGCGCAGGTTCGGGGCGAGCCGACCCTGGACGAGCTCGAGGGTCGCCAGCAACAGCAGCAGCAGCGCGAGCAGCAACGCCGGCGGCAGCAGGACCTGGCGGTTCGACGGCAGCGATGGACGATGGGTGGAAGCCATGGGCTCCTGGCGCGCGCGGGGCCGCGTCGACGTGCGACCGGGGACGTCACGGACGTCGCCCGGCACTCCGGGGGAAGGCGGACGCGCGGGCGCCCCGCGTCTCTGCGGGCGACGGGGCCCACCTTAGCCGCCGCGGAGGGCACGGTCAACGCCCCGGCCCCCCGGCGTCCGGCCGCGCGGGGGCGCTTCGGCCCGGTGGCCGGTGCCGGTGCAAACCTGCTAATCTGCGGGGGCTTTCTTTCCCGTCCGACGCTCGCAGCCAGGAGTTCGCCCGTGACCCAAGTCGAGTCCCCGAGCCGCGTTCGACCGTTGGACGAGCTCGACATCGGGAGCATCGTCAAGATCGATGAGCGCATCACCGGCATTTACCGTCCCGAGGTGTGGGAGGAGCGTGCGGGTTACTACCTGCGCCGCGACCCGGACGCCTCCCAGGTGGTGGAGATCGGGGGCAAGGTGGTGGGGTTCATGCTCGGTGACATCCGGATCGGCGAGTTCGGTCTCGAGGAGCCCAGCGGGTGGATCGAGCGGTTCGGCATCGACCCCGACTTCCGCGGGCGGGATCTCGGCAAGCGGATGTTCGAGGCCATGAGCGCCCACTTCCGCGCCCAGGGGGTCACCACGCTGCGCACGCTCGTGGACCGTCAGGACGCGGGCGTGGCGGGGTTCCTCGGCGCGCTGGGATTCGAGTCCTCGCGGCTGCAGGCCCTGGAGATGCGGCTCCCGACCGCGACATCCTGAGGATCGACGATGAAGGTCGAACAGCTCACGCTCGAAAAGAAGTACCACGATGCCGTCGAGCACTGGCGCCGGCACTATCTCAAGGACTACGACCTGCTGCTCGAGAACTGGGACAAGTATTTTCCCAAGGACGAGCCGTTCTGCCTGTGCGCCAAGATGGAGTGCGGCACGCCCGACACCGTCGCCGTGGGCGAGCACGCGGGCGAGAAGAAGCGCCTGACGCCCGACCAGCTGACGGAGGACGAGGCCAAGCACCTGCTCGCCATCATCCGCGCCCAGGCGTCGACCGAGTTCGGCTCGATCCAGCAGCACGCGGGCACGCTGGCGCGGGCGCAGGACGACGAGGACCGCTTCTGGGTGCTGCGCGTGATGGCCGAGGAGCTTCGCCACGGTTACCAGATGTTCCACCTCCTGCTGTCACAGGATTGGAGCAAGGCCGCGGGCGGGGTGAAGGGCGAGGAGATGGTGGAGGAGATCCTGTCGATGCAGACCGGCTCCCACGTCCTCGACGCCTTCAACCTGGAGTACGACTCGTTCGTCGACAACGTGTGCTTCGCGGCGCTGGTGGACCGCGTCGGCAAGTACCAGTTGACCATGCAGAAGGTGTGCGCCTTCCGCCCGATGGCCGACAGCATGCCGCCGATGTTGCGCGAGGAGGCGTTCCACCTCGCCGCCGGCGTGATCCCGTTGCGGCGCTGGGCCAAGCGCGCGGCGCAGGGGGACGTGTTCATCAGCATGCGCGCGATCCAGAAGTCGATCCACAAGTGGTACCCGCGCGCGCTCGAGATGTTCGGTGACGAGCGCGGCGGCGACAGCAACCTGCGGATGGGATTCAAGGACATGAAGAACCGCGAGGCGCAGGACCTCTACATCGAGGAGGTCACCCGCATGGTGCGCGACATCAACGCGCGCTTCCTGCGCGCGCGCTTCCCGGATTACACGATCGACAAGGTGGAACGGGTGCTCGACGAGCTCGAGCGCGGTCGCGGCCGCCACCAGGGCGTGGAGTACGACGACCTGCTGCGCGTGCCCGACCGGCGCTTCTTCCGCCGCAAGGGCGAGCCGGCCTGGACCATGATCGGAGCCGACGGCGAGCCGTTCGCCGATGTCGACGCCTACGTGCGCTACCTCGCGACGCAGCTCCCGGAGGCCTACCTGGCGAGCCGCGACATGAAGACCTACGCCGAGACCGTGCGCCAGGTCGCCGCCGGCACGCTCCCGGTCGCGGAGGCGGTGCGCAGGATGCCGCGGCTCAAGCGCGTGGGCGGGAACTGTCCGTGCTCGCGCTCGGTGCGCTGGGTGGTCGAGGACCCGGCCCCCACGAACGGGCACTAGGCTCCGCTTGAAAGCGTCCGAGGGCCGCGTTGCGCGGTCGGCCACGATTTCGCTTGTCGCACGACCGCGACGCCTTGCCCTCGGACGCTTTCAAGCGGAGCCTAGTGCCTTGACCCGGCCGCGCTCCCCCGCCTGCGCCCCGCGGTAACAGGAAAGCGCATGCACCGCACCGCGCACGTCGCCTACTTCTGCATGGAGTTCGGGCTCGACCCCTCGTTCCCGATCTACGCGGGGGGACTCGGCGTGCTGGCCGGCGACTTCATCAAGTCCGCGCACGACCTTCACCTGCCGATGATCGCGGTCGGCCTGCGCTGGGAGCGCGGCTACTGCGTCCAGCGCATCGGCGCCGATGGCCAGCCGCACGACGAGTTCCCGGCCTACGACCACGGGTTCATGCGCGACACCGGCGTGCACGTGCGGGTGCGGGTGCGGGGCCGGGAGGTTCCCTGCGCGGTGCGGGTGACCGACCGATTCGGACACGTGCCGTTGTTCCTGCTCGAACCCACCCGCGCCGAAGACCGCTGGATCACGCACCGCCTCTACGAAGCCGGGACCGACGTGCGCATCGCCCAGGAGATCCTGCTCGGGATCGGCGGCGTGCGCGCGCTGCACTGGATGGGCTACCCGATCTCGACCTATCACTTCAACGAGGGCCATGCGGTCTTCGCCGGCATCGAGCTGATCGCGGGACGGATGGAGGAGGGGCTCGCGTTTCCCGAGGCGTGGGCCCGGACCCGGCGCGAGATCGTCTTCACGACCCACACGCCGGTCAAGGCCGGCAACGAAGAACACTCGCTCAAGGACTTGCGGCGGATGGGAGCCTGCCTGCAGCTCTCCGGCGCCGAGATGCGCGCGATCGGCGGCGACCCGTTCAACATGACCGTGGCCGGCCTGCGCCTGTCGCGGCGGGCGAACGCGGTGTCCGAGCTGCACGGGCGCACCGCCCGCGAGATGTGGGCGCACGTGGACAATGCCGCGCCGATCATCGGCATCACCAACGGCGTGCACCGGCCGAGCTGGCAGGCGGAGAGCATCCGCGCCGCGGCCGGCGACCGCGCCAAGCTGTGGGAGGCCCACCTCGCGCTCAAGGGCGAGCTGCTCGAGGAGATCGCACGCCGCACCGGCGTGCGCATCGAGCCGGACGCGCTGCTCGTGGGCTTCGCGCGGCGGGCCGCGGGCTACAAGCGCGCCGACCTGGTGCTGCGCGACGAGCGCCGTCTCGAGCGTCTGTTCAAGAGCACGCCGGTCCACTTCGTCTTCGCCGGCAAGTCGCACCCCGACGATCCCGGCGGCAAGGCGACGATCGCGCGGCTGGTGCGGGCGGCCGGGAAGTACGGCGGACGGGTCCTGTTCCTCGAGGACTACGCCATCGAGCTCGCGCGCGTCCTCACGCGCGGCTGCGACGTGTGGCTCAACAACCCGACGCGGCCGCTGGAGGCGAGCGGCACCTCGGGGATGAAGGCGGCGATGAACGGCGTGCTCAACGCCAGCATCCTCGACGGCTGGTGGCCCGAGGGCTGCGAGCACGGCGTGACCGGCTGGGCGATCGGCGACGCCAGCGCCGGGGACGACGCGCGCGATCTGGAGGCGGTCTACGAGACCCTCGAGCGACAGGTGGTCCCGATCTGGTCCGACCGCGAGCGCTGGACGGCGATGATGTACGCCAGCATCCAGATGGCGGAGACCAAGTTCTCCACCGACCGCATGATCCGCGAGTACTTCGACCGCCTCTACGCCCCCGAGGCGATCCCCTCCAACCGACCCTCCGCGCCGGGCGCCGATCCGGTCGCCGCGCCCTGAGGCCGGGTCAGCCGCCTCCCTCGGGGATCACCTCCTGCAAGCGGAGCCTCTCGACGTAGTCCTCCGGCAGCCGGTGGTGCACCGCCCCGCGCAGGATGGCGTCGAGATAGCGCTGCGAGGGCGGCGAGGGATTCGACGGGCGCGCGATGTAGGTGGCGGCCAGCACCCGGCGCGCGAACGACCCGTCGTCGGGGCGCGTCAGCTCCACCGTCACCTGCTCGCGATCGTAGACGTTGTGCTGGTCGCCGGCGTCCTTGAAGCCTTCGAAGCCGTCGAGCCGGAGCAGGTCCTCCTCGGTGAGCTCGTATAGGACTCCCCACACCGTCGCGCCGTGCGCGAGTTGGATGCCGGCGACACCGCCGCCCCAGGCGTTCGAGTAGCGCAGATAGGCGAGGCGATGGTCGGCCAGCGACGCGAGCCCGACGACATGGTGCCCGGGGCAGCGCTCCCGCATCTGCTGGGGATCGAGATTGGAGCCGTAGGCGAAGTAGAGCATCGCGCCTCCACCGGATGCGGCCGTCCTTCAGCCGCGAGGGACTGGTACGCAGGATAGCGCAATCCCGCGAGATCCGCCCCGCGGTTGCCAGCGTGCCAGCCGGTGCTATCATACGCGCTCTGCCGGTCGCGCGCCGCCGCGCCGCTCACCCTCTCGCGGATGCCCTCGTCCCACATGGAGAAGCGTCTCATGCCTGCGGATTTTCTCGCCTTCGGCCCGCACCCGGACGACGCCGAGATCGGCGCGGGCGGCCTGCTGCGCAAGATGAAGTCCCTCGGGCACACGACCGGGATCATCGACATGACCTCGGGCGACATGGGATGGGGGAGCCCCGAGATCCGCGCCGCGGAGAGCGAGCGGGCGGCGAAGTTCCTCCAGCTCGACGTGCGCGAGAACCTCGACCTCGGGGATTGCCGGGTCGAGGACACGTTCGAGAACCGCTGCGCCGCCGCCGCGGCGATCCGGCGCCACCGGCCGCAGATCGTGCTCGCGCCCTACTACCACCTGCCGATCGGCCGCGGGCTCGGCCACAACGACCATTACAAGAGCGGCCAGATCGTGGCGAACGCCTACAACCTCGCGCACCTGCGCAAGGCCCCGATCCCGGGCGAGCCCTACCAGGCGCGCGGCATCTTCTTCTACTTCCTGCCCCCGGGGACGAGCCCGACCTTCGTCGTGGACGTCTCGGAGTTTTTCGACGACTGGATGGCGGCGCTCGACTGCCACGAGAGCCAGTTCGCCCATCCCGACCGGCCGCGCCCCCAGGAGCTGCCCCCGGTGCGCGAGGTGTTCGAGACCTTCGCGCGCTACTGGGGATGGCAGATCGGGGTGCGCTACGCCCAGGCTTTCCTCGCCACCTCGCCGCTCAAGATCGGCGATCCGATGCTGCTGGTGCGGGACGTCGTCCCGCGTCCCTGAGGCGGGCCGTTACCGCCCCGAGAGCCGATGACCTCCGCCCTGGCGCGCGCCGCCGCCGTCTCGAGCCTGCTCGTCGCGCTCGCATCGCCGCTCGCGGCCCAGCCCGCGGAGCGCCGGTTCGACGCGCTCGCCGAGGCGTTCCTCGACGGCTGGCTCGACCGCCATCCCCAGGTCGCCACCGGTCTGGGGGTGCACGCCTGGGACGGCGTGCTGCGCCCGGTCACGCAGGCCACGCTGGCGGAGGATGCCGCCTGGTACCGGTCCTTCCGCGCGCGCCTCGCCGCGATTCCGCGCGGCGGGCTGTCGTTCGAGCGCGCCCTCGACCACGACGTGCTGGCGGCTCGTATCGAGAGCGAGCTGCTCGATCTCGAGGTGATCCGTCCCTACCAGACCCATCCCAACGCCTACGTCGAGCTGGTGGCGGGCTCGATCCAGTCTCTGCTGGAGCGCGATGTCGCCTCCCCGTGCGAACGGGTGCGCGAGGCGACGCGGCGCCTGGGCCAGGTGCCGGAGGTGCTGCGCGCCGCGCGCGTGAACCTGGAGAACCCCCCGGAGATCTTCACGCGCGTCGCCTTGCAGCAGCTCGCGGGGGCCATCACCTTCTATCGGAGCGAGGTGCCGGCGCTGGCCGCCGGGTGCCGCGACCCCGAAACCCAGGCCGATCTCGCCGAGGCGGACTCGGCGGCGGTGCGGGCGCTGGAGTCGTTCCTGGATTACCTGCGCGACGACCTGCTGCCGCGCTCCCGCGGAGACTTCGCCCTGGGGCGCGAAACCTTCCAGCGCAAGCTCGCCTGCGACGAGATGGAGACGGCGCCGGTGGACAGCCTGCTCGCCCGCGGCGAGCGGGAGCTCGAGGAGACCCGCGGGCGCATGGCGCTCCTGGCCGAGGCGATCGCGCCGGGGCAGGGATTGCGCGCCGCGCTCGATTCCCTGGCGCGCGACGCACCGCCGCCGGATTCGCTGGTCACCGCGGTCGCGGCCGGGCTCGACCGCGTACGCGGTTTTCTCCGCGCGCACGCGATCGTGACCCTGCCCGAGAAGCAGCACCTCATCGTGCGCGCGACCCCGGCCTTCCGCCGCGGCACGTCCTTCGCCTCGATGGAGTCCCCCGGCGTGTGGGAGCGGCGCGCGACCGAGGCCTATTACAACGTGACTCCGGCGGATCCGACCTGGAGCCCGGAGCACCGGCGCGAGCACCTCGCGTTGTTCAACCCCTACGCCGCCGATCTCGTGTCGATCCACGAGACGCTCCCGGGCCACTACCTCCAGGCCCTGGCGCTGCGCCGAACGCCGGCGCGCCTGCGCCAGGCGTGGCTCTGTCGCAGCACGAGCGAGGGGTGGGCGCACTACTGCGAGCAGATGATGATCGAGCAGGGCTACGGCGGCGGCGATCCGCGCTACGAACTGGCGCAGCTCGCGCTGGCGGCCCAGCGCCTGGGCCGGTTGATCGTGGGGATCTCGATGCACACCCGCGGCATGACCTACCCCGAGGGGGCGGCGCTGTTCCAGGAGCGATGCTTCATGGCGCCCGCGAACGCCGCGCGCGAGGCCGGCCGCGCCGCGATGGACCCGACCGACCTGGTCTACACGCTCGGCAAGTGGCGCATCCTGGAGCTGCGCGACGGGCTGCGCGCACGGCTGGGAGAGCGCTTCTCGCTGCGCGCCTTCCACGACGCGCTCCTGCTCGCGGGCGGGGCACCCCTGCCGGTGGCGGGCGAGATCCTGCGGCACCAGTTCGAGGACGCCGCGGCGGGCGGAGTGGAGTAGTCGATGGAACGTTTCGCCGGACGCTACGTTCTGCTCCGCTGCCTGGGGCGCGGCGGCATGGGCGAGGTCTACCTGGCCCGGGACCTCGCGAACGGACAGGAGTGCGCGCTCAAGCGCCTGCTCGACCGCGCGGCGCTGGCCGCACCCGATCTCATCCGCCACGAGTTCGAGGCGCTCACCCGGCTGCGCCATCCCGCAGTGGTGGCGGTGCAGGAATTCGGCTTTGCTCCCGACGGCACCCCCTACTACACGATGGAGTACGTCCCCGGGGTGCCTTCGCACCTCGCGCTCCCGCGCGGCGACTGGGCGGCGCTGTGCGTCGTCGCGGCCGAGGTCGCCGCCGCCCTCGAAGCGCTGCACGCCGGCGGGGTGGCGCACGGCGATCTCAAGCCCTCCAACCTGTTGGTGCTGTCGAACGATGGCGGGCCTCCGGGCATCCGGCTGCTCGACTTCGGCCTCGCGGCCCTGCTCGACCGCGACCGGCCCGGCCGGCGGGGCACCCCTGGCTACGCCGCGCCCGAGGTCGTGGAGGGCGGCGAGCCCGGGGTGGCTGCCGACCTCTACGGTTTCGGCTCGACGCTCTACACGCTGGGCGCCGGCCGCCCCGCGTTCGAGGGCGATCGCCACTCGACCGTGCTCCGTCGCCAGCGGACGGGACCCCCTTCGCCGCTTCCGCTCGAGGAGGCGGGCACGCCGCCGGCCCTGGTCCAGCTCGTCCTGCGGCTCATGGCGCAGGGGCCGGCCGAGCGCCCGCGCGACGCGCGCGAGGTCCGGCGCGAGCTGGAGCGCATCCACCCCGCCGCGCGCCGCCCCCTCGCCGCGCGGCTCGAGACCGGCATGCTGGTCGGCCGCGGGCGCGAGCTGGCCCGACTCGACGCGCACTGGCTGGATCCGCCGAGCCCCGCCCGGGTGGTGGTGGTGACCGGCGAGCCGGGCAGCGGAAAGTCGGCGCTGCTCGGTGCCCTCGCCACGCGCGCGAGCCTCGCCGGGCGGGCGGTGGCGCGCCTCTCGTGCTCCACGCTCGAAGGCGCCGGCGCCGGTGCGCGGGCGCTGCTGCGACGCCTCGCCGCCGAGGCCGGCGCCGGCACCGGGAGCGACGCCGGCCTGCCGCCGGCGGGACGAGCGCTGTTGCAGGACGCGGGTGCGGTGCCGCGGGCGTCCGACTTCGATGTGCTGGCCGGTACGGCGGCCGGGTGGCTGGCGGCGATCGCGAAGCGCTCCGGCGCGCCGCTGGTGCTCATCGACGACGGTGAGCGGCTCGATCCGCTGTCGCGCGAGTTCATCCGCCGCCTCGTCCTCCATCCTTCCGCGCCGCCCGCGCTGTGGCTGTGGGCGCGCGCCGGCGCGCCGGGCGACGATCCGGTGGACGAGCGCATGCTGCGGGACGCCGGCCTCGCCGAGACCCTGGTGCTCGGTCGTCTCGACGCCGCCGCGGTGGGCCAACTCGCCGCGACGCGCCTCCACGAACCGGCGCCGGCGGAGCTCACGCAGTTCCTCTGGGAGCAGGCGGGCGGACACCCCGGCTACACCGTCGAGTTGCTGCGCGCCGTCGCGCGCGAGGGAGTGCTCGCCGAGGAGGACGCCGGGATCAGCTTCCGGCGCGCCGCGCTCGAGGGCACGCGCATGCCGGAGAGCTTCGAGGCCTCGCTGGCCGCACGGGTGGCCTCCCTGCCCCCGGGCCCCCGCGCGGCCGCGGCGGCGCTCGCGGTCTGGGGGCGCGCGGCTTCCGCGGCGGAACTCGCGGCGATCGCGCCGGCGGCGCAGGACCAGGCGCTGGCTACGCTCGAGCGCGCGGGGGTGGTCCGCCGTGATGGCGACGGACGCTTCACGCTCTCCCCGCCCGCGCTCGCGGGCCCGCTGCTGCGGGCCCTCGACGATGACGCCCGCGCCACCCTGCACCGTGCGGCCCTGGAGCGCGAGGGGCTGGCACCTGCGGAGCGCTTCCGCCACCTGCGCGGCGCGGGCGACACGCCGGGGGCGCTCGACGCGGCCGAGGCCGCGTTCGCCAAGGGCCCGGACGAACGGCTCGCGGCGGCCGCGGCGGCGATCGCGCTCGACGCCGCCCCCACTCGCGCCGCCGCATGGTACGAGCGCCTCGCGCGGCATCTCTCCGAGAACGGGCGTCACGCTGAAGCGATCGCTCCGCTCGAGCGCGCGCTCGAGCTCGACCCGCAGGGCGAGCCGAGGTTCCGGCGCTGGACGCTGCTCAGCACCGCGCACCTGCGCGCCGGCTCGCCCGGCGACGTCGCGCGGGTGGTCGCCCGCGCGCTCGCCGCGGACCCGCCGGATGCCGAGCGGGCCGAGCTGATCTCGAACCACGCGGCGGGGCTGCAGGCCCGAGGGAAGCCGAGCGCGGCGCGGGCGCGCGCCGAGGAGGCGCTGCGCCACGCCGAGGCCTCCGGCGCCGACGAGCCGCTCGGAGTCGCGGCGCTGACGCTCGCCGGCTCGCTCCTCGTGCTGGGAGACCTCGATCAGGCCGACGCGGTGTTGCGGCGGGCGGAGCAGGCGTTCGCGCGCGCCGCACACGCGACGGGTCGAATCCGCGCGCTCGGCGCGCGCGCCCACCTCGCCCAGACGCGGCAGGCGTTCGACGAGGCTGCCCGGCTCTACGAGACAGCGGTGACGGCGGCGCGGCGCGAGGGCCTCCGGCTGGTGCTCGCCGAGACCCTGATCAACCGCAGCGCGCACCTGGTCGAATGCGGCCGCTGGAGCCAGGCCCACGAGGCGCTGGCGGAGGCCGCCCGCCTGGCGATGGAGGACGCGCGCCCGCGCGGCGTGGCGATCGCGGTCACCAACCTGGCGCAGCTGGAAGGGCTCGGCGGTCGGGGCTCCGGCGCGCTGCGGCAGGCGCGCGGAGCGCTGCGATTGACCCGCGAATTCCTGCCGCGCGCCGAGGCTTCGGCCTGGCGGGCGATGGCCCAGGCCTGGCGTGTCGCCGGCCGCCCCGCGCGCGCGACGCGCTCGGCGCGGCGGGCGCTCATCCTGGCACGCGGCAGCGGCGCGCAGCCGGAGCTGGACTGGTGCCTCATCGAGTACGGGCGCGCCTGCGTGGCGCGCGGCCGGTGGCGCGAGGCCCACGAGGTGTGGCAGGCCGCGCTGGCGGACCCGCGGCCGGCGGGCTCGGTCGGGCACGCCATCCTGCTCTCGCTCGCGGGGCGGGCGGCGCTGCGGCACGAGGACCTGGCCACGGCGCAGGCGCGGCTCGCGACGGCCGACGCGTGGCTCGAAGGACACCGCGCGCCGTACGCCGCCGCGCTGGCGGAGCAGCTGCGTGCCGAGCTGGCCCTGGTCCAGCGGCGGACCGACGAGGGCGCCAAGGCCGCCAGGCGCTCGCTCGAGATGTTCGCCGCCCTCCCGGCGCCGGCCGACCGCGCAGCCGCCATCGTGGACTTCGCCAGCCTGCTGCCCGAGGCCCCCGACGCCGGCCCGGCGCCGGTGATCGAATGGCTCGAGGAGGCGGCGGGCGCGTTCGGGCGCATGGGGGACCGCAGCAGCCGCGCCCGCGCGCTCGCACTCCAGGTGCAGAGGCTGCGGCGCGCGGCGGCGCGGCCCGCGGCGGCCGCGGGCGATCGCGATCTCATCGAGCGCGTGAGCTGGCTGCTCTACTCGCTCTCGGACCTGGGCGAGCTCGCCCAGCGCGCGATGCAGATGGCGGTGCAGCAACTGCGCGCCGAGCGCGGCGTGCTGCTGCTGGCGGAGTCCGGCACCGGCGAGATGGTCCCGATCGCGGACTTCGGCGCGGTGGATGCCGGCACGCGGCGCGAGGCGGTGGGGTACAGCCGCCAGGTCGTGCGCCGCGTCGCCGAGAGCGGTGGCTCGCTGCTGATCGGCGATGCGCCCGCCGATCCCAACGCGCGCTCGGAGAGCGTCGTCAATCTGCACCTGCGCTCGATCCTGTGCGTTCCCCTCTACGTCGGGGAACGGGTGGTGGGGGCGGTCTATCTCGACGATTCGCGGCGCCCCGAGGCGTTCGGGGCCGAGGACCGCGAGATCATGGAGGGCTTCGCCCGCCTGATGGCGGTGGCGATCGAGAACAGCCGCGGCCACCAGGAGGTGCGGCAGGAGAACCAGCAGCTGGTCGACGAAAACCTGGCACTGCGCCAGGAGGTCGGGACGCGCTTCACGACCCACAACGTGATCGGCGCCAGCTCGCAGATGCGACGCATCCTGGCGAAGGTCGAGCGCGCGGCCCAGGTCGGCACCACCGTGCTGCTCACCGGCGAGAGCGGCACCGGCAAGGAGACCCTCGCGCGCACCCTGCACCATTCGGGCAAGCGCCACTTGGGACCCTTCGTGGCGATCAACTGCGGGGCGCTGCCGGAGGGGCTGCTCGAGAGCGAGCTGTTCGGCATCCTGCCCAACGTGGCCACCGGCGTCGGCGCGCGGCCCGGCCGCTTCGTGCAGGCGGACGGCGGCACCCTGTTCCTCGACGAGATCGGCGCCATGCCGATGAGCCAGCAGGTCGCCCTGCTTTCGGTGATGACCAACCGCGAGGTGACGCCGGTCGGCGGCGGGAAGCCGATCCCGGTGGACGTGCGCATCATCGCCGCCACGAACAGCGACTTGCGGCAGCTGGTCGAGGAGCAGCGCTTTCGCGAGGACCTGCTCTACCGGTTGAGCGTCATCGAGATCGAGATCCCGCCGCTGCGCGAGCGCAAGGCCGACATCCCGATGCTCGCCCGCCACTTCCTCGCCGAGTTCGCGCGCCAGCAGGAGCGGCCGGTCCCCGAGATGTCGCCGCGCTTCCTCGCGGCACTCATGCAGAGCGACTGGCCCGGCAATGTCCGCGAGCTGCAGAACTACATCGAGCGGGTGATCGCGATGACGCCGGGCCCGGTGCTCGAGCCCCAGCCGCTCCCGCGCGATCTCGAGCAGCGCGGCGAGCCGCTCTCGCTCAAGCGCGGGGGCCGCCTCGCCGATCTGGTCGCGGAGCTGGAGCGCCGGATGTTGCGCGACGCCCTCGAACGCACGCAGGGCAATCAGAGCCTCGCCGCCAGGGAATTGGGGCTCACCGAACAGTCGGTCCGCTATCGCCTTCGCAAGTACAAGCTGATCCGGGCTCGCGGAAATCGGCGAACCCGCTGAAATCGGCGAACACCGGTACGGCGGTAAGTTTCCAACCAGTTGGCCGGAAAACCAGCGTCCAGTTCGCTGAAATCGGCGAATAGAGGCCCGGGGGAGATCTGGCGCCGGCGCCACTGCCGACCACGCAAGAGGCTGCACATCAACTAGTTAACGGCTGACGGCCCATCGCTGGGTGAATGGCACGTTCCTCGCGTTGGCGGAAAGAGGATGCCCGTTTCCTCTCTTCCTCTCAGGAGGCACGTGATGCGCGTTTCTCGATTGGCCCTGCCGGCCCTCGTGGCAGTTACCCTGCTCACACTGGCGCTCCCCGCCGTCGCCCAGCTGACGACCGATCCAACGCAGGGCTGCTCGGCGCAGGGCTACACCTCTCCCGACGAGGCGCCGCTGATCACCCCGACGGGCCTCGGCATGTATCTCGACTGGTCGGCCCGCTTCTATGCCGCCGTGATCCCCGCCCGCTGGCTCGACGGCGCCCGGCTCGACCGCGTTCGCGGAGCGCTGCTCTCGAACCGCATCGGGCGCTCGGTGACGCGCTAGGGATCGTCCCGTGAGCACCGTTCTGATCCGATCACATCGCCGGCGACGGAGGACGGATCCTGGTCCTCCCCCCCGGCTCCTGCGCCTGCACCGCCACAGCCTGAGCAACGTGCTGGTGCTCGGCGGCACGGAGGTGGAGCGCGCGGATGCCGCGCGCGCGTTCCACCGCACGAGCCCGCTCAGGCTCGGCCCGTTCGTGCGCGTCGACTGCGCGCGGGACGAGGCGCTGGTGGTGTCCAGCCTGCGCAGTTGGCTCTTGCGGAGCGACTCGCCGATGCACGAGTGCCCGCTGCGAGAGGCCGAGCGCGGCATGCTGTTCCTCGACCAGGTGGACCGGCTCTCCTCCTGGGCGCAGCGGCTGCTGCTGGAGTTCGTCGCCCGCCGCCTCGATCCGACGCGCGGCGCCGAGCCGGACTCCTGGGGCGGCCGTCTCGCCGCCGGAACCGACGAGGATCTCGATTTCGCCGCCGCGCGCGGCAGCTTTCTGCCCGCGCTCCACGATTGCCTCGACAAGGTCCGCATCTCGCTCGACACCCTGCCTCAAGGAGGCGCGGCATGAAGAGCCGCTCCGACTGCCAGATCCTGCTGCTCAGCACCCGGCCCGAAGTCCACCGGCCCGTCCTGCGCGCCCTGCGCCGCATCGGCGTGCTCGCCCGGGCCGCCAGCGACCCGGGCGGCGCGCTGCGGTCCCTGCGGGCCCGGCCCGGCGTGGTGCTCGTGGATCTCGTCCACGGCCCGGGGCTCGACCCGACGGTGGTCTCCACGCTCAACCGCGATCGCGGCGGGACGGTGGTGCTGGCGCTGCACGCCGGCGGCTTCGGCCGCCACCACGAGGACGTGGCCGAGCTGAGCGTGGACGGCTTCTGCCCGATCGGGGACTGGGGTCCGGTCGTCGGCGCCACCGTGGGGCACCCGAGTTACGTTTCCACCACCCTCCACTGAGGGGCCGCCGGGGGGCTGTCCGAACGCGCCCGAAAGGGCCGTTCGGCGCCCCCCGGCCGAGGGTGGTGGCCGCTCCCTCCCGGGTTTCTCGCCGTCCCCATTGACCCCCAGTGGAGCCGAAAGTTAAAGTCCTGCCTCCGCTCGGGCCGATACCATGGATGGGTCGGCTTCCGGTGCCCAGCCGGAGCGTAAGCTAGGAGGTT
>MFFQ01000080.1:0-5917 GCA_001780165.1 Candidatus Eisenbacteria bacterium RBG_16_71_46 | reverse complement strand
GGAGGTTTCATGCCGTTCCGCGTCCGGCGGTTGGCCGCGCCATTCCTGCTCGCCCTCTTCGTCGCGTCTCCGGCGTCCTCGCCCGAGGCCGCCGTGGCGTCCGACCCGCCGACCCGGCCCGCCATCGGCAGCGGTGGCGCGACCGGCGCACTGGCCGCCGCGACCCCGCGGCGCCGCGCGCGGCGCGCGCGGCGAGTGCCGCCCAGCGGCTGCTACGCCCGCAACGCCATCGTGCTCGATCCGGCGACGGGTGAAGTGCTGTACGAGAAGATGGCGGACGCGTCGGTCCCGATCGCGAGCCTCAGCAAGCTGATGACCACCCTGGTCTTCCTGGAGCAGCAGCCGGACCTCGCCCGCGAGGTCATGGTCACGCGCGACGAGCTGGGCGGCGGCGGCCACACCCAGCTCGTCCGCGGTGAGCGCGTCGCGCTGGGCGATCTGCTGCACATGAGCCTGATGTCCTCGGACAATGTCGCCACGCGGGTCCTGATGCGCGAATCGGGCCTGCCCGAGGAGGACTTTCTCGCGCACATGAACCGCAAGGCGCTCGAGCTGGGGCTGGCGAGCACGCGATTCGTCGAGTGCACGGGGCTCGACGAGCGCAACGTCTCGACCGCCTCCGACGTGGCCAAGATGCTCCAGGCGGCGGCGAAGAACGACAAGATCCAGACGATCACGACCACCCGTTCCTACGCCTTCCGGAGCGCGTCGCGCCGCTATCACCGGATCGGCAACACCAACCGCATGCTCTACGGCCGCTACGAGATCCTCGGCGGCAAGACCGGATTCATCAGCGAGGCGGGTTATTGCATCGCCACCTGGGTGCACACCCAGGGGCGCGACCTCATCGCCGTCGTGCTCGGGGCGCCCACCAACGCGACGCGCTTCGCCGACGTCGTGCGCCTGCTGCGGCGCACCACCACGACCAGCTTCGCCCAGATCCAGCTTGGCCCGTGAGGGCTCGCGAGCGCGTCTCCGCCGCGGCGACCGGCCTCGCCGCCGGGGTGGCGGGCGGGCTCTTCGGCGTCGGCGGCGGGCTGGTGCTCATCCCGCTGCTGACCGCGCTCTTCCGCTTCTCCCAGCATCGTGCGCACGGCACCTCGCTCGCCGTGATCGGCGCCACCGCGCTGACCTCGATCATCGTCTACGGCGCGTTCTCGAACGTGGCGTGGGGCACGGCGGCGACCGTCGCGCTGGCCAGCGCGCTCACCGCCCGCTACGGCGCGCGGCTCGCCGTCCGCCTGTCGTCGCGCGGCCTGGCGCGGGCGTTCGCCGCGTTCCTCGTGCTGGTGGCGCTGCGCCTGCTGTGGAAGGCGCCCGAGGTCCATCCCGCCCCGTTTCACCATGGCCTCGCGGGCCTCGCCTTCGACCTCGCGCTCGGCTGCGCCGTGGGCTTGGTCTCGGGCTTCATGGGCGTGGGCGGCGGGATCATCGCGGTGCCGGCCTTCACCCTCGCGCTCGGCATGTCGCAGCAGATGGCGCAAGGCACCTCGCTCGCCATCATCGTCGTGACCGCGCCGGCCGGCGCGTTCGAGCACGGACGCCACGGCAACGTGGCGTGGCGCTCGGTGCCCCTGCTCGCGCTGGGCGCCGCGGTCGGCGGCCCGCTCGCTTCCTGGTTCGCGCAGTGGCTTCCGCACGTCCTGCTCGCGCGCGCTTTCGCGGTCTTCCTGCTCGCCAACGCCGCGAACACCTGGATGCGCGCGGCCGGGCGGGCGCCACGCGAGCCCGGCGGCCCGCGCCCGTCTTCGCCCTAGCCGGCCGACGGGCGGGCGCACCGGGCCGGAGGGTGGCGCGGCGCCGTTCCCCCCCCGCCAGGCCTCCGGTCCCCCAGCCGGGCGACCCGTCCTGCGCCCTGCCCTGGGCCAGGTTGACCATTTGCCTACCGCCGCACCGGGGGCCGTCGCGCCGTGCGCGCTTGGGCGGAAACCCCCTCGCGGCGCCTGAAAACACGGGTCTTCACGCTTGTTCGCCTCCGGCGCTTGCCCTAGAATCATTGGCGGCAACAGCCTCTTATCGGGCTGTCCCGGCATCCTGCGCGAGCCGTCGGCCGATCCTCGGCGGAAGTGCCACATCAGGCGGCCGCAGCGGGTTCACCCTTCGGGAAGCACCGGACTCAGGTACAGCCGCAGCATGGTCCACGGGTGGCGGTTTCGGCCTTCGCCCAGCATCTCAGTCGAGCAGCCTCTACGGGAGGAAAGATGAAACTGGATAAGAAGCTTGGAACCGCGGTCCTCGCGCTCGCGGCATTGACGCTGGCCTCGCCGGCGATGGCCGTGAGCTTTTGGGGCGAGACCTTTCCTTACAGCAACGGCAATCTCACCGCCGTGAGCGGCGGGCTGTGGGTGAACCACAGCGGCACGGGCTCGTTCATCCAGGTCAGCGGCGGGGAGGCGGTGTTGGTCCAGGGCTCCGGCTCGCGTGAGGACGTCAACCGCAGCTTCACGCCGCGCGACTCGTTGGACAAGACCTATGCGTGCTTCAAGGTGACGGTGCCCACCGCGCCGCTGCCGATCACGGACGTCTATTTCGCGCACCTCAAGGACTCGGGCACGTTCAATTTCGCGGCCCGGGCGTTCGTCACCGGTTCGGGCTCCTCGTTCACCTTCGGGCTCGCGGCGACCTCCAGCACCATCGGCGCGACCTGGCCGTCGGCCCTCAACTTCGGCCAGCAGTACACGGTGGCGATCATGTACGACGCCGCCGCGGGCTCGGCCAAGCTGTGGGTGGATCCGACGAGCGAATCGAGCCCGAGCATCACGGTGACCGGAGGTACGGCCAAGTTCCTGATCGAGGCGTTCGCCATGCGGCAGGCGGGTGGCAACACGAGCCAGCTGATCGACAACGTGGGGGTCGGCACCACGTTCGACGACATCTGCCCGAGCCCGACGCCCACCAACGCGACGACCTGGGGACGCGTGAAGACGCTCTATCGTTAGGCGTTTTCGCTTCGCATTCGTTTCGTTTCGACCGACGGCCACCTTCGTTATTCGAGGGTGGTCGTCGCGTTTGCGGCCGCGCGAATGGCGGCACGCGCACGGACGATTACTGGAGCTGAACACGCCGCCCCATATCGCGCCCGATGGCCAAAGAACGGGCCTTTGGGGTTGTCCGGTCCCGTGAACCGCCCTACACTCATGGTGGACGACGGGCCCGAAAAGGCCTGCCCCGGTCCCCGTCGCGAAGCGCCCGCGAGTTCCCTGCGGATGCAGAGCCAGATCCTCTCCGCACTCGGAACCGCCTCCGTCGAGCGTCGGGTGCCCGCGTACCCATCTCGTCGATTCGGGGGCGAGATTCGCGCATCTCACCCAGCACCTCCGTCGTGCATCCTCCAAGCGGGAATCATGAGAATGGCTAAGCAGTTCGCGATCGCGGTCTTGGCTCTCACCGCGCTGGCGCTCGCGGTTCCAGCGTACAGCGCCATCGTGCTCAGCGAGACGTTCCCGTATGCGGATGGAGACCTGACGACCGTCAGTGGCGGGCTCTGGGCCGCCCACAGTGGCGGAGGGGTCGGTCCGATCCAGGTCGTCGGCGGCAAGGCCATCGCCGCGTTCGGCTCGGAAGATGTGAACCGCGTCTTCACGTCGACGATCGCCAATAACGCCCGGGCCTACGCCTGCTTCGAGCTGACGGTGCCCACGCCCGCCTCGGGCATCGTGGTCGTGTCGGGTTATTTCGCTCACTTCCGGCCGGCCGTGGGATTCGCCTATCGCGCGCGGCTGCGGATCGAGCCGCCGCAGTCCGGCGGCAACTACTCGCTCAACATGAACGTGTGGTCCAACGCGGTGGGCGTCTACTGGCCGACGGACCTCAATTTCAACCAGACGTACGTCGTCGCCATGCGGTATGACCCCGACTCCTCTCAGGCGACGCTGTGGATAAACCCGCTCAGCGAGGCCAGCCCGAGCGTGACCCACACGGACGTCGTCAACGCCACACCGGAGACCACAGACGCGTTCGCGATCCGGCAGTTCGGCCAGGATTCGCAGCAGGTGATCGACAACATCAACTGCGGGACGTCGTTCAACGACGTCTGCCCGAACCCCACGCCGACGAATTCGACGACCTGGGGCCGGGTGAAGGCTCTCTATCGGTAGTCACGAGCCTCCGATTCCGAGCGGTCGCGGCCACTCCCAGTCGACCGGGGGTGGCCCCGCGCTGCTATTCCGCGGCGAGGCCAGGGTCGAGGGGCCCCGCTCGAATCCCTGCGGGGCCGATCGCGTCCGGCCCCGCAGCCGGCCCTCCGCCAATCCGGAGTCCCCGCCTCGCGTGATGCGGAGTTTGATCCAACTGCACAGACCACTGGACGGTCCACCCGGCGCTGCTCGGGGCGTCGGGGCGTGGGTACGAGCGCGGGGCAGGGCGCCACACCTGGCGGTAGAGGGTTGCGGACCCGCTGCGGGGGGCGTAGCATTATTGGGAGACTGCTTCAGGAGCTTTGACCCCCAGATGCGGGCCCGCCGCGAGCCCATGCTGTCTCGTTGCGTCCGCGGCGATGGCCCAGGCGACCCCTACCCCGGGGAGGTGATGCGCCGGCCTGCACGTCTGGCTACTCCCACATGGGCTCGCTCTGAGTTCCACGAGCTGCAGCTCCACGCAACGCACAGGTTCGCGCACCCTTGAGGAGAAGAACTCATGAAGCGTTTTTGCGCAGTCATTGCACTTGCCGCCCTCGTCGGGGTGGCCTGGAACGCGACCTCGTCGGCCCAGATGTTGATCGGCGGCCACGACGAGACCAGCGAGAACATGGCGGCCGCGTTCCCCGTGCTGCCGTGGAACCCCACGCCGAGCGCGATCGGGCCGGTGATCGGGGTCCCGCACATTCTCATCAGCGAGGTGGCGGTCACCCCCACCGGCGCCGAGTTCATCGAGATCTGCAACCCCACGCCTGGGGTCGTCAATCTCAACAACACGTATCTGTCGGATGACTGGTTCTGGACCAACAACGTGGGCTACTACCTGCTCCCGACGCCGGGATACACGGTGACCACCACGACGGACTTCACCATGAGGTTCCCGGCCAATGCGGTGATCCTGCCCGGCCAGTTCAAGGTCGTGGCCGTCGACGGCGCCGCGTTCATCCTGAACTTCGGCTTCCCGGCGGACTTCGAAATGCTCGGCACGGATCCCGGCACGCCCGACATGATCAACGTCGGGAACAACGCTCCGGGGGCGGCGCTGATCACCAACACCAGCGAGTTCGTGGTGCTGTTCCACTGGGACGGCCTCAGCGACAACGTCTGCGACAACGACTACGTGTGCTGGGGTTTGGCCACCGCCACGGGCAGCCCGATCGACAAGACCGGCATCGCGGTGGACGGCCCGGATGCCAACGCGATCGCGACACCCTTCTTCCCCGACACGCCGAGAGCCGCGCAGCTGCTGGCCTTGGCCCCGGGCGCGGGCTTCAGCATTCAGCGGCAGGAGTGCTATGAGCTGCCCGAGAAGGTGCCGGGCAATGGCTGCATCCCCGGCGCCACGCCGACGAACCAGGAGACCTGGGGCAAGGTGAAGGTCCGGTATCGGTGATCGGACAACAGACCGGGCGGCGCGCTCGCGCCTCTCGGGCGTCACGAGGAGCCCCGCGTCCGCGGGGCTCCTTCATTTTGGCCCCGCACCCAGTGACCCGCAGCGCACCGCCGGCCCGTGCCGCCAGCGTGGGAAAGGCGGCCTGGTAGCGGGCGCGCATCTCCGCCGCGACCGACTCACCATCGGCCCGCGCACCCGGGCCGGCGCCTTCACCCAGGTCGCTGTGGCAGGTCGACCACTTTGCACGCTTTGGACGGCGTCCCTCTGCGAGGGGCGTCCGGGTCACTGCGAGGACCCAAACCGGAAACACTTGCGGTTCAATCCGCTGCGAGCGGACTCCGGCCGTGGCGCGCCCGCGGCGCATCACCTGGAATGTAAGGCGCACATT
>MFFQ01000079.1 GCA_001780165.1 Candidatus Eisenbacteria bacterium RBG_16_71_46 | reverse complement strand
GTGGGGGCAGCTCGACCTCAACACCATGTTGCCGCTGATGGCGCGCGACCTGCTCGAGAGCGTCCGGCTGCTGGCCAACGTCTCCCGCGTGTTCGCCGACAAGGCGCTCGACGGGCTCGTGGCCAATGTCGAGACCTGCCGCGGCTACGTCGAGATCTCGCCCGGTATGGCCACCGCGCTCAACCCGCTCATCGGCTACGATCGGGCCGCCGAGATCGCCAAGCGCTCGTTCAAGGAGCGACGTCCGGTGCGTGAGCTGGCGCGGGAGATGACCAAGCTCAGCCCCGAGGAGATCGAGCGCGCGCTCGATCCCCGCGGCCAGACCGAGCCCGGGCCGGGCGCGGGCGGGAGCGGTGGGGGATGAGCCCGGCCGCGGCGGCCCCGGCGCTCGAGGAGCTGCTCGAGCGGCTCGCCGACGCGCGCCAGCGCGTCGCGGGCGTGGCCCACCGCACGCCGGTCGCCACCTCGCGCACGCTCGACGCGCGCGTGGGCTGCAGGGTGTTCCTCAAGTGCGAGAACCTGCAACGCATGGGCGCGTTCAAGTTCCGCGGCGCCTACAACACCCTCTCGCGACTGCCGGATGAGGCGCGACGCCACGGCGTCGTGGCGTATTCATCGGGCAATCACGCGCAGGCGGTGGCGCTGGTCGCGCGGCTGCTCGAGATCCCCGCCACGATCGTCATGCCGAGCACCGCGCCGGCGCTCAAGCTCGACGCGACCCGCGACTACGGCGCGGAGGTCGTGTTCTACGACCGCGCGGGGGAGGAGCGCGAAGCGATGGCGGAGCGCCTCGCAGGCGAGCGCGGGCTCACGCTCATCCCGCCCTTCGACCATCCCGACATCGTCGCCGGCCAGGGCACGGCGGCCGCCGAGCTGTTCGAGCAGGCGGGCCCGCTCGACGTCCTGCTGGTGCCGGTGGGCGGCGGTGGGCTGATCGCGGGCGCGGCGCTCGCCGCGCGGCTGCTGCGCCCGGCATGCCGCGTCATCGGCGTCGAGCCCGAGGCCGGCGACGACGGCGCGCGCTCGTTCCGCGAAGGCCGGATCGTGCGCGCCCCGTGCGGTGAGACCATCGCCGACGGCGCGCGCACGCCGTCGGTCGGCCGGCTCAACTTCGAGATCATTCGCGCCTGCGTGAGCGATATGATCACCGCGACCGACGCCGAGCTCAAGCGCGCGATGCGCTTCGTGATGGAGCGGCTCAAGCTGGTGGTGGAGCCGACCGGGGTGCTGGGCCTGGCGCCGTTGCTGAGCGGGCGGCTTGCCCCGGCGGGCGAGCGCATCGGCGTGATCCTCTCCGGCGGCAACGTGGACCTGACGCAAGCGGCGGAGTGGTTCGCCGAGACGCCGCGCGAGTGAACGCGGCGGCCGCGGCCGCTCAGGTCCGCGCGACCGCCCCCACCGCCTCGATCAACCGATCGAGCCCGCCCTCGATCGCCGAGTCGAGGTGGATGCGCATCACGCGCCGCCCGCGCTTGGCCAGTACCTCGTAGTCCCCGGCGGCCTGGGCCCAGCGCAGTGCGCCGAAGCCGTACGGCTCCTCGGGGATCGGCAGATCCTCGCCCTCGTCGGCGGTGAGCTGGAGGAACACGCCGGTGTTGGGTCCCCCTTTGTGTAGCTGGCCGGTGGAGTGGAGGAAGCGCGGGCCGTAGCCGAGCGTGGTGGCGAGGCGCGTCGCCGCGCGCGCGGTGTGGCGCAGGCGCTGCAGCCGGGCGTGGCGCTCGGGCGTCCGGTGCAGGTAGGCGCAGATGGCGAAGTAATCGCCGGGCCGGCCGAGCGCCAGCAGCGAGCCGATCCATGCCGCGGGATCCTCGCCCTCCGGCTTGCCGCCCATCGCCTGGGCCACGTCGGCCGGGGCCTCGACGCGGAGGTGGCGGCCCGACGCCAGCGGCTCCGGATCGGGAAAGCCGCCCTCGGCGAGATAGCGCTCGAGCACCGCGGCGGTGGCCTGCTTGGCCTCGGTCACGTTGGGCTCGTCGAAGGGGTTCACGTTCAGCACCGCGCTGGCGGTGGCGGTGGCGATCTCCCAGCGCACGAACTCGGCGCCGAGGTGGGCGAGCGAAGGGTCGCGCCAGCGCAGGACGGGATGCCCGCCCTGCTCGAGTGCGGTGAGCTGCGCCACGGTCTCCTCCGCGAGCGGGGCCGCGGAGACGGCGACGAACACGCGGTCGCGGCCGTAGACCTCGGCGCCGGCCAGGGTCTCCTCGGCGATCGGTACCAGGCCCTTGCCGTCCTTGCCGGTGCTCTCGGCCAGGAGCTGCTCGGCCCACGAGCCGAACGCCGCGATCTCGGGTCCGAGCACGAAGGTCACCTTGTCGCGGCCGTTCCTCGCCAGCTCGCCCAGCGTGGCGCCCAGCTCGAGGCCGAAGTTCTTCTTGGCCGCTCCGGGGGAGATCCCCGCCTGCACCTCCTCGACCGCCCGATCGAGCAACGCGTCGAGATCCACGCCGATGAGCGCCGCCGGCACCAGCCCGAAGTAGGACAGCGCCGAGTAGCGGCCGCCGATGTCGGGGGGATTCTGAAACACCCGGCGGTAGCCGCGCCGGGCGGCGAGTGCCGCGAGCGGAGTGCCGGGGTCGGTCACCGCCACGAATGCGCGTCCGGCCTCGGCGCCGGGCGCGGCGCGCACCCAGGCGAAGAAGTGCCGCTCGAAGGAAGCCACCTCGAGCGTGTTGCCGGACTTGGAGGACACCACGAACAGCGTGCGGGCGGGATCGTGCGTGGCGGCCACCGCGCGCACCGCCTCCGGCGAGGTGTTGTCGAGCACGGCCAGCTCGAGCGCGCCCGGGCGCGCCGGGAACGTGAGCCGGAGCACCTCGGGCGCCAGGCTCGAGCCGCCCATGCCGAGCAGCACGGCATGGGTGAAGCCCTCGGCCGCCACCCCGGCGGCGAACTCGCGCAGCGTTCCGGTCTCGGCCCGCATTGCGGCGGGGGAGTCGAGCCAGCCGAGACGATTGCCGGCCACCTTCTGGCGCTGCGGGTCGTCGCCCCACAGCGTGGTGTCGTGCCGCCCCAGCCGCTCGGCAAAGCGGTCCGCCGCCAGGTGCTCGAGGCGGGCCTCGATGATCCGCGCGGCCTCGGCGGTCAAGAAGGTGAGATCGAGCTTGCGCGCTTCGGCCATGGTCCCGTCCTCAGCGCGTGCCCTGGATCGCGCTGCGCTTGGACTTCAGCGCATCGAGCAGGGCATCGTAGGACTGCGCGAACTTGTCCACGCCTTCCTGCTCCAGCTCGCCGATCAGCTTCTCGACCGGCACGCCCAGCTCCGGCAGCCGCTTGAACAGGTCTCGGGCCGCGTCGAGGTCGCGCTCGAGGCGGGCTTCGACCACGCCGTGGTCGTTGAATGCGTCGATGGTCGCGAGCGGCATGGTGTTGACCGTCTGCGGACCGATCAGCTCCTCGACATAGACCACGTCGCGATACTTCGGGTCCTTGGTGCTGGTCGAGGCCCACAGCGGACGCTGCGGGTGGGCGCCCTTCGCCTGCAGCGCGCGGAAGCGGTCGGAGGCGAAGATCCGCTTGAAGCGCTGGTAGGCGAGCCGGGCGTTGGCCACCGCCGCCTTGCCGCGCACCGCCTCCAGCTCTCCGCGTCCCGCGGCGCCAGGCTTGAGCGACCCGATCCGCTGGTCGATCGCGCGGTCCACCTTGCTGTCCACCCGCGAGACGAAGAACGACGCCACCGAGTGAATCGACGCCAGCGCCAGTTGCTGCTTCGCGCGCTCCTCCAGCCCCCGGAGGTAGGCGTCCATCACCTCCTCGTAGCGGGCGAGCGAGAAGATGAGGGTGACGTTGATGCAGATGCCCTCGGCGATGAGCGCGGTGATCGCGGGCAGCCCCGCCGGGGTGGCCGGCACCTTGACGTGGAGGTTGACCCGGCCGACCAGGCCGTGGAGCCGGCGCGCTTCCGCGATCGTCCCCAGGCTGTCGCCGGCGAGGTGCGGGTTGACCTCGATGCTGACGCGGCCGTCCATGCCCTTCGAACGCTCGAAGATCGGCAGCAGGCGGTCGCAGGCGCTCTGGATGTCCTCGACCGCCAGCGCATCGAACAGCGCCCCACCGGCCAGGCCCCGACCCACCAGGCGCTCGATGCCGCTGTCGTAGTCGTCGCTCTCGGCGATCGCCTCCCTGAAGATGGTCGGGTTCGAGGTCACCCCGACGATGCCGTGCTCCTTCACCAAGCGGTCGAACTCCCCGGAGGCGAGGTGTCCCCGGCGGATGAAGTCCATCCAGACGCTCTGCCCGAGTTGGAGCAGCTGTTCGGTGCGGCTGGCCATGATGATCACTCCCTTCTGCGGTTCGAGGACCGCCGCCTGCCCTGTGCCAGCGCGACCATGCGCCCTTCCGGATCGCGCAGCGAGGCGACGCGGTGGCCCCACGTCATGTCCTCGGGCGGCCGCTCGAACACCACTCCTTTCGCCACCAGCTCGCGATGCACGCGATCCACGTCCTTCACCATGATGTAGAGGGTGGGCTCGCGCGGCGGGCGCCAGTCCTCGGGCGGACCGGGCCGCGGGGGCATGAACCCGAGGCTGGAGCTGGGACCGGTCTGGACGTACAGGTAGTCGATCTTGGGATCGTACTCGGACTGCGCGAACCCGAGCAGCTCGGCGTAGAAGCGGCGCACCTCGTCCAGCGCGTGGCTCGAGTAGTCCATGTGCTGGCTGATGAAGCCGATCGCGTTGGGCACGGCGGATGGCGCGGTGGCGCCGCGGGCGGGCGGGCGGCGGGGCGCGGGGCGCCTGCCTGGCGCCTTCGCCGAGCGCGACGCTGCCGCCCGCACCGGACGGGACCCGGTCTTGGCGCGGCGCGCGGGGGCCTTCGCCGCGCGGGATCGGGTCCCGGCGGGTCGCCTCGCGCGCGGCGCGGACTTTCGAGTCGCCTGGGTTCGCTTGCTGCGGGTGGGTTTCGGCTTCCGGCGTGCCATGAGCGGGCCTCCAGCGCGGGTCGTGGAGTCTCGAGTGACGGACTGCGCCCAAAGATGCGACAGAGTGACGCGAGGCGCAAGCGGGCGGGGCGTGGCGGCGCGGACGCCGGCCGGACCCGCGCCGCGCGTCGGTCCTGCCGGGCCTCTCCAGCGCCCGGACGCCGGGCGCGCCGGGTGCGCCCGGCGTCCCGCACCTCCGGCCGGCGGTCGCGCGGGCGTCGAAATCGAGCTAGGCTACGCGCAGGCGACGCGCTCCGGGCGCCGCCTCGGACCGACCGCACGAGAGGATCCTCGTCCATGCCCCAGGCCTCGCGCCTCGTCCTTGCGCTACTGCTGCTGCTTCCCGGCCCGCGGCGGGCGGCGGCGTCGGTCGTGGCGGACCGCGTGGTCGTAGTGCTGATCGACGGCCTGCGCTACAGCGAGGGTCTGGGCGACGCGAGCGCCGCGTTCGCGCCGCGCCTGGCGGCGCTCGCCGCGCAGGGAGTCAAGATCGAGCCGTTTCTCAACGACGGCTTCACCTACACGAGCGAGGCGATTCCCGCGTCGTGGATGGGTGGCTGGTTCGGATCGCGCGACACCGTCCTCGCGGGCCAGGCGACCCAGTACGCCCTCGCCCCGACGCTGTTCGAGGCCTACCGCAAGCAGCTCGGCCGCCCGGCCGAGGACTGCATGTACTTCATCAAGGACGTGGGCTCGTTGTGGCGCCAGAGCTTCGATCCCGCCTACGGGCCGGACTACTGGCCGAGGACCCACATGGCGGGCTATTCGGACCCGACGGTGTGGGAGGAGTTCAAGGCCCTGGTGCCGGCGCTCCACCCGCGGCTGATCTACCTCTACCTGGCGGACGTGGACGGCGCCGGTCACGGCGGCTCTTGGAGCGACTACACCGGGGCGATCCTCATGGCCGACGCCATCGTCGGCGAGCTGTGGGACTTCGTGCAGGCCGATCCGTTCTACGCCGGGCGCACCGACCTGCTCGTGACCAACGACCACGGCCGCCACGACGACGCGCACGGCGGTTTTCGCGGGCACGGCGACGGCTGTCCCGGGTGCAGGACGATCATGCTGCTGGCGGTGGGCCCGGACTTCCCCGCGGGGGTGGTGAGCCACACGCCGCGCGCGCTGCCCGACCTGGCGCCCACCGTGGGGCTGATCCTCGGCTTCGAGATGCCGTGGGCCACCGGCCGGCCGATGCAGGAGATCTGCACCGCGGGTGTGCCGATCCCCGCACCGCTGCCGCCGGCGGGCCTGAGGCTCGTGGCGCTCGAGCCCAACCCGGCCTCGGGTGTGCAGCGCATCGAATGGGACCTCGCGCGCGGTGGCGCCCTGCGCCTGGAGGTGTTCGACCTCTCGGGACGGCGGCGGCGCGCGCTATTCGTGCCCGCCGCCCCCGCAGGAAGTGGAAGCCTGGAGTGGAGCGGCGAGGGCGACGACGGGCGCGCGCTCGAGGCCGGGCTCTACTGGCTGCGCCTCACCCACGCCGGGCTCTCGGCGACGGGGAAGTTCGTGCGGATGCGCTAGGCTCCCTCAGCCCCGCGCCCAGGCGAGCACGCGCTCCGCGACCTGGTCCGGGGTGAAGCCGAAGTGCTCCTGCAGGTCCTTCAGCGGCGCCGACTCGCCGAAGCGGTCGATGCCGATCGCGAGGCCGTCGTGCCCGACGAAGCGATACCAGTAGTCGGTGACCCCGGCCTCGATCGAGACCCGCCGGCCGCCCGGCGGCAGCACCTGGTCACGCCAGCCCGCGTCCTGCTCGAGGAAGCGCTGCGGCGCCGGCATGCTGACCACGCGCGCGGCGAGCCCGCCGGCCTCGAGCTGCTTCGCCGCCTCCATCGCCAGCCACACCTCGGAGCCGGTCGCGATCAGGCTCACCGCCTCCTTCGCCTGGGACTCGCGCAGCACGTAACCGCCGCGCCGGATCCACTCCGGCGCGAAGGGCGTCGCGCGCTCGAGTGCCGGGAGCGACTGGCGGGTGAGCGCGAGCAGCGTCGGCCCGTCGCTGCGCTCGAGCGCCAGGCCCCACGCCGCCGCGGTCTCGACCCCGTCGGCGGGGCGCACCACCAGGAAGTTGGGAATCGCGCGCAGCGCGGCGAGGTGCTCGACCGGCTCGTGGGTGGGGCCGTCCTCGCCGAGGAACACGCTGTCGTGGGTGAAGACCCAGATCACCTGCGCGTGCATCAGCGCCGAGAGGCGCAGCGCCGGGCGCGCGTAGTCGGTGAAGACCAGGAACGAGCTGCCGTAGGGAATGAACGCCCCCGCGACCGCCATGCCGTTGAGGATCGAGGCCATGCCGTGCTCGCGCACGCCGAAACGCAGGTTGCGCCCCTCGTAGCGGCCCTTCGAGACCTCGGGAGAATCCTGGATCGCGGTGCGGGTGGAGCTGTCGAGGTCGGCGGCGCCGCCGGCGAGCGAGGGCACCAGGGCCGCGGCTTCCTGGAGCACCTTGCCGCCGTGCGCCCGCGTCGCGCCCGGGCCGGCCGGGGCCTTGGCCACCAAACGCTCGATGATGTCGCGGGGCACGCGACGCTCGATCATCGCCTGCCACTGCGCGGTCTTCTCCGGGTGCTTCGATCGCCAGCGCGCGAGCCCTTCCTGCCAGGCGTCGTACTCGGGCCTGAGCGCCCGCGCGCGCTCCGCGAACAACTGGCGCACCTCGTCGGGCACCAGGAAGGTGGGCGAGGAGGGCCAGCCGAAATGACGCTTGGCGCCCGCGACCTCCTCGGGGCCGAGCGGCTCGCCGTGGGCCTTGTGGGTGTCCTGCTTGGTGGGCGCGCCGTAGCCGATGTGGGTCGGGATCACGATCAGGCTCGGCCGCTCGTCCTGCGACAGCGCGCGCTCGAGCGCGTCGGACAGCTCGCCGGCGTCGTAGGGGTTCGCCCGCTGCACGAACCAGCCGTAGGCCTCGAAGCGCTTGCCCACGTCCTCGCTCAACGACAGCGCCGCGGGCCCGTCGAGGGTGATGCTGTTGGCGTCGTAGAGGTAGACCAGGTTGCCCACTCCGAGGTGGCCGGCGAGCGAAGCGGCCTCGGAGGCCACGCCCTCCATGAGGTCGCCGTCGCTGACGATGCCGAACACGCGATAGGTGATGGGGGAGAAGTCCGCGGTGTTGAAGCGCGCGGCGAGCATCCGACCGGCGAGCGCGATCCCGACCCCGTTGCCGAACCCCTGCCCGAGCGGTCCGGTGGTGGTCTCGACGCCCCTGGTGTGGCGGCTCTCGGGGTGCCCGGGGGTGAGGCTGCCGAGCCGGCGGAACTGCTCGAGCTGCTCGAGCGTCATCTCCTCGTAGCCGGCGAGGTGGAGCAGGGCGTAGAGCAGCATCGAGGCGTGGCCGGCCGAGAGCACGAAGCGGTCGCGGTTCATCCAGCCCGGGTCCTGCGGCTGGTAGCGCAGGTAGCGGGTCCACAGCAGGTAGGCCGGATCGGCGAGGCCCATCGGCGCGCCGGGGTGCCCGCTCTTGGCGTGCTCGACCCCGTCCACCGCAAGGAAGCGAATGGTGTTGATGGCGAGCCGATCCACCGCGGAGAGCACCCGCAGCGGGGGTGAGACCGGGAATCTGGGGTTCATGCCGGCTCCTTGTGGGCGGGGGTCGCGAGCGCCACCGCCGCGGCGCCCCACAGCGCGGTCTGGGCGTCGAGCACCACCGACATCGGGATGTCTCGCACCAGGGCGGAGAGTCGCCCCTTGTCGCAGAAGGCCCGGGCGAAGCCGCCGTCGCGCATCAGCGGCAGCATCTTCGGGGCGATGCCGCCGCCGACGAAGACGCCGCCGACGGCGAAGAACTTGAGCGCCAGGTTGCCGGCCTCGGCGCCGTAGACCCCGAGAAAGGTCTCGGCCGCGAGGCGCGCTCGCTCGCACGAGCCGTCGAGCGCGGCGGCGGTCACCATCGCCGCGGGATCCTCGGCGCCGGCGAAGGCGCGGGCGAAGGCCTCGGGCTCGTCCCCGCGGCGGGTGGCGGCGAGGAAGCGGTAGACCTCGGCGAGCCCGCGGCCCGAGAGGATGCGCTCGTAGCTCACCCGTCCATGCTTCGCCCTGAGCCACAGGTTGAGCTCGTCCTCGAGGGGGTTGCGCGGTGCAAAGTCGGAGTGGCCGCCCTCGGAGGCGGAAGGGCGCCAACGCCTCCCGCCCCCCAGCAGGAAGGCTTCGCCGAGGCCGGTGCCCGCCGCGATCAGCGCGCGGTTGCCGGGGCGCGCCGTGCCCGGGTTGAGCGTCTCGAGGTCGCGCGGCCCCAGCAGCTCGAGCCCGTGCGCGGTGGTCTCGAGATCGTTCATCAGCGCAACCTCGATCCCCCCGAGCGCCGCACCCACCTTGTCGCCGTCCACGTGCCACGGCAGGTTGGTGGCCTCGCAGCGGTTGTCCACCACCGGGCCGGCGATGCCGAACACCGCGCGGGTGGGCGGCTCCGGGGCGTCGCGCAGGAAGCTCCGCGCCGCCTCGATCAGCGAGGGGAACTCGCGGCTCGGCAGCTTGCGGTCGAGCCGCGGCCGGCGCGCGGAGCCACCCTCCTCGAACAGCGCGAGGTGGGTCTTGGTGCCGCCGATGTCGCCCGCGAGGATCATCGTCGCATCGTAGCGACGCGGCCCCGGGATTGCCAGCCACGGCAGGCGTCAGGGCGAGGCGCGATCCCGGGCGCCGGGCTGGTCTCGCCGCCCCGCGCCGGGAACCCCGCCGAGCCCGCGAAGCGGCGCGCGCCCGGGGACGGGCTGCGCCACCTCCGGCGACGGGGCCGCGGCCGAGTCCGGGGCCGGGGCGCCGCAAATGAGCCGCGCCATTCGCCGGGGCTCCTGCATCTACATGCTGTTAACCATGGACTCTCACGCGATCGCCTCCGCCCTCGGCCGTCCCGGCCTCACCGAGCAGATCGGCAACACTCCGCTGGTGTCGATCGGTGGGCTCGCGGGCGTGCCTGCCGGCGTCCAGGTCTTGGGAAAGGCCGAGTGGTTCAACCCCGGCGGCTCGGTCAAGGACCGCGCGGCGTGGAGCATCGTGCGCGCGGCGGAAGCGGCCGGACGGTTCGAGGGCGGTCGCATCCTGCTCGACGCCACCTCGGGCAACACCGGCATCTCCTACGCCTGGATCGGCGCGTCGCGCGGGCGCCCGGTGCTGCTCTGCGTGCCGGCCAACGCCAACCGCGAACGCCGCCGGCTGCTCGCCGCCCTCGGCGCCGAGGTGATCTATACCGACCCGATGGAAGGCACCGACGGCGCGATCCGCGAGGCGCGCCGCCTGCAGGCCGAGGATCCGGAGCGCTACGTGTACGCCGACCAGTACTCGAACCCGGCCAACTGGCGCGCCCACTACGACACCACCGCGCCCGAGATCTGGTCGCAGACCCTCGGGCGCATCACGCACCTCGTGGCGGGCATCGGCACCTCGGGAACGCTGGTCGGCGCCGGCCGCCGCCTGCGCGAGCTGAACCCGGCGATCGAGGTCGTCGCGGTCCAGCCCGACTCGCCGTTTCACGCGCTCGAGGGCCTCAAGCACCTGGCGAGCGCGATGCTGCCTGCGTTCTACGACCCCACCGTCCACCAGCGCATCGTCGAGGTGTCGAGCGAGCAGGCGATCGCGATGGCCAGGCTCCAGGCGCGGCGCGGCCTGCTGCTGGGTTGGTCGGCGGCAGCGGCGGTCGTCGCCGCCGAGCGCGTGGCGCAGCGGCTCGCCGCCGGCGTGGTGGTGGCGGTGCTGTGCGACGGCGCCGAGCGCTACCTGAGCGAGCCGGCCTGGGACGCGGCCGAGGAGGACGCGCGATGACCCTGCGCCTGCCCGCCGAGGTGGCCCGCGCGGTGCGCGAGCATCTGAGTCGCGCCTATCCCGAGGAGGGCTGCGGAGTGCTGCTCGGCCGCGAGTCCGAAGTCGGCCGCGAGGTGGTGCGCGCGATCATGATCTCCAATCGCAACCGGGATTCGCGCGGCAACCGTTACCTCATCGCGCCCGAGGAGTTCCTGCGCGCCGAGCGCCAGGGCCGGGAGGCCGGGCTCGACGTCGTGGGCTTCTACCACTCGCATCCCGACCATCCGGCGCTGCCCTCGGCATTCGATCTGGAGCACGCCTGGCCGTACTATTGCTACGTGATCGTGAGCGTCGAGCGCGGCGCTGCCGGTGGTCTCACGTCGTGGCGGCTGCGCGACGATCGCTCGCGGTTCGATTCCGAGCCGGTGGAGCTGCTGCAGCGGCCGAGCCCCGACGACCGCGACGACCCCGGAGAACCCCGATGAGCGTGAGGACGACGATCTACATCCCGAGCCCGCTGCGGCCCTATGCCGGGCAGCACGCCGCGGTCGAGGTCGAGGCCGCCACGGTCGGCGAGGCGTTGCGGGCGCTGGTGACCGCCCATGCCGATCTCGAGCGCCACCTCTACGACGAGCAGGGCCGGCTGCGCCGCTTCGTCAACGTCTACCGCAACGACGAGGACGTGCGGCACCTGCAGCGCGACGCCACGCCGCTGTCCGCCGGCGACACGCTCTCGATCGTGCCGAGCATCGCCGGCGGCGCCGGGCCCCAGCAGCCGGCGGGGCCACCGGCGTGGGCCACCGGCGCGGACGGCCTGCCCGCGCTGAGCCCGGCGGAGCTGCTGCGCTACGGCCGGCACCTCATCCTGCCCGAGGTGGCGCTCGAGGGGCAGCGCAAGCTCAAGGCGGCGAGCGTGCTCATCGTCGGCGCCGGCGGGCTGGGCTCGCCGCTCGCGCTCTACCTCGCCGCCGCCGGCGTGGGCCGTCTCGGCCTGGTGGACTTCGACGTCGTGGACGAGAGCAATCTCCAGCGCCAGGTGCTCTACGGGACCGCGAGCGTCGGCCTTCCCAAGCTCGACGCGGCCCGGGCGCGGCTGCAGGATCTCAACCCCGGCGTGCGCGTGGACACCTACGCCACGCGGCTCACGAGCCAGAACGCGTTCGAGATCCTCGAGCCCTACGACGTGGTGGTGGACGGCACCGACAATTTTCCCACGCGCTACCTGGTCAACGACGCCTGCGCGCTCAAGGCCAAGCCCAACGTCTACGGCAGCATCTTCCGTTTCGAGGGCCAGATCAGCGTGTTCGATGCCGCGCGCGGCCCCTGCTACCGCTGCCTCTACCCCGATCCGCCGCCGCCCGGGCTGGTGCCGTCGTGCGCCGAGGGCGGCGTGCTGGGCGTGCTGCCGGGGGTGGTGGGAACGCTGCAGGCGATGGAGGCGATCAAGCTCATCTTGGGGCTCGGCGAGCCGCTCATCGGCCGGCTGATGCTGTTCGACGCGCTGGGGATGCGCTTCCGCGAGCTCAAGCTGCGCAAGGACCCGGCCTGCCCGCTGTGCGGCGAGCGGCGCACGGTCACGGAATTGGTGGACTACGAGCAGTTCTGCGGGCTGCCGGGCGCCGAGCAGGTGGCGGAGAATGTGGGGCTCGAGCTCTCGGTCCGGGACCTCGAGGCGCGGATCGCCCGCGGCGACGATTTCGACCTCATCGACGTGCGCGAGCCGCAGGAGTTCGAGATCGCGCGCCTCCCGGGCGCCCGGCTGATCCCGCTCGGCAGCCTGCCGGCGCGGGTGAGCGAGCTGGACTCGAGCCGCGAGATCGTGCTCACCTGCCACACCGGCCAGCGCAGCATGCGCGCGCTCGAGTTCCTGCGCGGGGCGGGCTTCCGCAAGCTCCAGAACCTGCGCGGCGGCATCGCGGCGTGGTCGCGCGAGGTGGACCCCAGCGTGCCGCGCTACTGAGCGCGATTCGATCTCCGGGCCCGCCGCGCCATCGCGCCCGATCCGAGCCCCGCACCTGCCGCGCCATCGCGCCCGATTTGACCCCGTGCCGCTCCCCGCGTTAACTACGACCATGCTCCGTCGTCGAGTTCCAGCGTGGCTCGCGTGGCTCGCGCTTTCGCTTGCGGGCCTGGCGTTCGCCGCCGGCTGCGCCACCAACCCCGTCACCGGGCGTCGCGAGTTTTCTCTGGTGAGCGCCGATCGCGAGCGGCAGATCGGGCGCGAAGGCCACACCGCGATCGTCGCCGAATACGGCGCCTACCCCGATCCGGCGCTGCAGGCGCTGGTGGACAGCGTCGGCTGGAAGCTGGCGCGGGTGTCGGAGCTGCCGGGCCTCGATTGGCACTTCACCGTGCTCGACGATCCGGTGGTCAACGCCTTCGCGCTGCCGGGCGGCTACATCTACGTCACCCGCGGCATCCTCGCGCACCTCAACTCCGAGGCGCAGCTCGCGGGCGTGCTGGGGCACGAGATCGGGCACGTCACCGCGCGCCACTCGGCGCAGCGCCTCACCTACCAGCAGCTCGCGGGCGTCGGTCTGGGCCTGGCGTCGATCTTCTCCGAAGGGTTCCGCCGTTACAGCGGTGCCGCGGAGACCGCCCTCGGGCTGGTGTTCCTCAAGTACGGCCGCGACGACGAGAACCAGGCCGACGAGTTGGGCGTGCGCTACTCGACCGCGGCCGGCTTCGACCCGCGCGAGATGCCCTCGACTTACGCCATGCTGGAGCGCGTCGGCGAGCGCGCGGGCCAGCGGCTGCCGGCGTTTCTCTCGACCCACCCCGACCCGGGCGACCGGCAGGCGCGCACCACCGCGCTGTCGCGCGAGGCGGCCGCGGGCAGAAAGGGACTGGTGATCGCCGGGCGCGCCTACGTGCAGGCGCTCGAGGGCGTGGCGTACGGCAACGATCCGCGCCAGGGCTTCTTCGATGGCGCGCGGTACTACCACCCCACGCTCCAGTTCCAGATGGCGTTCCCCGCGGGCTGGAAGTACCAGAACGGCCGCGCGGAGGTGCTGGCCGTGGCGCCCGGCGAGCGTGCCGGGATGCAGCTGACGCTGGCCGACACTCGCGGGCTCGCCCCGGCGGCCTACGTCGCCGATCTCCAGGCGCGCGGCAGCGTGGTCGCCGCGGGCGGGGCCGAGCCCATCGGCACCTTCGATGCCTGGGTCGGACGCCTGCAGACCCGGGCGCAGGACGGCAGCCAGGTGGTCATGGCCGCCGCTTTCGTCCGCAAGGCCGCCGACCAGACCTTCCAGATCCTCGGCCGCAGCGCCGCCACAGGCGACGCCGACGAGCGGGCGATCTTCACGAGCGCGCGGTCGTTCCGCGCCCTCGCCGATCCGGCGCGGCTCGAAGTCACCCCGGATCACGTCCACCTGGTGACGGTGGACGCCGCCGGGAGCTTCGCCGACGTGGTGCGTCGCCAGAGCGCCCAGGCGATCGGCCTCGACGAGACGGCGATCCTCAACAACGCCCAGCCCGACGAGGACCTGCGCGCCGGGCAGCTGCTCAAGATCGTCCTCCCCGGCAAGCGCCCCTAGACCGCAACTGTGTGCGCGGATTCACAATACGGTTGACAGCCCCAGAGTGGGAGCGTAGCTTGCCTCGGTCCCGCCATGAAACGAGCCCTCGCCACCGCAATCGTCATCCTCTCGCTCGCCACCGCCACGGTGGCGTTCACGCAGTCCGTTGGCACCCGCCTGGGTGACGCCCGCGGGCCGCAGCAGCCGGTGCTCTACAGCCACAAGGCCCACGTTGGAAAGCTCGGGATGAACTGCCTCTACTGCCACTACGGGGCCGACAAGTCGCCGGTCGCCAACGTGCCGGCGGTGAGCCTCTGCATGGGTTGCCACAAGATCTCGCGCGCCGACAAGCCCGAGGTCATGAAGCTCGCCGGCTACTACGAGCGGGGCGAGCCGGTTCCCTGGGTCAAGGTGAACTGGCTGCCCGAGCACGTGAAGTTCAATCACAAGCGCCACTTCGCGGCGGGAGTGCAGTGCACGGAGTGCCACGGCCCGGTGCAGGAGATGGACGTCTACTACCAGTACAACTCGCTCAAGATGGGCTGGTGCATCGAGTGCCACCGCCGGAAACTCGACGATCCGAAGTTTCCGGCGAGCATGGACTGCCTGAGCTGCCACCACTAGAGGCGCGATGAGCGACCCCGTCGTCTTTCCACGCCGCGATTTTCTCAAGCTGGTCGGCCTCGGCGTCGCCGCCACCGCCTCCGGCTGCGGCAAGCCCGCGCAGAAGCTGATCCCCTATCTGGTGGCACCCCTCGACGTGCTGCCGGGAGTGCCCCAGTACTTCGCCAGCACCTGCCGCGAGTGCCCGGCCGGTTGCGGCGTGATCGTCAAGGTGCGCGAGGGACGCGCGATCAAGCTCGAGGGCAACCCCGAGCACCCCGTCAACCGCGGCGGGCTGTGCGCGCGCGGGCAGGCGTCGCTGCAGGGGCTCTACGACCCCGACCGGCTGCGCACGCCGATGCTGAAGCGCAACGGGCTTTGGACCAAGATCGGCTGGGACGAGGCGCTCCAGCTCGCCGCGGACAAGCTCGCCGAGGCGGCGCGCACCCGGCACGGCGTGGCACTGGTGACCGACGACGCCACCGGCTCGTTCCAGCGCCTCGCGGCGCAATGGGCCGCGGCCATGGGCGGCACCCACCTGGCCTACGAGCCGTTCGCCCACGAGAGCCTGCGCGAGGCCAACCGCCGCACCTTCGGGGTCGCCGCCGTGCCGCGCCTGGACTTCGCCCGGCCCGACGTGGTGGTGTCCTTCGGCGCCGATTTCCTCGAGACCTGGCTCTCGCCGGTCGAGCACGCGCGGCAGTTCGCGGCCCAGCGCGCGCGCCCCCACACCCGCTTCATCGCGGTCGAGCCGCGCCTCTCGCTCACCGGCGCCAACGCCGACGAGTGGATCGCGGTGCGCCCGGGCGGCGAGATGGCGCTGGCCCTCGGCATGGCGCACGTGATCCTGACCGAGAACCTCGGACCGCCGATCCGGGAGGGCGGCGCGCTGCTGGACGCGGTCACGGCGTGGACGCCCGAGGCGGTGCAGCAGCAGACCGACGTGCCCGCCGACACCGTGACCCGGCTCGCGCGCGAGTTCGCGCGCCGGCGGCCGAGCCTGGCGGTGACCGGAGGGGTGGCGACCCGCAGCGAGCAATCGGTCGCGCTGATCGCCGCGGTCAACCTGCTCAACTACGCCGCGGGCAACGTGGGCGAGACGGTGCGCTTCGATCGCACGCTCAACGACCAGCACGTGGCCTCGTTCACGGACCTGCAGCGGCTGATCGCCTCGATGAACCAGGGCCGGGTCGACGTCATGGTGGTCTCCGGGGCCAACCCCTCGTACGCGGTGCCGGCCTGGGCCGGCTTCAACGAGGCCTTCGATCGGGTGAGCTTCCGCATCTCGCTGGGCGGGGTGCTGGACGAGACCGCCGAGCGTTGCGACCTGCTGCTGCCGGCGCCGCACGCGCTCGAGTCGCTGGGGGACGCCGAGCCGGTGCGCGGCGTCTACGGGACCATCCAGCCGGCGATGCAGCCGCTGCCGATGTTCCAGACCCGCCCCGCCGGCGACACCCTCATCGCGCTCGCCAAGCGCGCCGGCGTCGGGGCGGTGTTCCCCGCGACCTGGGAAGCGTTCATGCGGGCGCAGTGGCGGCCGCTGCAACAGCGCTTCGGCGCGGGCGGCGATTTCGAGAGCTTCTGGGTCGGGGCGCTGCAGAAGGGCGGCGTGTGGGAGGAGGTCGAGGCCACCGCGGTACGTTGGGTCTCCGCACCGGCGTTCGCCGCCCCCGAGCTCAGGGGCCCGGGCGACGCCGCACTGGTGCTGTTTGCCACCCCCGCGCTCTACGACGGCCGCGGCGCCAACAAGCCGTGGCTGCAGGAGCTGCCGGATCCGACGACCAAGGCGGTGTGGGGGAGCTGGGTCGAGATCCACCCCGAGACCGCAGTACGGCTCGGTGTGAAGCAGGGCGACGCGGTGCGGCTCGAGAGCGAGGCGGGGAGCCTGGAGCTGCCCGCCTATCTCTACGCCGGCGTGCGCAAGGACACCGTGGCGGTGCCGCTCGGCCAGGGCCACACCGCCTACGGGCGCTACGCCCAGGGGATGGGCGTCAATCCGCTGGCGCTGCTGGTTCCGGCGCAGGACGCGGCCTCGGGCGCAGTGGCGCTGTTCAGCGTGCGCGTGCGGCTCTCCAAGGGCCAGGGCAAGCCGATGCTGGCGCTGAACCAGCCCGACAAGCGCGAGTCCTTCCACGAGGTGGGGCAGGTGATCCCGGTCGCCGCACTACTCGGCGCCGGCGCGGCCGAGGCGGCGCACGGCGCCGCAGCCGACTCGACCGGTCTGGAAAGTCCGATGCAGTCGCGACCCGGCCGCCACACCGAGCCCAGGCAGCTCGCGCCGGGAGAAAAGACCCCGGCCCACGCGGTGTCGGCCTTCGTGCCCGAAGAGACGGTGCGCAGTCCGCGGCAGATTCCGGCGACGCAGGGCGGCTACGGCGCCGCGCAGCACCGCTGGGCGATGGCGATCGACCTCAACAGCTGCACCGGCTGCAGCGCGTGCGTGGTGGCGTGCAACGCCGAGAACAACGTGCCGACCGTGGGCCCGGTCATGATCCAGCGCGGGCGCGAGATGTCGTGGTTGCGGATCGAGCGCTACGAGCACGCGGTCGGCGAGGGCCAGAGCGACGTGCGCTTCGTGCCCATGCTGTGCCAGCACTGCGACAACGCGCCGTGCGAGACCGTGTGCCCGGTGTACGCCACCTACCACAACCCCGAGGGGCTCAACGCCCAGGTGTACAACCGCTGCGTCGGCACCCGCTACTGCTCCAACAACTGCCCCTACAAGGTGCGCGCCTTCAACTGGTTCGACTACGCGGCGCCCGAGAAGCCGACCTTCGCGTTTCCCGAGCCGCTCAACTGGCAGCTCAACCCGGACGTCACCGTGCGCTCCAAGGGCGTGATGGAGAAGTGCACGATGTGCATCCAGCGCGTGCTCGCGGTGAAGGGTGACGCTCGCGACGCGGGCCGCCCGGTGCGGGACGGCGACTTCCAGACCGCCTGCTCGCAGTCGTGCCCCACCCAGGCGATCGTGGTCGGCGACCTGCTCGATCCCGACAGCAAGGTCACGCGGCTCTCCAACGACTCGCGCCACTACTGGGTGCTGGGCGAGCTGAACACGCGCCCCGGGGTCACGTATCTCAAGAAGATCCAGCGGGAGAGCGCATGACCGAAGCCGCGCTCGATCCCGCCGCGATCCGCATGGAGCAGGAGACCGGCCACGTCCCGCCGCCGCCGGTTACGCCCAAGACGCTCAACGACCAGGTCCTCCAGATGCTCGAGTCGCCGGGCCTGGGCTGGCTCGCGCTGCTGGCGTTCGACCTGGTCGTGCTGCTCGTGGGCGGGCTGGCGCTGCGCAACCAGATCGTGCTCGGCCTCGGCGTCGCCGGGTACACCCGCCCGGTGATGTGGGCGGCCTACATCACCAATTTCGTATTCTGGGTCGGCATCGCCCACTGCGGCACGCTGGTCTCGGCGATCCTGTTCCTGTTCCGCTCGTTCTTCCGGCGCGCCGTCTACCGCGTCGCCGAGGCGATGACCGTCTTCGGCGTGCTCACCGCGGGACTGTTCCCGATCGTCCACACCGGGCGCCCGTGGTTCGCCTACTGGCTGTTCCCCTACCCGACGCAGCGCGAGCTGTGGCCGAACTTCCGCTCGCCGCTGGAGTGGGACGTGTTCGCGGTCTCCACCTACCTGACGATCTCCAGCATCTTCTTCTTCGTCGGCATCATCCCCGACGCCGCGGTCGCTCGCGACCGGGCGAAGAACGCGTTTCAGAAGCTCTTCTACACCATCTTCTCGTTCGGCTGGACCGGCAGCCAGAACCAGTGGAAGCACTTCTACGGCGCCTACTTCTACTTCGCCGCGATCGCCACGCCGCTGGTGCTCTCGGTGCACAGCGTGGTGTCGTGGGACTTCGCCATGGCCCAGCTCCCCGGTTGGCACAGCACCATCTTCGCGCCCTACTTCGTCGCCGGCGCGATCTTCTCGGGCGTGGCCCTGGTCATCAACCTGCTGATCATGATCCGCAAGGCGTGGAAGCTCCATCACCTGGTCACCAACAACCACCTCGAGAAGCTGGCCAAGCTGGTGCTGCTGACTTCGACCATCGTCGGCTATTCCTACCTGGTCGAGTTCTGGAGTGCCTGGTACGGGCCGAGCGAGGCCGAGCGCGACCTGTTCTGGTGGCGTGCGACCGGCCACTTCTGGTGGGCGTTCTGGATCATGTTCACCTGCAACGTCATCATCCCGCTCTCGCTGTGGTCGAAGCGGATCCGCACCAATCCCGCCATTCTGTTCGTGATCTGCCTGTTCGTGAACGTCGGTATGTGGTTCGAGCGCTTCGTGATCATCGTCACCTCGCTCGCGCACAGCTTCGCCCCCGGCACCTGGGAGGTGAACTACCGCATGTCGTGGACCGAGGCCGCGATCACCGCCGGCGCGTTCGCGTGGTTCTTCATGTTCTTTCTGGTGTTCCTCAAGGTGCTGCCGGCGTTCTCGATCGCCGAGATCAAGGAGACGTTGCGCGCCCCCCTGCGAGGGAAGCCGTCATGAGGTGGCTCGAGCGCTTGATCGAGAAGCTGCTCGCCAGCTCGCCGCCGACCTACAAGGGTGTGCTCGGCGTCTTCTATTACGTCGATGATGCGGCCGCTACCGTGCGCGACCTGAGACAGGCGGGCCACACCGGCCTGAGCGTGTACTCGCCGGTGCCGCACCACGAGATCGAGGTGGCGCTCGACCAGGGGCTGTCGCAGGTGGGGTGGATCACCTTCACCGGCGGCGTCCTCGGCCTCACCGGCGGCTTCGCGCTCTGCATCTACTCGGTGTTGAGCTACCCGCTGGTGGTGGGGGGCAAGGAGTTGGTTTCGCTGCCGCCGTTCGTGGTCATCGGCTACGAGTCCATGATCCTGCTGGCCGGGCTCTCGAACCTGCTCGGCATGCTGGCGCTCGGGCGCCTGCCGCAACTCAAGGCGCGGGGGCCCTACGATGCGCGCTTCACCGAGGATCGCATCGGCATCTGGGTGCCGTGCGCGGGGGAGGAGGCGGCGCGCGTGCGCGAGACCATGCGCGGGCATGGCGCCGAAGAGGTGAAGGTCCATGCTTAGGATCGGTCTGGCGATGATCGCCGCGACCCTGCTCGCCCTGCTGGCTTCCACGTCCACCGTGCAGCAGGGTGTGCGCGACCTGTGGCAGTCGGCGACCCATCTCCCATATGACAAGTACCGCGACATGCGGCTTCAGGTGCTGCTCGTGCCCCAGCGCAGCGTGGACGCGGTGCGGCTCCCGGACACCACCGCCGTGCCCATGACCGGCCGCCAGATCGTCACGGACCGCGAGCTGCTGGGCCGCACGCTGCGCAACCCGGTCGCCGCCGACGACTCCTCGATCGCGCGTGGCGAGCGCAAGTTCCTGTTCACCTGCACGCCCTGCCACGGCACGACGCTGGCCGGGAACGGTCCGGCGTCGGTCGAGTTCATTCCGCCGCCCGACCTGCTCGGCGCCTCGGTGCGCGCGCGCTCCGACGGGTTCATCTGGGCCACCATCCGCTACGGCGGCGCGGTGATGCCGGTCTACGGCGCCCAGGTCACGGCCGAGGAGGCGTGGAACATCGTCAACTACATCCGCCACATGCAGAAGACCAACCCCCGATGAGCCGCGACGAAATCCTCCGCGACATCGCCGGCAAGCTGCCGGTGGTTCCCAGCGCCGGGCGGCGCCGGGTGTGGCTCCTGTGCATGGTGATCGGCATCGCCTCGCTGGCATTCCTGTTCGCCACCCAGCCCCAGCGCGCGTGGGGGGCGTGGGCGATCAACACGCTCTACTTCCTCGGGATCGCCCAGGGCGCCGTGGTGTTGGCGTGCGCGATCCGGCTCGCCAACGGGCGCTGGGGCGGGCCCGTGATGCGGATCGCCGAATCGCTCTCGGCGTTCCTGCCCTACGGGATCGGGCTCATGTTGATTCTGCTGATCGGCGGGATCTGGACCTACCTGCCGTGGGCCAAGCACGTCGAGCCCCGCCAGGCCGCCTACCTCAACGTGCCGTTCCTGTACGTGCGCACCTTGGTCGGACTCGGGCTGCTGTGGTGGTTGTCGCGCAAGCTGGTGCGGATCTCGCTGCGCACCGATTGCTACCTGCTCAAGAACCACGTCGACCCGCGCCTCAAGCCAGAATACGAGAAGCTCTGCGACGGCTGGCGCGGCGACGAGCAGGAGGCGGCCTGGCAGCGCAACCGCCTCGCCCACCTGGCGCCGCAGATCGTGGTGCTCTACGCGGTCGTGTTCACCCTGTTGGCGTGGGACTTCGTCATGTCGCTGACGCCGAGCTGGACCAGCACCCTGTTCGGCTGGTGGTTCTTCATGGCCGCGTTCCTGAGCGGGATCGCGACGACCGCGCTGCTGACCGCCCAACTGCGCATCCGCTACAAGCTCGAAGCCTATCTCAACCCGGACCACATGCAGGACATCGGCAAGATCGCCTTCGGGTTCTGCACCTTCTGGGTGTACGAATTCTGGGCCCAGTACCTGGTGATCTGGTATGGGAATCTCCCCGAGGAGACTTGGTGGGTGTTCCTGCGATTCGAGGCCCCGTGGCGCATTCTCGGATTCACCGTGTTCGCGATGGTGTTCCTGGTGCCGTTCCTCGGGCTCATGAACATGCGGACCAAGCGGAACACGTTCTGGCTTTCGTTCTTCAGCCTGGTGATCCTGGCCGGCCTGTGGCTCGAGCGGCACATCCTGGTGATGCCCTCGCTCAACCCCACGACGCGCTGGGTGGGACTGCCCGAGGTCGGGGTAGCGCTTGGTTTCCTCGGGGTGTTCGGCTGGGCGGTGCAGGGCTTCCTCGCGAGGTACCCCGTGGTGAAGGTGGTGGACGCGTTAGCCCCGCCCGGGCACCCCGAGCACTAGCGCGCGGCCCGACTCCTCCGCGCGCGCAGCGCCCGGGTCCCAAAGACATCGGACCCGGGCGTTCGTCTTGTTGCGCCGGCGATGCGGCGGCCAGGCGACGGTAGACGTGTGGAGTCGACTGTGAATGCCGGGATGGCGGAATGGTAGACGCAGCGGACTTAAAATCCGCTGGGGGAAACCCCGTGCAGGTTCGAGTCCTGCTCCCGGCATGAGCGATTGCCATCGTTCTCGGCTGGCTGCGATACGCGACGGTGGGAATTCGAGTCCGATCGCAACGGCATCGATTCCGTCGGTTCGAATGCAGCCTCGCCCTCAGCGATGCGAAGCCCCCTTGACTCGGGATGCCGGGCAGGGCACCTTCGCGGCTTCCATGGGCGCGGTTCCGTCTCGAACCGCTCTCGCGACTTCGCGGAGAGGCGACCGCTTGGGCTGGCGTTTTCCACTCGCTGGTGTGAGGACTCAGATGTCACTTCAGATCAGCACAGAGAAGGAAACCAACTCGTATCTCAAGAATAATGGCCTCCCGGGAGAGGCGGTGAGTGCCGCCCAAGCCACGTCACTCCTGACGGATCTCGCCTCACGCTCCAAGAGCGCAGCGGCGCTCAAGAGCTACATCGACTTGCACGAGAAGACGATTCGCGTCATGTTCTTCAAGAATTGCCCATGGATCATGAACATCGCCTTCGATGCCGAAGCGATGGCGGTCATGTGCAATGTCGACGTGACGGCGTACAACAAGGAAGCCAAGACCAAGGGCACGTTGGAGGTTCCCCTCGACCTCGTTCTGTACCATGAACTGGGGCACGCCAAGCAGTTCTTGGAAGATCCCGCCGCCTTCAAGCGAATGGAGCACGATGCGGACACGTCGGGTGCTCTGAAGCGCGATGGCTACTATGCGAATATCGAGAACGACAACCTCAAGCGACACGAGTGGCCGATCTGCGATGACATCCAGTTTCCGCGCCGCGGGAGCTACACGGATTTCTGCCCCATGGGTGACTTCATCAAGAAGAAGCGCGCGAACCTCAACTGGAACCTCGTCAAGAACGCTGTCGCCCAGCAGGCGCTGAAGTAGCCTCCGACGCCGATCGTCTGCCGCGCCCCTCGTAACGGCTTGTGGCTCGACGCCGGCAGCGGCTCCACAACATCCTCGAGCGGGCCGGCGTCGAGCCTTGGGGCAACGTCTCAGTCGATCACCGCCGCCCGCACCACGCGCTCGATTCCACCCTGGCGGAGCCGCACCAGGTAGATCCCCGGCGGCAGCCGGCGGTCCGCGCCCAGGTTCAGCGCATGAGGGCCCGGGCCGAGCGCTCCGACCTCCCGCCCGACGAGCCGCCGGCCACCGACGTCGAGCACCTCGAGCACCGCTGGTCCGTCGTCCGCGAGCACGAATGCCACGCTGAATGCTCCCGCGCGCGCCGGATTGGGCCGCGCGCCGAGCAGGGCGAATGCCGGGCGCTCCGCGGTCACCCAGGTCTCTCCGGCGAACGCCTCGACCCCGCCGTCCATGATGCCCAGTCGGTAGCCGTAGCGCGTGCCCTCAGAGATTGCGGTGTCCTCGTAGCGGATATATCCGCTCCCGTCCGCCACCAGCGACGCGAGCGCCACCCAATCGCCGACCAGCGCCCGGCGATACACCGTGGCCGCCAGGCCGGGATTTCCCGCCGCGTACCAAGTGAGCCGGACCCGCTTGGCGCCGGCTTCGACCCGCACCAGCGAGGCGAGCGCCGCGGTCGGCGCTTCCGGCGAAACCAGCGCGTAGCGGCTCAGGTTGCCGTGCAGGTCCACCGCAGCGAGCTTGTAGTAGACGGCTCCCGGGGCGTCCACGTAGCCGGTGTCGCGCGTGGCGACCACGAGATTCCCCGGCCCGGGCGTGAAGTCCGGCGAGGTGCCGCGGTGGAGGCGGAACTCGCGCAAGTCGGGCGCGCGGCTCGTGCCCCAATGCAGGCTGTTCGCGTTCCCCAGGTACGTCGCCACGAAGGGCGCCGGCACGGGGGGCGCGAGGTTGTCCACCGAGTAACCGCTGTCGGGCGCCGAGTTGTAGAAATCGAACGGGTTGCTGGAGCTGGTCAGGGCCTGCACGAAGAAGGCGGTGTAGGGGTTGCTGCCGGCCATCGAGTCCTGCGTGGTGGCCGCGGTGTAGCCGTAGCTGATGAGATTCGCCGCGGGGAGTTCCGCGATCGCCTCCCAGAAGGTCTCTTCCGCCCGACCCGCGGGCGACCGCCTCCACAGCATTCGGACCGCGCCGATCGGGTCGACCGCCGACAGGGCGCCCTCGCCGGACCGTGGCCCGGCCATCATGGCCTGCGCGGGCGGCACGCGCCGCCAGATCCGGTAACGCGTGATGATGGTCGCTCCCGGCTGGTCCAGCAGGTAGCGCCAGGTGACGAAGACGCGCCCGCCCTGGTCGTTCGGCACGTCGCGGACGCCGACGAGCGTCGGCGGCGGGCGATTCACGACCTGCGTGACCGTCGGCGACGCGCTGGCGGCGTAGAACGAGTCGCCGCCATACACCGCCTGGAGCAGATGACTCCCCTTGAACAGGGTTCCGATCGCCAAGGAGGCCGAGTCGCCGACCAGTGGCGAGACTCCGAGCGGCGTGGGTCCCTCGAAAAACGTCACCGAACCCGTCGCGTCGGAGGGCGAGACCTTGGCGGTCAGGGTCACCGTTTCGCCCTCGAAGGAGGGATTGGGGCTGGTCGTGAGCGAGACGTTCGTGGGACTCCCGGTGGAGGTGAGATTGAGCAGCACCGAAATCGAGCCCGAGGCGTTGGCCGTCGCCAGGTCCGGCTTGCCGTCCCCGTTCAGGTCCGCGACGGCCACCGTCACCGGGTTCGCGAGCGTGGAAAACGTGACGCCGGACGCGAAGGTGCCATTTCCGTAGCCGAGATACACGGTGACCGTGCTGCTCCCGAAGTTGGAGACGACCAGGTCGAGTCGTCCGTCGAGGTTGAAGTCGCCGATCGCGATGGACCGCGGGTCGCTCCCCGTCGGGTAGGCGGCACCGGGGTTGAATTCGCCCGTGCCGTCGCCCACGTGGATCGTCACCGTGGCGGTCGTCTGGTTCGCCACCGCCAGATCGGGAATCCCATCTCCATCGAGGTCGCCGATCGCCACCGATCGGGCCCCGGTCGCCGCAGGGAATTGCTTCTGGGGTGCGAATGTGCCGTCACCGTTTCCGAGGAGGACCGACACGTTGGCCGAGGAGGAGTTCGCCGTCACCAGGTCCAACTTGCCGTCGGCGTTGAGGTCGGCAACCGCCACCCACAGTGGGCGGCTCCCCGCCGCGAGATTGGTCGGGGAGCCGAAGTTCCCCGCTGCGGCCCCGAGCAGGACGGACACGTAGCCGGAGGCTTGGTAGCTGGTCGTGACGAGGTCCGGACGCGAGTCCCCGTTGAAGTCGGCGATGGCCACGTGGGAGGGTGAGTTGCCCGTCGCGAAATCGCTCTTCGCTGCGAGCGTGCCATCGCCGTTGCCGAGCAGCACCGAAACGGTGGCGGAGGCGACGTAGTTCGCCGCCACCACATCGGGCTTGGAGTCCGCGTTGAAATCGCCGATCGCGACCGCGAGCGGAGTGGAGCCAACCGGGAAATCGGTTTTCAGACCGAAGGAGCCGTCCCCGTTTCCGAGGTACACCGACGCCGTTCCCGAGCCCGTGTTGGCGACGACGAGATCCTGCCTCGCGTCGCCGTTGAGATCTCCGATCGCCACGGACCAGGGGTTGACTCCGGCCGCGTAGTCGGAATGGGGAAGGAAGATCACTTCGAGCCCCTGGGCCAACGAGGGGCTCACGCCGAGGACGGACGCGACGCAGCAGCACGTCGCGAGTCCGAGCGACGTCCACTTGGCTTGCATGACGGCCTCCGAGTACTGCGGGGCCGGGCGGGACGGCCACGGCAGGGTATCGAGGAGGGGGAGCCCGCCGCACCGGCCCCGATCATACGCCCGCGGGCCTGGGGGCGGCGCCACTCATTCAAGCGCGGCCCAACGCCTTCGGAGGGGCCGGGAAGGAGCAGCCGTCTTCCGGGGGGGCGAGACGGCCAGACTCTTTGCCGGTGGTCCTCTTGCGGCCGTGGCTACACACCGAGTTTGGCTCGTTAGGCCCGGGGCCCGGCAGTTCTACTCCCCCTCGGGCGCGGCCGTGGACCGAACCGTCAGGGGCCAACGCGAAGCCTTGTCGAGGACCACAGGGCCCTCGAGAAGGGCCGTCTGGATCTTCTCGCGCGCGCCGTTCTGCAAACTCGTGGGATCGATCAGCGCGGCGTCCGCATCACCGAACGTCTCGTAGGTGAAGCCCGGGATCAGGAGCCGGCGCCCATGGTTCGGGTAGGCGCTGATCTCCGCCTGCGCGTGGAGCGATGCCCTTGTGGTCAGGTCCCGCGGGTCCTGACGGTCGAGGACCACGCGCGCAGGCACGCCCAGGAGCCGTCGGAACGAGCCGTCTGAGAAAGCCGACAGATCGTCGTGTCAAGAGCGGTCACGTAGTCTTGCTCTCCACATCTCCAGACTCCGGTTCCGAGCTTCGGTTCCGCCGATCCGTCGCCCGCGCGGCTCGGGCAGCGGCCAACGCCACGCGCCGCGGTCAACGCGAATCCGGACGCCATGCCGTCGCTTGGGTCCGGGTGTAGACTCCCGGGTCGACACGGTCGCCTCCGCGCGCCGGAGCGGAAGCGGCCACCCGCCCGAGCAGGCTCCGGCGGCGAAGAGACCCGGCACGCGAAGGGATCATCGATGGGTCGCGGCCGCGCGACGGTCCTGCGGACTCTGCTGGTGGCGCACGCGGCGATTCCGCTCGTCGTGCTGGGGTCCCCTGCCGCCGCCGGCGCGGCTGGCGGTTTCCGAACACCGCCACGCTACCTCGGGGCCCTGGTCGCCTCCCTCTCGTCCTCGGACCGGCTCAGGCTCTCCCTGAGCTCGATCGATGCCGGGGTCGCGATCGTGGGGCTCGACGCCGGCTCTCCGGCCGAACGCGCGCGCCTCGGCGTCGGGGATCTGATCGTCTCCGCCGACGGCCGGCCGATCTACTCGCCGCGAGGCCTCGACGCGATTCTCCGAAGACACCCACCGTCGTCTTCGCTCCCGCTCACGGTTCGCCGCGGCCAGGAGACGCACGCGGTGTCGGTGACCCTGGAGGAGTTGCCGCGCGGCGACCTCGGCTTCGAGGTGGCGCCGCTCGTGGACCGCCCGGACATCCGCGCGCAGATGCCGCGCGGCTCGACCGCGCCCGACAGCCTGCCGGTGGTGGTCTGGGCGCAACGGGGGGTGCCGGGCTTCGCCGGCGCGGGGTTCCAAAGCGGCGTGGCGATCGTGGCCGTGAACGACGACAGCGTTCGATCGCCCCGCGAGCTTCGCCAGAAGACCGAGCCGCTTCGCGTGGGCGACGACATCACGCTTCGCTTCGTTGGCGATGGCACGAGTCGAACGGTCCGCTATGTGGCGCAGTCGCCGGCCCGGCCGTGGGCGGGGCTCCGGCTCGAGGAGATGAGCCCGCTCCTGATCGAAGCGGAGTCGCTCTCGGTGACCGGCGCCGATTCCGGGGGATTGTTCATCCGCCGCGTCGAGCCCGGCTCGCCGGCGGAGAAAGCGGCGCTTCGCCCCGGGGATCGCATCTTGAGCATCGCCGGAGAGCCCCTCGTCACGCTCGAGGGATTCGATCGGGTCTACGCCGGCTTGCGGCCCGGCGACCAGACCAACCTCCGGGTGGCCCGCAGGCAGGGCGGGACCGAAGAGGTCACGCTCGAGCGCGCCGCGCAGCTCGGCACCCTGCGTGCAAGGCGGGAACGGCCCGGCGGGCTCGGTTTCGAGATCGCGCCCGGGACGGCGGGGCCGGGAACCCTGGGGGCGAATCTCTTCCGGCCCGAGGTGTGGCTCCAGCCGAGCGTGGCCCGGCGGCGGATGCCGCCCGTTCCCTTGCCGTTCTACTGGAGCAAGGTCACGGGGCCGCGGGTCAAGGGAACGACGGAGCTCTACTGGGAGGCGGGGCGTGGAGCGGACCGGACGGTGGCGGCGGCGGAGCCCGACGCTTCGGAGAGCGCCGCGCCGGCGCCTGCACCGCGCGCGGGATTCACGCTGCACCTGAGCCAGGTCGACTCGCGGTCGGACGCGACGTTGCGAGCCCGGTGGGCCTGGGACTATGGCCTGGCGGACGAGCGCTGGCACCACCTTGTCGCGGTGAGCGGACGGGCGCCTTGGATCCCGCTCGTGACCTACCGCGACCAGCCGACGCCCTTCTACCACGAGGAGCTTTCCAACACCGCCGAGGCGACCGCCAGCGCGATGCTGTGGGGCGAAGACCACGTGCGCTACATCCACACGCGCGGATGGACGGCCGGATGGCGACCCACCTTCGAGCGCTTCCCCGGGCACGAGGCCGAGCTCACGCTCGCCCTCGTGCGCGAGTCGCCGCTGCGCAACGCCGAAACCTCCAGCCTGTTCGGGCGGGACCACTTCGGCCCGAATCCGGTCGCCGGAGTCGCGAGTGGCCGCCTGCACGCCACCACCCTGGCGTACCGCTACCGGCGGACCCGCCCGCGGACGTGGGAGCGCGTGTTCGTGGAGGGCGAGGTCCGCGCGGCGGGCGGGGCCCTGGGCGGCGATCGCGATTTCGTGCGCTGGGAGATCAACGTCGCCCCGTCCTTCCGCCTGCACCGCCGCCTGTACCTCGACCAGCGCCTGCGCGCGGGGCTCGCGACCGGTCGCCTGCCCTTGCAGGAGTCGTTTGACGTCGGGGGCAAGGGCACCTTGCCGGGTTTCGCCGACGCGCGCTTCAGCGGCGATCGCAGCCTGCTCGCCCGCACCCGGCTCTCCCTGGTGCCGATCGGCCTTCCGGAGCAGGAAGTGCAGTTCCGGCTCTTCGCTGGGTTCGACGCGGGCCACGCGTGGCGGCGCGACGAGCGGCAGGGGATCCCGCGGCTCCGCGAGGACCTGGCGCTGGGCGCCGGCCTGTTCATCGGGCAGGGCCGCGCGGTCTTCTTCCCGACCAGTGCGTCGGTGACCTGGGCGCGGCCACTGGACGAAGCAGGCGACCGCATCTGGCGGTTCCAGTTCGACTTCTTCGGAGGGGCCACGCGATGAATGGCGCGAGGGTCGCGAGGCGCGGGGCCCCCGGCTCCGCCCGGTCTCCGCAGGCCTGGCCGCCGACCGGGCGGCGCGCATCCGCGCTCCACTGGGCCGTGCTCGCGCTGCTGCTCGTGGCCGCGGTCCCCCCGTGCCGCGGGCAGGGCCTCGACTCGCTGAACTCTCACGAGGAGGGCGGCAGCCTGTTCATCGGCTTCGCGATCCCCATCCAGTCGCTGCGGGAGGCGCGGCTCGACGACGCCCTCGAGGAGCGGGGTTTGAGCGTGGACTGCGTGGTCTCGACCGAGGTCCGTAAGAAGGAGCGATTCGGCCACCGCATGGTGGTGAGGGAGGTGGTGCGCCGGACGCTGAGCTACAGCCGATGGTACGAGGAGTACGTGCTGACCGAGAACGCGCGGGAGATCGCCACGCAGAAGAGCTACTATGCCTCGCTCGATCGCTTCAGGCGCTTCACCATGCTGCACGTCGTGGACCTCGGGATCCTCGAGCCCGGCGAGGAGTACACCATCCAACTGGAGGTCGCCCTGGTTCCGCGACCTCCGAGCGGGCGATCGGGTGGCGAGGACGTGAAGCTCGCGGGGGTCCTGCCCAAGGAGATGATGGCATTGTTCCGCGGCAAGGGGAGCCTGCTTTCCATCCGGATGGAATCTCCCGCGTTCAGGCCGGGCCAGCTGCCCGGCCGCCTGTTCACCGGGGCGCTCGACCTGGTCCGGTCGAGCCTGCAGCCGTAGCCGCGTCGATCGCGCCAGGAGCCATGGCGACTCCTTCGCCCCGTCCGCGCGCCCGCACCCGGTTCGAGCGCAGCCTGTTCCTCGGCATCGTCCTGGTCGCTCTGACCCTGGGCGCGGTCTCGATCGCGTCGCTCTTCGCGACCGGCCAGGGCCTGCGCTCGCTGTTCGAGCGCCTGTGGACCGAGACCGGCACCGAAGCGGTCAAGCGGGACCTCGCGTTCTTCGCGCGCCAATACCTCGACGATCTGGCGCTGGCCAACGCCGGCGCCCTGCGGGCCGCCGCCGCCCAATGCGGGCCCGCGGCAGGCTCGACCGCGCTCGATTGCATTCTCGGCCGCTTGGTCGACCAGGAAGCGATCCCGGCCTCGGTGACGGTCCGCGCGCTTCGGCTCTACCGCAGAGACGCGGGCGCGTGGAGGCTGATCGCGGAACGTGAACGCGCGGAAACCGACGCCGGGCCGGGGTCGCACGACTCCGGCGAAGCGCGCGCCGACGAGCCCAAAGTCCCCGCCGCAGCGCTGGAGCGCTTTCTCGCGACGGCCGCGCAGCCGGTGCAACGACGCATCGGCTTCGTCGAGAGCTTCGCGACCTGGGCGGGCGCGCCGGGGGAGGCCGACGCGCCGCGCGTCCTGGTGGTCAGCGCCTCCACCGACAGCGGGGTCACCGCGCGCTGGCGGCGCTCCGTCGCCCACGTGGAACAAGTTCCGTTCGCTCCCTTCATCTCGCAGCTGGTGCGGCGGCAGAGCGCCTGGCTGCTCGCGGGGATGGCGGTCGTCACCATTCTCGCCGTCTACGTGAGCCGTCTGCTGTCGGCGCGCGTGAGCCGACCGCTCGGGGAGCTGGTCGCGGCGATGGGGGAGGTCTCGCGCGGCAATCTCTCCTATCGCGCGCCGCAGATGGCGCAGGAGGAATTCGGGTTCCTCGCCGGATCGTTCAACTCGATGACCGAGAACATCGAACGGCTGAACCGCGAGGCGCGCGAAGCGGCGCGCATCCGGCGCGAGCTCGAGATGGCGCGCGAGATCCAGCTCATGCTGTTCCCGCAGGAGCTGCCCCGGCTCGAGGGGTTCGATCTCTTCGCCGCCAACGTGCCGAGCCTCGAGGTTTCGGGCGACTACTACGACGTGCTGCCGTGGGGGAGCGCGGGGCCGCTGGCTCTGGTGTTGGCCGACGTTTCGGGCAAGGGCATCCCGGCGGCGCTCCTCATGTCCAATATCCAGGCCTGCCTGCGGAGCCAAGCGATGCGGCCACGCGAGGACCCCTGTGAATGGATGGCGGCCATGAATCGCCAGCTCCTCGACAGCACCGAGTCCAAACGGTTCGTGACCTTCTTCCTCGGGGTGCTGGAGCCCTCGACGCGCGACTTGGTCTACATCAATGGGGGCCACAATCCGCCGCTGCTCATGCGGGCGGGGGGAGCCGTCGAGGAACTGTCGGAGGGCGGTCCGCTCCTCGGGGCGATCCCCGACGCCCGCTACCAGAAGGCGCGGGTCGCGCTTGCCCCCGGTGACGTGCTGGTGCTGTACACCGACGGCGTGACCGAGGCGTGCTCGCCCGCGGGAGAGATGTTCGGCGAGGAGCGCCTGCGCGATCTGGTGCGAGACGCGCGGAACCTGAGTGCGGGTGCGATCGGCCAGCGGATCTTCGACGAGGTGTCACGTCACTCGAGCCTCGATCATCAGGCGGACGACATGACGGTGATCGTGCTCCGGCGGGGGCAAGCGCCGATGGCGTGACCCGCGACCACCCTCGTTGCCGGGGGTGGTCGCGGTGTTCGCCCTTCGGTCTCGGCGCAGGGGGGATCGCGCCGTTCTCGAGGTCAGCGGAGGAGGATCGCCTTGGCGACCAGCCAGGTCTCCGGCAGCCTCACCTGATAGAAGTACACGCCGCTCGGCACCTCGTGCCCGCGGACGTCGCGGCCGTCCCAGCGGATCGCGTGGGCGCCGGCGTCGTAGCTGGCGCGGCCCAGGTCGCGAACCTCCTGGCCGAGCACGTTGAAGACCTTGACACCGACCGGCGCCGCGCGTCCGAGCGTGAGCATCAGCTCGGTGCCGCGCGCCCGCAGCCGGGGCGTCGCATCCTGAGCGACGGGCTCGGCCGGCATGGCGATCGCGGCCCGCGAGCGCACCTCGTACGGGCGCATCATCTCGTGATCCTCGTGCGACAGGATGTGGCAGTGCCACACGTAGCGCCCCGCGCGGTCGAACTTGGCGATCAGGCGGGTGACCTGGCCCGGCAGCATGACGGCGGTGTCCTTCCAGCCGTTCTCGTTGGGCTCCGGTCCCTGCGCGTCGCCGCCCAGCGCGTTCACCGTGAGGATTCCGCCCACGCCCTCGCCACCGTCGTGCTGCGGCTGGGGCTTCTCGGCGACCGTGCCGTCGAAGCTCTCCCGGTTCAGGATCTGGAAGGCGACGAGATGCAGGTGAATGGGATGCGCGTCCGGCGTGGCGTTGTAAATCTCCCACACCTCCACGTCGTCCAGCATGGGGTTCTCGGTGATGGACTGGAACCAGGACAGCGAGCCGTCCGCCAGCGTGCCGAGCAGCGGCTGGAGACGGCCGTAGCGGTCCAGGCCCTCGAACAGCACGAGCTGCCGGGTCGCTCCCTTCTGCTTGAGCGGCTGGATCGGCGGGCGCAGGCGCGTGCCAACGTCCACCGTCGCGTCCGCCGCATTCGGGCCGCTCGGGGGAATGCCGCCCACCAGTTGGTAGTCCGGCACCTCGACCACGAATTTCATGATCTGACCCGTGGTCATGGGATCCGCGGGCGGGAGCGCGCCGCCTTCGCCGTCGCTCGGGTTCCCGTCCTCGTCCAGGCCCTTGAAGGGCTCGTCGGGGCCGAAGTTTCTCATGAACAGTTCCGTCCCGTCACCGAAGCGCGAGAAGTCGAAGACGACATCGGCGCGCTCGCCCGGGCCGAGCTTCAGCCGATCGAGCGGGACGGGCATCGGCAGCAGTCCGTCATCGGTGCCGATCTGCAAGAAGGGTTGATCCGTGCCGCCGAACGCATCGTTCCGAAACTCCAGCACGTAGAAGCGCGAGTCGGAGCCGTTGAGCAGGCGCAGCCGATACTTGCGCGGCTCGACCGTCAATCGCGGCCAGGCCGTGCCATTGACGACGATGAAGTCCCCGAAGAATTCCGCGATCGCGCTGGGACCCGGCGGCAGGGGATCGAAGCCGGGCTCGATCTCGGGGTCTTCGGAGGGATAGAAGAGCTGGCCGTCCTTCGCGAACATGCGATCCTGGATGACGATCTCCCTCTCGTACGGCCCCTGGGGCAGGACGTTCGTCCTCAACAGACGCATCTCGTTCGGGTCGCGCAGCAGGTAGAACCCGGCGAGCCCGGCGTAGACGTTGAGACGCGTGATGCCCAGAGCGTGATCGTGGTACCACAGGGTTGCCGCCTCCTGATCGTTGTCGTAGGTGTAGCGCTGCTTGACGAACTGCGGGCCGGTCTCTGCGAACCCCTGGGTGAACCACGCCTCGGGCAGTCCGTCGCTGGCCGACTCCGTGTGCCCGCCGTGCAGATGCGTCACGGTGGGAATGCCGCCTGCGACCGGATGCGCCAGGTGCAGGGTCGGGTCGACCGGCAGCAGGTGGCCGCCCAGTCCGGGGAAGCCGTGATTGTAGGGGGGCAGGCTGTTGTTCCAGGTGACGGTGATCGGGCCGTTCTTCGACGCCACAATCGTGGGGCCCGGATAGGTGACCGCCGACCCGGCCGGACCGTAGCCCCACACCGTGGTCATGAGCCGGGCATGAGCGTTGTCGACGTCCACGAGGCCCAGCCATTGCACGGTCTCGTTCATCTCCATCTCGAAATGCTGGCCCTTCCCGGCATCGATTTTCGTCGGGCGCGGCAGCTCGTTCTGGAACTTGGGATGCGTCACCGGGTCCAGGAGGGGTGGTTGCGCCGTGGCTGGCGACGGGGCGGTGGCCAGACCGAAAAGGAGCGCGGCGGTCGCGAGGGCGGGCCAGGGCAGGTGGATGCGCTGGGGGTGCATGGCTCGATTCCTCCTCATGTTCGTGGGGTTTGATGACATCGATCGCAGGACCGGCCGAGGCGGTCCGCAAGCGGGCCAGCATGAGTCGTTCCAGTCCGGTCGTTTCGTCGGGCGACGCGCTAATTTCCCGCAAGGCATCGCGATCGCGGGTGTGCGACGAGCCGTTGCGAGGTGGGAAGACTGCCGATCTGGCATGTGGCCTGCCGCGCCCGGCAGATGGCGAGCCCCGGCCCGGCTCGCGGGCAAGTGGAGCGACGGGTCTCGCGCGGCACCTGCGCGGGCGCAGCCATGCTCGTGGGACCGCACTCACGCCGGCCCCGCTACCGCCGGGACGTCATCGGACGCGCCGGCTGCGGACGCGCGGGTCGGCTGTGCTAGCCTCTCGCCGCGTTCCTTCCCACGCATCGTCCTTCCCCACGGGAGGTCGTCATGCGTAGACCCTGCTCGATCGTGTGTGGCTGCGTGGTGGCCATCATGGGCCTCGCCCTCCCCGCGCTCGCCGGCGTGAGCGTCAGCCGCCGGAGCCAGGAGAACCCGGCGGTCGAGAGCTTCCGTTCCACGGTCCATGGCGCCCTGGCCGGCACGGTGGCGCGAGTGGCCTTCGCGGTCGTGGATGACGGCGGCAACGACGGCGAGATCATCGAGAACGGCTTCGCGATCGGCACCTTCGTGGGGCTCGGCCTCGGCGTCTACTTCGTCGCCACGCGCCCGCGGCCGGCCGCGCTGCTCCAGATCGAGGGCGGCGACGCGCACCTCGCCTGCGCGGCGCCCTGCCCAACCCCGCGGCCGAACCGTTCGCGATCGCGTTCTCGCTGGCGGGCGGGGGACCCGCGACGCTCGAGCTGCTCGACATCGCCGGCCGTCGAGTGCTCTCGCGCGAGGTCGGCTCGCTCGGACCAGGAAGCCACGTGCTCGATCTGCGCGAGGGCGCACGGCTGGCGCCTGGGGTGTACGTGATCCGGCTCATCGAGGGAGGGAAGCGGGCGGTGCTGCGGTTGGCCAAGGTGCGCTAGGCTCGGTCCGCCTCGTCCCGGCGGGACGTCTCATTGCCGCCCGGGTGGTCCGCGGTCGCTCGTCCGCACGCGACGCGGTATCGCCCGGGCGGTTTGCGCTTCCGCCTTCGTTCGGCGATCGGCGCGGGGTGAGAGAGCCGGCGCCACGCGGCCGGCCAAGCGGCGCGGGGTGGGAGGGCGAGCGCCACGCGTCCTCGGAGGGTTGGGGACGCCAGGCTCGTGCCCGGCGTCCGCTGGATCCAGCTCGTCCAGTGGGCGCATCGCGCGCCGGACCCGGCGGCGGCTTTGCGCCCGGGCGCGCGCTGCCTATAGTGGCGCCGCGCGCGCGGGGAGGGGCTGCGGGCGCACGGAAGCGCGGGCCCACCGCGCGCCCCCGGTCGCGGGGCGCGGCGCCCGCCGGCGGCACGCACAGCCTCGACGACGGGACGCGATGCGCATCGCGGATCTCAACTGGATGCAGGTGGAGTCGCTGGTGGCGCGCGAGGATCGCGCGGTGCTGCCGGTGGGCAGCATCGAGCAGCACGCCTACCTGAGTCTGGCGACCGATGCCATCCTTGCCGAGCGCCTCGCGATCGAGGCGGCCGAACCGCTCGGGGTTCCGGTGTTCCCGGTGCTGGCCTACGGCATCACCCCCGCCTTTCGCGCCTACCCGGGCACGGTCTCGCTGCGCACCGAGACCCTCGCCGCCGTGCTGACGGACGTCCTCGACAGCCTCGCCGGCACCGGCTTTCGCCGCGTCCTGGTGGCGAACGGCCACGGCGGCAATCAGCCGGTGCTCCCGGCGCTCGAGGCCTGGCAGGGAGCGCACGCCGGGGTGCGGGTCCGCTTCCACAGCTGGTGGAACGCGCCGCGGGTGTGGGCCGAGGTGCAGTGCATCGATCCCCAGGCCTCGCACGCCTCGTGGATGGAGAGCTTCCCCTGGACCCGGCTCGCCGGCGTGGAGCCCCCGTCCGGGGCGAAGCCGATGATCGACTCCTCGCGCATCGCCACGATGACCCCACAGGCGGTCCGCGAGTTCGTGGGAGACGGGAATTTCGGGGGCCGCTACCAGCGTCCGGACGACGAGATGCGCGCGGTGTGGGCGGCGGCGGTGGCCGAGACCCGCTCGCTGCTCGAGCAGGGCTGGGGCTAGTGTCCCGTCCCAGGAGTCGCTTGCCAGTCGGCGGCCGCTGCATCCCGGCGGGCCGCGTTGCTCCTCCTCGACGTATCTCCAGGATACGACATCGTCGTCGCGCCTTGCCCGCCGGGCGCAGCGGGCGCCTTGGTGGTCAAGCGATTCCTGGGACGGGACACTAGCGCGGTGCACGCCGAGACCGTCTTCATCCTGCTCTTCGTGGTCGCCACCACGGTGGCCATCGCCGCCCGGCGCTGGCGCATACCCTACACCGTGGCGCTGGTGCTGGCGGGCCTGCTGCTCGGCTCGCTCCACGTGCTCGATCCGCCTCACCTCACCAAGCGGCTGCTGTTCGCCATCTTCCTGCCGGGGCTGCTGTTCGAGGCCGCCTATCACACCTCGTGGAAGCAGTTCTGGAGCAACCGCACCGCGATCTTCTCGCTGGCCGTGCCCGGGGTGGTGGCGGCGATCGCGCTCACCACCGTGATCCTGGCACCGCTCGGCGAGGCCCTGCGATTCGGCGGGGGATTCGACTGGCGCCTGGCGCTGGTGTTCGGCGCAATCATCGCCGCCACCGACCCGATCGCCGTGGTCGCGCTGTTCAAGTCGCTGGGCGCGCCCAAGCGGCTCGGCACCCTGGTGGAAGGCGAGAGCCTGCTCAACGACGGCACCTCGATCGTGTTTTTCACCCTGATCCTCGGCTTCATCGCCGGCGAGACGGTGTCGGCCGGGGCGGTGGCGGGGGACTTCGTGCGTGTCGTGGGACTCGGTGCCTTGATCGGGGCCGCGGTGGGGATGGCGGTCTCGCAGGTCATCCGCCGGCTCGACGACCCGATGATCGAGATCACGCTTACGACGATCGCCGCCTACGGCGCCTTCGTCACGGCGGAGCAGTTCCACGACTCCGGGGTGATCGCCACGGTGGTGGCGGGCATGATCTGCGGCAACTACGCCGCGCGCACCGGCATGTCGCCCTCGACCCGCGTGGCGGTGGAGACCTTCTGGGAGTACGTCGCCTTCGCCCTCAACTCGATCGTGTTCCTGCTCATCGGGTTCGAGGTCAAGGTCGGGGCGCTGCTGGCGTCGTGGCTGCCGATCGTGGCGGCGTTCCTGGTCGTCACCCTCGGGCGGGCGATCGTGATCGCGGTGGCCTCGGGGCTGCTCGGGCTCACCCGCGACCGCCTGCCGCGCAGCTGGAGCGTGGTCATGGCCTGGGGCGGCCTGCGCGGCGGGCTGTCCATGGTGCTGGCACTCAGCCTGCCGGCCGACTTTCCGCAGCGCGACCTGCTCGTGACCATCACCTTCGGCGTGGTCATCATCTCGATCCTGGGCCAGGGCCTCACGATGGCGCCGCTGTTGCGCCGGCTCGGCGTGGTGCGGCCCCGCGAGTCGCGCGCGCTCTACGAGCAGACCCGCGGCGCGCTGCTGGTCGCCAACGCGGGGCTCAACGAGGTCGAATCGATGACGCGCGCGCGGCACGCGCCTCAGGAGGTGCTGGCGGCACTGCACGAGGAGTACGAGGCCCGGATCGAGCGGGCCGAGGCGGGGATCCAGGCGCTGCACCTGGAGGAAGGCGCCCTGCGCGAGGAAGAGATGCTGCGCGCGCGCCGCCATCTGCTCGTCGTCGAGAAGGACCGGGTTCTCCAGGCGTTCCACCAGGGCACCCTGAGCCAGGACGTGTACGAAAAGCTCCTCGCGGACATCGACGCCCGGCTGCTGGCGCTCGAGGACGGGACGCCCCGCGAGGGGGGCGAGGAGCGGGATGGCGAGCCTCCGGGCGCGGGCGCCGCGGCCGTGGCGCCGCGCGGCGAATGACCGCGCGCGGTGTGGGCGCGCCTCACGGCGGGGATGCGATGGCCGGCGGCGGCGAAGCGGTCCCGATCGCGGTCGAGGATCTGGTCAAGAGCTTCGGCGGCAAGCGCGCGCTCGACGGCGTGTCGCTGGTCGTGGCGCCGCGCACCACCCTGGTCCTGATCGGACCGAGCGGCTGCGGCAAGTCCACGCTGCTGCGCCTGGTGGTCGGACTGCTCGCGCCGGATCATGGCCGCGTGCGGATCGGCGAAACGCCGATGGCGCCGGAGAGCCGCCGCGCCCTGCGCCTGCGCATGGGCTACGTCATCCAGGAAGGCGGCCTGTTTCCGCACCTCACCGCGGCCCAGAACGTCGCGCTGGTGGCGGACGACCTGGGGTGGAACGCCGCGCGCGTCCGCGCGCGACTCGACGAGCTGACGGCCCTCACCGGCATCACCCCCGATCTGCTCGCCCGCTACCCGGCGCAACTCAGCGGCGGCCAGCGCCAGCGCGTGGGGCTGATGCGGGCCCTGATGCTCGACCCCGCGGTGCTGCTGCTCGACGAGCCGCTGGGAGCACTCGACCCCCTGACCCGCGCGCGCCTGCAAACCGATCTCCGGCGCGTGTTCCAGACTTTGCGCAAGACCGTGCTGCTGGTGACCCACGACATGGCCGAGGCGACCTACCTCGGCAGCGAGATCGCGCTGATGCGCGGCGGCCGCGTGGTCCAGCGCGGCATTCCGGCGGATCTGCTCGAGCGGCCGGCCGACCCGTTCGTGACCGAATTCATCCGCGCCCAGCATCCGCTCGAGGGGAGTGCGGCGGAGACGGCCCCATGAGGCGCGCGACGGCGGCCGGGCTCGCGCTCGCGACGACGGCCCGGCTCGCACTCGCGCTGGTGGCCGGGCTCGCGCTCGCGCTGGTCGCGGCAGTCCCCGCGGCCGCCGCGGGCACGGTGACCGTGGGGTCCAAGGCGTTTCCCGAGTCCTGGATCCTGGGCGAGGGGCTGGCCTCACTGACCCGCGCGACCGGCGTGCCCGAGGTGCGCCACCGCAGCAACCTCGGCGGAACCGAGATCGTCTACCAGGCGCTGCGCGCGGGAGACGTGGACGTCTATCCCGAGTACACCGGGACCATCGCCGAGGTGCTGCTGCAGGATCCCGGCCGCCCGTCGCTCGAGGCGATGCGCCGCACCCTCGCCGCGCGGGGCATCGGCATCAGCGCCCCGCTCGGATTCAACGACAGCTACGCGCTGGCGGTGAGCGCGGACACCCAGCGCCGCTACCAACTGCGCACCATCTCCGACCTCGCCCGCCATCCGGACCTGCGCTTCGGGCTTACCCACGAGTTCATCGGACGTGAGGACGGATTTCCCGGGCTCGCCCGCCGTTACGACCTCTCGTCGCGAAACGTGCGCGGCATCCAGCACGAACTCGCCTACGAGGCGATCGCCAGCGGCAAGGTGGACGTGATCGACATCTACACCACGGACGCGCAGATCGAGCACCTGGACCTGCGCGTGCTCGACGACGACCGCGGCTTCTTTCCCCGCTACGACGCGGTGTGGCTCTACCGGCTCGACCTCGAGCACCGCGAGCCACGGGCGCTCGCGGCGATGCGGCGCCTGGAGGGCCGCATCGACGAGGCCGCGATGATCCGGGCCAACGCCCGCGTGGTGCTCGAGCGGGTGCCGTTCGCGCAGTCGGCCGACTCGCTGCTGCTCGAGGCGCTGGGCGCGGCCGGGGGTGCGACCGCCGCGCGCGAGGGTCTGTGGCGGGCGCTGCTCGCCGACACCGCGCAGCACCTGCGGCTGGTGGCGATCTCGCTGCTGGCCGCGATCCTGGTCGGGGTGCCGCTCGGCGTGCTGGCCACGCGCTCGCGCCCGCTGGCGGCGGTGACGCTCTCGGCCGCGGGGCTGCTGCAGACCATCCCGTCGCTGGCATTGCTCGCCTTCCTCATCCCGCTGCTGGGGATCGGGGTGCGGCCGGCGCTGGTGGCGCTGTTTCTCTACAGCCTGCTGCCGATCGTGCGCAACACCTACACCGGCATCGCCACCATCCCGGCCGCGCTCACGGAGTCGGCGGCGGCGATCGGGCTCTCGCCCGGCGCACAGCTCTTCCGCGTGCGGCTGCCGATGGCCTCGCCCGCGATCATGGCGGGGATCAAGACCAGCGCCGTGATCAACGTCGGGACCGCCACGCTGGCGGCGCTGATCGGCGCGGGCGGGCTCGGTGACCCGATCCTGTCGGGCATCCAGCTGCGGCGCACTTCGCTCATCCTTCAAGGGGCGATTCCTGCGGCCCTGCTGGCCCTTCTGGTACAGTGGGGCTTCGAACTGCTGGACCGGATCGCGATTCCGCGCGGGCTGCGGCTTCCGAGCGAACCCACCTGAGGTCCCGCCCATCCTAAGGGAAATTCACCGCGCGGCCGCGCATTGGTGCTTCGTGAGGTCGCGATGGTCCCGGGGAGGAAGCCGTCATGACGACTGCACGCACGATCATCGAGGATCGCACGCTGCTCGCCGAGCGTCTCGCCGACGCCCGCTCGCGCACCGACGAGCTGTTCGACCTGCTGGCCCCGGGGGCGTTGCACGAGCGGCCGATTCCCGAGCGGCACCGCCTGATCTTCTACCTCGGCCACGTCGAGGCCTTCGACTGGAACCTGATCCCGCGCGGCGCGCTCGGCAGGCCCTCCTTCGACTCGGCGTTCGACCAGTTGTTCGCCTTCGGCATCGATCCGGTGGACGGCGGCCTGCCCAACGAACCTGCTTCGGACTGGCCCCCGGTGGAGAAGGTGCGCGAGTACAACCGCCGGGCCCGCGAGGCCGTGGACCGCGCCCTCGACCACGCCGGCGAGGCGGCGCCGGAGCTGCGCGACGGCACCCTGATCCAGGTGGCGATCGAGCACCGGCTGATGCACGCCGAGACGCTGGCCTACCTGCTCCACCAATTGCCGACCAATCACAAACGCCCGCCGGCGCTGGTAGCACCCCCGCCGCCGCGCGCACTCAAGCGGCGCATGGTCCGCATCCCCGCCGGCCGCGCCGCGCTCGGGCTCGGACGCGACACGGCCTTCGGCTGGGACAACGAGTTCGACGAACACGTGGTCGAGGTCCCTTCGTTCCAGATCGACCTCACCCAGGTGACCAATGGCGGTTTCCTCGAGTTCCTCCGCGCCGGCGGCTACGAGAACCGGCGCTGGTGGGCGGATGACGACTGGGCGTGGCAATCGCGCCGGCCGAGCCAGAATCCGCACGACTGGCTGCGGCGCTCCGACGGCTGGTACCTGCGGGGCATGTTTCACGAGACTCAGCTCCCGCTCGACGCGCCGGTGGTCGTCAGTCTGGCCGAGGCGCGCGCTTACGCGCGCTGGGCCGGGAAGCGGCTGCCCACCGAGGCGGAGTTCCACCGCGCCGCGTACGGTACGCCCGACGGCCACGAGCGCGCCTACCCGTGGGGCGAGGACGAGCCGGAGGCCCGTCACGGCAACTTCGACTTCCACGGGTGGGATCCGGCGCCGGTGGGATCGTTCCCGGCCGGCGACAGCGCGTTCGGGATCGCGGACCTGGTGGGCAACGGCTGGGAGTGGACCGCGACGACCTTCGGCCCGTTCGACGGGTTCGTGCCGTTTCCCTTCTACGCGGGCTACTCGGCCAACTTCTTCGACGGCCAGCACTTCGTCATGAAGGGCGGTTCACCGCGCACCGCGGCCTGCATGCTGCGGCGCTCCTTCCGCAACTGGTTCCAGCCCCACTACCCGTACGCCTGCACCACGTTCCGGCTGGTGACGCGGTGATCCGGCAGGCGGAAGATCTGGCCCGCGGCGAAGCTCAGGGCACGGCGGAGTTCGCCGCCGACGTGCGCGCCGGGCTGACCCGGTCCGGACAGAAGACGCTGCCCTCGAGATACCTCTACGACGACGTCGGCTCTGCGCTGTTCGAGGCGATCAGCCAGCTCCCGGAGTACGGTCTCACGGCGGCCGACGAGCGCATCTTGCGGATGCGGGCGGACGAGATCGTGGGCCGAATCCCCGGCCCGCTGATCGTGAGCGAGCTCGGCAGCGGCAGCGGGCGCAAGACGCGCTGGCTGCTCGAGGCGCTGGCGCGCCGGCAGCCGCTGACGTGCTACTTTCCCATCGACATCTCGGCGGCGGCGCTGCGCCACTGCGAGCGCGAGTTGGACCGGATTCCATCGCTGCGCTTCGAGGGCATCGAGAGCGACTACCTGGGCGGGCTCGGCGACGTCGCGCGGCGCCGGCCGGCGGGCCATCGCCTGCTGTTGCTCTTCCTCGGCAGCACCATCGGCAATTTCGACCGGCCGGCGGCCGAGTCGTTCCTGCGCCAGGTGCGGCGGTCGCTGCTGCCGGGAGACGGCCTGCTGCTCGGCACCGATCTCGAAAAGCCGGTGCCGCGGCTGCTGGCGGCCTACGACGACGCCGCGGGGGTCACCGCGGCCTTCAACCTCAACCTGCTGGGCCGGATCAATCGCGAGCTGGGCGCGGATTTCGACCTCGATGCCTTCGCCCACGCGGTGCGCTACGACGCGAGCGAGCGCCGCGTCGAGATGCACCTGCGCGCCGCCTCGCCCCAGGAGGTGCAGGTGCCGGCCGCGGGTCTCCGGGTTCGTTTCGCGCCGGGCGAGACCATCTGGACCGAGAGTTCCCACAAGTACGCGGCGGGCGAGGCGCGCGAGATCGGCCGGCGCACGGGCTTCGGCGTCGAAGGTGGCCGGTGGATCGACCAGCAGTGGGCGTTCGCCGAGACGCTGCTGATCGCCGCCTGAGTTCCGGCGCGCCGGATGCTAACCTCCACCCCGTCACGCATCGGACCCCACCGGAGGAGGGACAGGTCATGGCTCAAGTCACGACGAACGCACCGGGGGTGTTTTGCTGGTTCGAGCTCGGCACCACCGACCAGGCGGCGGCAAGGACGTTTTACACCACGCTGTTCGGATGGAGCGTCCGCGAGATGCCGATGGGGGAGTCGGGCACCTATAGCATGCTCGAGAAGGGCGAGAAGGACGCCGCCGGCCTCTACCAGATCTCCCCCGAGATGCGCGCGCAGGGCATTCCCTCGCACTGGATGAACTACGTCGCGGTCGAGAGCGTGGATCACGCCGTCGCGAAAGCGCGCACTCTTGGCGGCAAGGTGATGATGGAGCCAATGGACGTCATGGACGTCGGCCGCATGGCGGTGGTGCAGGATCCGACCGGCGCGACGATCGCGCTCTGGCAGGCGAAGAAACACATCGGCGTGGGCGTCACGAACGAGGCCGGTGCGGCCACCTGGACCGAGCTGGTGACCGGCGACACGAAGGCGGCGGAAGCGTTTTACACTGGGCTGTTCGGATGGCAGGCCAAGCTCCAGCCGATGGAGACCATGGTGTACACGGTGTTCCGGCGCGGCGAGACCCAGGCCGCGGGGATGATGCCGAAGCCCAAGGAGATGGGGGAGGCGCCCCCGAGCTGGCTCACGTACTTCGGTGTCGAGGACTGCGAGAAGACGGTGCAGCGCGCGAGCGGGCTCGGCGCCCGGGTGCTGGCGCCGACGATGACGCTGCCGCGGGTGGGGTCGTTCGCGGTGCTGATGGATCCGCAGGGCGCTGTTTTCGGCCTGCTCCAGCCGGGCCGCTCGTAGTCGCACGCCGCCGCGCACAGCCGGCGGGCTCCACGGCGCGGGTGCCATGCCACGCGCCGGGAGTCACGCCGGAATCGGCGTCGAGACGTCGCCGGGGGAGCAGGGCCCGTGACCCGCTACTGGAGTGAGGGGGGTGGAGTCGTTCCGGCGAGACGCCCGGGGCGCGTGCTCCTGCTCGTCACCACGCAGTCCTATCGCGCCGGAGCGTTCGTCGAAGCGGCGCAACGGCTGGGAGCGCCGCTCACGGTGGGATCGGAGCGACCGCAGGCGCTCGCGGGCTTCAACCCCGACGGGCACCTGACGCTCGACTTTTCGGCGCCCGAGGTCGCGGTCGAGGTCATCCGCCGCTTCGCCGCGCGCCGGCCGCTCGCGGCGATCCTCGCGGCCGACGACGAGGGGGTCCTCACCGCGGCGCTCGCCGCGCGCGCGCTCGGCCTGCCGCACCATCCCCCCGAGGCGGTGGCGGCCGCGCGCGACAAGTACCGGATGCGCCGGGCGCTGGCCGCCGCCGGCATCCCCACGCCCCGCTTCCACCGCTTCGCGCTCGACGCCGATCCGCTCGCCCTGGCCCGCGAGGTGGAGTTCCCCTGCGTGCTCAAGCCGCTCGGGCTGGCCGCCAGCCGCGGCGTGATCCGCGCCGACGATCCGGAGCAGTTCGCCGCGGCCTTCCGCCGGGTCGCCGCGCTGCTCGGGCGCCCCGAGGTGGCGCGGCCCGGCGACGAGCTGGCGCGCCACCTGCTGGTCGAGAGCTACCTCCCCGGCGTGGAGGTGGCGGTCGAGGGGCTGGTCACGGGTGGCGTGCCGCGGGTGCTCGCCGTCTTCGACAAGCCCGATCCGCTCGAGGGACCGTTCTTCGAGGAGACGATCTACGTCACCCCGTCGCGGCTGCCGGCCGCGGCGCGCGCGGCGGTGGAGGGGCGCGCGGCGGCGGGGGTGGCCGCGCTCGGGCTCTCCGACGGCCCGGTGCACGCCGAGCTGCGCCATCACGCGGGCGAGGCCCACCTGCTGGAGATTGCCCCGCGCTCCATCGGCGGGCTATGCTCGCGGGTGTTGCGCTTCGGCGAGGGCCGCTCGCTGGAGGAGGTGATCCTCGGCGCGGCGCTGGGACTCGAGTCCGGCGGGCTCGAGCGCGAGCGCGCCGCCGCCGGGGTGATGATGATCCCGATCCCGCGCGCCGGCACGCTGGCGGGGGTGCGCGGCGTGGAGGCGGCGCGGGCGGTGGCCGGGATCGAGGACGTGCGCATCACGATACCGGTGGGGGACGAGCTGGTGCCGCTGCCCGAGGGGGCGCGCTACCTCGGCTTCATCTTCGCCCGCGGCGGCGCGCCGGAGCAGGTCGAGGCGGCGCTGCGCGAGGCGCACCGCTGGCTCGAGTTCGACATCCAACCCGGTCCGGGCGCGGCGCCGGGCGTTCGGGCCGATGCGGGGGCGGAGCGACGATGGTGACCATCACCGAGAAGGCGAGCGAGAAGATCCGGGAGCTGATCGCGGCCGAGAAGCGCGAGGGCCTGGCCCTGCGCTTCGGCATCGGCGGGCGCGGCCTCAACGGTTTCACCTACGTGCTGCGCTTCGTGCCGCTTTCCGAGCGCGGCGCGGGCGACACCGCAATCGACGCCGGCGGGTTCACGGTGCTGGTGGACGCCGAGAGCGCGACCCATCTCGCGGGCGCCTCGGTCGACTACGTCGAGACCGCCCAGGGCGGCGGCTTCAAGATCGAGAATCCCAACCCGCTGTGGACCGACCCGAGAGCCCGGGCGGTGCAGGAGGTGATCGACCGCGATATCAACCCCGCGGTGGCCTCGCACGGCGGCTTCGTCACGCTGCTCGACGTGCGCGACGACGTCGCCTACATCGCGCTGGGCGGCGGCTGCCAGGGCTGCGGCATGGTGGACGTCACGCTCAAGCAGGGCATCGAGGTGCGCATCCGCGAGGCGGTGCCCGGCATCCGCGAGATCGTGGACTCCACGGATCATGCCGGCGGCTCCAATCCCTACTACCGGCCGTCCAAGGGAGGCCAGTCCCCGCTGGCCTGAGCGCGCCCGGGGCGAGCCGGCGCGGTTGCCGCCGGCTGCCCGCCGCGCCGTGCCGACGCCCGACGTGGAATGATGCGCACCATCCTCCTGGTCTCGACCTACGACCTCGGCCGCCAGCCGTTCGGGCTGGCCTCGCCCGCGGCCTGGCTGGGGGAGGCGGGCTTCACCGTGCGTTGCCTCGATCTGGCGCTGGAGGCACTCGACCCGGAGGCGGTGCGCGCGGCCGGCCTGGTGGCGTTCCACCTGCCGATGCACGCCGCCACGCGCCTCGCCGCGCGCGAGATCCCGCGCGTGCGCGCGCTCCACGCGCGGGCGCACCTGTGCGCCTACGGCCTCTACGCGCCAATGAACGCCGCGCACCTGCGCGGCCTCGGGGTCCATACCGTGCTCGGCGCGGAGTACGAGGCCGACCTCGTGCGCCTCGCGCGCCACCTCGCCGGGGAGGACGTCCCCGCGCCGCCCGCCGCGCCGGGGCCGCCCACCGAGCGGCTCGAGTTCCGGGTGCCCGAGCGCGGTGCGCTGCCCGCGCTCGAGCGCTACGCCCGCCTCGAGCGCGGTGACGGACGGGCGCGCGTGGTGGGCTACACCGAGGCCAGCCGCGGCTGCCGGCACCTCTGCCGCCACTGCCCGGTGGTGCCGGTCTACCAGGGACGCATTCGCATCGTCCAGCGCGAAATCGTGCTGGAGGACGTCCGCCGCCAGGTGGCGGCCGGGGCCGAGCACGTCACCTTCGGCGACCCGGATTTCTTCAACGGGCCCGGGCACGTGCTGCCGCTGGTGCGGGCGCTGCACGCCGAGCACCCACGCCTCACCTACGACGTCACCATCAAGATCGAGCACCTGCTGCGCCATCGCCAGCACCTCCCGACCCTGCGCGAGACCGGCTGCCTGTTCGTCACCAGCGCGGTGGAGTCGGTAGACGATCGGGTGCTGGCGTTGCTCGACAAGGGGCACACCCGGGCGGACTTCGTCGAGGCCGTGGCGCTGCTGCGCGAGGCCGGATTGCACTTTCATCCCACCTTCGTCGCGTTCCACCCCTGGACCACGCGCGCGGGCTACCTCGAGCTGCTCGACAACCTCGACGAGTTGGACTTGGTGGAGAGCGTCGCCCCGGTCCAGCTCGCGATCCGCCTGCTGGTGCCGGCGGGCTCGCGCCTGCTCGACCTGGCCGAGGTGCGCGACCTCGTGGAGCCCTTCGACGAGGCGCGCCTGGTTCATCCCTGGCGGCACGCCGACCCCGGCGTGGACCGCCTGCAGCGGGAGGTGGAGGCGATGGTGGCGGCGGCGAGCGCCCGGGGCGAGCTGCGCGGGGCGGTGTTCGCGCGCGCCCGCGCCCTGGCCGAGGCCGCCGCCGGCCGGCACGCGCGCGCGCTGGCGTGGACCGCGCGCGCGCCCAGGCGACCGCCGGTGCCGTTCCTCACCGAGCCCTGGTACTGCTGAGCGGAGCCCCTCGGGGAGCCGGCGGCTCCCGTCTAGCGAGCCAGCGGGGGCCCGCGGCGCGGCAGGCGGTCCGACATTCTGGCAGACGCGCCGGAGAGCGGCGCGCCGCGCCGGCTCCGGGAGCGAGGGCCCGCAAGCCGCCTGCTGTCAAGCGGATTCCTCGACGGCGGCGGCGGGCGAAGGTCCGGGCACGACCGATGCGTGCCCTCCCAGGCCGCGGTGGGACGGGATCGCAGCACGACCTGGCCCATCCGCTCGGAGGCCGCATGAGCGACCGCGTGTGCTGGCTGGCCCTCGTGGTGCTGTGCGTCTCGGCGCCGGTGGTCGGCGCTGCGGACGCCCCGCTGCGCCTGGCATGCGAGGTGCGCCCCCACTACGAGGCATGGCGGTCGGAACTGCTCGCCTACGCGCATCAGCGCGGGGGCGGCTATTGGGATCCGGAAGTGGTCGCCCGCACCAGGCTCCGCTTCGGCCCGGGCGCGGACGCAAGCCTCACGGGCCGGTACCGTGCGCTGTTCCTTCGCGGCCGTGCCGGTCTCGCGTCGTCCGCCTTCGACGACGGCGCCGGACGGCGCCGCGATCTCGGCGTCGATCTCGGGGTCGGAGGCCCGTTCGGCGTGTTCGTGGGTTATCGGGACCTGCGCGTGACGCTGCCCGAGGGATTGGGGCCCGCGCTTCGCTCGCACGGGATCAGCGACGCGGTGTTCGGGAGCTTCTTCCGCAGCCGACCCGGCCGGCCCGGCGCGTTCGTGGAGGTCGACTTCGCGATCGGGATCACGGCACTGCCGTACCTCAACTCCGAGCGCATTCGCGAGAAGCCCGAAGTGGCCGAGGGCAACTTCACGCTCGGGCTCCGGGGCCGCTCGCGCCCGTTCACCATCGCGCTCGGCTACCGCGCCTGGACCTGGGAGGAGCCGTTCCGCTCCTACCCGGCGAGCACGCTGTTGACCGACCGCGTGCTCGAATCCTGGCAGGATGAGGGTCACGGGCCGGTGCTCCACCTGGAGTGGGACTTCGGCCGCTGGCCATGACCCCGAGATCGGGGTCACGCCCGGGGCGCCGGGCCGGCGGGCGCCCTGGCTCTGCCGATCCCGGGCTTGCGGCGATGACAGGCCGGGGTGAAACTCTCGTCCGCGCCGCCGCGTAATCACCAGGACCCGCTCCCGCGACCCCCCCGGTCGTGCCCGGGGGACGGGTTCGACATCGGCCGGCGCGCCGCCGCCCGCTGGACTCGACCCGCTTCGGAGCCGCCCGGGCGCCCGGAATCGGGAGCGCGCGCCGGTCATGGAGGTCCCGATGGAACAGCAGGTTGCGAAACGCCGCTCGCGACGGATCGTGCTCTGGTCGGTGATGGCCACGCTGGCCCTGGGGGCACTCGCGGGCGGGGCGCTCGTCGCCCGCAACGCCAACGGGAACGCCTCGAAGGACAAGAAGAAGTCCGACAAGGACGCCCCGCTCCCGGTGCCGGTCGAGTTGTCCGCGGTGGGCGCCGGCGCGATCGCCACCTTCCTCGAGACCACGACCACGCTCGAGGCGCGCCATTCCGCCGTGCTGGTCGCCCGCCGCGCCGGCCAGGTCGTGGCGCTGGGGGTTGAGGAGGGGCAGTGGGTGAAAAAGGGCGAGGTGCTGGCGCGCCTCGAGGACACCGAGGCCCGCTTGGCGCTCGAGCGCACCCAGCTCGCCCTGGAGATGGCCGAGCGCGAGCTGGAGCGGGGCCGGCAGCTCGTCGAGCAGAACTACCTGAGCAAGAAGGAAATGGACGACCTCGAGCTCAAGCGGCGCAATACCTGGGTGGAGCTCGAGCAGGCGCGCTACGACCTGTCCCAGACGCGCCTCACCGCTCCGTTCGCGGGCCGGGTGGTGGATCGGCTGATCAGCCTCGGCGAGACGGTGCCGGTCGGCAAGGAGTGCTTCCGGCTGATCGACTTCGACCCGCTGCGCGCGCCGCTCTACTTTCCGGAGCGCGAGCTGACGCGGGTCCACGTCGGGCAGGAAGCGGGCCTGACCATGGACGCGCACCCCGGCCGGGAGATTCGCGCGCGCGTGGCGCTGGTCAACCCCACGGTGGACCGCAGCAACGGCACGTTCAAGGTGACGCTCGAGCTGCCCAATCCGGCCGGCGAGCTGCGGCCGGGCGCGTTCGCCCGGGTGCGGCTCAAGACCGGCGCCTTCACCGACGCGCTGCTGATGCCGCGGCGCGGCGTGGTCCAGGAGGACGGCGAATCCTTCGTCTTCGTGGCCCGCGGCGACAGCGTGGTGCGCGTTCCGGTCACGCTCGGGGCGGTGGAGAACGACACCGCCCAGATCCTCTCCGGGCTCTCCGCGGGCGACAGCGTGGTCACGGTCGGCCAGGGCGGGCTCAAGCCGGGGGCGAAGATCCGCTCGGTGACCCTGTAGCGACCACCGCGGCCGCGCGGGCGCCGGGCGCCGCGCGGGGCCGCCTCCCGGGGAGGAACCCATGCGGCTGGCAGACGCCTCGATCCGCCGCCCGATCACCGTGTTCATGGCGACCGCGGGCATCGTGGTGTTCGGGCTGGTGGCGGCCTCGCGCCTCGCGGTGGACCTGCTGCCCAACATCTCCTACCCCTCGCTCACCGTCCGCACCGACCTCCCCGACGCGGCCCCGGCGGACGTCGAGCAGTTCGTGACCCGCCCGGTGGAGGAGGGCGTGGGCGTGGTGCCGGGGTTGGTGCGCATGCACTCGGTGTCGCGCCCCGGGCAATCCGAGGTGACGCTGGAGTTCGCCTCCGGCACGCGGATGGATCTCGCCTCGCTGGCGGTGCGCGAGAAGCTCGACCTGGTGACCCTGCCCCGGGAGGCGCGGCGTCCCGCGTTGCTGCGCTTCGATCCCTCGCTCGACCCGATCATGCGGCTGCGCCTCGCGGGCGGCGGCAACCTGAAGCGGCTGCGCCGCATCGCGGAGCAGACCGTGCAGCGCGACCTCGAGGGCGTGGCCGGGGTGGCCGCGGTCAAGGTGTCGGGCGGGGAGGAGGAGGAGATCCAGGTCGAGGTGGACGCCGCGCGCCTGAACGCGGTCGGTCTCACCGTTGGCGACGTCACCCGCAGGCTGGGCGAGGAAAACATCAACCTCGCCGGAGGCTCGCTCACCGAAGGCCGATCCGAGTACCTGGTGCGCGCGGTCAATCAGTTCCTCGCTCCGGAGGAGATCGGCGGCGTGGTGCTGGCGACGCGTCCCGACGGGATCGTGCGGGTCTCCGACGTCGCCACCGTGGCTCGCGGGGCGCGCGACCGCGAGGTCGTCGCCCGGGTCGGCGGCGAGGAGTCGGTGGAGATCGCGGTCTACAAGGAGGGCGACGCCAACACCGTTACCGTGGCGCGCGCGGTGCGGCGGCGCCTCGACCGGCTGCAGCTCTCGCCGGAGATGCGGCTGGTCACTGTCGCCGACCAGTCGCGCTTCATCCAGGCCGCGATCGGCGACGTCATGAGCGCCGCGGTGGTCGGCGGTCTGCTCGCGATCCTGGTGCTGTTCGCGTTCCTGCACGACCTGCGCACCACGCTCATCATCGGGCTCTCGATCCCGGTGTCGGTGCTCGCCACCTTCGTCATCATGTACCGCTTCGGCCTGTCGCTGAACCTCATGTCGCTGGGCGGGCTGGCGCTGGGTGTGGGAATGCTGGTGGACAATTCGATCGTCGTGCTCGAGAGCATCTTCCGAAAACGCGAAGAGGGACTGGGGCCGGTGGCGGCGGCGAGCCAGGGTGCGGGCACGGTGGCGACCGCGGTGGCGGCATCCACCTTCACCACGGTGGCGGTGTTCCTGCCGCTGGTGTTCGTCGAAGGCCTGGCGGGTCAGTTGATCCGCGACCAGGCGCTGACGATCTCGTTCTCGCTGCTGGCCTCGCTGGTCGTGGCACTCACGCTGGTGCCGACGATCGCCGCACTCGCGGCACGGCGCCGAGCGGGGACCGCCGACGCGGCGCCGAGCCTACCTCCAGGGCGCTGGACCGGCTTTCTCGGCTGGGCGGCGTACCTTGCGGTGTTCGTGCCGCGGCTCGTCATCCGCGGCATGGGCCGGCTCGGGCGCGGCTCCGCACCCGTGGTCGGGCGGTTGCTGGTTCCCTTCGACGCCGGATACGGCGCGCTGTCCCGCGCCTACCCGCGCCTGTTGGCGCGCGCGCTGGCGCGGCCGCGTGCCGTGCTCGGGCTCTCCGCCGCGGCACTGGTCCTGGCGGTGCTCATGGGGCTGATGCTGCCGCGCGATCTGTTCCCGTCCTTCACCCAGGGCGAGTTCCGTTTCAACGTGACGCTGCCGGCGGGCAGCGCGCTCGAGGTCACCGACGAGACCCTCGACCGACTGACCCGCGCGGTGAAGGACGACCCCCGGGTGCGCTTCGCCTACTCCAGCGCGGGCCAGACCGACCTCTCGGCCTTCGCCGGCTCGGCACGCGAGGCCAACCGCGGCCAGGTCGCGGTGGTGATGAAGCGGGCGTCGGACCGCAGGGGCGAGGAGGCGGTCGCCGCGACGCTGCGGCGAGAGATGGACCGCATCCCGGGCCTGACGTACGAATTCGAGCGCCCGGGGCTGCTGACCTTCAGCGCTCCGCTGGAGGCCGAGGTCTACGCCTACGACCTCGACACGCTGGCCACCCTGGCCGCCACGGTGGCGCAACGGATGAGCGCGGTGCGCGGGGTGGAGGACGTCGAGACCTCGGTGCGCCTCGGCGATCCCGAGGTGCGGATCGCCTTCGACCGCGACCGCCTCGCGGCGATGAGCCTCGATCCCGCGTCCGCGTCGCGCCTGGTGCGCAACGCGGTGCAGGGGGAGGCGGCGACCCAGTTCAGCGACCTCGAGCGCAAGCTCGACGTGCGCGTACGGGCGAGCGAGGACCAGCGGTCGCTGGTGAGCGCGCTCGCCCAACTCGAGGTCGGCCGCAACCGGGGCAGCTCGGTGCCGCTCGCCGCGGTGGCGCGCTTGGCGGTGGAGCGCGGTCCGGGCGACATCCGGCGCATCGGCCAGCAGCGCGCCGCGGTGGTGAGTGCCAACCTCGAGGGCCGCGACCTGGCCTCGGCGGCGGCCGAGATCCAGGGCGCGCTCGACGCCCTGCCGCTGCCCCCGGGCGCGCGGGTCACCCTCGCCGGCCAGAACCGCGAGCTGGGCGAATCCTTCGCCTCGCTGCGCTTCGCCCTGCTGCTCGCGGTGTTCCTCGTCTACCTGGTGATGGCGAGCCAATTCGAATCGCTGCTCCATCCGTTCGTGGTCATGTTCTCGCTGCCCCTGGCCCTGATCGGCGTGGTGTTCACCCTGTTCGCCACCTCCACCCCGCTCAGCATCATGGTGTTCATCGGACTGGTGGTGCTCGCCGGGATCGTGGTCAACAACGCCATCGTGCTGGTGGACTACGCGCGCCAGCTGCGGGTGCAGGGCGCCCCCAAGATCCAGGCGCTGATCCAGGCCGCCACGGTACGGCTGCGGCCGATCCTGATGACCACGCTCACCACGGTGCTCGGGCTGCTGCCGATGGTGGTCGGCATCGGCGAGGGCTCGGAGCTCCGGGCGCCGCTCGCGATCACCCTGATCGGCGGGCTGGCGTTCTCGACCCTGCTCACCCTGATCGTGATTCCGGTGGTGTACGCCACGGTGGACCGCAGCTCATGAGCGGGGCGCGGGACGGCGGCGGAAGCGCGGCCCGTGGCGTGGGTGCCGCCCGCGACGGGAGCCCGCCGTGGTGAACCTCCCGCGCTGGAGCCTGCGCCGGCCGGTGACGGCGGTGATGATGATCCTGTGCGTGATCGTGATCGGCGCGGTGTCCGCGCCGCGCCTGCCGCTGGCATTCCTCCCCGACGTGGACTTCCCGGGTCTCGATATCGAGATACCCTATCCGAACGCGCTCCCGGCCCAGGTCGAGGAGGAGATCACGCGCCCCGCCGAAGAGGCGCTGGCGACCCTGAGCCGGGTGCGCGCGATCCACTCCTGGTCGTCGCCCAACTCCGCCAACATCTACGTCCAGTTCGACTGGGGCGAGGACGTCGAGCCGTTGCGGGTCGAGGCGCGCGAGAAGCTCGAGCGCATCCGCGACCAGCTCCCCGCGGACGTCGACCGCATCCGGGTCAACAGCTTCCGCTCCTCGGACATCCCGGTGCTCGAGTGCCGCATCTCCGCCACCCGCGACCTGTCGCAATCCTACGAGCTGCTCGACCGCCACGTCGCCGACCCGCTGCGTCGCGTGCCGGGGGTGGCCAAGGTCGAGCTCTACGGGGTCGAGCCGCCCGAGATCCGGATCGACTTCCGGCTCGACGCGCTGCGGCGGCACGGGGTGGACGCCGAGGTGGTGCTCGCTCGGCTCGATGCTGCGAACCACAGCGTGAGCGCCGGCCAGATCCGCCGGCCCGGCGAGACCATGCCGCTCAGGATCGTGAACCAGTTCGCGAGCCTCGACGACATCGAGAGCTTCCCGGTGGGCGCGCGCGGACTGGGGCTCGCGGACGTGGCGCGCGTGGCCTATGCGGAGCCCGATCTCGACTACGGCCGTCATCTCGACCGCACGCGTGCCGTCGGCCTCAACGTCATCAAGGAGTCGGGCGCCAACACCGTGGACGTGGCCACCCGCGCGCGACGCGTGCTGACGGAGATGAAGCGCGACCCGCTGCTCGAGGGTATCCAGGTGCTGACCTTCACCGACCAGGCCGAGGAGATCCAGAATTCGCTGCGCGGCCTGATGCAGTCCGGGCTGGTAGGCGCGGTCCTCGCGACCGGGGTGCTGTTCTTCTTCCTGCGGCGCCTGACCGCGACGTTGGTCGTGGCGCTCGCGATCCCGGTCTCGCTGCTCGCCGCCTGCGCGCTGCTGTTCTTCACCGGGCGCAGCCTCAACATCCTGTCGATGATGGGCCTGATGCTCGCGGTCGGACTGCTGGTGGACAACGCGGTGGTGGTGCTCGAGAGCATCGAGCGCCTGCGCCACAAGGGCCGTGGGCGGCTGCGCGCCGCGCTCGAGGGCTCGCGCGAGGTGCTGCCCGCGGTGATCACCTCGACCGCCACCTCGGTCATCGTGTTCCTGCCGCTGGTGCTGGGCGGTCGCACCGAGATCACGACCTGGATCGGCGAAGTGGGGCGGACGATCATCTTCACCCTCGGCTGCTCGCTGCTGTTGTCGCTGACCGCGATTCCGCTGGCGATGGGCCGCGTGCTGCCGGCCGGGGTATCGCCGCGCATCGGCGCGGTCGAGTGGCTGGCCGCGCGCTATCACGTCCTGCTCGACTGGACGCTGCGCCACCGGCCGCTGACCCTGGGTGCGGGGGTGCTGCTGTTCGCGGTCTCGGTGGCGGCGTTCATCCCGGTGGACAAGAGCGCGTTCACCGGCACCCGGGTGGAGGCGGTGCAGATCCGCTACGAGTTCGCGGACAACCTCAATTACCGCGAGGTCGAGCGTTACGTGTCGCGGGTCGAGGACTGGATCCAGGACCGCCGCGACTCGCTGCACGTCAAGTCCACCTACTCCTACTTCACGAACAACATGGCCATCACCCGCGCCTACCTCGCCGCCGGCTGGGCCGACGACGACGGCGCCCAGCAGGTGCGCAAGATGCTGCGCGACGGCCTGCCGAGCCTGCCCGGGCTCAAGCTCAGCCTGCGTGGGGACGACGACAACTCCGGTCCCTCGCGTCTCGGCGTGCGCCTGTTCGGCGATCCCGGGCCGCGTCTCGACGACCTCGCCGCGGAGGTGCGCCGCCGTCTGACGCTGGTGTCGGGGCTGACCGACGTCGAGCTCGGCGGGCAGAAGGGGCGCCAGGAGGTCCAGGTCGCCGTGCGCGGGGACCGCGCCGCGCGCCACGGCCTCACCACCGCCGGCGTGGCGCAGGCCGTGGCGTTGTTCTTCCGCGGGCGTCCGCTGGCGCGCTACCGTGGGCCCGAGGGCGAAGTTCAGATCACCGCCCGGCTGGCCAACGAGGACCGCGAGCGGCTCGACCGCCTGCGCGATCTGCCGCTGGGCGGCGCCGACGGCCAGGTGGTGCCGCTCGCCGCGGTGGCGGACTTCCGCACGGTGGAAACCCCGGCCAGCATCCAGCGCCAGCAGCGCCGCTCGGTGGTCACCGTCGCGGGGAACTACGCGGCGAGCCAGGGGGGCCAGGTGCGCAAGGCCGCGACCCAGCAGCTCAAGGCGATGAACTTCCCGCCCGGGTACTCCTGGTCGTTCGGCATGGGTCTCGAGGAGGAGAGCCAGACGCAGCAGGAGATGCTCGTCAATCTGTTGCTCGCCCTGGTGCTGGTCTACCTGGTGATGGCGGCGCTGTTCGAGTCGCTGCTCCACCCCTTCGCGATCATGTTCGCGCTGCCGTTCGCCTTCGTCGGGATCGCGTGGGTCTGCCTGCTCACCGGCTCGCCGTTCAATCTCATGGCGCAGATCGGCCTGCTGATCCTGGTCGGAATCGTGGTCAACAACGGCGTGGTGCTGCTGTACCACGTCCATCAGTTGCGCGGGCGCGGCCTGGGGCGCGAGCAGGCGGTGCTGGAAGCGGCCCGTGACCGGTTGCGCCCGATCCTGATGACCACGACCACCACCATCCTCGGACTGCTGCCCCTGGCGCTGGGGCAGAACCGGGTGGGCGACGTGCTCTACTTCCCGCTGGCCCGCACGGTGATCGGGGGGCTGGCCTCCTCCACGCTGCTCACGCTGATCCTGGTGCCGTGCCTCTACACCGCGCTCGAGGACGGGCAGCGGTTGATCGCGCGCGTGTGGCGCCAGGGGCCGCGGGCCGCCTGAGCGCGCGTTCCGGTCCGAACGACGAAGCCCCGGTTCCGTGAAGGAACCGGGGCCGGTCGAATCCCGCAGAGCGCGGTGCGGACGGTGCTAGCGCACCAGCACCGGCTCGAAGGTCTTGGCCTCGTCCAGCCACTGCTGGATGTCGGTCGCCTTCGGCGTGGCACCCGTGACCTTGTGCTGGGTGTTCAGCTCGACCAGCTTCTTCTCGAACGTCTCGGGGCTCACGGCTCGCAGCTTGTCCACCGTGTCCACGCCGGCGAGGAGCAGAAGCTCCGCGTACTGCGGACCCACTCCCTTGATCCGCATCAGCTCCGCCATCTGCACCCACTTCGTCAACACGGGCTCGCTCGCACCGGTCTTCTCGATGAGGTTGCGGCGCATCGTCGGATCGTTGAAGTGCTTCAGGAGATCGTCGGTCGTGTGGACGTTGACCATCTCGAGCTTCTTGCCGAATTCCGGTCCGATTCCCTGGATGTCCATGATCTTGTAGGTCATTGGTGATTCCTTTCGTAAGAGGTAAGAGGTGCACTGAATGTCTCGTTGCGCGACGTGCGGGCGGACGCTGCCGCCCATGGAGCCGCGGGCCGGTCGCCACGAACGCGATGTCGTCGATCGCCGGCCGTGAGGCCGGGCGAGCGTCCCGGTGCGTGTTCGGTTCGTCCGTGGCGGGCCGCCGCGACCGGACCCCGCGCAAAGATTCGCGATGTCTTTCGTAGAAGCCCCAGGAAAGGGGCGGCTGGCTGAAGGGGGCGTGAGCCCCGCCAGCATGCCGCGCGACCAGCCTCGAACGGGCCGGTGACCGCGGCTGAAGGAGAGAGTTTCGGGCCCGTGGGCCCCTGGCGGCCTCCGGGTACTGGCCACCAGCTACTCGACAAAAGCTAATGTAACACAAGATCTTAGACGAGTCAAACGCGCACCTTCCCGCGTCCCCGCGCGGGCAAGCGGGAATGCCTCGAGACGAGCGACCATCCATGGGGTAGCCCTCCCTCTTCCGAATCCGCCTGGACCTTCGTTGCGTGTCGCAATCCTGCCGAACGCGCTTCCGCCGTGTGCTAGCATCTAGCACGGTGTCTGTTCCAATGCGCCGTCAAGGTGGCGCATGGGCGCCTCCGATCTCATCGTGGAAGGACAACCGTGTCGGGTGTGCCGCTCCCGCCGCGAAGCTGCTTGACCTGCGGCCAAAGGGGGCGCCACCTTGCTCAGCTTGAATCCTCCGCGAACCTCCAGGCGTGAGATCGCCGATCCTACCGTGGCCCTTCCCTCGCTCGCCGCGGCACGAGCGCGCGCGGCCTCCCGCTTCCGATTCGCCCTCGCCCTTTCGATCCCCATCGTTGTTCTCGCTCTCCCGATCGCCCCGGCCGCCCAGGCCGCGGACTGGGTGGACGTCACCAGCGGCCCCCTGGGCGACACCGGCTTGGGCTACGGCGTGGCGTGGGGGGACTACGACAACGACGGCGACCTCGACCTCTACCTCGTCAACAACGGGCCGAACAAGCTGTTCCGCAACGACGGCGGCGGCACGTTCGTGGACGTGACCAGCGGCCCGTTGGGCGACGCGGGCGGTGGCTTCGGCGTGGCGTGGGGCGACTACGACAACGACGGCGACCTCGACCTCTACGTCTCCAACGATGGTGCGAACAAGCTGCTCCGCAACGACGGCGGCGGCACCTTCGTGGATGCCACCAGCGGCCCGCTGGGCAACACCGGCAGTGGCTACGGCGTGGCGTGGGGGGACTACGACAACGACGGTGACCTCGACCTTTACATCGCCAACGAGCTCGGGCAGGCGAACAAGCTGCTCCGTAACGAGGGCGTCGGCACGTTCGTGGACGCCACCAGCGGCCCGCTGGGCGACACCGGCCGTGGCATCGGTGTGGCGTGGGGGGACTACGACAACGACGGCGACCTCGATCTCTACCTCGCCAATTACGGCCAGGCGAACAAGCTGTTCCGCAACCAGGGCGGCGGCACGTTCGTGGACGCCACCACCCCCCCGCTGGGCAACACCGGCAATGGCGTCAGCGTGGCGTGGGGGGACTACGACAACGATGGCGACCTCGACCTCTACCTCGCCAATAACGGGCAGGCGAACAAGCTGTTCCGCAACGAGGGCTACGGCACGTTCGTGGACGCCACCAGCGGCCCGCTGGGCGACACCGGCGCCGGCTTCGGCGTGGCGTGGGGGGACTACGACAACGACGGCGACCTCGACCTCTACCTCGCCAACTACTTCGGGCAGGCGAACAAGCTGTTCCGCAACGACGGCGGCGGCACGTTCGTGGATGCCACCAGCGGCCCGCTGGGCGACACCGGCGATGGCTCGGGCGTGGCGTGGGGGGACTTCGACAACGACGGTGACCTCGACCTCTACCTCTCCAACAACGGGCAGGCGAACAAACTGTTTCGCAACGATGTGGCGAACGGCAACCACTGGCTGCAGGTGAAGCTCGCGGGGACGGCGTCGAACCGGGCGGGGATCGGAGCGCGGGTCAAGGTAGTGGCGGGCGGGATCACCCAGATCCGCGAGCTGTCGGGCGGCTCGGGCTACGGATCGCAGGACGCGCTGGTGGCGTCGTTCGGCCTGGGGACGGCGACGCTCGATTCGCTGATCGTCATCTGGCCCACCGGGGTCGTGCAGGTGCTCAGGCCCGCCCCGGCGGCGGATCAAAAGATTCTCGTGAGCGAGGAGGCGCCCCCCACGCCCACACTCCTCTCCATGTTCCAGGCGAGCTGGACCGGCGAGGGCATCGAGCTGCGCTGGCAGTTCGCTGAGCCCGAGCGATTCACGGGCTCGGCGCTGGAGCGGGCGGAAGCCCTGCAGGGGCCGTGGAGCGCGGTGAACGCGGAGCGTCGCGAGCTGGCTGGGACCATCGTTCTCTACGATCGCGGCGTCGAGCCCGGAGCGACCTATTACTACCGCCTGCTGGCGACCAGTCGCGACGGCGGCACGCTCACCTTCGGCCCGATCGAGGCGATCGCGGGAGAATCCCCGCGCGAGTTCGCGCTGCACACGCTGGCGCCCAACCCGAGCAGGGGAGCGGTCCAGGTCGGCTTCTCGGTGGCGCGCGAGGCGCGCGTGCGACTCACGGTGCTGGACGTGCAGGGGCGGCGCGTGGCGCAGCTGGCGCACGGGGTGTATCGGCCGGGGCGGTACCAGGCGGTGTGGGACGGAGCGACCGAGCACGGCCGGGCGCCGGCGGCACTCTACTTCGTGCGCTACGAGTGGCCGGGGATGAGCGCGGTGCGCCGGGTGATCATGGTCCGGTAGCGCGGCGGCTGACGGAGCGGCGGGGCGGCCACCTCGAACGGGGTGGCCGCCCTTGCACGGCCTGCCGCAAAGGCGCGTCAGCTCGCGCGTGAAACGCCGAGCGTCCAGCGCCCGGGTCCGACCGCCCGAGCGCGATCAGTCCCAGCGGAACAGCCGCAGGCCGACGCCGAAGCAGCCCACGCCCCAGGCCACCAGCAGCAGCACCGCGGGGATCACGCCGGCGAAGCCGGCACCCTCGTTGGTGAGCGCCCGCAGGGCATCGTTGGCCGCGGTGAGCGGCAGCGCGCGGATGAACGGCTGCATCACGCCGGGGAAGCGGTCGGCGGAGAAGAACACGCCGGACAAGAGCCACATCGGCAGCATCGCCGCGTTCATCAGGCCCATCGCGGCCTCGACGGTGCGGGCACGGCAGGCCACGAGCAGGCCCATCGCCGAGAACGAGAGCGCCCCGACCACGCAGACCACGACGAACCCCGCCCACGATCCGCGCACCACGATGCCGAAGGCGACGCGGGCGAAGATCATGATGGTGGCCACCTCCAGGACCAGCCACAGCATGCGCGCCAGCATGAACGCCAGCAGGTAGTGGCTGCGCCGCATCGGCGTGGCGATCAGCCGCTTGAGCAGCTTGAGCTGGCGCGCCATCACGATCGGGAAGCCGATGCCCCACATGCCGGTGCCGAGCAGGTTGAGCCCGATGAGCCCGGGGATGAGGAAGTCGATGTAGCGCGATCCCGGCCGCACGATGGTGTCGGTGCGCAGCGGCAGCGGATCCACGCGGCCCGCGGCGCGCTCGAGCGCCTCCACCGTGGCGAGGTGGGCGAGTCGCGTCTCGGGCCGCGAGGGGTCGTAGACCAGCACCGGCCCGCCCTTGTCCGCGGTGCGCACCAGCACCGAGATCCGGCCGCGACGCAGCGCCGCGGCGGCCTCGTCCGCCGGCAGCAGTGCGATCTCGAGATCGGGTGCGGCCTCGAGCGCGCGCATCGTGGCCGCGGCCCGCGGGCCGGCCTCGACCCCGACGTGGGACTTCTGGGCTCCGGGGTTGCGGAAGGCGATCCCGAGGGCGAGCGCCATCAGCACCGGGAAGGCGAACACCCAGAACAGCGCGTCGGGCTCGCGCAGGAAAGCCAGCGTGCGCGCCCAGGTGAGCTGCCACAGCGGCGAGCGCTCGAAGAGTCCGGGCTCAGGCATCGCGCAGCGTTCGTCCGGTCAGGCTGACGAAGACGTCTTCCAGCGTGGCGTTGTGGGTGGTGAGCTGGGAGAGGGTCGCCTTCTGACGCTCCAGCTCGGCGAGCAGGGCCGGGATCGCGACGTGGGGCTCGCGCACGCCCAGCGCGTAGCCGCGTGGCTCGCGATGGACACTGCTCACCCCCGGCAGGCCCGCGAGCGGCTCGGGATCGAGGCCGTCCGCGACCGAGAACTCGACCACGTGCTCGCCCCCCAGCGACGCGATCAGCTCCGCCGGCGTGTCGAGGGCGATGATCTTGCCGTGGTCCACGATCGCGACGCGGTCGCAGAGGCGCTGGGCCTCTTCCATGTAGTGGGTGGTGAGCATCACGGTTCCGCCGCGCCGGCGAAACGCCTCGATCAGCTCCCATAGCTGGCGGCGCGACTGCGGATCGAGGCCGGTGGTCGGCTCGTCGAGGAACAGCACGTCGGGGTCGTTGACCAGCGCGCAGGCGACCGACAGCCGCTGCTTCTGACCACCCGAGAGCTTGCCCACCCAGCTGCGGCGCTTCTCCTCCAGGGAGACCGAGCGGATCACCTCGAGCGGCGTGGGGCCGCGGCGGTAGAAGCTGCGAAACAGCCGCACGGTCTCCTCCACCGAGAGCTTCTCCTGCAACTGGGTCTCCTGGAGCTGGATGCCCAGTCGCTGGCGCAGGTCGCGGTCGCCTCCCCCGCCCCAGCGCTGTCCCAGCACCCGGACCTCCCCGGCGTCGGGCACGAGCAGGCCCTCGAGGATCTCGACCGTGGTGGTCTTGCCGGCGCCATTGGGACCCAGCAGCCCGAAGCACTCGCCGGTGCCGACTTCGAGGTCGAGCCCGTCCACGGCGACCACGCTGCCGTAGCGCTTGGTCAGGCCCCGGCAGAGCAGGGCAGGCTCGGTCGAAGGGGGCGCGGACGTGGGAGCGGACGGGCTCATCGGACGGGGAACATAGCCGCCCGCGCGAGGCCGCACAACCGGAGCGGGGCCCCGGTCGCGACCCGCGCGCCGGCCGGCGCGGGGCTCCAGCCCGTGGCCGCAAGCGCCGATGATGATTCGGGATGGAGGCGCCCGCGGTCATCCGAGTGGCGCGCCGCCGAGCCTGCAGCCCCCGAGTCTTTCGTGCTACCCTGCCGCGGACTGGGGCATCTACAGCGCAGACGATCGCGGGCACGGGCCTCGGGCGCGTCCCCCCGCGAGACGGGCGCCCTTCCGGGGAACTTGATGGCGAGAAAGCTGGACGTGACACAGCGGGCCAACTCCGCCTACATCGAGTCGGTGTACGCCCGCTATCTCGCGGATCCCCAGTCGGTTCCCGACGAGTGGCGCGCCTTCTTCGCGGGCTTCGAGTTGGGTGGACGAGAGCCGGGCGGGGCGGGAGCGCCGGTGGCGGGGATCGCCGGGGGCGTGTTCGGCCTGGTGCTCGCCTACCGCGAATTCGGCCACCTCATCGCCCGCATCGACCCTCTGGGCGAGAACCCAGACTCGCACGCGCTCCTCGACCTCGGGAGCTTCGGCCTGTCCGAGGCCGACCTCGATCGCGAGGTGGACCCGCGCCCGTTCGCGGGCGAGTTCCAGGGCACGCTGCGCCAGCTCATCGAGGTTCTGCGCCACACCTACTGCGGCACGCTCGGCGTCGAGTACATGGACATTCCGGACAAGGAGCGCCGCGAGTGGCTGGAGCAGCGCATGGAACGGCAGCGCGGCCGGCCCGCGCTCGACCCCGCGGAGCGCGTCCGGATCCTCGAGTCGCTGCTCGCCGCCGACGCTTTCGAGCAGTTCCTCCACGTCAAGTACGTCGGACAGAAGCGCTTCTCGCTCGAGGGCGCGGCGACGCTCGAGCCGATGCTGGAAACCCTGGTCGAGTCGGCGGCGGAGCACGGCGTCGAGCAGCTGGTGCTGGGCATGCCGCACCGCGGCCGGATCAACGTGCTCGCCCACCTGATGAAGAAGCCGCTGGAACGCGTCTTCGGCGAGTTCGAATCGAGCTTCGCGCCGCCCGACGTTCAGGGGCACGGCGACGTGAAGTATCACCTCGGCTACTCGAGCTTCCACGAGAGCCGGTCGGGCCGCACCGTGCACCTCGACCTCAACTTCAACCCCAGCCATCTCGAGTTCGTGAACCCCGTGGTCCTGGGCTCGGTGCGGGCCCGCCAGGAATACATGGGCGACCTCGAGCGCGACCGCGGGGTGCCGGTGCTGATCCACGGTGACGCGGCTTTCGTCGGCGAGGGGATCGTGGCCGAGACGCTGCTGCTATCGCAGCTCCCCGCCTACCGCACCGGCGGCACCGTTCACATCATCGTCAACAACCAGATCGGCTTCACGACCTCGCCGGCCGACGGGCGCCCGCTGCGCTATGCCACCGACATCGCGCGCGTCATCGAGACCCCGGTGTTCCACGTCAACGGCGACGATCCCGAGGCGGCGGTGTTCGCCATCCGGGCGGCGATGGACTACCGCGCGCGCTTCAAGCGCGACGTCCTCGTGGACCTGGTGTGCTATCGCAAGCACGGCCACAACGAGCTGGACGATCCGACCTTCACCCAGCCGGTGATGTACGGGAAGATCGCCACGCACACGCCCGCGTCACGCCGTTACGCGGAGCAGTTGATGGCCGAAGGCGTCATCGACCGGCCACGGCTGGAAGCGATCGAGACGGCGATCCACGAGCGCCTGCGCGCCGCCCACGAACTCGCCCGCAGCGACCCGTCGGCGGGCAACGGCCCGGCGCCGCTGGGCGGCGCGTGGCGCGGACTGGAGTGGGCCGGCGAGGACTGGAGCGCCTCCACGGCGGTGCCGGAGGAGACCGTGGCGCGGCTCACCGAGGCCATCACCCGGCTGCCGAAGGGCTTCCACGCGCACCGCAAGATCCCGCCGCTGCTCGCCGAGCGACGGAAGATGGTGGCCGAGGACCGCATCGACTGGGGCATGGGCGAAGCGCTGGCGCTGGGCTCGCTGCTCCTGGAGGGTCACCGCGTGCGGCTCAGCGGCCAGGACACCGGGCGCGGAACGTTCTCCCACCGCCACGCCGTGCTGTTCGACGCCGAGGACGGGCGGCGCCACGTGCCCCTCGAGCACCTGGCGCCGGAGCAGGGTCGCTTCGAGATCATCGACACGCCGCTCAGCGAGGTGGCCGCCCTGGGCTTCGAATACGGCTACAGCACCGCGGATCCGCAGACGCTGGTGGTCTGGGAGGCCCAGTTCGGCGACTTCGCCAACGTGGCCCAGGTGATCATCGACCAGTTCCTCGCCAGCGGCGAAGCGAAGTGGCAGCGCATGTCGGGGCTGGTGTTGCTGCTGCCGCACGGCTACGAGGGGCAGGGCCCGGAGCACTCGAGCGCCCGCCTGGAGCGCTTCCTCGAGCTGTGCGCCAACGGCAACATGCAGGTGTGCAATCTCACCACGCCGGCCCAGCTGTTCCACGCGCTGCGCCGCCAGCTCCATCGCCGCTTTCGCAAGCCCCTGGTGATCATGAGCCCGAAGAGCCTGCTGCGGCACCGCGAGGCGGTGTCCCCGCGCGAGGCGTTCACGGGCGGGGCGTTTCGCACCGCGATCGACGACGATTCCATCGACAGCCCGCGCACGGTGCGGCGCGTGCTGCTGGTCTCGGGTAGGTTCTATTACACGCTGCTCGAGGCCCGCGCGGCGCGCGAGGTGCGCGACACCGCGCTGGTGCGGGTGGAGCAGCTCTATCCGTTCCCGCACCAGGAGCTGGAACGGATCTTCAGCCGCTACCCCGAGGTCCGGGATCTGCGCTGGGTGCAGGAGGAGCCGGCCAACATGGGAGGGTGGCGCAATACCCGGCACCGGCTCGAGATGGTGTTGCCCGCCCGCGCCGCGCTGCGGCTGGTGGCGCGCAAGGCCTCCTCGACCCCCGCCACCGGCTATTATCAGCGTCATGTCGAGCAGGAGAAGACGGTGCTGGACCGGGCGTTCTGCGATCCGGACGCCAAGATCGCGCCGGCCCCGGTGCGCGTCGCGCGGGAGGTGAGTTGATGGCGATCGAGATCAAGGTGCCGCGCCTCGCCGAGTCGATCTCGGAGGCGGTACTGGTGGAGTGGCTCAAGCCCGACGGCGGGCGCGTCGGCGTGGACGAGCCGGTGGCCACGCTGGAAACCGACAAGGCCGCGGTGGAGATCGCCGCCGCCGATTCCGGCATCCTCCGCCACGCCCGCCGTCCCGGCGAGACGGTTCATGTCGGCGACGTGATCGCGCGCGTGGAGGCCGCCCCGGCGGGGGAGCCGGAGGCGCCCGCGGCGCGCGGCGGTGACAACGGCGGTCCGGCGGAACGAGCCGGCGAACCGCTGCCGGCCGGCCGGCCGCAGGTGGCGGACGCGGAGCGGGTACTGTCGCCCGCGGTGCGCCGGCTGGTCGACGAGCACGGCCTCGATCCGGCGCGGATCGCGGCCACCGGGAAGGGCGGCCGCCTGCTCAAGGAGGACGTGCTGCTGCATCTCGAGCGCGCGGGCCGGCCGGAGGCGACCTCGGGCGCGGCGGCGGTCGCGCCCGGCCCCGCCTCGGAGGCCGCCGAGGCCCCCGCGCCGCCGGCGCCGGCCGCTCGGCCCCCGTCGCCGGCCACGCCGACCGACGAGGACGAGCGCGTCGTGCCGATGAGCCGCATCCGCCTGCGCATCGCCGAGCGGCTGGTGCGGGCGCAGCACACCGCGGCGATCCTGACCACGTTCAACGAGATCGACATGAGTGCGGTGCTCGAGCTGCGGGCGCGCTTTCGCGAGAGCTTCGAGCAGCGGCACGGCGTGCGGCTCGGCTTCATGAGCTTCTTCACCCGCGCCTGCGTGCTGGGTCTCGAGGAGATTCCCGAGCTCAACGCGGAGATCCGGGGCACCGACATCGTCTACCGCCGCCACGTGCACCTGGGCGTGGCGGTGGGCGCCGAGCGCGGACTGGTGGTCCCGGTCGTGCGTCACGCCGACGGTCTCGGGTTCGCCGAGATCGAGCGCGAGATCGCGCGCCTCGCGGCCAAGGCTCACGCCGGCACGCTGACGCTCGACGAGCTGAGCGGCGGGACGTTCACGCTCTCGAACGGCGGCGTCTACGGCTCGCTGCTCTCCACCCCGATCCTGAACCCGCCGCAGAGCGGCATCCTCGGCATGCACAAGATCGAGAAGCGCCCGATCGCCGTGGACGACCAGGTCGTCATTCGCCCGATGATGTACGTGGCCGTCTCCTACGACCATCGCATCGTGGACGGCGAGCAGGCGGTGACCTTCCTGGTGCGGGTCAAGGAGCGGCTCGAGGACCCCGAGCGCATGCTGTTCGAGGTCTGATCCCGCCATGGCCGAACCCCGCTTCGACCTCGTCGTGATCGGCTCGGGCCCCGGCGGCTACGTCGCGGCACTCCGCGCCGGCCAGCTCGGGCTCGCCACCGCGTGCGTCGAGAAGTACCCCACGCTCGGCGGCACCTGCCTCAACGTCGGCTGCATCCCCAGCAAGGCGCTGCTCGATTCGAGCGAGCACTTCGCCTTCGCCCGCACCCAGGCCGCCGCGCACGGGATCCGCGCCGAGGTGTCGCTCGACCTCGCGGCGATGATGAAGCGCAAGGACGGCGTGGTGCGCGACCTCACGCGCGGGGTGGAGGGATTGTTCCGCAAGCAGAAAGTGACGCACGTGCAGGGCGTGGCGCGGATCACGGCACCCGGGCGCGTCGAGGTCGAAGGCCCCGAGGGGCGGCGCGCGCTGGAGGCGCAGCGCATCCTGGTCGCGACCGGCAGCAAGCCCGTCGCCCTCCCCGGCATCGCCTTCGACGGCCGGCGCATCGTCCACTCCACCGATGCGCTCTCGCTGCCCGAGGTGCCGCGCCGCCTGGTGGTGGTCGGGGCGGGCGCGATCGGCCTCGAGCTGGGCTCGGTCTGGCGGCGGCTGGGGTCGGCGGTCACCGTGATCGAGGTCATGGACCGCATCGTGCCCGGGATGGATCGCGCCAGCGGAGACTCGCTGCGGCGGGCGCTGGAGAAGCAGGGGCTGCGCTTCGTCTTCGGCGCCTCGGCGAGCGCGGCGCGCGTCGAGGGCGACCAGGTGCACGTGACGGTGTCCGCGGGCGAGACCACCCGCGAGGAAGTCTGCGACGTGCTGCTGGTGGCGGTGGGGCGTCGGCCCTATACCGATGGCCTCGGCGCGCGCGAGCTGGGCATCGCCATGGACGAGCGGGGACGCCTGGAGGTGAACGAGAAGTTCGAGACCAGCGTCCCCGGCGTGTTCGCGATCGGCGACGTCATCCGCGGGCCGATGCTGGCGCACAAGGCCGAGGAGGAGGGCATCGCCGCGGTCGAGACGATGGCCGGGCTGCCCGGGCACGTCCACTACGAGGCGATCCCCAACGTGGTCTACACCTGGCCCGAGTTCGCGAGCGTGGGCCTGAGCGAGGAGGAGGCTCGCGCGCAGGGTCGCGAGATCGCGATCGGCAGCTTCCCATTCATCGCCAACGGGCGCGCGCGCGCGATGGGGGAGCGCGAGGGACAGGTCCGGATCCTGGCCGACGCCAAGACCGACCGGATCCTCGGCGCGCACATCGTGGGTCCGCGGGCGAGCGATCTGATCGCCGAGCTGGCCCTGGCCATCGAGTTCGGCGCCAGCGCCGAGGACGTGGCCCGCGCCGTGCACGCCCATCCCACCCTGCCGGAGGCGGTCAAGGAGGCGGCGCTCGCCGTCGCCGGCCGCGCCCTGCACATCTGACAGGTTGGCGGCCGCGCCGCGGGCATCGGAGAGCGGATTCCCCGAGGGTCCATGCGGGGCGTGCAATCTGCATGCGCGGGAGCCTGCCGCGGCCGGAGATTCGAACCCTCGCGGCTACCGCGGCCGCGCCCGCGTCGGGACGTGCTCGCGGCCACGACGATTCTTCTTGAATCAGGTGATCTGGGACTGCTAACGTCTTAGGCACCTGAACGTAACGCGCCGACCTCACGAGGTCCCCCCTTGTCCGGCGCGACACTGGGCCGGCCCCGGTCGGGCCGGCCGGGTTTCCCATCTGGCCACGCAACCCGATCCCCGCATCCGGAGACAGCTCGATGAAGCCCCTTGCCGTGCTGCGTGCCGCCGCCACGTCCGCCCTGCTCGCCGCGGCGGCGGCCTCTCCGGCGGCCGCCGTGGTGCCGGTCGCGTTCGGAACCACCTGGGACGCCCCCTCGACGAGCCTGCAGAAGATCGTGGACGGGCTCTACGGGGCCGGCGCGATCGACGTGCAGCACGATTACATCGGCGCCCGGGCGGGGGACCTGGATCCATGGTTCTGGGTGGACGATCATTTCTCGGCCCTGCTGATCCGCGAGGTGGCGGGGAACGCGAACCGCAACCTCGTCGGCTGGTATCTCGAGACCGGCACGCGGCCGGCGATCGACGGCGTGGATGACGGCGTGGTGTTCGACGGCCCGCAGGGCGCCGGCGCCACGGCGATCATCGTCTTCCCACGCGCGATGACCGCGTTCGGCTTCTACATGAATCCGAACGGGCCGCTCGCCGCGACCAATGCCCCCGAGCCCGAGCTGTTCTACAGCAATCGCTTGTACAACGACCGCGGGCCCGACGGCGCCGGGGCGCTCCACGCTCCGACCGACGGAGACGTGCAGGCGCTGGTGTTCGACGTCTCGCGGTTCGACGGACCCAATACCTGGCTGGTCTGCTTCGAAGACCTCGACAGCGGCGCCAACCCCGGCCCGCCGGGACACGCGCAGACCGACAACGACTTCAACGATTTCGTCTTCGAGGTGACCGCCTTCGGCGCCACCCCCGCGCTGCCGATGAGCTTCGGCGGGCTCAAGCAGCTTTACCGCAAGTAGCGCCGGGAGCGCATCACCCCGCCACGGTCGTGCGGCGCGTTCGCGCCCGCGCGTTTGACCGCTTTCCACGCTTTGGGCGATGCTCTTCTCATGCCCCACCTCGTGCTCGGTGACTGGAAGCTCCAAACCCTCGAAACCGGCTGTCTCTGGCTCGACGGGGGTTCGATGTTCGGCTCGGTGCCCAAGCCGCTCTGGAGCAAGTCGCATCCGCCTGACGATCGCAACCGCATCCGGCTGGCGATGCGCGTGTTGCTCGCCGAGGGCCACGGCCGGAGGGTGTTGGTGGACGACGGCATCGGGGACAAGTTCCCCCCCAAGCTGATGGACATCTACCGGGTGGAGCACGGCGAGCATACGCTCGAGCGCTCGCTCGGGGCAGTGGGGCTCGCGGTCGAGGACGTCACGGACGTGGTCCTGACCCACCTCCATTTCGACCACGCCGGCGGCTCGACTCGCCGCGTGGAGGAGGATCCGGCGCCGCGCCTGCCGCGCGCGCGCTACTACGTGCAGCGCCGCAACCTCGAGAACGCCCGGCACCCCAACCCGCGCGAGCGCGCCTCGTATCTGGCGGAGAACTTCGAGCCCCTGGTCGCCGCCGGCGTGCTCACGGAGTGGGACGGCGCGCTGAGTCCGTGGCCGGGCTTCGAGCTGTTCACCGCCGACGGCCACACGCGGGGCCAGCAGTTGGTGCGCGTTTCCGGTCCGGAGGGGGTGCTCTACTTCGTCGCGGATCTCATCCCGACCGCCTCGCACGTGCGCATTCCCTTCGTCATGGGCTACGACGTGGCCGCGATCGAGACCATGCAGGAGAAGCGCGCCCTGCTCGATCGCGCCAGCGCCGAGCGGGCGTGGATTTGCCTCGAGCACGACCCGGAGGTGGCGCTGGCACGCCCGCGCGCCGACGGCGACGACTTTGCCTGGGCCGACACGGTGGCCGCGGCGGCCGACGCGGCCGTGTCCGAGCGAGGCCGCTAGCCCGCGCATGTTCCATTCCCTCTTCGCCGGCTGGTTTCACCAGGTGCACGACTGGGGCTATGGCGGCGTGTTCCTGATGATGGCGATCGAGTCCACGGTGTTCCCGCTGCCGAGCGAGCTGGTGGTGCCGCCGGCGGCCTACTGGGCGGAGCAGGGGCGTTTCCACTTCTGGGGCGTGGTGGCGGCGGCAACGCTGGGCTCGTGGTTCGGGTCCGCACTGTCGTACCTCGTCGCGCGCGCGATCGGGCGGCCGCTCATTTTGCGCTACGGCCGGTACGTATTCGTGCCGGAGCGCAAGTGGCTGCTCGCCGAGCGCTGGATCCGCCACTACTCCACGGCGGGAGTCTTCTTCGCCCGGTTGCTGCCGGTGGTGCGCCATCTGGTGTCGCTCCCGGCGGGCGCGGCGCGGATGCCCTTCGGGCGCTTTTCACTGATGACGCTCACCGGCTCGTTCCTGTGGTGCTTCGTACTGGCGTGGTTCGGGGCGCGTGTGCTCGGCAGCGAGCCGACGCTGCTCGACGATCCGCTGGCGATGGCCCACGTGCTGCGCGAGAAGCTGTTGTGGTTCGTGGCGGCGGCCGGGGTGTTGCTCGCGCTCTACGTCGTGATGGACGTCGCCGGCCGTCGTCTCAAGCGCCGCGAGGCGGGCGAGGCGGAGATCCCCTGAGGTGTCGCTGCGGTCCGGCTGGGCTGTGCTCGTGGCGCTGGTCTGGGCGCCGGCCGTGCTGAGCGCGGCCCCGGCCCACGTCACGTTCGTGGTCGAGACTCCGGCCGCGACCCCCGCCGGCGCGGCGATCTGGATCTCGGGTGACGTCCCCCAGCTGGGCGGCTGGGACGGCGCCGGACTGCGCCTCGCCGCGCTCGGCGGGCGGCGCTTCGGCGCCACGCTCGAAGTCGAGGCGGGCACGGCGCTCGCGTTCAAGGTGACGCGCGGGAGCTGGGAGACGGTCGAGAAGGACGCCCGCGGCGGCGAGATCGCCAACCGCGAGTGGGTCGCCGCGGCGGACGACACGGTGCGGGTCACCGTCGCCGCGTGGCGCGACCAGTCCGAGTCCCGCACACCCCGCGTGCCGACGCGGACCGGCGACATACGCAGTCATCCGGCATTTCCCTCGCGTTTCGTCCGGGCGCGCGACGTGCTGGTCTTCCTGCCCCCCGGCTACGACACCGACTCCACCGCACGCTACCCCGTGCTCTATTTCCATGACGGCAACAACGTGTTCGACGCCGCGACCAGCTTCCTCGGGATCGAGTGGGGGGTGGACGAGACCGCCGGGCAGCTGCTTCGGGACGGCCGCGTGCGGCCCTTCATCGCGGTGGCGGTCGCCAACACCCCGGACCGCGTGGCCGAGTACACGCCGGCGGCCGACCGGGCGCGCGGCGGGGGGCGCGCGGCCGACTACGCCCGCTTCCTGGTCCAGGAGCTGAAGCCTTTCATCGACGCCCACTACCGCGCCGCGCCCGGTCCGGGGACCACCGGCGCGGTGGGGTCCTCGCTGGGCGGGATCGTCTCGCTCTACCTCGGGCTCGAGCATCCGGAGGTGTTCGGTCTGGTGGGCTGCCTCTCGCCCGCGGCGAGGTGGGCGGAGCGCGACATCGTGCGGCGCACCGCCGCCGGTCACGGCGTCCACGGCCGCATCTGGGTGGACATCGGCTCGCTCGAGGGGCGCGATGCGGAGGCACGGGAACAGGCGTTGGGCGATGCGCGCGCGCTGCGTGACGCCTTGCTGGCCCGCGGCTATCGCGAGGGCGTGAACCTCCACTACGAGGAGGTCGCGGGAGCGGTCCATGACGAGCGCGCCTGGGCGGCGCGGATCGACCGCGTTCTCGTCTTTCTGCTCGGTTCGCCGGTGACCGGCACCGGCGCGCATTGATGCCCGTGGGGCGAGCCGCCCGCAGCGCGGCGTGCCCGGCTCTCGGCCCGGGGGTGGTGAGTGGCGAAGGCATTCCCAGCCGCGCCGCCGCGGCGCCCGGTTCCCGGCCCGATCGGTCGCCGAAAGTTGAAGCCCCGGCCGGGATTGGCTAGGGTGGCGCGGGAATCGTGAGCGTCGTCTTCGAGAGGATCCCATGCCGACCGTGGAACTCGTCAATCTGACCAAGACCTACGGCCGCGGAAAGCCGGCGGTCGATCACGTCGACTTGCGCATCGAAGCCGGCGAGTTCCTGGTGCTGGTGGGTCCCTCGGGCTGCGGCAAATCCACGGTGCTCCGCATGATCGCCGGGCTCGAAGAGGTCACCGAGGGCGAGATCCGCATCGGCCCGCGCGTGGTCAACGACGTGGCGCCCAAAGACCGGGACATCGCCATGGTGTTCCAGAACTACGCGCTCTACCCGCACATGTCGGTGTTCGACAACATGGCCTTCGGCCTCAGGCGACGCAAGCTGTCCGAGCCCGACGTGCGCAAGCGCGTCGAGACGGCGGCGGAGATGCTCGGGCTCTCGGGCTATCTGCTCCGCCGGCCGCGTGAGCTGTCGGGCGGCGAGCGCCAGCGCGTGGCGCTGGGGCGGGCGATGGTGCGGGATCCGCAGGTGTTCCTGTTCGACGAGCCGCTCTCCAACCTCGACGCCAAGCTGCGCGTGCAGATGCGGGCCGAGATCAAGCGCCTGCACCAGCGGGTGCGCGCCACCTTGATCTACGTCACGCACGACCAGGTCGAGGCGATGACCCTCGGCGACCGCATCGCGGTGCTGCGCCAGGGCGTGCTGCAGCAGGTGGCCGACCCGTTCACGCTCTACCAGCACCCGGTGAACCAGTTCGTCGCCGGCTTCATCGGCAGCCCGCCGATCAACTTCTTCGAGACCACCCTGAGAACCGATGGCGCGGCACTCGAGGGGGGGGGCCAGGCGCTGGGTCTGCCGCCGGAGCTGGCCGCGCGCCTCGCGCCCCATCGGGGCCAACCGCTCGTGCTGGGAGTGCGGCCGGAGGACGTCCGGCTCGAGGCCGAGGGTCCGGGGATGACGGTCGAGGGCCGCGTGGACGTGCGCGAGCCGCTCGGCAACGAGGTCCTCATGCACTGGCGCACCCCGATCGGCGAGCTGATCTCGCGCGTCCAGGGGCAGGACGCGCCCGCCGTGGGAGCGTCCGCGCCGCTCCACTTCGCCTGGTCCCGCCTCCACTTCTTCGACCCTGCCACCGAGCGCGCCGTGAACGGCACCGCGGTGGCGGTCTGATCGGGTCGCGGTCTAGCGCTTCCGGGTGAGCTGGAAGATCCGGCCGGTCTCGGCGGGTACGCCCACCTGCGCCGCGCCGCTCCAGGGCTCGGACTTCCCGGCCAGCATGTCGGCCGCGTCCACCTTGCCGCCCCAGGGCGCGGTGTCGATGGTGACGGTGGCGTCCTGCTTGCCGGCGTTCAGGACCACCACGAAGTCCTCGCCGCCCCCGCTGCGCCGGTAGGCGTAGGTCAGCCCCGCGGTGCTCAGCGTGGTGAAATTCCCGGTCCGCAGCGCCGGGTGGGCGTGGCGGAGCTTGGTGAGCGAGCGGTAGTAGTCGTGGAGCGCGACGCGCGCGGGCTCCTTCTCCCAGCTCCAGACGAAGGGCCGGCGACAGTCGGGGTCCTTGCCGCCTTCCATGCCGATCTCGTCCCCGTAGTAGATCGTCGGGGCCCCGACGTAGGTCATGGCGAACATCGCGGCCAGCTTGAGACGGTTGGCGTTGCCGCCCACTTGGGTGAGGAAGCGCACGGTGTCGTGGCTGTCGATCAGGTTCATCTGCACTTCCACCGCCTGGCTCGGGTAGGCGAGCCGTCCGGTGGCGAGCGAGGCGTCGAACTCGGCGGCGCTGCCCTGGCCCATGCCGAGGAAGCGCTGGACCGGGTCGCGGAAGAAGGCGTAGTTCATCACCGCGTCGTAGACGCCCGGGCGCACGTAGTCGGAGGCGTTGCCCCACAGCTCGCCGACGATGTAGGCGTCGGGCTTCGCCTTCTTCACCCGCTCGTTGAACACCTTCCAGAACCAGTAGGGGACCTCGTTCGGGACGTCGAGCCGCACGCCGTCCGCGTCGACGGTCTTGATCCAGTACTCGGTGGTCTCGAGCAGGTAGTCCACCAGGGGAACGTTGACCTGCGCCTGGGTGATGTCCTTGATCGCGTTCTCGGCGTCGTTCTTGCGTGAGAGGTCGAAGTTGAAGTCGGGGAGGTCGCCGAAGCCCCACCAGCAATAGTAGTAGTCGGCGGGCTTCCAGGCGTGCCCGACGTTGGGCCAACCGTCCGGCAGGGGCCACTTCTTGAATTCGTACCATTGGTAGTATGAGCTCTTGGTTCCCTTCTCGGCGGCGTCCTTGAAGGCCCAATTGGAGTTGCCGGAGTGGTTGTAGACGATGTCGAGAATGATGCGGATGCCGCGCGTCTTGGCCTCCTTGACGAAGGCGATGAATTCCTCGTTGCTCGCGAAATGCGGATCGATCTTGCGGTAGTCGGCGGCGTCGTACTTGTGGGTGGACTTGGCCTGGAACAGGGGGTTGAAGTAGAGGATGGTCACGCCCAAGTCTTGCAAATAGTCGAGCTTCTGCCGCACCCCCTCGATGTCGCCGCCGTAGAACGCCATCCAGTCGCGACCGTCCTTGGTCCACGGGGAGTGGGTCAGCCCCTGGTAGTCGTTCCAGTCCTTCACCAGGTGGTAGTACTCCTGGAAGTCGGTGTTGAGGCTTCCGCCTGCCGGCAGCGCGGTCTTGCCCTGGTAGTACCACTCCTTGAAGTCGGGATCGTTCGACGGGTTTCCGTTGCGGAAGCGGTCGGGAAAGATCTGGTAGATGACGCCGTTCTTGACCCAGTCCGGCGTGATGAACTCGGGGAATCGCGCCGCCGAGTAGACGAAGCGGCCGCTGTCCGGCGCGGCGCGCAGGCCGCCGGCCGCCAGGTAGAGCGACTTCGCGCCGTCGCGGTAGCGGAACAGGTACGGGGTCTCGCCCGGCGGCATGGTGAGGTCGGCGCGGTAGTACTGGAAAATCTTGTCGCGGTTGACCGGATGCATCGGGGTCATGGCCTCGCGTCCCGCCGACCAGGTCACGAGATCGACCCCGTCGATGTCGTCGAGGTGGGCGCGGGTGGTGAACTCGACCTTGCCGCCCCCTCTGTTGTTGATCTCGTTCGCCCCCTGGGCGTGCTGCAGGCCGTCGGGATAGATCTGGCCGTCGCCGCGCTTCACCGAGATCGAGGGAAAGCGGTCGTCCACGTTGAGGATCGAGTTCTTGCCCCCGTAGCCGTCGTCGGTGTCGGCGTCCTGCCCCTTCGTGTCCTGGATCCAGGTGTTGTCGCCGACCACGAACTTGTATTGATAGGAGCCCGGCGCCAGCAGCACGGTCGCGGCGTATTCGCCGTCACCGTCGGGATCGGCCATCGGCGTCTTGCCCACGGTCCAGTCGTTGAAGGTGCCCGCCAGGCTCACCTTCTGCGGCTCGCCCTCGGGGCGGAACTTGAAGGTCACGCGCCGCAGACCGAACTTGGGGGCTTCGATCTTCTTGACCGTCGAGCCGGTCCCGACCACCACCGGGTCGTTGCCGAGCACCAGCACCGAGTTCTGGCCGCCGAAGCCGTCGGGGGAGAACTCCGCCGCGCCCTCGTCGGTCATCCACTGGTCGCCGTTGACCACGAACTTGTACTCGATCCGCCCGGCCGGCAGATCGATTACCTTCTCCCAGACCCCGTCCTTGTCGGCGTCCGCGAGCGGGGTATCGGTCGCGTTCCACCCGTTGAAGGTGCCCGCGACCGAGACCGACTGGACGCCACCGATGACCGGCTGGTAGCGAAACGTGACCTGGGTGGCCCACGCCGCCGGGGCGAGGGCGCCGACGGCCAGCGCGGCGAAGGCGAACACGCGGGCGGCGCGCGGAGCGAAGCTGGTGATGGTCCGGTGCATCGGGGACTCCTCGGGATCGGGAGAAGCGGAGGGCCGGCGACGGACACCTTCCGTCGCGACGGGCCGCGTGCCTATTTCACGGTGACCACTGAGTTCTTGCCGCCATAGGGATCGCTCTTGCTTTCGGGATTGGCCTCGTCCTGCTTCCAGGTCGTTCCGTTGATCACGAACTTGTACTCGTAGCTGCCGGGCTCGAGCTTCTTGGTGAGGGTCCAGGTGCCGTCGGCCTGTTTGGTCATGGGGTCGGCGGTGGTGGACCAGGCGTTGAAGTCCCCTGCGAGGTTGACCGCATTGGCGCTGCCGGCGAAGGTGAAGACCACGCCCTCCGCGGTCTGGGCAGGGGCCTTGCCGGCGCCTGCGGGAGCGGCCGGCGCAGGTGCCGCGGGGGCGGCGGGCGCAGGCGCTGCGGGGGCGGCGCCGCCGCCGGCCGTGCCGGCACCCACCACCACGACCGAGTTCTTCCCGCCGTAGCCGTCGTCGGCGAACTCGACGGCACCAGGGTCCTCCTTCCAGGTGCCACCGTCGATCACGAACTTGTACATGTGGCGGCCCGGCTCGAGCTTCTTGGTGAGGGTCCAGGTGTCGGCGGCCCCCTTGGTCATGGCGTCGGCCGAGGTGGACCAGTCGTTGAAGTCGCCGGCCAGCGCCACCGTGTTGGCCGGGCCCTGGTAGGTGAAGGTGACCCCCGAACCACCTGCAACCGGCCCACGCGTGGCCGGCGCGGGCGCGGAGGCGTGAGCCGCGGGAGCGCCGGCGGGGGAGGTCGCGGCGCCGGGCGCGGCTCCGTGGCGCCAGCCGCCGGCACAGCCCGCGAGGAGCACGGTCCCGAGGGCCAGGAGGTTTGCGAAGGCGATGCGATGGGTCATGACGGAGGTCTCCTCGAGGACGCCGGTTCCGGCTACGGAATCGGCTCCACGCTGAAGGTCTGGCGGCGCTCGTCGAGCGTGAAGCGGTATGGGCCGGTCGTGACCACCCGGATCTTGAGGTCGGTTCCCGGGCCCGAGACGAGCCGTGTGGTAGCGTTGAGGACCGGCACGGTGTAGGTCACGGCCTCACTGCCCCCGTAGTCGGTGGGGTTGTCGTAGCTGAAGTCGGTGACGAAGCGCAGCCGGTAGGTTCCGGGTTGGATGGTCTGCGCCGGGTAGTCGATGTTGGGGTAGGTCCACACCCCGACGCTGTTCTGCTCCATCGAGATGGAGTCGGGGAAGTCGCTCGGAAATCCGTTGAAGTCTCCCACGAGGTGGACGGTGCTCCGGACCTTCGCCGGGTTCAGGGTCAGGGTGTCGTCGCCCGCGTCCACCAGCTGATCCGTCACCGCGATGGGTCCGAGGCTCGCGGAGAAGAACAGGAACGCGCTCGACGTCATCAGGTAGCTGCCCGCCTGCAGGGAATCGAACGTCACCACGTTCGTGCTGCCGTCCAGCGTCGTCGAGTCCAAGGCGATGCCCGCCAACTGGAGCTTCACGGTGGTGGGCGGGAACGGCGGCAGCGTGAGATCCGGGTAGCGCACGGGATCGTAGAACAGCCGCACCGAGATCGCCCCGGAGCCGATCGCGGGCCGCGGCCGGATCCCGGTCGGGACCAGGAGGTCCGCGACCCGGTTGCGGCCGCAACCGGGCGCCAGCACGACCAGCAGCGCGAGCACCGCCCCCGCGGCGCGCGCGCGGCGGAGGGGTGCGCGTCCCGCGCTTCGGATCGAGGTCTCGGTCACTGGACGTCGAGCAGCGAGTTGAAGCCGCCGTAGCCGTCGTCGGTACGGTTCGAGTTGTTGGGGTCGTAACGCCAGTTCACCCGGTCGATGACGAACTTGTACTCGTAGCGGCCAGGCGGGAGCTTCTCCGTGCGCTCCCAGATCCCGTCGCCGTCCGGATCTGACATCTCGCCGACCAGGAAGCTCCCGGTCTGGGCCTGGCCTCGCAGCCAGTTGTTCTCCGGCCAGTTTCCCGCCAGCTGGACCACCTGGGCGGACGGCGCGTCGAACCGGAAGGTCACCCCCGCGGGGCCTTCGGTTGGGGGTGGCAGGCGGCGCTTGATGAAGTTGAGGGAACCGCAACCGGCCAGCACGAGCGCTGCGGCCAGCGCCATCCCCACGGTGCGTCGCATCGGATGTCTCCTCCCGCTAGAAGCGGACGATCGCCTCGACCTGCAGGCGCCGCTCGTTGCGCAGATTCTTCTCGGACGCGGCGATCATCGGCGCGAGGCTCAGGTAGTTGGTTTCCGCGAAGAAACCGTTGGCGTTCCTGTCGATGAGGTAAACATCGCGGCCGATGTAGGCATATTCGTTGGTCAGGGGATCGATCACCCAGGGATCCACCCCCCACGAGAAGGCCACGCTCGCGGTCGGCGCGAAGCGGTACTCCAGCTCGAAGAAGTGGCTGACGTATCCCTTGGCCAGCGAGAGTTCGGGGTCGTCGTACTTGGCCCATCGGGTGTCGGTGTTGAACCGCAGGTCCCGCGAGAGGTCGAACCCGAACTGGAGGATGGACTCGGCGTATTTGGGCTGACGCCCGAGGGTCACCCCCGACAGCGTCCCGAGGTACTCCAGGATCATCGCGCGGCTGGCGAGCAGGGGCACCGCAAGGCTCGGCTTCACGCGGATCACGTTGCGCTCGCCGAGCATCGTCAGCCGGTCGGTGGTGACGACGTGCTCGCCGGTTTCGAGCCAGAAGTTCCCGGTGGGGAACCAGAGCTGGTACTGCCAGTTCGTGCGCGGGTCGTATTCGAAGTGCGTCACCTCGACGTGGAGCCCGGTGCGAACCTCGCGTTCGAGGTAGTGACGCCAGTTCCGCTCCCAGCCGACGCGGGTGATGGTCATCGCGTTGTCGATCGTGCGGCCGGCGTCGACGTAGTTCTTCCGCTGATACTCGGCGTTCTCGAAGATGATGTCGTCGGTGGGCGGCAGGCCGGCGGGCGCCGTCGGCGGCTGGGTCCAGGCGGCGTAGGAGTGGGTCTGGTGCTCGACGTCGGCCCGCAGCACGATGTCGCCCTGGGCGAAGCTCCAGGAGCCGCCGGCCTTGAGCCGCGCGCTGTCGTCGAGCGTGCGATGGTCGCCGTTGGCGGTGACGCCGCCCAGGGCGGTGGCGGTTCCGGGGGCGAGCGCGCCGATCGCGGACAGCTTCCAGTCCGTGGTGGTGGCGTCGCTGAGCAGGGTCATGCGCAGCGTGCCACGCAGGTACTCGGCGAAGAGCCGCACGCCCGTGGTCGGGGTCCACGACACCTGCCCGCCGCCGCCGAGCCACTCCTGCTCGTAGCGCCCGCTCAGGATCTGCAGCGTGCTGTCCCCGGTCACCTTGGACAGCACGAGTTGCCCGAGGTTGAAGCCGCGGTCGTTCCGGAACAGGCCGCCGACCGAAACCCCGTCCAGCACTTGGCGCGAGGACCGGAAGGCGAACATGTCGGCGTTGGCGTCGCTGCGGTCCATGCTCGACACCTTGCTCAACTGGTCGCCGACCAGGCGGTAGCCGCCGCCGTCGCGCTCCGTCTTCAGCAGGTCGATGGACTTGCGCACCGGATCGCTCTCGAAGACGAAGCGCGGATTGGTGGGATCGCCGACGATGAACGCCGGGTAGGTGGTGCCGCCGGCGTTGAAGTTGTCCGCGTAGTGGAACTCGGTGTCGAAGCCGCCATACTGGCTCGAAAGCTTGAAGCCCTGGCGCTGATAGCCGTACGCGTGGTGGAAAATCCCCACGTCGCCGAGCAGGTGCAGCGGATCGTCCCAGGTGCCCGCCGCCTCGTTGTCGTAGGCGAGGATCTGGAGCTTCGGCTTGGTGAACAGCAGCGAGCCGCGGTCGAAGTTGAGCCGGCTGCGGAAGTCCTGCACGTCCTCCTTTTCGCTGTTGATGTTCATGAGCCAATGCGCCTTCAGCACGTCCGAGATCCGGATGTCGAAGCCGAGATCGATGTCCAGATTGGGGCGCCGCAGCGCGAATCGGCCGTCCTCGTCGCTGTGAGTATCCTGGAACAGGCCGATGATCCGACCGCCTATCATGATCTGCGGGCTGTAGGGGGTGTTCGAGGTGGCTGCCGCGGCGACCAGGTCGCCCTCGGGCGAGACCACGACGACGCTGTTGCCGAAGTCTCCCGCGGTGACTGGGTTCTCGGGGTCGGCGAACCACTGCCCGTCCACGACGAACTTGTACTCGTGGGTGCCGGGCGGCAGGGGTACGACGGCGCTCCACAACCCGTTCGCGTCCCGCGTCATCGGCGTGGCCGTCGGCGACCAGCTGTTGAACTCCCCGGCCCAGAACACCGCCTGCGCCGAAGCGTCCGCGTAGGTGAAGCGGATGCCGCCATCCGCCTTCTGGGGTGCCGCGCCCACCGAAGATGCGGCGAGCAACCACGCGGCGGCGGCCAGGGCCACGAGGCGCCGGTGAGGGCGCCGTGCCGCCGGAGCGGCGGCTGGATTCGCGCGCATCTAGAAGTTCCCCTTGATGATGAACTTGACGATGTCGGCCTGGTCCCCGCTGCCCTGTAGATTCCCCTCGTCCACGGGGACGGAACCGCCGCCGATGTAGTCGGGACCGTACTGAAGGTACATCTCGGTGTTTCCGGCGGGCCGGAACTGGAGCTGGCTGAAGATGCCCTTGCGCAGGATGCTGGCGTCGTTGCCGAAGGTGAAGCGGTTGTAGACCTTGAGCTTGTCCGTGAGGTTCACTGCGGTCTCCACCGAATAGAGCTGCTTGTGCTCGGGGCGCCCGATGTCCTTCGACTTGGCCTCGACGACCAGCTTGGCGAGACGGCTCTCCACCTGCAGCTCCGCGAACCACTCGTTGAACACGTCACGGATGCGCAGTCCCGCGTTCTCGCGAAAGGTCTCGTGATTGCGGTAGTAGGCCTTGCCGGTGAAGCCGTTGACGAACTCGACGTAGATCTCGTTGTAGACCTCGCGATCGTCGTAATGCGTCGTCGCGTTGTTGCCGTACCAGCGGTAGTTGTTCGTGTAGGTGACCGCGCGCTGGGGCAGCAGGTAGACGGTGTTGAGCAGGAATCCGGTTTCATCGCGGTTGGGGCCGCCGATGGCGTTCTGCCATTCCGAGCCCCGCTGCCACCAGATCGGGGTGACGTTCAGGAATCCGGCCCTGGACGTTCCGAGCCGGACACTGCGGATCTCCGCCTGGACCACGGCGTTGCGCCGCAGCCCGATGCCGGTCGAGCGTTTGAAGAGCGCGATCTCGTTCGACGTCCCGGGGAACTTGAGCGGCGGGCGCTCGGACTGGCTCTCGGCGTACTCGAGCGAGACGTCCGTGCCGAGCACGCGGTAGCGGGCGTCGTAGCCGTACACCGCGACGTGGGTCCTCTGGTGGTTCAGGCTGTCGCCCTGGTTGGCCTCGAAGCGGTTCATGGTGAAGCCGAGGCGCAGGCGCTTGTCGCGGGTGAACTCGCGGCGGAGCCGCACGATGTAGGCGTCATCCGTGCGGTTGACCGCCTGCCGCGCGACCGAGTCGCGGGGCAGGCCGGCGGGGAAGCTCGTGGGATTGAACTGGTCGCTGTAGTCCGAGACGATGAAGGCCGTGTTGAGGCCGAAGAAGCCCCAGGTGTCCACGCGCACGCCCTGCGAGCCGCCGCGCCCATAGACCAGCCGCAGCAGGTAGCTATCCACCCAGAACCGATCCTGGCGCGAGAACACGTAGCTGTCGAAGCCGCGGCCGCCCGACTCGCGCCGCAGGCGGAGGTGCGCGGTGCCGTAGTGGAACTCGGGTCGCGCGGCGCCGTTGTCGTTGGAGTTCCACAGCGCCTCCGCCTCGAAGAACGCTTCGAGTCCGGGGGCCGGTTGCGAGAAGATGCGCAGCTTGGCCGGCGTGTAATTGTCGTTGGAATTGGTGAACCAGTCCCACGGGAAGACACGCTGGTCCTTGCGCAGGTCGAGCATGAGCTGGTACTCGCCGTTGATCTTGGTGCTCGCTCCCGCCGGGCCCGCGGCGAGCAGGCTGACGGCCAGGGCCGCCAGGGCGAGAGGCGGCGGGCGGTTCATCGCGACCCGCCGAAGACGGGGAATCGTAGCGTCATCCGGTAGGAGGCGCCGAGGTCGCGATTCGTGAACGCCGCCGCGTCGATGAAGTAGCCCTTGTGGTACACGCCGAAGCCGCCGGTGTACTGGAAGTCGTTGGGCGAGCCGGTGGACGCGTAGATCACGGCGAGGTTCGTGAGCCCCGAGCGGATCGCGAAGACGTCGTAGAAGGTGACCTCCATCCCGGCGTTGAACGAGATCGGCCCGCCGTCCACCTGGCTCCAGCTCGCGGTGACCGTGGACTCGCGGTTCCAGCGGAACGCCCCGGCGAGCTGCTGGCGGGTGACCAGCCGGTCGCCGCCGGTGCCCTCGACGAACTGGTAGCGCGGCTGCAGCAGGTCGCGCGCGACCCAGGAGACATCCACGCGCCACGGCGTGCTCCAGGTGATCGCGGCATCGAGGGAGCCCTTGGCCTGGTGCCCGTAGTCCACGGGGAACCCGTCCACCGGGTCGTCGAAGGGCACGAAGCCGATGCGCCCGTACTTGAAGGTCGCGCCGCCGGAGAGGCCGTGACCGCCGGGGAACGTCATCAGCGGGCGGCCCGCCCCCAGGCTGAACAGCTCCTCCCCATAGGCGTTGGTGATGCCGAGGTGGTGCCAGGCCAGCGCCCACCCGGTCCCGAAGCGCTGCGTGCCGACCGCGATCGTGCCCTCGTTGAGCTCCGATATGCCGTATGGCTTGGCGAGGTCCAGCAGCAGCTCCGTGCCGCGCAGGCGGGCCAGGCCGGCGGGGTTCCAGTAGTACGCGGAGACATCGTGGGCGTCGGCCAGCGCCGAGAATCCGAGCGCCAGCACCCGGGCGCCCACCGCGGTCTCCTCGAAGTAGGCGCGGGCGGGCGTGGCGGCCCCGGCGCACGCCAGCGCGACGGCGAGGGCCGGGAGGACGTGCGCCGCGGGCTTCCGAGCCCGCACGAGTTTCGCCACGCGTCTCATCGCACGACCACCATCGCCCGCGTGATCCGGCTCTGGTTGGGCTCGATGACCAGCCGCAGGATGTAGATCCCCGGCGTCACCAGCATCCCTCGCTCGTCGCGGCCGTCCCACACGTCGCGGTCCGAGCTCAGCGGCGACAGTGCCAGACGGGTGTCGCCGATGTAGAGGTTCCTCACGAACCGCCCGTTCATGTCGAACACGTTGGCCGTCACGTCCACGGTGCGGATCTGGTCGATCTGCAGGTTCGGATCGAGGCGCGGGGCGAGCGTGAACCCGAAGCGGATGCGGTCGCCGAGATCGGGCTTGAAGGCGGGGCGGTCGAGCCGCGCGTCTTGCAGGCTGAACCGCAGGCCCAGGATCGGCGGCGGGTAGCGGAAGGAGACGCGCTCCTTCGGCTCGATGCCCCAGTCGGCGACGCCGTCGGGCCCGCCGCGACCGGCGCCGGTGTCATCCACGCGGTCGAGGTCGATCTCGGCGTAGTTGTCGATGATCTCCTCGGCGTTGGAGTCCTGCGACATGCCGCGCGTGTTGTCGGGCGCGGCGTCGGGTCCGCCGCTGCCGTCCCCGCCCGCGGTCACCACTCCGGCGACGCGGATCCTGGTGCCGGGGGGGAAGAGATGGAAGGTGTCGCGCACCCCGCCCACGGTCATCACCGTGTCCCGCGTGCCGAACCCCGCCGAGGCGAGGAACACCGTGCGCCACGGGATCACCAATTCCATCGCACGGTTCGGCTGGTCGCGGAGAAACGTCGCGGCGGCCTGGAACAGCGTTCCCGGGACCTGGTCGTCCACCGTGGTGGAGTCGAGCACGATCAGCAACCGCGGCGCGACGTTGCCGTCCCAGGTGCCACTGAAGAGATCCGGCATGAACTGCGCGCGACCCGCACCGAAGCCCGTGGTGTCGAAGGTGAAATTGCGGCGCCAGGAGTTGAGGGTCCGCATGGTGCGCAATCCGTGACCCTTGATGGTGTCGAGCAGCAGCACCATGTTGTTGTCCCAGGTGTTGCCTTCGCCCGCGAGGTAGAGGTGTTTCGCGTCCCAGGTGATGCGGAGCTGCCGGATGTCGTTGTTCGTGCCCCACTTGGAATCGTCGTCCGCCTCCTCGGGAACGTTGCCGGCGGCCGCGTTGCGGCCGAACACCACTTCGCCGGCCGTGTATTCGTCGGTGAAGCCGTCGAGCCGCATGCGGCCGGACAGGTCACGCGCGGTGCTCGCGGTGACCGGCGCTGCGAGATGGAGCAGAAGGAGGGCGCTAACCCACCACGCGAGGCGAGGCGTCATCAGTGTTCATCCGAAGATGGGACTGGGAGGGCCTGACGATTCGGCATCTTGCCGTCACGTGGATGCAAGGTCAAGTCGCGTGAGAAGCCCACCCGATCCGGTCCAATCGGAAGGCCGCGCGCCGCTTGGCGAGGCCGGCTCGCCGGGCATTGCGCTCGCTTGCCAGGGAACGGTAAACTCACTTCGACCCTCCAGGCAGCTCCGGCGGCTCATGCCGGTCGGTTCGCCCGCCTTCCCGGGATGGCTGCGGATCGAAGGGATAACCTCGCACCGGCCCGGCAGGAGACCTTGCTCCCATGAGATCGTTTCGAGTCCTGCTTCTGGCATCGGCCCTGCTGCTGGGCGCGACCGCGGCCCACGCCTTCGTGTCGCAGACCGTGACGTTCACCGGGCATCCGAGCGACTTCAACCCGGCCAACCTGCTCGGCGACGATGGCACCGACACCCAGACCTTCTGCTCGCCCGCGGCGCTGCCGATGAATCTCGGCCGCGTCTACATCACCAACGACAACAACTTCCTCTACGTCGGTGTCGAGTTCGACAGCACGTGTTTCTGCGACATGAACCTCGGCTTCGCATTCGACGTGGGGACGGCGGGCGGAGGTACCACCGACCCGTTCGGTCGCTCGATCGGGTGGACGAACGTGCCGTTCAAGCCCGACTTCGTCGTCTACGACGTCACGCCGGTGAGCTGCAACACCTTCAATTACGAGATCCTCTACAAGTGGAACGCGGGCACCACCGCGTGGGACAACGCCTCGACCCAGGTGAACCCCTCGTGGGGCTCCGGCGCCAACGGGCTCGGGATCGTGGACAGCACCCACTTCCGCGAGCTCAAGCTCCCGTTGTCGGTCCTCGGGGTCGGGGTCGGCACCACGATGCGCGTCGAATTCTGGGTGACCCAGGAGGGAACCACCAAGGGCCCGCTCGACGCCTTCTGCAGCGACGCCGTGCAGATGTCGCGCGTCGGCCAGACCACTTTCGACACCACGGCGGTGGTCCAGATGACGTGCATGAACGACTACACGATTCTGAGCTTCCAGGACGTCACGCCGCCGACGGTCACCGGCGCCTGCGCGGTGGACTTCCCGCTGCTCGGTGACCGGACGTTCTCGTTGAGCAGCAACAAGGTGGACATCACCTTCAGCGAGCCCGTGGACCAGACATCCGCCGAGACCATCGGCAATTACGCCTTCAGCGGTCCGGTGACGCGTAGCGTCACCGGCGCGACCCGGGACGTGTCGGCCCACAACGTCGTCCATCTCACGCTGAACAGCGCGATCACCTCGAACGCCTCCTTCTTCAACATCACCGTGACCAACGTGAAGGACCTCGCCACGCCCTCGAACACCATCGTGGCCAACGGGACCACCAACGTGGGCTCGTTCTTCATTCAGCGGGTCACGTTCAACGGCGACTTCCACATCGGACTGTGCAACGGATCGTTCGCCGTGACCGACTCGTTCGCGATCGAGGGCAGCCTGATACCGCTCACGATCGCGACGCTGTGCGACAACGCGCTGATGTACGACACCAACGCAGACTCGATCTACACGGTCACGGTGCCGTTCTGCATGCCCAAGAACGCCGGCACGGGCAAGGGCGAGGCCGACCTCGCGTGGAAATTCAGCAACAAGTGCACGACCTACGAGCCGCTCGGCAGCAACCGGGCCTACCACCTGACGAGCGACAACGGCGCAAGCGTGGTGCTCAACGAGGCGTGGAACAACGACAATCCTGCGAACTTCACGACGCATCCGATCGACGTCATCTTCACGGTGGACGCCACGCTGTTCAATCCCACCGGGAGCGACGTGATCACGCTCCTCGGCAGCCAGGCCCCGCTCTCCTTCACCCAGCCCGGAATACCGATGCTCGACAACGGCGTGTCCCCGGACGCCGTACCGGGCGACAAGATCTACACGGCCGTGGTCCGCTTCCCGATCTGCACGCCGAAGAACGTCGATTGGAAGGTGGACTTCAACGGCGTGATCGAGTGCCTGGGCCAGGGCAACCGCAACGTGTTCCTCAACGACGCGTTGTACGACATCGTGGGAGGCACGCTCGGCCCGCTCACGCTGCCGGCGCGCGGCATCGACCGCTGTACGACGACGGACAAGGCGATCGCGGTGATCTTCCGCGTGGACGCGAAGCTGCTTCACCCGTCCGCGTTCCCGACCGACACCGTCGGGCTGATGGCCGATCGGGCGCCGCTCTCGTTCGCCACGCCCCCCGGAGCGGGCGGGATCATGAAGGACGACGGCGTGGCGCCTGACGCCCAGGCGGGCGATCTGGTCTACACCCTCGCCGTCACCTTCCCGGATTCGACCGAATTCAACGTCGGGTTCAAGTACTGGTCCGACGCCTGGCCGACCAACGGCGGGTTCGAATGCGAGGGAGAGGGCAATCGCGGCTTCACGCTCGATGACGTGAACTATTCGACCGGCAACCCCCTGGTGCGCGTGCTGAGCCAGTGGAACTACTGCACCGAGCCGGTGGGCGTCGAGGACATCGGGCCCAGAGACCTCGCGATCCCGGGCTTCGGGCTGCTGTTCCAGAACGCCCCGAATCCTGCGGGCGCGAGCGCCAGGATCCGGTTCGTGCTCAAGCAGTCCGGCTTCGTCACGCTCAGCGTGTACGACGTCAGCGGGCGCCGCGTGGCGAAGCTCCTGGAGGGCGAGCTGGCCGCGGGGCAGCACGAGGCGCTGTGGAACGGACGCGATCTCGCCGGGCAGCGGGTGCGCAGCGGGATCTACTTCTACGAGCTCAGGCGCGACAACGAAAGCCTGATGCGCCGCATGGTGGTGACCCAGTAACGGGATGCGCGCGGGGCTGCCCGGGGCGACGGGGCCCCGGGGGCCCCGCCCGCTCGAGAGGAAGCAGCGGGGGCCCCGGGTGCCGCACGAGGGCGGGTCGGGAGAGGCTCGACAGCTCGCGCGGGCGCATGGACGGCCCCGAAACCAGGTGCTAAGCTTTACGCGGCTTCGTGGGTCCCCCTTCGGGCAGGAGGCACCGAGTCACCCGCAGCAACGCGCTACTCATCAGAGGAGGGTTGGACAGTGAGAAAGTCAGCTACCGCGCTTCTGGCAACGGTGTTCGCTTCCCTGATCGCCACGTCGGCGTTCGCCGTGGCCGTGGACGGCACGGCCGAGGTGGTCTACGGGCCGCCGCTCGCGATCCAGGACACCAACACCGGTTTCGGTGATTCCAACCTGGGCCAGGTGGACTACGCCAACGGGTCCGAGTTGGACGCGGCCTTCGGCGGCATCGACGGCGGGTTCCTCTACCTGGTGCTGGCCGGGAACCTGGAATCGAACTTCAACAAGCTCGAGATCTTCATCGACTCGAAGGGCGGCGGCGAGAATCGCCTGCTCGGCACCAATTCCAACCAGGGCGGCTTCCTCCGCATGTGCGATGACGGAAGCGGCAACGGGCTCATCTTCGAGACCGGCTTCGAGGCCGACTACTGGATCAGCCCGACCTGCGGCGGGGCGCCGTTCGCGATGTACGTGGACTACGTCGTGGTCGGTGGCGGCGTGGGCTACTACCTCGGCCAGGGCCAGGCGGGCGGCGGCGGCGGCGGCGCGCTCACGGGCGGCAACGCCCCGAGCGGCGGCGGCTCGCTCGGCGTGCTCGCCTCGATCAACAACAGCACCGTGGCCGGAGTGGCCGGCGGCGGATGCCCGCCGGGAGCCGGCAGTGGCGCGGGGGTGACGACCGGCTTCGAGGTGGCGATCCCGCTCGCGGCGATCGGCAACCCGACCAGCTGCGTCAACGTGGTGGCGTTCGTCAACGGCTCCAGCCACGATTACGTGTCGAACCAGGTGCTGGGTGCCGCGACCGGCGCCTGCAACATGGCCGACCCGCGCTCGGTGGACTTCCGCCAGCAGCCGGGCGTGCAGTTCTTCACGGTCTGCCCGGGGCTTCCGACCTCGGCCACGCCGTCCACCTGGGGCCGGGTGAAGACCCTGTACCGGTAGGCCAAACGAGTTTCGCCGCTTCCGCACACGAGGGCGGGTCCCGACGGGGCCCGCCCTCTCGCATGGGCGCCCGTTAGCCCTTCACGCCGCCGAGCGCCAGCCCCGACACCAGCCAGCGGTTGAGCACCACGAACAGGATCATCACCGGCACGCACACCAGCAGGCTGCCGGCGGCGTAGTTCGCCCACTCGGTCTGGAACTGGCCGGCCAGGCTCTCGAGTCCGAGCGGCAGGGTGTAGAGCGCCTGGCGGTTGACGATCACCCGCGCCACCAGGAACTCGGACCACGCGTTCATGAACGAGAACAGCGCGGTGATCGCCAGGGCCGGAGCCGCGAGCGGGAAGGTGACGCGGGTGAACGCGCTCCACGGCCCGCAGCCGTCGATGAGCGCCGCCTGCTCCAGCTCGATGGGGATGGTGTCGTAGTAGCCGCGCATCGTCCACACCGAGAACGGCAGCGCGGTGGCGGTATAGGCGATGGCGAGGCCGGTGAAGGTGTCGAGCAGGCCGACCGCCTTCATCATGACGTAGAGCGGGAGCATGAGCATCGTGGCCGGGAACAGCTGGGTGAGCAGGAACGAATAGAGCCCCGCGGTCCAGCCCGGGAAGCGGTAGCGGGAGAAGGCGTAGCCCGCGGTCGAGGCCAGCGCCACCCCGAACACCGTCACGGCGAACGACACCAGCAGCGAGTTGCGCATCCACACCAGGAAGTCGCGCTCGAAGAGGATGACGTAGAAGGCGCGCAGCGTCGCGCCCTTGGGCACGAGCGCGAGCGAGGTCGAGTAGAGCTGGTCGGACGGCCGGAGCGACACGGTGACGATCTGGAGGATCGGATAGAGCGTCGCGAAGGAGAACAGGATGAGCAGCGCGTGCGACATGAGCGTCAACGGACGCAGGCGCCGGCGGCGGGGAGCGGTCACGAGCGCGCCTCCAGCGGGGCGGCCCGCCGCAGCACCAGCAGCACGAAGCCGAGCAGGATCAGGAACACGATGACGGAGAATGCGGCGGCGTAGGAGTAGCGGTAGTAGGTGAACGCCACCTTGTAGATGTAGGTCACCATGATGTGGGTCTGATCCGCGGGCTGCCCGCCGCGCGACACCAGCCAGATGACCACCATGTTGTTGAAGGTCCAGATCGTGCCGAGCAGCACCGCCGGGGTGAGCACCGGCAGGATCTGCGGCCACGTGATGTTGCGGAACTTGTGCCAGACGTTGGCCCCGTCGAGGTCGGCCGCCTCGTACAGCTCGTGCGGGATCGCCGAGAGCGCCCCCAGAGCCACCACCATCATGAACGGGAAGCCGAGCCAGATGTTCACGATGATCGGCGCGACGAACGCCCAGAACGGATCGGTGAGCCACGGCACCGCCGGCAGGTGGAGGAGCCTCGTGAGGATGAGATTCACCGCGCCGTACTCGTAGTTGAACATCCCCCGCCAGGTGAGGGCGGAGATGTACTGCGGCATCGCCCACGGCAGGATCAGCAGCGTGCGATAGAACGCCCGGCCCCGCACCGGGCCGGCGAGCACCACCGCCAGAAACAGCCCGACCGCGACGTGAAAGAGCACGTTGACCACGGTCCATGCCACCGATTTCCCGAGCAGCACGTAGAGCGCGGGCTCGGTGAGCAGGGTGCGGAACTGCTCGAACCCCACGAACCGGTGGTCCGTGAAGTGGTAGAGGCTCATGTTCCGAAAGGCGAGGTAGAAGTTGTAGAGGAGCGGAAACAGCACCACCGCGAGCATCACCACGATCGCGGGCAGCAGCAGCTGGTAGGGGAACCAGCGCGGCGAACGAAGCATCGGCGGGCTACTTCTTCATGTCGGCGAGCTGCTGGACCGACGTCCGCTGCATCTCCTCGGCGGCCGCCTCGGGAGCCCGGGCCCCATTCATCACGTTCTGCAGGCTGGGGCGCATGGTGTCCCAGAGGACGCGCATCTCGGGCACCACCGGCATTCGCCGCCCCTTCTCGAAGGCCTCCTGCGAGATCCGCAGGAACGGATCGTTGAGGATGGCGCTGTCGCGGTAGGCCGCGCGGTGGCTGGGCAGGATCCCCAACTCGGTCGCCGAGCGCAGCTGTGCTTCCGGCGAGGTGAGGAAGGTGACCAGCTCGATGACCAGCGGCAGCTCGTCCTTCCTCACGTTGGTATTGATGGAGTAGCCCTTGCTCGCGGTCATCGGCCGCGCCCACTGGCCGTTCGGCATCTTGAAGATGGGCGCGATGCCGAGATCGATGCCGGCCTTCCGATAGCCCGACCACGACCACGGGCCGTTGACGATCATCGCCGCCTGGCCCTCCTTGAACAGCGTCTCCGCGACCTGGTAGTCGCTCTCGCGCGGCATCACCGCGTACTTGTAGTTGAGGTCGCGCAGGTAGGAGAGCGCCTGGACCATCGCGGGGGTGTCGAGGGTGGGCTCGCGGCGCCCGTCCATCACCCAGCCGCCGAAGCCGGTGAAGAACGGGATCAGCCAGTACGGCTCGGTGGCGTTGAGGGCGAATCCATAGTGCGAAGGCTGGCCGCCCCGGGCCGGCGTGGTCAGCTTGCGCGCCAGGGCGATGAACTCGTTGGAGCCTTCCGGCGCCTTCTTCACCAGCGCCTTGTTGAAGCACAGGACCAGGTGGTTGCCGACCTGGTCGGGCGCGGCCCAGAGGTGGCCGTCGAGCGTGTCGAGCGCGGCGGGTATGAAGCGCTCGAAGAAGCCGGCGGGCAGCGTCGTGTCCAGCGGCTTGATGAGCCGGAGCAGGGAAAGCGGACCGACCTGGTCGGAGGGCCCGAAGACCAGTTGGGGGCCGCCGCCGGCCGCGGCGGCGGTCTGGAACTGGTTGCGCAGCTGCTCGGTGTCGTAGGGAAGGTGGCGGATCTCGATGCCGGGGTGCCGCTCGCGGAACACGTCGAGGTTCTGCTCGAATCGCGCGCGCTCGTCCGGGTCCATCTGCTCCCAGATGACGATGGCCTTCGGGGTCGACTTGGACGGGGCGCACCCCGGGACCAAGAACGCGACCACGCATCCCCAGGCCAGCCAGCCGCGGCGGGTCCGCCTCATCGCTTCGACCTCCCTCGGTAGGTGCCACCCGTTCAGCCACGCGTTCGTGCCGCCATGCGCTCGCATCGGGACGCGCCTGAGGTCCCGCGCGGCGGCCCGCGCCGCGTGCCGGGCGACCGGAAATCCACGGACGCCGACCCGCGCGGCCGGCGAAGCCTCAAGGCGCGAGAACCAGCCGCCTCACGTTCCGCTGCGCGCCGCGCGAAATCTGCACGAAGTAGAGCCCGGGCGCAAGATGGCCGCCGCGGTCGTCGCGCCCGTCGAAGCGCACGCGGTAGACCCCGGAGGTCTGCGTCGTCGAGACCAGGGTGCGCAGCCGCCGTCCGCCAAGGTCGAAGACCGCGAGCGAGACCGGCGCCGCGGCGCCGTCCTCGGGGATCGTGTACTCGATCACCGCCGGCCCGGAGGCGGGATTGGGATAGGGCGGCGCCAGCTCCAGCCGGCGGCCCGCGCGGCGCCCCGGCTCGACCGACACCGCCGGACCGACGAACGAAGCGCTGGTCTGCGCGGCCGCGTTGTGGAAGCAGGAGGTGTCCTGGAGGCCGGCGGCCACCACCGTGTAGTTGACGTAGCCCATCGGCGACACCAACAGGTCCACGGTGACCAGGCCGGTACGCAGCGTCGCGCTCCGCACCGCCAGCGACGCCCCGGGGTTCGCGGTCTCGTACACGGTGTAGCGTGTGGCCTGGTTGGCGGTGGACGCCGTCAGCGGCTCGCTGAATTGCAGCGTGATGACGGAATCGGAGCCCGCGGCCACCGCCGAGAGCAGCACGGGTGGCGTGCGGTCGATGGTGTCGGGAATGCCGTCGCCGTTCTGATCGATCGCGACCAGCACCCGGGCGTTCAGCGTCGGCGGCAGCACCCCGCCGGTGTTGCTGGGCGCCTGGTCGCCTCCCGCCTCGCCGTTGGGCTCGGGGTCCCAGCACAGGGTCGCGACCAAACCGAGCTGCGCCCCCGCGGGAACGCGACCCGGCCCCAGGCCGTAGAGCACGCCCCAGGGGACGGCGATCTCGCTGCCGCCGCGGAGGCCGTTGGCGTGGTTGGGATCGAAGGCCGCGAGCATGGAGTCGGTGTAGGCCACGCTGGTCGTGGGGCCGGTGAGCTTGAACAGGGACTGACCGTCGAACGCGCCCTGGTGCTGGTAAGCGCCGAATTCCCAGTCGGCCT
>MFFQ01000078.1:13921-26387 GCA_001780165.1 Candidatus Eisenbacteria bacterium RBG_16_71_46 | reverse complement strand
CGGCCACAACCAGCCGAAGACCCCCGCGGTCAGCAGTCCGTACACCAGCCCGTCGAACATGCTCCGGAGGGTCGCGCCCCAGTTGCGCCCGTACCAGATCGAGTTCTGCATCAGCGCCAGCGAGTAAGCGATGAAGGCCGTGCAGCCGGCGAAGCGGAAGACCGACAGGTAGTGGGCCCCGGGCGCCAGGGCGCGGCCGGCGATGTAGGCGGCGAGCACGCCGGCGAGGATGCTGTACAGAAACCACTGGATGAGGCTCCCGGTCATGGCGGGCGCGCCGCTCGGCATGACCGTCATGACCAGCACCGGTCCCTTGTTGCGCTTCTCGATGAAGGCGGGATCGCTCATCCCCTGGGCGCTGCCCGCGTGCGGGACCATGTAGTCGCCGGGCGGGATCTTGGCCTTCCGGAGCGCTTCCATGACCTCGTCCTCGGCGGGGAGCTTGCGAAAGTCCCCGCGGTGCCAGGGGAGCGCCATGTGGATGATCGAGCTGACGACGAAGACCAGCACCGCGGCTACGACGATCGGAATCCAGAGCGACATGATCGCGACCATGCTCTCCTCCTGTGAGCCTCGCGCCGCCGTCGGGGCGGCCCGGGTAGCGCGGATGCTAGCAGGGCATCGGGGAGGAGGGGAGCCACTTTCGCGTCCGGGGCCCGCCCCACGGGAGATCCAGCATCGCCGACGACGCGGACTCCGGCGTGAAGTGACCGCGGGCGCTCCGGGCCGCCCGGGAAGTGCCGTTGCACGCAAGGGCATGAGCGTGCCCCGTTTGCCCGCAAATGAGGCCCGATCGGGATGTTGGCCTCGCCCGCCGGCGGGTCTATGCTCCTGATTCCGGGAAGGATCCGGCGCGGAATGGTCGACGCAGCCGATCGACCGCCGGCGCGTCGTGCACACAGGCGAACTTCCCATGATGCTGGGCCGCATCGCGCAGTACGAATTGACCGAACGGATCGGTCACGGCGGAATGGGCGTGGTCTTCAAGGCGCACGATTCCCGCCTCGACCGTGTCGTTGCGATCAAGATCCTGCCCGACGAGCTGGCGCGGGACGCCGAGTATCGCGCGCGCTTCCTGCGTGAAGCACGGGCCGAGGCCTCGCTCAGTCACGCCCACATCGCGACCTGCTTCGACGTCGGCGAGGCGCGGCTCGATCCGCCGGACCTGCTTCACCCGGGAGAGCCGGGACCCCCTCCCGGCCGGGTGCTCTACCTCACCATGGAGTACGTCCCGGGAACCGATCTCTCGGCGCTCGTCGGGGACCGTCCGATGGAGATGCGGTGCGTGATCGACCTCACGCTCCAGATCGCCGAGGGACTCGAGTGCGCGCACGCGTCGGGGCTGGTCCATCGTGACCTCAAGCCGACCAACGTTCGCGTCACCCCGGAGGGACTCGCGAAGATCCTCGACTTCGGTCTGTCGCGGCGATGGGACATGCTGTCCCCGCGCGACGGCGAGACGCAACCGTTCATTACGTCCGAAGGACGGGTGATGGGCACCGTGCACTACATGGCGCCCGAGCAGGCCCAAGGACGCACGGCGGATCCGCGCAGCGACCTGTTCTCGCTGGGCGTCATTCTCTACGAACTCGTCACCGGCAAGCTGCCGTTTTCCGGGGACACGCCCCTGCAAGTCCTGTACGCCGTCACCAACGAAGCTCAACCGCCGCTCGAACGCTACGCGAGCCTCGTCCCTCCGGAACTGGAGCGTATCGTTCGCAAGCTGCTGGTGAAGGACCCAAGCCATCGTTACCAGTCGGCGCACGAGGTGCGCACCGATCTCGAGCAGCTACGCAAGGACCTCGTCGCACCGCGGCTCCGGCTGCGGTACCCGGCGCGGCACACCCTCGTCGTCGCTGGCGTCGTGGTTGCCGTGGCGTTCGGCGGATGGTGGGCATGGCCGCGCTGGGGGCCGCGACCCGTGCGCTCGCTGGCCGTGCTGCCGTTCGAGAACCACACCGGGGACCCGCGGCTCGACTATCTATGCGAGGGCATGGCCGCGGGCGTGCTCAACGACCTCGTCCGCAACGCGCGCTTCAACGTCGCGAGCCTGTCGTCGACGCGCGGCATCGAGCCGAAGCAGCGAAGCTTCGACGCCGTCACCCACGAACTCGGCGTCGAGTCGGTACTCGCCGGGGTGCTGCGCAGGCAATCCGGGGTGGCGTACCTCGACGTCGAGCTCACCGGCAATCGCGGTTTCGTGCTGTGGAGCGAGCGGTATCCCCACGCGATGAACAACGTGCTCGGTATCGAGAGCGAGATCGTGCGTCAGGTTGCGAGCGTGTTGACCGGACGCACGATCGCCCCACCGGGACTTCACGCGCAACCCCGTTCGGCATCGGCCTACGACTTCTACCTGCGCGCGACGCCGCACATGGAAGACGCGGATGATCCCCAGGGCCCCGATCAGGCGTTGGAACTCTACGCCAAAGCTCTCGAACTCGATCCGGACTTCGCTCTGGCGTGGGCGGGGAAGAGCGCCGCACTGTGGAAGATCTGGAACCGCGACCGCAACGAGGAATCGCTGCGACTGTCCGAAGAGGCCGCGAACTACGCGATCCGGCTCAATCCGGCGCTGCTGGAGGCACGCGTCGCGCGGGCGCAGATCTATCGGGGCACGAGCCGCTATGCCGAGTCCATCAAGGAGCTGCGGGACGTGCTGAGCATCAACCCGAACTGGGACGAGGCCGAGCTGCAGCTCGCGGCGAGCTATCGCGACGCCGGCGATTTGGCGGATGCGGAGAAGAGCCTGCGGCAAGCCGTGGCGCTGCGTCCCAACTACTGGCGGAACTGGAACGCCCTCGGCAGCCTGCTCGTGAGGCGGGGGGACTACGACGGCGCGCGCGCCGCGTTTCGCCAGATCGTCCGCCTGGTGCCCGAGAAGAACCGCGGATTCGAGCAACTCGCGGCGGTCGAGATCCTCCGGGGCGACTACGCCGGGGCGATCGCCGAATACCAGAAGCTGCCGATCCCGGTCCAGGATGGCGTACTCGCATCGAACATCGCGAGCGCGTACTTCTTCCTGCGGCGAATCGGGGAAGCCAAGCGTTTCTACGTGCTCGCGGCCACGCTCGAGCCTCGCAATCCGAGCTTCCGGCAGAATCTCGGCGATCTCTACGTGCGTGCCGGCGAGCCCGACTCGGCGCGGTACCAATACGCGGAGGCCGTCCGGCTGCTGGAGGACCTGCTGCACGTGGATCCCCACAACGTGATGGTGCAGCTCGACCGCGCCACCTGCCTCGCCAAGCGGGGAGAATGCGCGCAGGCGCTCGACGCGCTGCATCGGGTCGCCGCGTCGCTTCCCGCGAACGACGCCGAGTGCGCCCACCTGGTGGCGAAACTACAGGCGCTGTGCGGACGTCGCGCCGAAGCCGTGGCAGCGGTCCGGCGGGCGGTGGACTTGGGGATCTCAGCCAGCCTGATTCGTGACGAGGACGAATTCGTGGCCTTGGCCGGCGATCCGATGTTCAAGTCGATCGCGCGAAGGAAATGAGCCGGCGGGAACGGCGCACCGTTCCCGCCAGGGCGATCGCGGATTACGGATCGTTCTTGATGATGATGACCGGATCTTCCCGCGCCAGTTCCCCCGAGGATGCATCCAGCAGGATGATGCTGTACGGCCACGGAAGATCGAGCCCGCGCGATGGGGAGCTGAGCGCGCCGCCGCTGCGCACCGTGTTGTTCGGGAACGTGATCTCGTAGACGTCCTGCGGTAGCACGCCCAGGTCCGCCTGCTTGGCTTCGATGCGCAGGGTCTGGCCGCTCGTGAGCCCGTGGGCCACCCACACGACCTCACGCGGCTTCTCGAGAGACCGAGTTTGCGGCGGCGTCGTGTGGAAGATCACCGTGTCGCCACTGCGCTTGGGAAAGACGCCGAGGCGATAGGTCTTGCCCTGTTGACTCACGCCGATGTGCACCAGCGTGGTTTCGCCGACATCCAGCACGGCGGAGCGGATGGGCGAGGCGGTCTGCATGATGCGCCCCCTTTCAGAGGTGCGCGGGCTCGCGTGAGTCCGCGACGGCCAGCGGAACGGACAGCGCTCGAGCCGTGCCCGTCTCCGCCCGGAGAGCGACGATACGCCCGTGGAGAACGCGGCGATAGGTGCGTTTGGAGCGGATCGCCAGCAACGGGCCGTCGTCGCATCCTGTTGCTGGGTCGCCGGTACAGGCATGGAGCTTGAGAAGTCGGGCGAACCTGGGGCCGCCGCTTCACGCTCGGCGACCTGAACGGCGATGGGTGGCTGGACGTCGTCACCGCCAACGGAGCGTCCAACAGCGTCTCCGTGTATCCCCGCCTGCTCGGCGGCGGATTCGGCACCCGCGCCGACTACCCCCTGGCCTCTACGGCCCTCGACGTGACGATCGCCGGCATGAATGGCGACGGCATCGGCGATGTCCTTGCGCCGATGGCATCGGGGGCGTCGGGGTCGCTGGCGGTCCTCCCGGGGCAGAGCGCCGGCGACCTCGGAGCCGCAACGGCGTATGGCAACCTCTCCTTCCCCTGGCGCGTCTTCGTCGGGCGTTTCAACGCCGATGCGTATCCGGACGTGGCGGTGTTCAAGAGCGGACCCGCATTCGCGGTCTTCTTCGGGCAGGCCGGCGGCAGCCTGGGGGCTCCCACGTCGGTGCCGCTCTTTTTTTCGGGGGAGGCGGGGCGACGGTGGGCGACGTGGACGGCAATGGCGTGACCGACCTGCTCGCCTCCGACATCAACCTGCTCTCGGTGCGGCTCGGGAATGGCGACGGGACGTTCACGAGCCTTCCGTCGCTGGGTTTCCCCGCCTTCCACCTGCGGTCCTTGTCTCTGACGCTCGGCCGCTTGGATGCCGATTCCACCCTGGACCTGGTGACCGGCAGCGAATTCACGCAATGCGCGGGCGTCCACTTCGGACGGGGCGATGGGACCTTCCAGCTCGAACTTGGCTACGGCAGCAACGGCCTTCCGATCGATGTGGCCCTCGGCGATCTCGACGAGAACGGCGTGCCGGACATCGTCGTGGCGAACCGGGCCTCGACGACGGTGACGGTGCTGCTCGACACCTCGCCCAAGACCGTGGCGGTTCGCCCCCCGGTTGTGGGGCCCCAGCGCCTCGCGTTCTCGCGCGTCTGGCCGCGGCCCGCTTCCGGCGGCCTGCTGCACGCGTCGTTCACGCTGCCTGCGCGGGGGCGCGCGCTGCGCGAGCTTCTGGATCCCTCGGGCCGCCGCCTGGCGCGATACGACCTCGGGATCCGCGAGCCCGGCCCGCACGCGGCCGAGGTGGGGGTTCCGCCCGACATCCGACCGGGGATCTACTGGCTGCGGCTCCTGCACGAGGGCGGGAGCGCCGCGACGTGGGTCGCGATCGTCCAATGAGACCGGGGCGCGCTCGCCGCGCCGCGGCTCGCGCGCGGCGGCCACCCTCTTGCGAGGGTGGCCGCCGGGAGAAGCACTATCGAAGTTGACAACCGGTCATTCCAACTCAGCGATAAAGCACCTTCATCCGGCCCCAGGTGGGCGAGCTGGTGGGCGTGGGCGCTACGATGACCGCCGGGTAGTCCTCGGACTCGCCGCCGACGAAGGCCTCGGTCGGCGTTCCCGCCGAGCCGTTCCATGGAAAGTCGTCCGGCACCGGATCGAGGGTGATGCTCAGCCGCATCCAGCCCCGTCCCGGGTTGGGACCGGCGAGGAAGGGAGGCGAGATCGTCGGATTGCAGCCGGTGGACACGCCGATCGGCACGTTCTTCACCGCCCACTCGTAGGCGCAGCCCGGCGGGCCGCAGTCGAACGCGTCGTTCCAGTCGCCGTCCTCGTTCCAGTCCACGAGGACGTTGAGGAACGCCTGGGTGCTGATGCAGGCGAAGGCATCGAACTTGACCGTCGCGGGCGCGCAGCTCATGAAGACCGGCGGGGCGGTGAGACCCGCGTCCGATCCGTCCCCGAGGCACTCATCCTGGTCGAAGGTCATCCCGTAGGCGGCCTCGACGCAGTCGGTCGGGATCGTGGTGCAGGCGCTGATCCCGATCGCCGGCGTGTTGGTCTTCCCGTCGGGCTCGCTGTCGATGCCGAAGGGACCGATGGCGTTGCCGTAGCAGCCGAGCCAGAAGTTGGGGATCGGCTGGCCGGGCCCGAACTGCACGTGGCGCACGAAGCCGGTGGGCCCGGGCGGCGTGCTGATCGGCGGGCATCCCGGCGGGAACGTCTGGGTGCCGACGCCGCCGGGGGTCACGCAGGTGGGGAAGTTGCCGATGACGGGTCCCGGGTACGCGGCGATGCCCTCCGGCGCGTCGCCGAAGTCGTTGATCACGCGCTGACAGTCGTCCGGGCCATCCACATCCGTCGCGTGTGCGGCGCAGGGCGCGAGCAACAACCCGGCGGCGAGTGCGGCGGCGAGAGCGTGGGCGGGAAATGCGTTCGGAAATCTCATGGGATCCTCGCTCGTGAAAGAGGTGAATACGCGGGGCAGGGCGCGACGTCACATCCCCGGCCTCGGGCCGGGCGTCGAGCGACGGGGTCGCGGGGGTGGAGCGCGGGAGCGGGGAACGGAGCGGCGCATCGTGGCTCCTCGGGACGTGGCGGGGCGTGGAGCGGCATGGTCCGAGGAGCGCGGGCCCGACCTGGATGCTGGCGGACCGGATGATCTCGCCGCAGCCTTCGCACTCCACACCCGCAACCTGCGTGCCCGGGCGGCCGAGGGTCAAGCAGTTTCTGGCAATACAAGCCGATTTCGGACCGGCTCGATCCTCTCGCGGCGTCGCGACCCGCCCGCGTCGGCGCGATGCGGGCACGCCGGCGCGGTTCCGCGCCATCTCGGTGAATGGACGCAACCGGCAGCCGGGCAATTAGGTAGCGCGCGACGACTCCGCGCCACGTGAGCCTCGCTTCGCGCGGGCGCGCTCCGATGCGCAGCGGCAGGGGCGCCGCGATCGACGTGGGAAAACTCGTGGCGGCGAGAGAGTGGAATCCGTGGTGAGAGGCCTCGATCGAATCCATGGATTCGGTCTTGCGGCGGGACTACGGGTCCGTGGCCGCCATCGTCCTGCGCCCGCTCCCGAGGTCGGCGGCGGGCGCATCCTGCCCCTCCGCCGCGGCCAGGCGCTCGAGGCTGGTCCGCCGGGCCGCCCAGGCCGAGAGCTGCTCGGCGGCGAAGCGCTGCTCGGCGGTGCCGACCTCGGCCATCTCGAGGCAGCGCGCGTACCAGTCGGCCGCGGCACGGTAGCGTCCCTCGACCTGCGCCTTGAGTCCGGCGCAGTAGCGCATCTCGCACACGTCGCGCGGTTCGCGGGCCGCCTCGAGCGCCTCGCGCTCGCGCGCCAGCCCGACGAGGTAGCGGCCCAGCACCCGGTGGACGTCGCCTCCCGATGGCCGGAAGTGGCTCTCGAGTTCTCGCCAGTGCCGGTCGTAGCGGCCGCCCGTGTGCAGGGCCGCGTAGGCGCGCAGCACCCAGAAGTACTCGGACTGCCCGCTCGCGGCCGCGGGCGGCTGCAGCTCCCACACCAGCTCGTAGGCGCCGCTCTCGCACGCCAGGCACCCGAGGGCCGCGCGCTCGAGATCCCCGGCGCCCAGCGTCTGCTGCTTGAACCAGTTGATGGCTTCTCGGCCGCCCATCCACCGCTTGAGGTGGCGGTAGGCCCGCACCGCGACCTCCAGGCCGCGCTCGCCCTGGACGCGAAGCCCCGAGACCATCTCGAAGGCCAGGCGATGGTCGCCGGCCTGAGCCACGGCGTCGGCCAGCGGCACGATCGTGACGCCGCCGTCGAGGCCGGCATCGCGCAACGCACGCGCCGCCTGCCTGGCCGCCTCGGGGCGACCCTCGAAGCACGCGACGAAGCGCGGCCCCACCTCGGCCCGCCAACAGGCCTGGTCGAGCGGGAAGAGGCTGCGGGTGAGGAGTCGTGCCGCGAGTTCGGGTTGCCCTTGCCGCCAGTGCAGCTCCACGGCGAGCACGAGCGCCTCCGAGCTTTCGGGATGGCGTTGGAGCGCATCGCCGGCGAGCGAATCCGCCTCACGGGTGCGGCCGACGCGGTCGAGGAGGCGCGCCCGTGCGGCCGTGGGCCCGAGCGGGTGGCCCTCGAACACCGGGGCCACCCACTGGAGCCCGCGCGGGTACTGGCCGTCCAGCTCGCACAGGCGCGCCAGGCTGGTGCGCGCCGAGATCCCCTCGGGCGACCGGTCGTAGCGATCGTGGCGCCCGAGCCAGCGCTCGAGCACGGCGCGCGCCCGGCCACGGTCCGCGGCGTCCTCGAGATGGCGCGCGAAGCCGTCGGCCAGAGCCCAGCTCTCGGGGTGAGCGGCCAGAGCGCGCTCGTAGGCGGCCGACAGGGTGCCCCGATCGGCGCCGGGCGCCGTGCGAAACGCGCCCAGGATGTCGGCCTGTTCGGTCGCGGTCAGACCGCGACGGGCGAGCAACGCGTCGAGAGCGGTGTGGTCGCCGCGGTAGGCCGCCCACCACGCGGCGAGCCGGACGTCGCTCTCCCCGAGGCAGGCCGCCGCGCTGCCCAGCAGGTCCTCGGCGCGGGCGAGGTCGCGCAGGTCCTGGTAGGCGATCCAGCCCAGCTCGCGGCGGTGCCAGGGGCGCGTGTCGAGCCGCCGCGCGAGGGATCGCGCCGCCAGGCGCAGCCGCGGGTCGGGGAACGACGCGCTCGCGCGGATCGCGCGGTACGTGGCGAGCAGCATGGGCGCGCCGAAGTGGGGAAGGGTGTCGAAGTCGCGTTGCAGCACCCCCGGCGCCGGGCGGCCGTCGCGCGAGTCGGCGAGATGGAGGTGCCAGCGCTGGAACTCCCCGGCCGCGCCGCCGCCCGCCTCGCCGGGCTCGCCGGCGAAGCGATCGGGGTCGGATCCCGGCGGTAGCGCATCGCCCAGCAGCCCGCCGAATGCAGCCAGCGCGGAGTAGAAGCAGCCGCGGTAGCGGGCGCGCAGCAGCTCGCGGTCGAGGAACGCGCCGTCGGCGGAGGCGGGCATTCCCTTCATCAGGCGCTCGAAGCCGTTGGCCAGCCCGGCGAGGGTCGCGTCTTCGGGAGTCGGGGCCGGGTCGGGGCTGGAGATGCCGAGCAGCCGCATTTCCCGCGCCACCTGGGCCAGCACGGTCGCGCCCGCGGAGGCGAGCACCGAGCGCCCGCCGGCGGGCGCCGCGCAGACAACCGGTAGCGCCACGGCATCGTCACCCGCGAAGTAGCGGTCGCGCCAGTCGGTCCAGCCGGCCATGTCCTGGCGTTCCGCGAGACGCACCAGCGAGAGCAGGCGGGCCTCCTGGGTGGCGTCGCGCGCCCTGGCCGCCTCGAAGAGGGCGGGGTCCTCCCGGCACGCGTACAGCCGCACCGGGTCCTCGGGCGGAAGCCGCGCGGCGGCCTCCCGAGCGAACGCGGCGTAGCCCATGACCTCGGCGAGCAGGCAGCGCTCGCGCCACGACGAATCGGGCCCGGCGGCGCCGGCGATGGCCGCGAGGGCGAGGGCGCGAGCCACCACGCGGTCGGAGGCCCCGACGCGATCGGGCGTCTCGACGGCGAGCAACACCAGGGCGCGCGCTGCCTGGCGCACGAGTGCGGGATCGCGCACGCCCGCGCGCCATTGGCGGTCCGCGAGGTCGGCCGCCGCGAGCGCGTGCAGCGTGCGCAGACGTTGATCGATGTCGGTCGTGTCGGCTGGGGCGCGGGTCAGGCCGGGGCCCGGCGCGCGCGGCGGGCGTCGGCCCGCGGCGAGGCCCGCCGACTCGAGGGCGCGCAGGCCGTCCAGGCGGCGTTCGATCTCGGCGCTGTCGGGTGGCGCGGGCACGGCGAGCGATTCGGCGGCGCCGAGCCGCGTGGCCCAGCGGGAGAGCAGCGCCACCAGGTCGGGGAAGTCGGGCCACTCGGGGAGCGTTCCGACCTCGGTCCCACCGCAAAGCACGCGCCAGCGCCCCCCGGCGAAGCTCGCCGTCGCCCGCTCGTCGGCCACGCCGGTCAGCAGGCGGCGCACGTCCTCGACGGCGAGCAGCACACGCGCGTCGGGGGAGAGCCGGTAGCGGGCGCCGGGATCGGTCCCGGGCCCCGCGCCGCCGCCGGCGTCCGTCACCGCCGCCGCGCGCGGGGCCTCGATGCGCGTGGCGCGCGCCTGCAGCAGCATCACGGTCCCGATTCCGGCGAGCAACGAGGTGTAGACGATGACTCGCCGCAGCATCGAGGGCCCTCCAGCCGGAACGGGGGGAGTCTGTCCCGATCTTATCGGCAGTGGGGAGGGGCGACTTGAAGCCGCGTGCTCGCGGGCTAGAGGCGGATGACCGAAGCCCCCCAGGCGAATCCCGCGCCGAAAGCGGCGAGCACCACCAGATCGCCGGTGCGAATGCGGCCCTGCTGCTTCGCCTCGGCCAGGGCGATGGGGATGCTGGCGGCCGTGGTATTGCCGTAGCGCTCGATGTTCTGGAACACCTTCTCCGAGGGGACCCCGAGCCGCTCGGCGACCGCCTCGCTGATGCGCGCGTTCGCCTGGTGGGGCACGATCAGCGCCACCTCCTCGAGGCGCAGGCCGCACGCATCGAGCGCCTCGTGGATGGCCTCGGGGAAGCGCGTCACGGCGTGCTTGAACACGTTGCGCCCGTTCATCCTCGGGTACATGCGGCCTTCCGCCAGCATCTCCGGGGTGAGGCGCCCCATGACCTTGGAGGTCGGCGCCTCGGCCCACAGGTCCTCGACGTGGGCCCCGTCCCCGTGCAGCACGCTGGCGAGCACCCCGCGCGACTCGTCGCCCGCCTCGAGCAGCACCGCGCCGGCGCCGTCTCCGAACAGCACCGCCATGTCGCGGCCGGCGGTGGACATGTTGAGCCCGGTGCTCTGGATCTCGGCGCCCACGACCAGGATCCGGCGATAAGACCCGGCCCGGATGAACGCGTCGGCCGCGGCGACGGCATAGACGAATCCGCTGCACGCGTTGTGGACTTCGAGCGCCCCGATGGTGCCGATCCCGAGCGCCTGCTGCAGCATGGTCCCGCACCCGGGGAACATCTGGTCGCGGGTGATGGTCGCGAACACGATGAACTCGACGTCCCGGGGGGTGCGTCCGGCATCGTCGAGCGCCCGGCGGGCGGCCTCGAGCGCGAGATCGGTGGTGCCCGTTCCGGGCTGGACGAAGCGGCGCTCGCGGATGCCGGTGCGCTCGACGATCCACTCGTCGGAGGTGTCCATGAGCTTCTCGAGGTCGGCGTTGCGCACCACGCGTTCCGGCACGTGAAATCCCATCCCGGTGAGGTGCGCCCGTGTCATGCGGCCTCCTGTTTCCCTACCGCCTCGTGAACAGCGACCAGTAGGTCCAGAGCAGGTCGTTTCCCCACAGGAAAGCGACCATCGCCGCCGGCGCGAGCAAGGTGCCGAACGGCAGCGCGGTGCGGCGATCGCCGCGCCCGCGGACCATGAGCACGGCGCCCCACACGCTGCCCGCGGCCGCGGCGAGGAACAGGGTCAGCAGCGACTGCTGCCAGCCGAGCACCGCGCCGAACATGGCCGCGAGCTTGATGTCGCCGCCGCCCATGCCCTCGACCCGCCGGAGCTTCCAGTAGCTCCAGGCGAGGAGCCACAGGATACCGCTTCCGACCGCCACGCCCAGCAGGGCGTGACGGGCGCCCCCGGGCCACTGCAGCGCGGCGGCGATGCCGATCAGGGTGCCCGGAAAGGTCAGCGCGTCGGGCAGCAGCTGATGATCGAGGTCGATCCACATCAGCGTGACCAGCATCAGGCCCCACAGCACCAGCAGCGGATAGGCCCAACCGAGCCCGACGTGGAGGTGAAGCAGCACCAGCCATGCGGCCGATATCAGCTCGGTGAGCGGGTACCGCCAGCGCACCGGCGCGCCGCAATGGCGGCAGCGGCCACGCGCGAGGGCGAAGGAGACCAGCGGGACGAGGTCTCGCGCGGTGAGCTGCGTGCCGCACGACGGGCAGGCGGAGCGCCCGCGGATCCAGGAGATGCCGAGTGGGAGACGGTAGGCGAGGGCGCTGACCGCGCTTCCCAGGACGAGTCCGAGCAGGCCGAGGAAGACAGGCAGGACGTGTTGGGAGACGATCAACGGCTGCTCCGCCCATTGTGGCCGGGGCCCTCGTCTGGCACAATCCCGGCCCAGAGACGACGCGGTCCTCGAGCGACCCGGGTGGTTCCATCCATGCGCATCGTGCTCTTCCTTGCCGTCGCCGCCAACAGCCTGGATCTCGTCGCCACCGCCCTCGGCACCCACTGGCTGGGCAATCGCGAGGGCAATCCGCTGCTCGCCGGCCTCGTCCACCATCACTGGTGGCTGTTCGTCCTGGTGAAGGGGCTGGTCGTTCCCCTATTGATCGCGCGCCTCTACCGCTCGCGCGCCAGCGTGCCCGCCCTGTCGATCGGGGGGCTCGCGCTCGTCACCCTAGCGCTCACCGTCGCGGTCGGCCAGTGGCTGGGCTGGATCGCTGGCGCGCTGCACGTCGCCACGGCCGGTCCGGGCCTCTAGCCTGGCCTATTCCTGACCCCGTCGCCATGCCCCCGGACA
>MFFQ01000078.1:0-13898 GCA_001780165.1 Candidatus Eisenbacteria bacterium RBG_16_71_46 | reverse complement strand
ACGTGAGCGACACGGGACCCGCTTCGCGGGTGCCCCTCGCGGCCGGTGGAACTCCTTGCGGCTGTCGCGCATCTCGCGGTCTCGGCTGGCAGTTCATGAATAGTCCAGGCTAGCCTGGCCTATTCCTGACCCCGTCGCCATGCCCCCGGACACTCCCGGCTATGCTGTGTCTGAAAACGCCCGAGGGCAAGGCCTCGGACGTTTTCAGACACAGCCTACTGCGTATCCGGCAGGATGCGCGGCGTCACCTCGATCACCAGGTCCTTCTTGCTCGTCACCAGGCTCTGGTGCTGGAACAGGTATCCGAGCCCGGGGATCGAGCCGAGGAGCGGCACCTTGGTGATGGTCGTGGTCTTCTCCTCGCTCAGCAGCCCGCCGATGATGACCGAGTTTCCGTCCTTGAGTCGCACGGTCGTGCTCGCCTGGCGCGTGGCGATCACCGGCAGGTCGTTGTTCTCGCCCTTGAACGCCGTGACCGAGCTCACTTCGGGGTTGATGATGGTGGTGATGTATCCGTCGGCGTTGATGAGCGGGGTGATGCGCAGCTTGACGCCCACCTCCTCCTGCTGGATCTGCTGCACGGGCGCCGCGCCGCCGCCCGCGAACACCGTGCCGGTCACGACGAACGGGATGCGCGATCCAATCAGCATGCTGGCCTCGTGACCGTTGAGGGTCGCGATCTTGGGGTTCGCCAGCACCCGCGCATTTCCCTCGCGAATGAGCAGATCGAGGGCCACCTGGAAGGCCTTGGCCTGACGGCTGACGTCGCGCAACTTGTAGACATTCTTGGTGCCCGGGGTGGAGTTGATATAGGGCAGTTCGTCGGGTAGCACGTCAGGTGCGGAAGGCGCGGGCGTGCCCTCGACGATGATGAAGCCCTGGCGGTTGAGCAGGTCCCAGTCGATGCCGAGCTTCTTGGTGTCGTCGGTGGCGACCTCGACCACCCGCGCCTCGAGCATGACCTGCTTGGCTGGAACATCGAGCTGCGCCACGACCTCGCCGATCTGGGCGATGATGCGGGGGCTGGTGACCACGATGAGCCGGTTGCCGCCCTTGTCCACCTGGATGTCGGCCGACAGGTTCTTGAGCGCGTTGCGCACGTCCTCGGCGTCGGCGTACTTGAGGTCGACGACGTAGGAGCCGAGCCCGGTCTCGATCTTGAGCGACTGGGCGTCGGCGACGAGGATCGAGTTCCCGATCCTCTCGTACGCCAGCCCGGCCGCTCGGACCACGAGGTTGACCGCCTGGTCGATCGGGACCTCCTTCATGTGAATCGAGATCCGCCCGCCCGTCACCCCGGGGCCGGTGACGATGTTGAGCTCGCCCTTCTCGGCGAGGATCTTGAGCACGCTGGGCAGATAGGCATCCTCCGCGTCGAGCGTGATCAGCTTGCCGGGGATCGCCGCCCCGGATGCGGACCGCGGCACTGCGAGCGGCCCGACCGTCATGGCCAGCGCTACCGCAAGCATGATGGGGAAGCGTAGTGGAAACCTCACGCTCAATCTCCTTTCGTCGGCCGGCTGAGGACCAGGGACAGACCGCCCCGGTCCAGCACGACCCGATCGCGGGTGATGCTCACCACGCGGTAGTCGGCGAACAAGCCGTTCGCGCGCAACGTGTAGTTGTGGCCTTCGTACTGAATCAGCGCCCGTGGATCATCGTCGAACAGGATGGCGGTGAGCACGGGCCGGGGGGGTTCCTGCGCGCCCCGTCGCGGGGGCAGCAGCAGGCGCGCCGGCGGGCGGGTGAGGACCCCGCCGTAGACGAACGGGTCGCGCAGCGCCGCCTCGGGCAGCGGTGTGGCGGCGGTGGTGAGCGCCCGGTCGAGCCGCGCGTAGGCGCTCTCGACCGGAGAGGCGACGACCGCCTGCCGCGGCGCCCAGGTGCCGGACTCGCGCAGGGCCTCGAGTGTCTGCTGCACCATGAGCCCGAGCAGCGCCAGGGCCACCAGCGGGGGCAGCAGGCCGCGGAGCTCGAGCTTCACGGCGCCTCCTTGCCGTGCTTCAGGAGGGCGCGGCTGATCCACAGCTCGGCTACCTCCCATCCGCCGGCGGCCGGCTGCAGCGTGAATCGATCGATCGCGTACAGTCTGCCCGAGCGCGCCAGATCGTCGAGCAGCCCGACGAACGCCTCGTGCCGGCAACGGACCCGGAGATGGGCGCGCACCTGGACGACCCCCTCGAGCGGCATCAGGGGGCCGGGCTCGGTGAGGACGACCTGCATGTCGCGCGCCGCGGTCATGTGGGTGAGGTCCTCGAGCAGCGCGGCCGTGAGCGCGCCCGATTCCCCGCGCTCCTGCGCTTCGGCGGCGGACATCCCGTTCTCGGCGAGGAGCGCAAACACGCGCGGCGGCAGTGCCGCCGGGAGCCGCGCCGGGTCCACGACCAGCCCCAGGTCGGCCGCGCGCTTCGTCGCCAGCCGGTAGCGTGCCACGAGCGGGCCGAAGGTCAGCGCCTGAAGCGCGAGGAAGACCGCGAAGATCGCCACCGCGGCGATGATCGCGGCGTGGCGCCGGAGTCGAGCGCTCCGGATCGGATCCATCACTGGCACTCGATGACGAACTGGGTCGTGGAACCGGGGCCCTCGACGATCCGCGTCGAGGCCAGGCGGATGTTGGCGTAGCCGGCGGAGAACAGGCTGTCGGCGCGCAGCGCGGAGACCAGCTGCATGATGCCGCCCATGCGCTCCTGGTTGGCGGAAAGCCGCAGCTCGCCGGCGATCACCAGCCGGTTGCGCTCCTCCGCGGACGCGCGGTCATCCGGGTTCGCCGCCAGGGAGACGATCCGCGCATCCGGCGGCAACAGCGCGCCGAGGCGCGTCAAGCGGTCCCGCCAGCGCACGGGATTGATGACGAGACGCTCGACCGTGGCCAGCTCCGCGGGGGCCACCTCCCAGCGATCGTGCTTGTCCTTGGTTTGCATGAACTGTGTGGTCTGCCGCTCGATCCGCCGCACGCGACCGGCCAGTCCCAGGCCGTTGAGCGCGTAGAGGCCGAGGACGATCCCGACTACTCCGAAGTAGGCGACCCAGCCCCCGAGCATCAGGACGCGACGCCTCGCGTGCGCGAGCTGACGCCGATAGGCCTCGCGCCTGAAGTTGATCGTGAACAGCGTGCTCATGCGGTCCTCAGCGCCAGGCCGTAGGCCTGGGCGAACTGGGGGGCGATCGGCGGCAGCTGCCCCGCTCGCGGCGAGACGCCCAGCCGCTCGAGAGGATTGAACAGGAGCACCGGGAATCCGAGGATCTCGCTCAGGCGCGCCGCGAGGCCCGGCAGCCGGGCGGAGCCTCCCGAGATCCACATCTTGAGCGGGTCCGGCATCTGGCCCAGGGTGCCGTAGAAGGCGAACGAGCGGCGCAGCTCCTCCACCAGGTCGTGCCGCAGGCAGTGGTGCACCGCGAGCATCTCCGGTGAGTCCCAGTCGACGCGGAATCCGGGCTGATCGGATCCCGCCGCGAGCTTCCACTCCTCGGCCTCCTCGAACGGCACCCGGATGCCCTCGGCGATCGCGCGCGTGAGCGTGAGGCCGCCGAAGTCGAGCCGGCGGGAGAAGAACGGCTCGTCACGCTGGTACAGCGCGAGGTGAGAGGAGGTGTGGCCGATGTCGAGCAGCAGAAAGGCCTCGCGCCGGCTCTCCGCCCCCTGGACCAGGGCGTTCATCAGCGCCAGCGGCGCGGCGTCGAGAATGTCCACGTCGATCCCGAGCAGGTCGAGGGGCGCGCACACCCGTCGGGCGTGCTCCTGCCCGCAGGCCGCGAGGAGCACCTCGAGCTTCTTCTGCGAGGCATAGCGGCCGAGCACCTGGAAGTCGATGATCAGGTCCTGCAGCTCGAACGGGAGGTGCTTGCGGGCCTCGAACCGCAGGGCGGGACCGACCTCGTCGTCGTCGAGCAGGGGCATCGTGATCTGCTTCACGATGACGTCGGAACCGGAGATGCCCACGCTGGTGCCGCGGAACGAGCGCGGGTGGAGCCCGGCCCGTGCGAAGCAATCGGCGATCGCCTGGGCGACGACCTCCGGCGCGCGCAGCCGGTCGGCACCATCGGCCGGCTGGGGGAGGAGCGATTCCGCGACCCAGTAGCGCATCCCGCCGACACCCGGCTGGGCGGCCAGCAGCTTGACGCTGAAGGCCCCGAGGTCGAGTCCAGCCCAGGGCCGGGCGCGGATGCTTTCCTTCATGCGCTAGTCTGGCTCGTCCGTCGCGTCGAACTGACGCCACGAGCCTGCCATCGCCTGGAAGCGGGCGGCATGTCCCGCGGCGATGTTGGGCAGCACCCCGAGGGTGTAGAGGCGCGCGGCCACCGGGTCGGGGAAGGGGTGCGCCAAAGTGAGCGTGTTTCCCCTGTCGGCGTTGGGGCCGGCGATGACCACGCCGTTGGCGAAGATCGAGAGATACGCCAGCGACGTGCTCCTGGACTTCTCGCCATCGTTGTTGGCGCCGCCGTACTCGATGGCGACCCGGGCATCGGAGACCAGGTAGGTCACCGGATCATTATTGTCGGTCTTGAAGCCCGCGGCGAACCAGATGCCGGTGGGCGGATCGCCGGGATTGAAGGTGCCGCCTCCGGCGACGATGATGAGCGTGTCGTTGACGCTGCCGTCGAGCTGGACGAAGTTCTCGAAGCGCACGCCGCGCGGCAGCATCCACACCGCCAGGCCCCGCACCCGGATCTTGGGGCCGCCGTTGGAATCCCACACCGTGTAGTTCGCGCCCTGGGGGGCGGACGTGTAGTAGTGCGGCCCGCTTCCGCCCAGGTCCAGGTGATACGTGGCGCCGATCGCCTGGGCCTCGGCGGGGTGCGCGCTGATGAACGCGGCGACTTCGGGATAGGGGACGCCGCCGACGTTGTCCACGAAGTGCAACCCGCGGGCCACCGACCACCACGAGATGTCGGCGCTGTTCTGCCAGGTCGATCCGTTGAGGAAGGTCTGGTTGCCGCGCGGGGAGCCGTTGAAGTTGACCGGAACATTGATGGTCGACGAGGACGAGATCAGGTGCTTGTACAACGTGTCGAGCGACTGCGCGAGGAAGCGCGCGCCGAGCATGGCGCGCGCCCCGGTGCCGTTGTCGGCCACGACCCGAATCTCGATGGAGTCGGGCGGGAACAAGCTGAGCGGCCCGGTGCTGTCGGCGGGGTTGACCACGCGAAACGCGTTCACGTAGACGACGTTGGCCGGCCGGGTGAGCGCCGGGTCCTTGAGCGCCGACAGCGACTGCTTGACCACCAGGATCTGCTTCGCCCACTCGATCCCGCTGCTGGCGTCGTAGAAGGTCTGCACTTCGGCCCTCGAGTTCCCGAGGAACTGGGCCTCGAAGCTGGAGAGGCCGAACAGCGTCAGGCCCAGGATCGTGAGAGCGAGGACGAACATCACGACGCCGACCAGGACGAAGCCGCCCGCGGGGCGTCCGGCCCAAGAGGAAAGGTCCTTTTCTCGCATGGCGATCACTCGTGGTTGTAGAGGGCGAAGCGCGCCCGGAACGGGATCAGGCGCCCGGTCTCGGAGCGCAGCTCCAGCAGCGACAGCTCGACGAGCGCGCTGTCGATCATCGTGAACTGGAATCGGGCCACCCGGCTGGTGACGACCGCTCCCCGATCGACCGCCGGATTGGGGCCCTCGTGCACCAGCTCGTCCCCGTCCTTGCGCCAGAAGGCGTGGACCGGCTGCAGGCTGCCGCGATCGTAGAGCAGGAGCTTGTGGTGACTCGGATCGGACACGTCGAGCTGGGCCTTGGCGGACTGCCGCGCCCAGCGCGTGATGCGCTCGACCAGCAGCGTCCCGTCGCGCTGGGCGAGGGCCTGGGTGGAGCCGTCGAGCCAGCTGGACTGGGAGTTGAAGTAGAACGCCGTCAATCCCAGCATGACGATAGTGGCGAGCACGCCGACCACCGCCAACTCGATCAGCGTGAAACCGCGCGCGTCGCGGGCTTTCATGGCGGTCAGAATGCCGAGAACAGTCGCGTCACACGCATGGTGTCGATCCGGCTTCCTTGCCCCCAGATGACCTCCGCGGTCACCCGGCGCATCTGGTTGGAGTCGAGGCTGACGATCCAGCGCTCCTGCCCGAGCACCTGGTCGTCGAGCACGAAGGCGGTTCCATGCGTGCCGAAGGCGAGCGCCGTATCGGATAGGGAGGTACCGGCGAGCGTCTCGAGGCGCCCCTGGGCGACGCCCAGCGCCGCCCGGGCGATGGCGAACCGGTCGATCAGCGCGCGGCCCGTGCCGAAGCTGTAGGCGAGGCCGAGCACGGCCAGCGTCGCGATCACCGTCGCGACGACGACCTCGATCAGAGAAATGCCGGTTTCCGAGCCGCCCGGTCCGAACCCCCGCCGAACGCCCGCTGTGGTCCACGGGTCGCGGTGGCGATCCGAACGCTGGCTCAAGGCGTGAACGTACCGCCTCCGGCGCGCGTGTAGTTGTACACCACGGTCATGGCCGCGTCGGTCTTCGAGGTCGCCGTGACCTTGAAGCCGCTGGCGTCCGCCGTGTTGATGACGAACGTCCACTTCGCTTCCGCATCCAGGACGTCGAGGCCCGCGGTCTTGAGTGCCGCGAGATCGGTGGTGTAGGTGTGGGTCGGGCTGGTCGTGTTCTGGAAGAAGAGCTGCTCGGCGCTGATGATCGCCCCGATGGCCCCCTTCGCTTCGGTGCGCTGCGCATCCTTGACGTAGTTGACGTAGAGCGGCACCGCGACGGCGGCCAGGATGGCCACGATCACGATGACGACCATCAACTCCATCAGGGTGAAGCCTCGCTGTCGACGCATGACACGCATCTCCTCTGCGGGTTGGGGCTCTCCAGGTGATCTCGGCGCCGCATGCGGGCCGAAGGGTGATCCGGTGTGGTGCTCCGGCGAAGCGCCGTCCGTGCGGCGCGCCGCCGTCAATGCCCCAGCAGGCCGGAACGCATGGCCTGGCCGAGGTTGAAGATCGGCAGGTAGAGGGCGATGAGCATCACGCCCACTATCGCGCCGAGGGTGACGATCGCGATCGGTTCCACCAGCGAACTGAGCCCGTCCACCGCCGCGGTCACGCGCTGCTCGTAGAAGTCGGCGGTGCGGCTGAGCATGTTGTCGAGCTGGCCGGTCTCTTCCCCGGTGGCCGTCATCTGCACCAGCATTTCCGGGAAGACCGCGGCATCGCTCATCGCCCGGGCGAGAGAACTCCCCTCCTCGACCCGCGAGCGAACGAAATCGATCCCGCGTTCCAGCACCCGGTTGCCCGGCACCGGCCGCATCACCCTCAGCGCGTAGAGGATCTGCGTCCCGCTCGCGGTGAGAATGCCCAGGGTGCGGGCGAACTTGGTAATAGCATACATCCGGATGAGGGGTCCAAAGAGCGGCAGGCGGAACTTCGCCCGGTCGAACCACAACGCCCCGCCCTCGGTCTGACCCCAGTACCAGGCGGCGAACCCGAGCGCCGAGGCTAATACCGTGAAGATCAACAGGTTGTGCGTGACGAGCTGGCTCACCCCGAGCAGGATCTGGGTGGGCACCGGCAGCGGCACCCGGAAGCGCTCGTAGATGGTGGCGAACATCGGAATGATCTTGACGATCATCGCGACCAGCACCAGGCCGGCGAAGGTCAGCACGAAGATCGGGTAGCGCAGCGCGGCCTCGACCTTGAGCCGCAGGCCCTCGGCCCGCTCGAGGTATCCGGCGGTCTGGTCCATGATGCGGTCGAGGGTGCCGCTGATCTCGCCGGTGTTCACCAGGCTCACGAAGACCGTGTCGAACGCCCCGGCGTGGCGAGCGAGGGCGCCGGACAGCGACTCGCCCTTCTGCACGTCGTCCGCCACCCGCTCGATCACCGCGGCGAGCTTGCGGTCCCCGTGGTCGCGGGCGATGGAGCGCAGCGAGCGTACCAGCGGCAGCCCGGCGCCGATCATGGTCGAGAGCTGGCGGGCGAACAGCGCCACGCTGCCGGGCCGAATGCCGGTCCCCATGTGGCGCAGGGCCTCGGCCAGCGGCTTCATGATCTCCGTGCGTGCGGTGCGCGCGACGCCGGGGATCCGCGTCTCGATGAACACCGGGGTGAGCTGGGAGCCCTCGAGGATGCGCAGCACCTCCTCCTCGGAGGCGGCGACCTCCACGCCCTCGTGGGGGCGCCCGCTGGTGTCGCGTGCCCGGTAGTAGTAGCTCGGCATCAGACCTGGTCCGCCAGGGTGGCCGCCCGGATCTCGTCGATCGTCGTCACGCCCGCGAGGATCTTTCGGATTCCGCTCTTGCGCAGGGTCAGGAGTCCCTCGGACATGGCGAGCTGCTTGATCTGGTCTTCGTTGTGTCCGTCCAGGACCATGCGTCGGATCGGACGCTGCATCTCGAGCACCTCGAAGATCGCGGTGCGCCCCAGGAAGCCGGTTTGCTTGCAGGCGATGCAGCCGCGGCCGTGGGCCAGCGGGCGACCTTCGAGCAGCGCCGCGTCCTCGCCCAGGACCGCGAGTTGCTCGGGATCGGCGACGTAGGTCGTGCGGCAGCGCTCGCACACGCGCCGCACCAGGCGCTGGGCCATCACCAGGGTCACCGCCGAGCCCACGAGGTAGCGCGGGACTCCCATGTCCACGAGCCGGGTCACGGTGGAAACGGTGTCGTTCGCGTGGACCGTGGAGAGCACCAGGTGCCCGGTCAGCGAGCTCTTGACCGCGATGTCGGCGGTCTCGGCGTCGCGGATCTCGCCCACCATGATGACGTCCGGATCCTGGCGCAGGATGGAGCGCAGGGCGCGGGCGAAGGTGAGCCCGACCTTGGGGTTGGCGTGGACCTGGTTGACCCCCTCGATGTGGTATTCGATCGGATCCTCGACCGTCAGCAGGTTGCGGTGGACGCTGCGGATCTCGTTGAGCGCCGAGTAGAGCGTCGTGGTCTTGCCGCTGCCGGTGGGCCCCGAGATCAGGATCATCCCGTAGGGTTGGTGGATCGCGCGCTGGAACGCCGCGACGGTCGTCTCCTCGAGCCCGAGGTTGCTGATGAGTCGGCTGAACGCCTGCTTGTCGAAGAGGCGCAAGACCACCTTCTCGCCGAAGGCGGTCGGCAGCGTGGAGACCCGGATGTCGACTTCCCGGTCGGGCAGGTGGATGGTGAGCCGCCCATCCTGCGGCAGCAGGCGCACCGCGATGTCGAGGTCGGCGAGCACCTTGATGCGGGAGACGATCGCCATCTGCAGATTCTTGGGGGGTTTCATCATCTCGTGAAGCACGCCGTCGATGCGGAAGCGCACCACGAGGCGGTCGCGCAGGGGCTCGACGTGAATGTCGCTGGCGCGCGCGTCGATCGCCTCGGCCAGCATGAGATTGACCAGGCGCACGACGGGCGCGTCCTCGACCTGCTGGCGCAGCATGGCGAGGTCCACTTCCTGGAGGTCCTCGGGCGCGCCGGTCAGGTCGATCTTGTCGAGGATCTCGCCGACCTTCTCGGTGGCGCGGATCTGCTGGTAGAACTCGGCGACCGCATCGCGCACGTCGCTCGGTCGGGCCACCCAGACCCGCAGCGCGCAGCCGGTGAGCGCCCGCAGATGGTCGAGCGAGATGACGTCCAGGGGATCGCCCACCGCGACCTCGAGGGTGCTGTCGATCCGCCGCAGCGCGAGCAGGGCCGACTGGCGCGCGAGGTGCTCGGGGATGAGCTGCACCGCCGCGGGGTCGGCGTCGGACAGCACCTCCGGTGTCGCCACCGGCAGGGAGAACTGCTCGCCCAGCGCCTGGACCAGGTCGCTCTCGGTCAGGACCCCGGTCCGCACCAGGGCCTGGCCCAGACGCTCGCGGTTGTCGGTGCGGGTACGCAGCGCCGTCTCCAGCTGATCCGCCGTCACGCGCCCGGTGTCGAGCAGCAACTCGCCGAGGCGCCGGGTCGACAACCTGAACGACAGGGTCATCTCAAGCCCTCCGCGCGCCCGTGCCGGCGATCGCCGTCACCCGGTAGTGGCGCTTCTGAAGCTGCGCGCGTTTGTCCATGTCCTCGAAGTAGGGATGCGCGGTCTCGAACTCGATCACGCCGCGGTCCACCAGCTCGGCGAGCGAGTCGTCGAGCGTGAACATGTCCTCGCGCAGGCTGGTGGCGATGACGTTGGTGATCTGGTGGATCTTGTCCTCGCGGATGAGATTCTGGACCGCTTGGTTCACGAACATGATCTCGCGCGCCGCGACCCGCCCTTTGCCGTCGGCGCGTCGCAGCAGCACCTGCGAGATGACCGCGCGCAAGGTCAGCGAGAGCTGCGACCGGATCTGGGACTGCTGGTGCGCCGGGAAGGAGTCGACGATGCGCGTCACGGTCTGCGCCGCGGACTGGGTGGCCATGGTCGAGATCACGAGGTTCCCGGTCTCGGCGGCGGTCAGCGCGATCGCCATGCTCGACAGGTCGCGCATCTCCCCGACGAAGATGATGTGGGGGAGCTGACGCAGGGCTCCGCGCAGCCCGCGCGCGTAGCTCTTGGTGTCGGTGCCCACCTCGCGCTGCTCGATCACCGCGTTCTTGGCCTCGAAGATGAACTCGATCGGATCCTCGACGGTGACGATGTGGCGCCGCGTGCCGCCCTGGTTCACCTGTTCGAGCAGCGAGGCGATGGTCGTGGACTTGCCGGCGCCGGTGGGGCCGGTGACCAGCACCAGACCGCGGGTGATGCCCAGCACGCGATGGACGACGTGCGGCGCGAGGCCGAGCTCGCCGGGCAAGGGAATCCGTACCGGGACGATGCGCACCGCCGCGCCCCAGTGCCCGCGCTGAATGAAGAGGTTGACGCGGAAGTGGGCCACGCCGGGCAGGTGGTAGCGCGTGTCCAGCTCGAGGTCGCGCAGGAAGCGCTCGTGCAGCGCGGGCGTGAGGAAGCTCTCGGACAGGCGCCGCGCGTCCACCGCGCTCACCACCGGCGAGCCCGCGAGCGGCTGGAGCGTGCCGAAGACCGTGACCATGACCGGATGTCCGACGGTCACGATCAGATCCGACGCGCCGACTTCGACGGCGCAGCGGAGTACGGCGTCACGTTCGAGGGGAACCGTGTGCATGGGCCGGCGGATCTCCGCCGCGAGACCTCGTGTCGAGTGGTGCGGGCGCCCACGCCGACTGGGGAAGTCGGCGGCCCCGGGCCCAGGCCCGGCAGATGCGCCATCTAGTTGAAAACCGGCAACTTACAACAAACCCGAGAGCCGTTCCTGACGGCGCTCGGGCTGCGCTGCTCGCGGCCACAGGCGAACGGACATCGGGCGTCCCCATCGCCCGATGACGAGGCCGAGAGGATAGGCCCGAGGCCGCGCCCCTGTCAACGCCCGCGGCGCGCCCGCCCGCGCCGCTCGGGCCGCGTGGCGTCGCCCTCGCGCGCCGGCGCGGCGCGCCGCGTTTCACGCCAGGCGACGAGCGCGAGCGGCCGGCGGCCCGCGGGGCGGGGGGGGGCGCATTGCAGTCGGGTCGCGCGGGATTGCAGTTTCCAACGCCCGGGGGCCCGCCTGTCAGCCCTCCGCGGCGGGCCGGCGAGGCTCCAAAGCGCTCACCTTCCGCGCGTTTCATCGATCGGCCGCGCGTGCGCGGGAGGCCGCGAGCGTGACCACGCGTGGGGCATGCTTCCTGCTCGCCCGGCCGCGGGCCGAGGCATCGTCGCCCCGCGCCCGCGGTCATGACAGGACGTCCTAGCCGCCCTCGGCGCCGCACGCTGCGCTCGGAGTTCGATGGTTCGCGGAGAGCCGGCAACCCGGCGCGTGGATCGCGCGCCCGGCGCGCCGGGGAAGGGACGATGTCCATGCACCGAAGCGTAGTCTTGCTCGCCTTTGCCGCCCTGCTCGCGCTGCCCACTGCCGCGGGCGCGCAGGTCACCTCCACCAGTATCACGCTGTCGTGGACCACGCCGGGGGACGACAGCCTGCTCGGCACCGCCGCGCAATTCGACCTGCGCTACTCGACCGCGCCGATCAGCTCCGCCAACTTCACCGGCGCCACGCGCTGGACCTCGATGCCGGCCCCGGCTGCTCCCGGCACCCGGCAGAGCGTCACGGTCACCGGCCTCGCGCCCGCCACCACCTACCACTTCGCGATCAAGACCGCCGACGAGGTCCCCAACTGGTCGGGAATCTCGAATCTCGTCTCGCGCGCCACCCTCGCCGCGCCCGATACCATCCCGCCCGCCGCGATCCGCGACCTCGCCGCGGGCTTCGTCTGGCTCGGCTGGCACACCGCCTCAGTCGCCCGGCCGCATGGGCGCGGAGCGGCACGGTGATCGGGAGCGCGCGGCGGCGTGCGCCGCGACGCCGTGCGCCACGACGCCGTGCGTCGCGACGCCGTGCGTCGGCGTGGCGTCGCTGGTGCGCGCTGCTCGCCGCGGTCTTCATCCTCCTGCTCGCGCCCCTGGTCAGTCACGCGCAGGGCGCCGGGGCGGACACGGTGGCCCTGGTGTGGAGCGCGCCCGGCGATGACGGCACCATCGGCACCGCCGCGGTCTACGACCTGCGCGCGTCCCTCGCGCCGATTCGCGACGACGCCGATTGGAGCGCCGCGACGTTGGTCACGGGCCTGCCGGTCCCCGAACGCAGCGGCACGCGGCAGCGCGTGACGGTGCGCGGCCTCACGCGCGGCACGACCTACTACTTCGCCGTTCGCAGCACCGACGACGCCGGCAACCAGTCGGCGCTCTCGAACCTCGTGACCTGGGACTGGCTCTACGACACCGCGCCGCCGGCCGCGCCGGGCGGACTCAGCGCGACGCGCGAGGGGACGCACGTGCGCGTCCGCTGGACGCCCAACGCCGAGCCCGATCTGGAGGGGTACACGGTCTACCGCGCCTACGACGCCGGCGGACCGTTCACCCCGGCGAACGGGGTGCTGCTGGGCGCGAGCGAGTACCTCGACACCGGCTTGAGCGCGCCGGGCGACGCGGTCTGGTACCAGGTGACGGCGACCGACGACAACGGCAACGAGAGCGCGCGCAGCGCCACGCTCGCCGTGAGCCTCGCCGAGCAGTCCGCCCTCTGGCGGCTGGACGTCGGCTACCCGAACCCGAGCCGGCTGTCCGATCCGGTCCGGATTCCGGTCCTGGTCCCGCTCTCCGGCGCCGCCGCGGCGGTCATCGACGTGCTCGACGCCGGCGGCCACCAGGTGCGGCGCCTCGATCTGGCGGGGCTCGCGCCGGGTGTGCGCGAGGTCGTGTGGGACGGCCGCAACGACGCGGGCCGCACGGTGGCGCCGGGAGTCTACCGGGCCTGGTTGATCGCGGGCGGGGCGCGGCAGGCCGTCCGACTGGTGCGCGTGCCATGAACCCAGGGAGGCTCCGAATGATCTCGCAGCGGGTGAGCTTCACGCTGGTCTTGGCGCTGGTCTGCGTTCCGGCCGCCCACGCGGGCGGCAACGAGGCGGGGACCGCCGCCGCGAGCTTCCTCACGCTGGGCTCGGGCGCCGGCTATCTCGGTATGGGCGGCGCGGCACTCGGCGCCAGCGACGGGCTGGCGGCTGCGGGGTGGAACGTGGCCGCGCTGGGCTGGCAACGGGAGACCGAGATGCTGCTCTCGCACGCGAGCCTGCCGGACCAGAGCGTGCAGGAGTGGGCCGCGGTCGGCGGACCCCTTGGCCACTGGCGCGCGCGCTGGGCGCTCACCGGCCTCTACCGCGGAGAGGGCAGCATCGAAGGGCGCGACGCGTTCAACACCTCGACGGGGAGCTTCTCGGTCTCGAGCATCGCCCTGGGGGCCCGCCTCGCCCGCCCGATCGGCGCGCTCGCCACGGTCGGGCTCGGCGTCCAGTACGTGCGCGAAGACCTCGGCACCGTGGCCGGAAGCGGCGCCACACTCGAGGGCGGCGTGCAGGTGCGCGCGGGGGACTTCGGGATCGGTTTGGCGGCGCAGAACGTCGGGGGGCGCATGAGCTACGACGGCACCTTCTATCCGTTTCCCGCGAACGTCGGGGTCGGCGCCTCGTACGCCGTGCCGGG
>MFFQ01000077.1:19537-27262 GCA_001780165.1 Candidatus Eisenbacteria bacterium RBG_16_71_46 | reverse complement strand
GCCCCAGCGCCGCGCCTCGGCCAATCGCCGCCGCCGCGCGAATCGGGAGGCGGGATCCGCGGGGCCCCCGCGCCCGTGCCCTGGTTGAAACCGGCGTCGCCCGGGCGCACCCTGGTTCCATGTGCCCGATCACCTATGCCGGTGCGGTGCAGCTCGACGAGTTTCGCTGGATGCTGCCCAAGGAAGGCGGCATGCGCGTGCCGGGAGTGCTGTTCGCAGACCGGCCGCTGCTCGAGAAGATGCTCTCCGACCGCACGCCGCAGCAGGTGAGGAACGCCGCGCACCTGCCGGGCATCCTCGAGGCCTCGATCGCCATGCCGGACGCGCATTGGGGCTACGGCTTGCCGGTGGGGGGCGTGGTCGCCACCGATCCGGAGGAGGGGGTCATCTCGCCGGGCGCGGTGGGCTACGACATCGGCTGCGGGGTGCGGCTGCTGCGCAGCCGCCTCACGCGCGCCGAGCTCGCGCCGCTGGTCGAGCGCCTCGCCGACGCCCTCTTCCGCAACGTGCCGTGCGGCGTGGGCTCCTCGGGCGCGGTACGCGTCGCCCCCCGCGAGCTGGAACGGGTGCTGCGCGACGGCGCGGGATGGGCGGTGCAGCGCGGGTTCGGAACCGCCGGCGACCTCGAGCACTGCGAGGAGGGCGGCGTGCTCGAAGGCGCCGACCCGGACGCGGTGAGCCAGGCCGCCCACCAGCGGGGCCGGGGCCAGCTCGGCACGCTCGGCTCGGGCAATCACTTCCTCGAGGTGCAGGAGGTGGAGCAGGTTTACGACGAGCGGGCCGCCGCCGCGCTCGGCATCGCGCGTGGCGAGGTGACGGTGATGATCCACTGCGGCTCGCGCGGGCTCGGGCACCAGGTGTGCACCGACCACGTCCGGGACGTCTCGCGCAAGCTCGCCGGCTGGGGCATCGTGCTGCCCGACCGCCAGCTCGCCTGCGCGCCGCTCGCCTCGCCCGAGGCCCAGGCGTACGTCGGCGCCATGCGCGCCGCCGCGAACTTCGCCTGGGCCAACCGCCAGTGCATCGCCGACGGCGTGCGGCGCGCCTTCAGCGAGACGCTGGGCCGCGGGCCCGCCGACCTCGGGCTCTCGCTGGTCTACGACGTTGCGCACAACATCGCCAAGTTCGAGCATCACGAGACCTCGGCCGGCCGGGTGCGCTGCCTGGTGCATCGCAAGGGCGCCACGCGCGCGTTCCCGGCGGGCCACCCCGACGTCCCCGCAGCCTACCGCGCGGTGGGGCAGCCGGTGCTGGTTCCGGGCGACATGGGGCGTTACAGCTACGTGCTGATCGGCAGCCAGGGCGCGATGCGATACGCCTTCGGCTCGACCTGCCACGGGGCGGGCCGCCAGATGAGCCGCACGCAGGCGGTGCGCGATACGCGCGGGCGCGACCTGGTGCAGGAGCTGCGCGAGCTGGGCGTGGTGGTGCGCTACGAAGGACGCGACACGCTGCGCGAGGAGACGAGCGAGGCCTACAAGGACGTGGCGGACGTGGTGCGGGTGGTCCAGGGCGCGGACCTGGCCCGACCGGTGGCGCGGCTCAAGCCCTTCCTGGTCGTCAAGGGGTAGGCTCCGCTCGAAGACGCCCGCGGGCGGCGTTGCGCGGTCGGCTCCCCGCTCCGACGTGGCCAGGGGCCACGACTGCGCTCGTCGCGCGACCGCGACGCCCTGCCCACGGGCGACTTCAAACGGAGCCTCGAGGCGCGTTGCGCGGTCGGCTCCACATTCGGCCGCCCGGGACCGCCGTTCACCGGCGGATGGCCGCCGTTCGCCGGAAACCGCGCGCCATCAAGGCGGTCGGGCCGTAACCTGCTCCGTGAAACCCGAAGCGAGGACGGAAGGGAGGAGCACGATGGACGGCGAGACTGGAAGTCGGGTGACGAAGTCGATGGTCTGGGGGACGTTTCTGATCGCCCTCGGTGCGCTGATGCTCCTGGAGCGGCTCGGGGTCCTCGCGGTTCCGCCGGCGACCCGGCTCTGGCCCGCGATCCTGATCGCGCTCGGCGTCGCGCGGTTCGCGGAGGGGCGCGTCGGGGCCGGGCTGACCTGGATGCTGGCGGGCGGCTGGCTCCTGGCGTGCGGCTTCGGCTGGCTGGGACTGACCTTCGGCAATTCCTGGCCGCTGCTCCTGGTGGCGCTGGGGGTGGGGATCGTGGTGCGCGCCCTGCGGCACGAGCGCTGTCGGTGCGCCTGCTGCGCGGAGGCGAGCCATGTCTAGTCCGGTCGCGGAGCGCGAGCGGATGGCCTGGCTCGCGGCGGTGGCGGTGCTGGCGACCGCCCTGGTATGGCTGGCGGCGGCTGGACTGGTGCTGATCCTCGCGTCCTCCAACGTCCAGGCGCCGCCGCTGGTCATGCTGCGCGCGCTGGGACGGGCCGCGCTGGCGCTGCTCCGACACGGCGCGCCGCTGCTGCCCCCGGCCCTGCTGGCCTGCGTGCTCGCGGGCGCGCTGGTGCGGAGCCTGCTGCGCGGGGTCGCGATTCGTCGCGAGGTCCGCCATGCCTGAGCCTCGCTTCGAGATCGGCGCGCGGGTCGCGTTCGGCGTGGTCGTGATCGCCATCGGCGTGCTGTTTACGCTCGACAATCTCGGGCTCGCGAACGCCGGCCAGATCCTGCGGTGGTGGCCGGCGCTGCTCGTCGCCTGGGGACTGATGCGTCTGATCGGCTTCTGCTGCGGGCGGCGGGTGGTGGTCGGCGCCCTGCTGACCGTGGCCGGAACCTGGATGCTGCTGAACGAGTTCGGGTACCTGCGTCAAAGCGTGTGGGACCTGTGGCCCATCGCGCTCATCGTGCTCGGGGCGTCGCTGCTCGGCGGAGGGTTGGGACGCCGGGTGTGGGTCCGCCCGGGCACGGACCCGAGCTCCACGCTCAACGCCTTCGCCCTCTGGTCCGGCGCCGACCGCAAGGTGACCTCCGCGGATTTCCGCGGCGGTCAGGTCATCGCCATCATGGGTGGTCATGACATCGACCTGCGCAGCGCCGGCCTCGCCGACGGCACCGCGGTCATCGAGCTGCTCGTGGTCTGGGGCGGCGTCGACCTGCGCGTGCCGGAAAACTGGCGGGTGTCGTGCGAGGCGATCCCGATCATGGCCGGCGTGGAGGATCTGTCGAAGCCGCCGGCGGGTGAGGCGCGCGGGCACCTCATCCTGCGGGGCCTGGTGGTGATGGGCGGCGTCGAGGTGAAGAACTAGGTCATGCACCCCCTGCTCCGCGATCGGCTGCGCCTCGCGCTGTACCTGGCGGTGTGGCTCGGCGTCGGCGTGCTTCTGGCGGCCCTGCTGGTGCTGCTCCAGCCGCGGCCGCTGGCCCATGCGCTGGCGTTCGTGGGCCCGCTCACCCTGGTCTACGCCTTCGTCTCGCTCTCCGCGTGGTGGGTGTGCCGCTCCCTTCCGCTCGCGACCACGCCCCCCGCGCGGCTGGCCGCGGGCCTCGTCGGCGCGGCAGTCCAGGCCGGAGCGGTGTGGGTCGTCCTCGGCGCGCTGTGGGCCGTCGTGCTCTCGAGGGTCGCAGGTGTCGGGCCCGACCGCGCCGGCATCCTGCGCGACCTGGCGGTGCTGTTCCCGGCGGGCATGGTGCTGTACGGGCAATCGCTCGCGATCCACTACGTCGTGCTGACCATCGAGGTCGCGCGCGCCGCCGAGCGACGGCTCCTGGAATCGGAGGTCACGGCACGCGAGGCGGAGCTGCGGGCGCTGCGCGCGCAGCTCAATCCCCACTTCCTGTTCAACAGCCTCAATTCGATCAGCGCCCTCACCGGTGCCGACCCGGAGGCTGCGCGCCGCATGTGCCAGCTGCTCGGGGACTTCCTGCGCTCGAGCCTGAGCCTCGGCGCGCGCGGGCGGGTGGCGCTGTCGGAGGAACTGGCGCTGGCCGAGCACTACCTGTCGATCGAGCAGGTGCGCTTCGGCTCCCGCCTGCAAGTGGAGCGGCAGGTCGAAGACGCGGCGGCCCGCTGCCAGGTGCCGCCGCTCCTGATCCAGCCGCTGATCGAGAACGCGGTGAAGCACGGGGTGGCCGACCGCGTCGAAGGCGGCACCGTGTGGATCACGGCCTGCCGGCGCGGGACGGCGCTCGAGGTCGCGATCGAGAACCCGCGCGATCCCGAGGCGCCGCCGCGCCGCGGCCACGGACTCGGCCTGGAGAACGTGCGCCGGCGGCTCGAGGCGCTCGATCCGCGGGCCACGCGCATGGACGTGGTGCGCGAGCCGGAGCGCTTCCGGGTCATGCTCACCCTGCCCGCGGTCGAGGACGGCGCCGGAGGGGGCGATGGCCGCTGATCGCCGGACGATGCGGGTGGTGATCGTGGACGACGAGGCCCCGGCGCGGGCGCTGCTCGGGGAATACCTCGTCGAGCACGGCGACCTCGAGGTGGTGGCCGAGTGCGCCAACGGGTTCGAGGCGGTGAAGCGCATCGGCGAGCTCGATCCCGACCTGGTGCTGCTCGACGTGCAGATGCCGAAGCTCGACGGCTTCGAGGTCCTCGACCTGCTCGAGCGGCGCCCGGCGGTGGTGTTCGTGACCGCCTACGACGAGTATGCGTTGCGCGCCTTCGAGGTCCACGCCGTGGACTACGTGCTCAAGCCGGTCGGTCGCGAGCGGCTGGCCGAGGCGCTGGCCCAGGCGCGGTCGCGCATCGCCGGTGCCGCGGGAGGCCCGCCGCCTTCACCCGCGGCGCTCATGGCCTCGGCGCGCCGGCCCGGACAGTTCCTCGAGCGCCTGATCGTGAAGGACGGCGCCCACGTCCACGTCATCCCGGTGGACCGCGTGGACCGGATCGAGGCCCAGGACGACTACGTGGCGATCCACACCGGGGGCGAGACCTTTCTCAAGGCCCAGACGCTCGCCGAAGTCGGCGCCGGGCTCGACCCGGCGCGATTCGTCCGCGTTCACCGCTCCCACGTGCTCAACGTGGAGCGGCTCGCGCGGCTCGAGGTCTACGCCAAGGACAGCCGCGTCGCGATTCTCGCGGACGGCAAGACGCTTCCGGTGAGCCGGGCCGGGTACGCGCGATTGCGAGAGCTGCTCTAGGCGTGAAGCGCGCCTGCGAAGGCGCGGTGATGGCGCTCGGCGATCGGATGATGCATTCCGAGCAGCACGAAGATGGCCCGGCCGGCCTCGCGCGCGATCCCGCCGGCATACTCCCGGTCCTGCCCGAGCACGTCCACCAGCGCCTCCAGCGCCGGGCCGTAGTCGCCGCTGTGAATCGACTGCGCGGCCGCGGTCATCCGTGCCCGCGCCCCGTGCTCGGGCAGCTCGGACGGTCGTCCCGCCAGGCCGACGACGCGCGCCAGTGTTTCCAGCGCCTCGGCCTTCTCGCCGACCTGCGGATCGTCGAGCACGGCGCTCACGGTCTCGGCCACCGTCTCCGGCGCGAGGTGGAGCAGCGCCTCACCCAGCGCGACGCGCGCCCCGGCGTTGCGGGGCTCCGCGGCGAGCACCGCCCGCAGGCGTTCGGCCGCGGGGGAGTACTCGCCCCGGGCGAGCATCGCGCGCGCCTCGGCCAGGGCCTCCGCGTGCGGCGACGGCAGCGCCCGCTCCAGCCACCGCCGCACCTCCGGCTCGGGCAGCGCGCCGACGAACTCGTCGGCGACCTCGCCGTCGACGAACAGCTTCACGTTGGGGATGCTCATGATGCCGTATCGCTGGGCGAGTTCGGGGTGGCGTTCGGTATCCACCTTGGCGAGCGCCCAGCGGCCCGCACTCTCTTCGGCCAGCCGTTCGAGAACCGGTCCGAGCAGGCGGCAGGGACCGCACCACTCGGCCCAGAAGTCGACCAACACCGGCAGGCTGCGGCTGCGCTCGGTGACGTCCGTTTCGAAGTCGGCGATCTCGTGGCTCATCGGTCGCTGCCGTCCTTCCATCGGTGTGGGCGTGTCAGGGGTTTCTGGCGCACTCCGGGCGCCGCGAGGCTACCGCAGCGGTGGATCGCTCGGCCAGCCGGGCGGCCGTGGAGTATCCTGCGGCCAATGCCACCCCGGACGAGACAACGCATCCGCCTCGCGCGCTGGATCGCGGTCGCGGCGGACGTCCTGCAGATCGGCCTCATGCCGGTGTTCGTGGCCGGGGGCTTCTCGTGGGTGAACGATGCGCTCGACGTGGCCGTCGCGGCCACGATGGTCATTCTCCTCGGCTGGCATGTCGCGTTCCTGCCCACGCTGGTGGCCGAGCTGATCCCGTTCGTGGATCTGTTCCCGACCTGGACCGTTGCCGTCTTCGCGGTCACGCGCGGCGGAGCGCCACCCGCCCCCGGCGTGGGGCCCTCGAAACCGGCCTGATCACGCGGGGCAAGAAAACACCCCCCTGTAGAAGCTCTCCGGCCTCTTGTGCAGGGGGGTTGGGGACTCGCCGCGGAGTCATTGCTCCAGACGGCTGTGGCCCCTTGAGGATGGCCAACGGCTCGCGTGCAGAGCGGGTCCCACGCGCATCACCACGATCGTGTGCGACAGTAGGCACCGCCCTCCTCTCACGCGGCACTTCGGGAGACGCCGCTCGGGGCGCCCTTGCAGGACTTCTTGGCTCGGCGGCGACCCCCGAGCCCATCGCTTTGGATGCTCCGGATCTCGCGGCGGTCTCACCTGCCAGCGCCGGGCCCGTGCCTCGGGGGGCGGCTCCATTCGTTCGAGCGAATGGTTAAATTCAAGCCCTAACGCATTAATGTACAAATACTTAATCGCGACACAGGCGGCAGTGATGACGGCTGCCCCGAACCCGATGTCCGGCCTCCGACCCGGGCGGAAACGAGGGCCCTGCCGACGAATCGAGGGTGCAAGCTCCGACGGGACGCGCCGGACAGGGTCCGTGCGCGGAGGCGCCGATCGGCCTAGCGCAGTGCCCAGCGCAGGGCGAGGCTCAGCGAACCGTAGCTCCAGCTCCCGCTGGTCGTCGCCGAGGTCGTGACCGCGATCGAGTTCTCGGCTTCCGCTTCCAGCCGCAGCTCGCGCCCCGGGCCCAGGGCCCGACCGAGGTAGCCGTAGAATTCCAGCGCCGGCTTCCAGGAGCCGGCAACACCGTCGTGCGTCGCGATCCGCTGGAGGCCTCCGCCCGCGTCCAGCGACAGGGACCACGGGGAACCCTCGCCGAGTTCGAACGACGAGCCCACCTCCACGCTCTGTGCGCGGCGCGGGGCGAAGTAGCCGGCGTCCGTCGGATCGCGGTAACCCGAATGGTGATACCGGATCCACGGCGCCACGTTGGGAGAAAGCGCCAGTGCGACTGCGCCGTCGGCCGTGCCGCGCCAGTTGCGCCGATCTCCCGCTTCGATCATCGCGCCACGGAGCCCGCCGCGCAGCCGAAACGCGCGCACGGGCAGTTCGAGCGCGAGCCGCCCCTCGTTGCGCAACGCGAGTCCGGACAGGAGCTGCGGGTTCGACGCCAGCGTTACCCGCTCGACGCGCGCCTCGAACCTCGGGCTTCCTCCGGCATCGCGCCAGCGGGCCCGCAATTCGCCGCACCATCGATTCGCCACGGGAGCGACTGCACGGAGGCCGAATCGCGCGACGCCGGTTGCACCCTCGATCCGCCACGCGGCACGAGGCCGCAACGCGAATCGCAGGCTGGCTTCGTCCACGGCGCCCCGCGCGCCGCCGCCCTCCACGTTCGTCCGCAGCACCCGCGCGCCGAGCCGCGCGCCGTCGCCCACGGCGACGTCGGCCGTGAACCCGGCCGCATGAGAGTGGTTGCCGTCGGAGTCCCGGCTGACCGTGGCCAGCGGCTCGACCGCGGGGC
>MFFQ01000077.1:0-19522 GCA_001780165.1 Candidatus Eisenbacteria bacterium RBG_16_71_46 | reverse complement strand
GAGCCGCAGCCGGTGCGCGGCGCCCGGATCGGGGCCTGCGGCCAGGGCGTGCTCGAGCGCGCGCGCCGCGCGCCGCGGCCGTCCCGCCTTGAGCCAGGCACGCCCCAGGTCGCCCCAGACCGCGGTGTCGTCGGGGTGGACGGTGAGCCAATGCCGGCGGATCTCGGCGGCCTCGTCGCGGCGACCGGCCCGGTCCATCACCCGCGCCCGCCCGACCACCACGTCGCGCTCGCCGGGTGCGAGTTGCGCGGCGCGCGCGTACTCCATGAGTGCCTCGCCCGTGCGCCCCAGTTGCGACAGCACGTCTCCGGCGGCCATGTAACCCCACGGATCGTCCGGCTCGAGCGCGACGTAGCGGCGGTAGAGCCCCAATGCCCGCATCCGGTCATCGGTCAGCCGCGCCAGACGGAACACGGCGCGCGACTGCCCGGGATCTTCGGCGAGCGCGGCGGAATAGAGCTCGCGCGCCACCCTCCAGTCCTCCATGGCCCACGCGGAGTCGGCCCGCACCAGCACCGTCGAGGGTGCCGGCCCGTCGGCCGCGCTGGGCGCGGGGGAGAGCCACAGCGCGGCGGCCAGCAACGCGCAGCCGGCGCGGCACTTCATCGGCGCGCGCCGCGCGCCGCGGGGACGGGCCGGCGCACGACCAGGCGCGCGATCTGGACCGCGGCGAGCACCGCGCCGAGCGTGCCGAAGCCCGCGAGCAGCGAGGCGAGTCGCAGCGCGTTCGCATGGCGAGCCAGCGCCGCACCGATGCCGGTGCCGCCGGCCGCAGCCGGCTCCAGCGACGGCCCGACCAGCAGCCCCAGCAGCGCCCCGGTGAGCCACAGCCCCGCCAGGATTCCCACGGCCAGGGCGGCCTGCCCGAACGCCTGCGGCCAGGCCACCGGTTCCCCGCGGAGCCGGCGGAACAGACCGCGAACCGGAAGCCACAACGCTCCCGCCAGGTAGAACAGCCCTCCGATGCCGCTGCCCGGAATGCCGACGGTCATCTAGTGTCCCTTCTCGTAGACGCGCAGCGATCGGCCACGCACCCATTCACCCCACACGGCGCCCAGGAAGAACACGGCGTTCACCGTGCGCAGCACGAAGAACGCCGGCAGGCTCGCCAGCGCCCGTCCGATCTCCCTCCGCGGCGCGGCGGCGGCCAGGACGGGCACCGCCACCGCCGGCAAGTCGATGACGTATCCCAACAGCAGCCACGGATTCTGCAGCACGACCGCGACCAGGGGCAGGAGCAGCAGGTAGACCAGCGAGGCGAACACGGCGTCCCAGCACGCGACCGCCACGGCCTGGCGCAGGAAGGGCACGTCCAGCAGCAGTCGCCAGTGCGTCCGGACGTTCTGCACGAACCCGTGGGACCAGCGCCGGAGCTGGCAGCTCATGAATCGATAGTCGTGCGGCTCGAGGGGGTAGCACACCGCATCGTCGACGAACCGCACCGAGTGCCCGCGCTCGTAGAGGGTCCAGGTCAGATCCATGTCCTCGGCCAACGTGCGATTCGACCACCCACCCGCGTCACGCAGCGCCTGGCTGCGGTACATGGAGAAGCACCCCGAGCTGATGAGCGGGGCGCCGTACTGATCCTGGACGCGCTTGTAGAAGAAGAAGGCGAAGAGGTACTCGATGTAGCGGCCGCGCTCCCAGATCGTGTTCACGTGGCGCGGAAGCACGGTGCCGGACGCGGCGGCCACGCGGGGGTCGTCGAACGCGCGCGCCAACCGCTCGATGGCGTCGGGCGCGAGCGCCGTGTCGGCGTCGATCGCGACCGTGAATCCGGTGCGGACCCGGGTCAGCGCGAAGGACTGGGCTCCCGCCTTGGACCCCGTGTTTCGCGGCGGACGGACCACGGTGACGCCCAGGGCGCGGGCCACGTCGCCGGTGCCGTCGGTCGAGCAGTCGTCGACCACGATGATCTCGGCCGGCACCATGGTCTGCGCGCGGAGACTTCGAATCGTGTCGGCGATGGACGCGGACTCGTTGTAGGCGGGGACGATCACGGTCACCGGCGCCGGGGGGGTGGGGTGGCGCCGCCCGACGGGACCGGCCGAGGCCCTCGCCGGACGCGCGCGTGCCAACCCCTGCCCTACATCGGCGCTCGTGATCGTCATGCGGGGTCACTCCGGCGATGGGGTGGACGGGAAGGCTCGCTGCACATGGAGGCACGCCGCGTGCCAACCGCGGTTGGACTTCGTTCGTGGGATCAGGGCCGCGCGTGGTGGCCCGACGGAGGTCGCGAGGGCAATCTGCAATCCCAGCTTGATCCGACGCTTGCGTTACCGTACCCGGCCGCGGAGCGGGCCCTCGCGATGGATGCGCCGCCGCCCCGACGCCCGCGGGGTGGGGACCGTGAAGATGTCCCTGCGCGTACACATGATTCGCCGCGGTGCTCCGACCGGTCCACTCCCCGGGCCTCGGGGGGCTCGGCGAATCGCGGATCCATCCGCCGGCTCGTCGCGCCGATGCGGCGCGTGAACCCATACATCCGGGCCGGCGAAGGGAGTGGTCGTGGGGTCCGCTACTCGCCCGCCAGCTCCTCCGGCAGCGGCCGCTCGCGCGCGAGGGTGGCGGCCTCGGTCGCGCCGATGACCTCGTTCTCGAGCACGATCCCGCGCAGCAGGGCGAGTGGCACCATCTCGAAGGGGACGTTGCGCGGTCGCACCCCGGGCGCGGGGGTCTCCCACACCTCCCCGGGCGGCCCCTCCACGATCTTCAACGCACCGCTCACCGCGGGCAGGAACTTGCGCCGCCCGGCGAGCGCGTAGAGCGGCACCGAGTGCTCGCGCGCCGCGAGCGCCACGGCGTAGGAGCCGACGGCGTTGAGCACCCCCAGCTCGGTCACCGCGTCCGCGCCGATCCACACCTGCTGCGCCTGCGAGAGCACCAGCGGCAGGGCGGCGTCCACCACCAGCCACACCGGAATGTCGGCCGCCGCGAGCGCCGCCGCGAGCGCGCGCCCGTGCATCCCGGGCCGCCCCTCGGCCACGAGCGCCCGCGGGCCGCGGCCGGCGGCGTGCGCGGCGAGCAGCGCGTCGCGCACCGTGGTGCTGCTCGACAGCGTTCCGATCCATGACTCGCTCTGGTCGAGCAGGGCCACGGCCTGGCGCGCGACGGCGGCCCGCGAGGCCGCGAGGTCCTCGCGCTCGGCGGCGCAGGAGAGGGCGAGGTGAGCGCGCAGGTCGGCGGGGGCGTCGCCGCGCCTGAGCCCGGTGTCGGCCACCTCGAGCGCGCGCGCCGCCAACTGGTGGACGAGGGCCATGCTCGGCTGCGCGGCCTGCGCGGCGCGCAGCCACGCCTTGAGCCGCGCGCGCAATTCGGGCGGCGCGCTCGAGGTGTCGGTCGCCGCCCAGCGCTCGAGCTCGACCAGGAACGCACGGGCGACATCGCTCGCGCCCGAATGACGGTCGTCGCCGAACCCGCTCATCGGCCGCGACCTATTTGCCCAGCAGGTTCTTGAGCCAGAGCAGGGTGGTCTGGCGCCCGAGTTCGCCGAACGCCTCGGTGAGGGGGATCTCCTTGGGGCAGACCTGGACGCAGTTCTGCGCGTTGCCGCAATCGGCGAGGCCGCCGCGGCCCATGATGGTCTGCAGCCGCTCCGCCGCGTTCATCCGCCCGGTGGGATGCGCGTTGAAGAGCCGCACCTGGGCGAGCGGCGCCGGGCCGATGAACTCCGAGCGCTCGTTGTACTGCGGGCAGACCTCCATGCAGCAGCCGCAGGTCATGCAGCGCGAGAACGCGTAGGCGGTCGCGCGCTCGCTCTCGGCGATGCGCGGGCCGGGGCCGAGGTCGTAGGTGCCATCGATGGGGATCCATCCCTTGACCTGGATCAGCGCCTCCAGCATCGGCGAACGGTCCACGATCAGGTCGCGCACCACCTGGAACTTGGTCAGCGGCTCGAGGGTCACGGTCCCCGGCGGCAGCCGGTCGATGAGGGTGGCGCAGGACTGGCGCGGCGCGCCGTTCACGCGCATCGTGCAGGAGCCGCAGACCTCCTCGAGGCACGAGGCCTCCCAGGCCGGGGGCGTGGTCGTCGTCCCCTGCTTGGTCACCGGGCGCTTGCGGATCTCCATCAGGCAGGAGATCACGTTCATATTGGGCCGGTAGGGCAGGGAGAACTCCTCCCACCGCGGCGGGGCCGAGGGGGCGTCCTGGCGCCTGATCTTGAGCTCGATGGTGGCCCGGGGCATGGGAGGACTCCTCAGTCGTACTTCCGCTCGACCGGCTTCGCCAGCGAGATGTCCACCGGATCGTAGCGAAACGTCGGCCCGTCGGGGCCGGCGATCGCGACCGTGGTCTTGAGCCACTGGGCGTCGTCGCGCCGGGGGAACTCGGGCTTGTAGTGCGCGCCGCGGCTCTCGTCGCGGCGCAGCGCGCCGAGGGTGACCACCCGCGCCAATACCAGCATGCTCTCGAGCTGGTTCATGAACGACAGCGGCGCGTTGGCCCACGTGCCCCGGTCGAGCACGCTCGCGCGCTCGAGCCGTTCGGCGAGCTCCTGGATCTTGGCGTCGGTGGCCGCCAGCTTGGCGTTCTCCCGCACGATGGTGACGTTGTCGAGCATCCACTGGCCCAACTCCTCGTGCAGCGCGTAGGGGTTTTCCGGGCCGTCGCGGCGGGCGAGCCGGGCGAAGTGGTCGGTCCAACGCTGCTCCGCCGACTCGAACGGGCCGGCGGGCATCTCCGCCGCCAGCGCCTTCCGCTGGCCCGCCCAGGCGACCGCCGCCGGCCCCCCGATCTGGCCGGCGTAGATGCAGGAGAGGAGCGAGTTGGCGCCGAGTCGATTGGCCCCGTGGTACTGGTAGTCGCACTCGCCGATCGCATAGAGGCCGGGCACGTTCGTCATCTGGTTCTTGGCGCTCGCCAGGTCGACGAAACCGTCCGCGGTGCGTTCGTAGTCCACCCACAGGCCGCCCATCGAGTAGTGCACGGCGGGGAGGATCTTCATCGGCACCACGCGCGGGTCGTCGCCGACGAATTTCTCGTAGATCTCCATGATCCCGCCGAGCTTGCGATCGAGCATCTCGCGCGGCAGGTGGCTGAGGTCGAGGTAGACCATCATCTGGCCGTCGAGACCCAACCCCAAGTCCACGCAGACGTGGTGAATCTCGCGGCTCGCCACGTCGCGCGGCACGAGGTTGCCGTAGTGCGGGTATTTTTCCTCGAGGAAGTACCAGCGCTCCGACTCGGGAATGTGGGCCGGCGCCCGGGAGTCACCCTTCGTCTTCGGCACCCACACGCGGCCGCCCTCGCCGCGCGCCGACTCGCTCATGAGCCGCAGCTTGTCCTGGCCCGGAATGGCGGTGGGGTGGACCTGGATGAACTCGCCGTTCGCGTACCACACGCCTTCGCGGTAGGCGGCGGCGGCGGCGGAGCCGGAGTTGATGATCGAGTTGGTCGAGCGGCCGTAGATCAACCCCGGGCCGCCGGTGGCCAGCATCACCGCGTCGGCGCGGTACGCGCGCGGCTTCATCGAGCGCAGGTCGAGCGCCACCAGCCCCGCGCAGCGCCCGCCGTCCTCGCGCACCAGCCCGAGGAACTCGTGTCCCTCGTGCTTGGTGACGAGCCCCGCGGCCTCGTGCCGCCGCACCTGCTCGTCGAGCGCGTAGAGCATCTGCTGGCCGGTGGTGGCTCCGGCGAACGCGGTGCGGTTGTAGAGCGTGCCGCCGAAGCGCCGGAAGTCGAGGAAGCCCTCGGCGGTGCGGTTGAACATCACGCCCATGCGGTCGAGCAGGTAGATGATGCCCGGCGCCGCGTAGCACATGCCCCGCGCGAGCGGCTGGTGGGCGAGGAAATCCCCGCCTCGCACGGTGTCCATGAAGTGGATCTCCGGCGAGTCGTTTTCGCCCTTGACGTTCACCGCGCCGTTGATGCCGCCCTGGGCGCACACCGAGTGGGATCGCTTGACCGGAACGATCGAGAACAGGTCCACCGGCACGCCGGACTCCGCGATGCGGATGGTGGCCATCAGCCCGGCGAGCCCCCCGCCGACGACCGCGATGCGCGGGCCCGCCATCAGGGCCGGCTCCCCGCGACCGCGGCGGTCGTCTCGGGGGCGCGCTCGAACAGCCGCAGCGGCCGGCCGACGAACGAGAGCAGCGAGTTGATCCCGACCAGCGACAGGACCAGGAACACCGCGAGGCCGAGCCGCGCCGCCCGCCGCTGCGCCGTGGCCCCGGTGGCGATGCCCCAGTGGATCGCGAAGCCGAACAGACCGTTGCCGAAGTGGTAGGAGGCCGCGAGCACCCCCAGCACGTAGAAGGCGAAGACCGCGGGATGTTGCAGCTGGTTCGCCATCAGTCCGAAGAGGTCGGTGTCGCCGCGCAACACCTCGGCCGAAAGGCGCGTGCTCCACACGTGATAGATGATGTACGCGACGAGCACCAGGCCGCTCACCCGCTGGAGCAGGTACATCCAGTTGCGCGCGTAGCCGTGGCGGCCGGCGTTGGCCTGTCCGGTGGTGGCGATGACGATGCCGAGCACCATGTGGAATAGGATCGGCACGCCGATACCGAAGATCTCCAGCAGCTGGACGTAGGGGAGGCTCGCGAGATCCTCGGAGGCGCGGTTGTACGCGGCCGCTCCGTGCACCGCCAGCGAGTTGGTGAAGAAGTGCTCGAGCAGGAACAGGCCGATCGGCACCACGCCCGTAAGCGAGTGCAGGCGCTTGAGAGTGTAGTAGGTGCGATCGGAAATCGTCATGGGGGGACTCCCATCGGCGGGCCCACGAGAATCGACGCGGCACTATATCAGATGCCACCCGACCGCGCCGGGCCCGGCGGTCAGGCCTTGCGCCCCGCCTCGGCGGGCTGCGCGGCGCAGGGGACGGCCGCGGCGTGCTCGCGCTCCAGCCACTCGAGGAACCAGGCGACGTCCGCGCAGGTCGGCACCCCGTACTCGGCATGCGATGAGGCGCGGCCGACCGCCACGGACACCCCGCCCTGCTGTCGCACCCGGGCGTGGACCGGCTCGTCGTTGGAGTCGTCGCCGAAATAGAACGTCAGGGCTTCCTGGGGCAGCCCGGCGAGCCAACGCTCGAGCGCCGAGGACTTGTCCCATGGCGGCGCCGGCATCACCTCGAAGACGCGCTTGCCGTGCACCAGCCGCGCGCGGCGGGGATGAGCGTGCACCCGGCGCCGGACGCCGGCGCCGAAGGCGGGCTGGGCGGAGCGCTCCACGGCGCGGTAGTGGAGCGAGTACGAGAAGCGCTTGTCCTCGAGCCAGGCTCCGGGAAAACGGTCGCACCACCGTTCCAGCTCCTCGCGCAGCTCGGCGGGAACTTCGGCTCCCGGCGGCAGGTGTACCGCGTGCCCCCCCGAGGGGTCGCGGGTCTCGAAGCCCGCGGTGCCGGCGTAGAAGACGCCGCGCAGGCCCACGCGCTCCTCGAGGTCCTCCAAACGCCGGCCGGAGAGGATGGCCAGGCTGACGCCGCTCCGCGCCACCAGCCGCTCGAGCAGGTCCCGCGACCGCGGCGCGAGCCGGGCTCCGTCGGGCTCGGGCACGATGGGGGTGAGCGTGCCGTCGAAGTCGGAGGCGATCCCGAGGTGGCCGGCGCACCGCAGGCGCCCGGCGAGGTCGCCGAGATGGAGCCACAGAGGCTTGAGGCGCGGCATGCGACACCCGCGCGGTCGGGTGGGTGGACGCGGATCGCGGGGCGGTCGGCAAACCGTTCCGCGGTCCGGGGCGGGCGCGACCGCTGACGCTTGCACCCGGAAGACACCATCACGCATGCGCGGAACTTCGTCAAACGCCGCGGCGCGACGCCGCGCGATCGGGTTTCCGCATGGGGCGTTGGCAGGGTCACGCGGCTGTGATAAGTTCTCCGCTGCCAATTCGTTTCGCCGCCTGTCCGGCCTCCGCGGCGACGCCGGCTGCGGCCGCGTTGCAGGCATCGGTTGTCCGGCGCTTCGGTGCCGGACCGCGCGTTTCACGCCCCCCAGGAGATCATGCATGAGTTCGGCGCTCGCTGAACGCATCCAGCACCAGCTCCTGCCGCGCGTCTCCAAGCCCAATCGTTACCTCGGCAACGCGTTGCACGTGCCGCGCAAGCCGCTCGCGGCCGCCGAGGTCAAGGTGCTGCTGGCGTTCCCCGACGCCTACGAAATCGGCCTCTCGAACATCGGGATGCGCATCATCCACCACGTCCTCAACCGCCGCCCGGACGCGGCGGCGGAGCTGACCTTCGCGCCGTGGCCGGACGCCGAGGCCGAGATGCGGCGCCTGGAGATCCCGCTGTTCTCGCTGGATTCGCACAGCCCCGCCGGGGCGTTCGACATTCTCGGGTTCTCGCTGCAGTACGAGCTCCAATACACCAACGTGCTCAACATGCTGGATCTCGCGGGACTGCCGCTGCGCACGGTGGAGCGTGACGAGCGCCACGCGCTGGTGATCGCGGGCGGGGCCCAGGCGTTCAGTCCCGAGCCGATGGCCGAATTCATCGACGCCTTCGTCATCGGGGATGGCGAAGACGTCATCCACGCCGTCGTGGACCGCGTGCGCGACGGCCGCCGCGCGGGCTGGACGCGCGCGCGGCTGTTGCGCGAGCTGGCCCACGTCCGCGGCGTCTACGTGCCCTGGGGCTACGTCTCCCAGGCGTCGCCCGAGGGCTGGCTGGTGCCCGTGGCGCGCCCGGGGTTCCCCGCGCGGGTCCGCTCGGCATGGGTCCAGACGCTCGAGAGCGCGAACTACCCCGCCGCGCCGCTCCTGCCGGTGGGCGAGATCACGCACGACCGGCTCTCGGTGGAGATCATGCGCGGCTGCACCCGCGGCTGCCGCTTCTGCCAGGCGGGGATGATCAACCGTCCGGTGCGCGAGAAGCCGGCGCAGCAGGTAGTCGAGGAGGTGCTGCGCGGGCTCCAGGCCACCGGCCTGGAGGAGGTCTCGCTCATCTCGCTCTCGAGCACCGACCACACGCAAATCGTGGAGCAGGTGGGGGCGCTGGCCGACGAGCTGTGCCCGACCCGGGTGCAGCTGTCGCTGCCCTCGACCCGGCCGGACAACGTGCCGGTCGAGGTCGCGCGCCGCATCGCGGCGCAGAAGAAGGGCTCGATCACGCTCGCCCCGGAGGCGGGAAGCCAGCGCATGCGCGACGTCATCAACAAGAATCACACCGAGGACGAGCTGCTGCACTCGGTGGCGACCGCGGCGCGCGAGGGCTACACCAGCGCCAAGCTCTACTTCATGTGCGGGCTGCCGGGCGAGACCGACGACGACCTGCGCGCGATCCTCGACTTGGCGCAACGCTCGCTGCAGCGCGCGCGCGCCGAGGGCAATCGCGGCTTCCGCATCACCGCGAGCGTCTCGCCGCACGTGCCCAAGCCGCACACGCCGTTCGCCTGGGCCGAGCAGGTGAACACCGCCGAGCTCAACCGCCGGCTGGGCGTGCTGCGCGATGCGGCGCGGGGCAAGCCGGTCGCCCTCAAGTACCGCGACGCCGAGACCTCGCTGCTCGAGGGCATCTTCACCCGCGGGGACCGCCGTCTCGGGCAGGCGGTGGAGCTGGCGTTCCGGCGCGGCTGCCGGTACGACGCCTGGAGCGAGCACCTGCGGTTCGGCACCTGGATGGAGGTCTTCCGCGATCTGGGCATGGACGCGGAGCGCCCGTTGGAGGAGCGCTCGACCGAGATCGACCAGCCGTGGGATATCGTCCAGTCCCCGGTGACGCGCAAGTTCCTGGTCCGCGAGAAGCTCCGTGCCGATCGCGCGGCGATCACGGACGACTGCCGTCTCGAGGACATCTGCTTCTCGTGCGGCGTCAACGACTGCCCGCAGCGGCCGTGGGTCAAGCAGCCCCACGCGCCGCTCGATCTCGCGCGGGCACGCGCGGCGACTCCGGAGCCGGCCTTCGGCCGCGCCCGCCGGCGACCGGCGGTCGCGCGCGGGGACGCCGGGCGGGGGATCGACACCAGCACCCGTTTCCGCATCGTGTTCGAGAAGGGGAGCGAGATGCGCTTCACGTCGCACCTCGATCTCATGCGCACCTGGGAGCGGTCGCTGCGCCGCTCCGGATTGCCGCTCGGTTTCACCCAGGGGCATCACCCGCACTTGAAGATGTCGTTCGGGCCCCCGCTGCCGCTGGGATTTCGCTCACGGGCCGAGGTCTTCGACCTCGAGTTTTCACGGCCGCCCGCGGTGGACCTCGACGAGAGGCTCAACGCGGTGCTGCCGGACGGCCTCCGGGTCGTGGCCTTCCGGCCCATCCTGTTCAAAACGCCTTCGCTCATGAGCCAGCTGGAAGGCGCCTCGTACCGGGTGCGGTTTCCCCGGTCGTTCCTGGAGCAGGCCGGCCTCGGGCCGGACGACCTGCGCGGGACGCTCGAGGCGCGGATCCCCAGCCTGCTCGCCCGGGAGCACGTGATCGTGCGCCGGCAGAACGAGGCTCAAACCCGCGAATTCGATGCTCGACCCTCCATCGTCTCCCTCGAAGCTTGCGACGAGAATCGCTCGCCCGTGATGGACGCGCACATCCACTTCACCGCGCGCGCCCAGGTGCGTCCGGACGAACTGGTGGCGCTCCTGTTCCCCCCGGCGGACTCCCGCTCGACCGACGTCGAGCGGGTGGTGCTGTGGGCGGAACGTGACGGACGCCGCCTCGATCCGCTGGCGTTGCTGGGGGTGCGCTCGTAGGGGAGCATCGTCCCGCGGGAATCCGGGGATTCCTGCGTGATACGGAAAATCATCATCAACGCGGATGCGTACGAAACCCGCGTCGCCATCCTCGAGGACGACGAGCTCGCCGAGCTCTTCGTCGAACGAGCCGAGCAACGCCGCCACGTCGGCGACATCTACAAGGGCCGCGTGAACGCGGTCCTTCCCGGCATGCAGGCCGCCTTCGTCGACCTCGGGCTGCCGAAGACCGGTTTCCTCCACGCCTCCGACCTCGCGGAGTCCCTGAGCGAGATCGAGGACATCTCCGACCTCGAAGAAAACGGCGACCGCCGCCGCCGCCGGGCCGCCGCCCCCAAGATCGAGGACCACCTCAAGAAGGGCCAGGAGATCCTGGTCCAGATCACCAAGGAGTCGATCGGCACCAAGGGGCCGCGGGTGACCCAGCAGGTCAGCCTTCCCGGGCGCTTCTGCGTGCTGATGCCGGGGGTGGAGCACGTCGGGGTCTCGCGTCGCATCGAGGACCGGGCCGAGCGCCAGCGCATCAAGGCGATCATCTCCGACCTCAAGCCCAAGAACGTCGGGCTCATCGCCCGCACCGCCGGTGAGGGCAAGAGCGATCCCGACTTCGCCGCGGACGTCAAGCACCTGGTCAAGCTGTGGCACAAGCTCGAACGCAAGTCGGGCACGGTGCGCGCCCCGGCGCTGGTGCATCGCGAGCTGGAGATGACCGCCAGCCTGATCCGTGACCTGTTCACCGACGACGTCGAGGAGGTGATCATCGACGACAAGGATTCGTTCGCGGAGATCCAGGCCTACCTCAAGGCGGTGTCCCCCGAATTGCGCGGCCGGGTCAAGCTCTACACGGAGCGCGAGCCGATCTTCGACGCCTTCGCCATCGAGCCGCAGATCGAGAAGACCTTCGAACGCAAGGTGTGGCTCAAGAAGGGCGGCTACATCTGCATCGACCACGCCGAGGCGCTGGTGGCGGTCGACGTGAACACCGGGCGCTTCACGGGCAAGAAGAACCAGGAGGAGACGATCTTCCGCACCAACATGGAGGCGGCCAAGGAGATTCCTCGGCAGCTTCGACTGCGGGACATCGGCGGCATCATCGTCATCGACTTCATCGACATGGAGATCGAGGCGAACAAGCGGGCCGTCATCGAGGAGCTGCGCACGGAGTTGCGCCTGGACCGTGCCCGCACCAAGGCGTTCGCGGTCTCCGACCTCGGGCTCGTGGAGATGACCCGACAGCGCGAGCGCTCGAGCCTGCTCCACTACTACACCGAGGACTGCCCGACCTGCGCCGGGCTCGGCAAGGTGCCGTCGCTCGAGACCATGCTCGTGAAGCTCGAGCGCGCGATGCGGCGCGTCTCGTCTCTCACCCCCGAGAAGCGCATCACGGTACGGGTGGCCCCCGAGGTGGCGCTCTACTTCGTGGAGCAGGAAGGGCGGCGGTTCGCCGAGCTGGAGAAGCGCTTCAAGCTCTCGGTGGATCTCAAGGACGATCCCCAGCTCAAGCGCGGGGAGATGCGGGTCCTGACCAACAAGAAGACCGACATCACCAAGCAGGTGGTGGGGGCCGTGCCGGGAACCTAGTCCATCACCTTGAGAAAGCTCAGCGGCCGCTGCAGCCGCTCGAAGCCGGCGCGCGACGGCTCGTCCATCTCGGCGATGACCCGCTCCAGCCCGCGCATCGCGTTGAGGTCGACGATCACCCCGACGTTGGGCGGAGGTCCCGGCACCAGCAGCACGATCCGCAACCGCGTCCGGACGTAGTTCCATGCCTCGGCGGAGGCCCGGGTCGGGGGGTAGCCCCGCAGCACGATGATGGCGTCCGCCTCCTCGGGCAGGCGATTGAGCACCTCGAGCGGGGCGTACTCGGACGGCCACGCCGGCAGCGCCAGCACCACGTGCTGGAGCGCCGGGACCTGCTGGAGGTCGTGCATCTCGCCCTCGCTCGGCATCCGGCTGAAGGACACCGTGGTCCCGATGCGCAGGTCGGTGCGGTCGAGAATCAGGGGCGTGCCGATCCCGGCGGGGTGGTCGGCGAACGGGCTCCCGAGCGGCGAAGATCGCGCCGCCGGGGGGACGGCCGCGCCCGGAGAGCCCGCGCCGCCGGCGGCGGCGCACCCGGTGAGCGCGGCGAGGACCAGGAGCGTGATCGGGTTCCGGGGGTTCATGGAGGTCCTCCGCAGGGGTTGCTCGCGCGCCGCGAAGGGGCGCGGCTCCCCCCTTTATACACCGCCCCCCGCGTAAACCGCCCCCCGTGGGATGCCCGCGCTTTGACACTTCGCGCGGGCGCGTGCTATAAAGCTACGTTCTTCCTGACCCGCCCCGGGTGTTCCGTGCCCTGCCGGGGCGTCGGGCCGCGCCGGCGGCCGGTCGCAAGCCGGTCCTGTGCGGAGGCTTCGAACTCATGTACGCCATCGTCAACATCAACGGCATCCAGACCCAGGTCACGCTTGACGCCGTGCTGGAGGTCCCTCGCCTCAAGGGGGAACCCGGCCAGTCGCTCACCTTCGATCAGGTGCTGCTGGTCTCGAAGGGCGACACCGTCGCGATCGGCCAGCCCTACGTGAAGGGTGCATCGCTCACCGCCGAGGTGGTGGACCACCTGCGCGGGCCGAAGCTCAGGATCTTCAAGTTCAAGCGGCGCCGGGAATACCGCCGGCGGCGGGGCCACCGCGACGAACGCACCCGCCTGCGCGTCACCGCGATCCAGGTCTAGGGAGCAACCATGGCTCACAAAAAAGGCCAGTCGTCATCCAGGAACAATCGCGAGTCGAACGCGCAGCGCCTGGGCGTGAAGCGGTTCGGAGGCCAGCGGGTGCGCGCCGGCAGCATTCTGGTGAGGCAGCGCGGCACACGGATCTTCCCCGGGCAGAACGTCGGCATCGGCAAGGACGACACGCTGTTCGCACTCGCCGACGGTCTGGTCCGGTACACTCGGTACCACGGCACGCGGCGGAAGGTGCACATCGTGCCCCAGACCGCCGCAGCCTAGGTTCAGTCGGAGAAGCCCGAGCGCATGGCGCGAGGGAGCGACGAGCGAGACGTATCCGCAGGATACGTCGCAGCGAGGAGCGACCGAGCAGCGCCGCGAACGGGGTTCTCCGGCAGATCCTAGCCGCCGTCGCGGGGCATCGCGCCACGCCGCCTCAGGCCGTTCCGGCCCGCGGGCGGGGTGGCGTTTCGGTTTTGTAGCGGACCACCATCGAGAGGGGAGGAGGGATCCCGTGAAACACAAGGTAGCGGTGATCGGCGCGGGGAACGTCGGAGCCAGCGTGGCGCTGTACGTCGCCGAGCGCGGGCTGGCCGACGTCACGCTCATCGATATCGTCGAGGGCATGCCGCAGGGCAAGGCGCTCGACATGGTGCAGGCCGCGCCCCTGTGGCACCGGGGAGCGCGGTTGGAGGGTGCCAACAACCTCGCCGCGGTCAAGGGCGCGGACGTCGTGGTGATGACCGCGGGGTTCCCGCGCAAGCCGGGAATGTCGCGAACGGACCTGCTCAAGGCCAACGCCGACATCGTGCGGCCGGCGGCCGAGGCGGTGAAGCAGCATGCCCCCGCCGCGTACGTCGTGGTGGTGACCAACCCGCTCGACGTCATGGCCCACTTGTTCTGGAAGACGACCGGCTTCCCGAAGCATCGCGTCATGGGCATGGCCGGCATCCTCGACTCGACCCGCTTCCGGGCATTCATCGCCATGGAGCTGGGAATCTCCGGGTCCGACGTTCAGGCGATGGTGCTGGGCGGTCACGGCGACTCGATGGTGCCGCTGCCGCGCTACACCACCGTCGCGGGCGTTCCCATCACCGAGCTGATCCCGGCGAACCGGATCGCCGAGATCGCCCAGCGGACACGTGACGGCGGGGCCGAGATCGTCAAGCTGCTCAAGACCGGATCGGCCTACTACGCGCCGGCGATGTCGTCGGTCGAGATGGTCGAAGCGATCCTCAGCGACCAGAAGCGCCTTTTCCCGTGCTCGGTGCTGCTCCAGGGCGAGTACGGGATGAAGGACCTGTTCGTCGGGGTGCCGGTGATCCTGGGGGCCAAGGGGGTGGAGAAGATCATCGAACTCAAGCTGAGCCCCGAGGAGCTGAAGGCGCTCCAGACCTCGGGCCGGCAGGTCGCGGACTCCATCGCCGAGCTCGGCGTCGGAGTGTGAGGCGATGCGCGGGCGCGCCGTGCTGGGCGTCATCCCCGCCCGGTACGGCGCGTCGCGCTTTCCCGGCAAGCCGCTCGCCCCGCTGTGGGGCAAGCCCATGCTCCAGCACGTCTGGGAGCGCGCGCGCGCGGTGCCGGGCCTGGAGGCCCTGGTCATCGCGACCGACGACGAGCGCATTGCCGCGGCCGCCCGCGGCTTCGGCGCCGAGGTCGAGATGACCTCCCCCGAGTGCGCGAGCGGCACCGATCGCATCGCCGAGGTGGCGCGCCGGCGGGCCGACGCCGTGCTCGTGCTCAACCTCCAGGGGGACGAGCCCGAACTGGACCCCGCGGCGGTCGCCGGACTCATCGCCGGAATGCTGGCCGATCCCGCCGTGCGCATGGCGACCCTGGCGCACGTGGAGCGCGATCCCGGGACGCTCGCCGCGCCCGACGTGGTCAAGGTCGTGGTGGACGCCGCGGGCTTCGCCGACTACTTTAGCCGTCGGTACCCGGTTCCCGGGGCCGCCGGCCGCGCGGCGCTTCGGCACATCGGGGTGTACGGGTTCCGTCGCGACTTCCTGCTCGAGTTCGCCGGCTGGCCGCCGGGGGAGGAGGAGCGGCGCGAGCGGCTGGAGCAGCTGCGCGCCCTGGAGCGTGGGGTCCGGATCCGGGTGTACGACGCGCCGCGCGCCTTTGCCGGAGTGGACACTCCGGAACAACTCGCGGCACTGGAGCAGCGGGGACCCCGCGCGTAGGGGCGTTTGACGCCGGTCCCGCCGACGCGGGCGAGCCGCCGGCCCCACAAGGGAGGGGGACGCAACCATGGGCAAGATCGTCGTGGTCACCGGCGGGGTGGTCTCCTCGCTGGGCAAGGGGATCGCCGCCGCCTCGCTCGGTCTCCTGCTCAAGGCCCGCGGATTGCGCGTGACGCTGCAGAAGCTCGATCCCTATCTCAACGTCGACCCGGGCACCATGAGTCCCTTCCAGCACGGCGAGGTTTTCGTCACCGACGACGGCGCCGAGACCGACCTCGACCTCGGCCATTACGAGCGCTTCACCGGCATCTCGCTCACCCGCAACCACAACGTGACCGCCGGCCAGATCTACGACACGATCCTCTCCAAGGAACGCCGCGGCGACTACCTCGGGCGCACCGTGCAGGTCATTCCCCACGTCACCGACGAGATCAAGCGCCGCATCCTGGGACTGAGCCTGACCTCGCAGGCAGACGTGCACATCGTCGAGATCGGCGGCACCGTGGGCGACATCGAGTCGCTGCCGTTCCTCGAGGCCTGCCGGCAGCTGCGGCTCGAGCACCGGCGCGACGTCCTGTTCGTGCACGTGACGCTGGTACCCTTCATCCGCGCGGCGGGGGAGGTCAAGACCAAACCGACCCAGCACAGCGTGAAGGAGCTGCGCGAAATCGGCATCCAGCCCGACATCCTGCTGTGCCGCAGCGAGCAGCCGCTGACCGGTGAAGTGCGCGAGAAGATCGCGCTGTTCTGCAATCTGCCGACGGAGGCGGTGATCGAGGCCACCGACGTGCACTCGATCTACGAGGTGCCCCAGGTGTTCCACCATGGCGGGCTGGACTCCCTGGTGGTGCGCGAGCTGGGGCTCGAGGCCGGCGAGCCCGATCTGCGGGCGTGGAACGACTTCGTCGCCCGGGTCGAGCATCCCGAGCACTCCTGCGTCGTGGGGGTGGTGGGCAAGTACACCCACGTGCGGGACGCCTACAAGAGCATCATCGAGGCGTTCACGCATGCCGGTGCCGCCAACCGGGCGCGCGTGAAGCTGCGGTGGGTCGAGAGCGAGACGGTGGACGCGAGGAACGCCGCCCACCTGCTCGGCGACCTCGACGGGGTGCTGGTCCCGGGCGGATTCGGGGAGCGCGGGATCGAGGGCAAGATCGCGGCGGTCCAGTATGCGCGAGAGCGCGGCATTCCCTACTTCGGCCTGTGCCTCGGTATGCAGGTGGCGACCATCGAGTTCGCGCGCCACGTCGTCGGCTGGCAGGAAGCCAATTCCAGCGAGTTCGAACCGCAGGCGCCGCAGAAGGTCATCGATCTCATGAACGAGCAGACCGACGTGACCGAAAAGGGCGGCACCATGCGCCTCGGCTCCTACAAGTGCCAGCTCAAGGAGGGCAGCCTCGCCCGCCGCGCCTACGGGAAGGCCGAGGTCCAGGAGCGCCACCGGCACCGCTACGAGTTCAACAATCGCTACGCCGCCCAGCTGCAGTCGCGCGGGCTGGTGATCTCCGGCAAGTGCGTGGGCCGCGAGCTGGTCGAGATCATCGAGCTGCCCGATCATCCCTGGTTCCTCGCCGTGCAGTTCCATCCCGAGCTGAAGTCGCGGCCGTACGAGCCCCATCCCCTGTTCGCGGACTTCGTACGCGCGGCGCTCGAGCGCCGGCGCGCCCGTCTCGGCTCCGACGCGTACCAGCCGGGCGCCGCGCCGCAGGAGGCGGACGACCCCGAGGACCGGTCGGCGCCGCCCATCCGCCAGGCATGAAGCGCTTCTCGATCGGTGAGGCCGAAGTCGGCGGAGCGCGGCTGCTGGTGATCGCCGGCCCCTGCGTCGTCGAGGGCGCCGAGATGTGCCTGCGGGTCGCGAGCCACCTGCGGGCGGCGTGCGCCGCGCGCGGCCTGCCCTACGTGTTCAAGGCTTCCTATCGCAAGGCCAATCGCTCGAGCGTGGACTCGTTCGAGGGCATCGGACGCGACGAGGCGTTCGCGGCACTCGACCGCGTGCGGCGCGAGATCGGGGTGCCGGTGCTCACCGACGTGCACGAGCCGGCCGAGGCGGCGGCGGCCGCGGAGGTGGCGGACGCGCTGCAGATCCCGGCCTTCCTGTCGCGCCAGACCGCCCTGCTCCGCGCCGCGGCGGCGACCGGCCGCGCGGTGAACGTCAAGAAGGGCCAGTTCCTGGCGCCCGAGGACATGCGTCAGGTGGTCGAGAAGCTGCAAGCAGCGGGCGGCGAGCGCATCCTGCTCACCGAGCGGGGGACGACCTTCGGCTACCACGACCTGGTGGTGGACATGCGCGGGCTGGTGACCATGCGCGAGCTGGGCTGGCCGGTGGTGTACGACGCCACTCACAGCCTGCAGCGGCCGGGCGGCAACGAGAGCGGCGGCGACCGCCGGTTCGCCTTCCCGCTGATGCGCGCGGCGGTCGCGTGCGGGGTGGACGGCCTGTTCTTCGAGACCCACCCCGACCCGGCGAGCGCCAAGTCCGATGCCGCGACCCAGCTCCCGCTCGAACGGGCCGAGGCCTTCCTCGACGAGGCGCTGCGGGTGCGCGAAGCGGTGGTGGAGCGCGCCCATGCATGAACCGATCGCGGGCCCGGTGCGCGTCCTGTTCCTGGACGTGGACGGCACGCTCACCGACGGACTCATCGCGTTCGACCGCGAGGGCGACGCGCGCAACTTCTGGGTGCGCGACGGACTCGCGCTGGAGTGGGCGCGCGACCTCGACGTGCTCCCGGTCGTGATCTCGGGCCGCAAGTCCGAGGCAGTGGTCGCGCGCATGAAGGACCTGCGTCTCGAGCACTATCTCGGCATCCAGGACAAGGTCGGGGTGGCCGAGCAGGTGCTCGCGCGCGAGCAGGTGCGCTTCGACCAGTGCGTCATGGTCGGGGACGACCTGCCCGACGTCCCCCTGATGCGGCGGGTGGGCTGGCCGATCGCGGTCGCCGACGCGCAACCGGAGGCCAAGGCGTTCGCGCGCACCGTGACCCACGCGACGGCGGGACACGGTGCGGTGCGGGAGGTGGTGGAGATGGTGCTGCGCCACAACGGGACCTGGGAGCGGATCCTGGAGCGGTACCAGGCACGATGAGGCGGGCGCGGGAGTCCAAGCGGCCGGCGTCGCAGGTGCGCCCCGGTGCCCGCGCCGGATCGGGCGGAGGCGCCCGCGCGCGCGCGCGGACCCGAGCCGCGGCGGGGGCCACGGCGCGCGCTCCGGCGGCCCCGCGCTCGCCCGATCTGCTCGCGCTCGCGCGCGACGTGGTGCGCATCGAGGCCGCGGCGGTGGCGGCGCTCGAGCCGCGGCTCGGGAGCGAGTTCCTCGCGGCGGTCGAGCTGCTGGCGTCGTGTCGCGGCAAGGTCATCGTTTCCGGGGTGGGCAAGTCGGGCCTCATCGCCCACAAGATCGCGGCCACGCTCACCAGCACCGGGACCCCGGCGGTGTACCTGCATCCGGCCGACGCGCTGCACGGGGACGCCGGCCTGTTCACGCCGGGAGATGCCGCGCTGTTCGTCTCGAAGAGCGGTGGCAGCGAGGAACTGCTGAGCCTGCTGCCCTACCTCGCCCGCCACGGGATCCCGCTGGTGAGCGTGATCGCCTCGCCGCAATCCGCCCTGGCCCGCAAGTCGAAGGTCACGCTCGTCACCGGACCGCTGCGCGAGGCCTGTCCGATGGACCTCACGCCGACCACCAGCATCACCCTCGCCCAGGTGATGGGAGACTGCCTGGCGGTGGCGCTGCTCGAGCGCCGTGGCTTCCGCGCCGAGGACTTCCGCTTCCTCCATCCGGGTGGGGTCATCGGCCGCGCGGCATCGCGCAGGGTCGAGGAGTTGATGCACGACGGCGACGACCTGCCGCGGGTCGGGCTCGAGGCCCGCCTGCGCGACGTCATGCTCGAGATCATGGCCAAGCGACTCGGGATCACCACCGTCGTCGACGGCGCGGGACGACTCGCGGGCGTGGTCAGCGACGGCGACTTCAAGCGCATCCTCACCCGGCACCCGCAGCCGTGGGAGC
>MFFQ01000076.1 GCA_001780165.1 Candidatus Eisenbacteria bacterium RBG_16_71_46 | reverse complement strand
CGAGGCGCTGGTCGCACTCGGCCCCGCCGCGAGCGGCGCCGGTCCCACCTACCTGCGCGCCCTGTGTTACCGAGCCCAGGGCTCGCTGCTCAAGTCGGCGGCGCTGTTCCAGGAGGTGGCGGAGCGCTACCCGGATTCGCCGCTGCGCGACCACGCGCTGTTCGCCAAGGCCGACGCCTTCCTCACCGCCCGCGATTACCGGAGCGCGGGCGAGGAGTTCGCCCGGGTGGCCGCGCGCGTGCGTAGCCCCGAGGTGCGCGCCGAGTCCGAGCTGCGCGGCGCCGGAGCGCTGTTCCTCGGTGGCCAGGTAGACTCGGCACTCACCGGCCTGCGCGCGCTGGTGGCGCGCTATCCCGAGACCGACGTCGCCGCGCGCGCCCAGTTCCTGGTGGGCGAGGCGCTGGTCGCGCGCGGCCAGGACCTCGAGGCGATCGTCGAGTACAACCGCGTGCTCTCCGGGTACTTTCGCAGCGGGGTCGCGGCGAGCGCTCAGTACCGCGTGGCCCGCTGTCTCGACCGCCTGGGGCGGCGTGCCGACGCCACCGGCGCCTACCAGGCCGTGGTCTCCGGCTACGCGCTCGCGCCCGAGGCGCCGGCCGCGGCGTATCTCGCGGGCGTCGGACTGATGGAGCGGGGCCTGCCGCTGGCGGCCACGCCCTACTTCCAGCTGGTGCTCGACCGTTACGCGGCGCGCGCCGACGGCTCGGGTCAGGTCGTGTTCGCCGCACTCGAGCACCAGGAGCTGGTCGAGGCGGCGCTCTGCCTGCTCGAGCTTTCGTATCACCGCACCGGCAACCTCGGCCAGCTCTCGGGAGCACCCCACCTGCTGCTGCACAGTCTGCCGCCGAGCCGCTCGCCGTGGCGCGCCTACGCGCTCTTGATCGACGCCGACGCGGCGGCCTCGCAGGCCCGCTACGCCGAGGCGCAGGCCACGCTCGAGCAGCTGACCAAGGACTACCCCGATAACGCGGTGGCGGCCTCGGCGACCAAGCTCCTGGCCTGGACCTACGCGCGGCAGGGCCGCGACAGCCTGGCGATCGCCACCGAGGAGCGGCTGCTCGCCCGCTACGGCGGATCCGGGCGCGAGGACATCGTCAGCGCCGCAGTGCTCGACATCGCGCACGAGCGCTTCAATCAGAAGCGCTACAAGGAGGCCGCGGCGGCCTACGCCGACTTCCTGCACCGCTACCCCGCACACCCGCGGCGCCTCGAGGCGCTCTACCAGGCGGGGCTCTGCTACCTCAGGCTCGACCACGCCGGCGACGCCGTGGACCGCTGGGAGGCGATCGTGCGCGACAGCGGCAGCGCGGCGCTGGCCGAGCGCGCGTGGGCGCGCATGGGCGACGTCTACTTCCAGGCCGAGCGCTACGACGACGCGCGGCGCTGCTATCACGGCCTGCTCGAGCGCTTCGAGGGCAGCCCGGCGGCGGGGCTCGCCTCGCTGCGGCTCGCCCAGTGCGACTACAACCAGAGCCGGGATGCCGCAGCGCTCGAGGGATTCTCGAGCACGATCGAGCACTACCCCGGGACCCCGGCGGCGCGCGAAGCGCAGCGCGGCACCGAGGCCTCGCTCTACCGCCTGAGCCAGAGCGCCAAGGGCAGCCAGGAGCTGGCGCGGCTGATCGAACAGTTCCCGACCAGCGCCTTCGCCGCCGACGCCCAGTTCCAGATCGGGCGGCGCGCCTACCAGGAGAAGAAGTACGCCGAGGCCGCCGAGGCATTCCGCCAGGTGGTGAGCCGCTTCCCCGGCTCCTCGTCCGCCGACCAGGCCCAGTTCCTGATGGCAGACGCGTTGCTGCAGACCGGAGCGAAGGACGAAGCGCGCACGGCGCTCGAGCAATTCCTGTCGTTCTTCCCCGGCAGCGATCTCGCCTCGAGCGCCCGGTTCCGCCTCGGGCTGCTCCAGTTCGAGGCCAAGGACTACATGCGCGCCGCGGTCGCCTTCACCCGCGTGCTCGACGACAGCGCCTCGGCCGAGGTGCGCGGGGCGTCGCGCTACAACCTGGCGCTCTGCCACCGCATGCTGGGCGACGCCGAGCGGGCGCGCGCCGAGCTCGAGCGCTACCGGCAGGAGTTCCCCGGCGACGCGCGCGCCGCCGACGTCGCCTACCAGCTCGGCGACCTCGCCGACGCGGCCAACGACCCGGCCGCCGCGCGCGCGGAATTCGAGCGCGCGCTCGCTCTCAAGCCCAAGCCCGCCCTGGCGGTCGAGCTGACGTTCCGCATCGGACGGGCCCACGAGTTGGCGGGCGAACCGGAGGCGGCGCTGCGCTCCTATCGCAACGCGGCCACCCTCGGCGGCCGCGACAACGCGTTCCGCCTGTCGGCGGTAGCGCGGGCCGCGGCGCTGTACGAGAAGAAGAAGGACTTCGCGCGCGCGATGGAGGCCTATCGCGACATCGCGCGCAACGCGAAGGATCGGGAGCTGGCCGCGGCGGCGGCCGGACGCGTGTCGCAGCTCGAGAGTGCCGGGCAGCGCTGATCCGCCGTACCACCACAAGGAGACAGGGGATGTTCGAGAACTTCGACTGGATCGGGGCGATGCGCAACAGCCCGGTGATGCTGGTGATCCTGGGTTGCAGCATCTTGACGCTCGGCTTCGCCATCGAGCGGGCGATCTACTTCTTCCGCCGCCGGGGCAACCCGGGGTCGGTGATGCGCGCCGCACTCGAGAAGGTGCGCGACGGTAATCTCAAGGAGGCGATCTGGACCTGCAACTCCACGGCCCACCCGATGGGCGCGGTGGCGGCCGCGGTGCTGCGGCACGCCCACCTCTCGGAGGAGGCGCGCGAGGACCAGCTGCAGGTCAGCTTGAGCGAGCAGCGGCTGCAGCTCGAGCGCAACCTCGGCGTGCTCGGCACCATGGGCAATACCGCCCCGCTCATCGGCCTGCTCGGCACGGTGTGGGGCATCATGCGCGCCTTCCACGACATGGCGCGCACCGGCTCGGCCGGCCCCTCGGTGGTCGCGGCGGGCGTGGCGGAGGCGCTGTTCACCACCGCCGCCGGCCTGCTGGTCGCCGTGCCCGCGGTCATGCTCTACAACCACTTCATGCGGCGGATCGCGGTGATGCTCACCGTGGCCGAGAACCACTCGCGCAGCCTGCGGGTGGCCATGGAAGACGCCGCCGGCGCCCGCCGCGACGGGCAGGCCGACCCGGTGCGCGACCGCGCCGACACGCCGGCGCGGCGCGCGGCGTAGGGGACCGCCCATGGCCCGCTTCAAGCGCAGGCCCGCCACCGAGGGCATCTTCGAGCCCAACATGACGCCGCTGATCGACGTCTCGCTGGTGCTCGTGGTGATCCTGATGGTGGCCACCCCGCTGGCGTTCCAGTCCAGCATCCTCCTCAAGAGCGCGGGCGCCGAGGGGCGCCAGGCGCGGAGCGTGGAGCGCTCCGCGCGGATCGACCTCGGCGTGCTGGCCGACGGCAACGTGCGCGTCAACCGCATGACCGTGCCGCGGGCCGCGTTGGCCGCGACGCTCGGGCCCCTGCTCCAGGCGAGCGGCGCGCGCGTCGTCGTGGTGCGCTGCGAGGACGGTGTCCCCCACGGCGACTTCGTCGGCGTGATCGACGAGGCCAAGACCCTCGGTGCGGCGGAGATCGCCGTGGTGGGGCGCTGACCCGATGCGCCCGCGCCCGCAGCGCCCCGACGAGCTGATCACCCGGATCAACGTCACGCCGATCATCGACGTGGCGCTGGTGCTGGTGACGATCCTGCTCGTCACCGCCCCGATGCTGTCGATCGCCGATCTGCCCGTGAACCTGCCCAAGGCGCACACGCGCGAGGCCGAGGACGAGCGCAACGTGAGCATCACCCGCGCCTCCAACGGCGACCTCGCGGTGGACGACCATGCCGTGAGCCTGGCCGGCCTGCGCGCTGCGATCCGCGTCCGGCTCGAGGCCCCCGGCAACGACAACGTGCTGGTGGTGGTCCGCGCCGACGCGAGCACGCCCTACGCCGAGGTGCGCGATCTGCTGGCCGAGGCGCGCGGCGCGGGGGCCAAGCGCCTGGCCGTGGCCACCCGCCAGGACACCGAGGAGCATCCATGAACGTGGCGACGCTCACCTTCGACGTGGACGCCGACCGCACGCACGCCGGCTGGGCCATGGCGGTGAGCGTGACCCTGCACGCGCTGCTGGTGGCCTGGCTGCTGATCCAGCCGCGGCTGGTCCAGCAGGCCCCGCTCACCGAGATCACCTGGCTCGACGGCGAGGGCGGCGCCCCGGCGCAGGCCGCACCGACGCTCGCCGCGCGGGTGGCGCGCATCCTCCCGCTGCGCCGCGCGGCGGACGAGCGGCCCGAGCTGCAGGCGGACCTGGCGCTCGGCGACCGGCTGAACGCGCGACTGAGCGCGCTGCAGAGCAGCTCGGCGGGCGCCTCGCCGCTGGCGGTGAGCGGCACCGGCACCGCCGCGGCCCTGAGCACGCCCGCGGTGCCCAACGGCCTCGGCGGCGGCGGCACCCCTATGGCGCTGCAGCGCGGCGCCGGCGCCGCCTCGGGACCGCCGCTCGAGCTGACCCGCGGCCGCGCCGCGCCCGCGCCGGCCCTGGCGCAGGCCGCCGCGCCCACGCGCGCGTCCGCCCCGGCGCCGGCCGAAGGCGGCTCCGCGACCGCGCGGCGCACGCTGGCCGGGGCCTCGATCATCGGCCCGGTCGCCGACCGCGCGGTGCTCCACCACGAGACGCCGGTCTATCCGGAGTGGGCCAAGCGCGACGCGGTCGAAGGTTCGGTGACGCTCTCCTTCGTGGTGCGCGCCGACGGCACGGTCAAGGAGAACGTGCTGGTGCAGAAGACCGCCGGCTTCCAGGAGTTCGACGAGAACGCCCGCGTGGCGCTGCTGGCCTGGCGCTTCGAGCCGCTGCGGGAGGGCCGCACCGGCGAGCAATGGGGCACCATCACCTTCCGTTACCGGCTGCAGGACGCCCGCTAGGAGGGGTCTTCATGTCTGTCGCACGTTTGCGTGTCGTGGGTCTGGCGTCACTGGCGGTCGCGGTGCTGCTCGCCGGCGCGGCTCCGGCCGCGCGCTCGGCCACGGCCCGGCGCGCGGCGCGCCCGGCTCCGGCGGCCAAGTCCGAAACGGCTCCGCCGGCGCCGACTGCGAAGCCCGCGCGCGGCGACAGCGCCATGGCGCTCAAGGGTGGGCAGGAGGGCACCGTGTTCGGCACCCTCACCGTGCAGGGCGAGGACCGCGTGCACCTCGACTTCGCCCGGCCCGAGCTGGCCCTCGACCTCGATCCCGCGTCCGCCCCCGGGCTCGAGCTCGGCAACGCCCACGACGTGCTCGACCGCAGCTCCCCGGACCTGACCGCGCCGCTGGTCGGCTCCACGGCCGCCGAGCGCTCGCCCTACCTCTCGCGCCCGTGGCTCCAAACGTTCGCCGCGGGGTCGGTCGCGCGCTTCCAGCCCGAGGTGAAGAACGTGGAGCGTTGGAAGCTGACGGTCGCCGACTCGCGAGGCGACGTGGTCGCCACCTACCAGGGCACCGGGGATCCGCCGCGCGAGATCGCCTGGGACGGCCGCACCAAGGACGGCGGCCAGGCCGCACCGGGGCTCACCTACAGCTACGTGTTCGAGGCGATGGACCACGCCGGCAACAAGCGCAACTTCGTGGGCCAGGGCTTCGAGGTGCCGGCCTACCGCGCCGACACTCCGCTCGGGCCGGTGCTGGTCTTCCCCGGGCGCGAGCTGGCGCGGCAGGGCGGAGCCGAGGTGGCACCGCTGCTGCTCGAAGCGGCGAGCTGGATCAACCGCGACGCCGCTCCTACGCAGACGCTGCGCGTCACCGCCACCGCGCGCCGTGGCGACGAGGCCACCGCACTCGCCGCGGCGGTCGCCGACCGCCTCGCCACGCTCACCCTCGGCGAGCGCGCGCGCATCCAGCGCGTGGCGAGGGTGCAGCCCGACGCTCCCGAGG
>MFFQ01000075.1:1935-27688 GCA_001780165.1 Candidatus Eisenbacteria bacterium RBG_16_71_46 | reverse complement strand
GGCTGCTACGGACAGGACGTCGGCAGCGTCACGATCGAGTGCACCTTCGTCACGCCCGACGGCGCCATCGTCGAGACCCGCCCGGCGGCCTGGTTCGAATTCGCCTACCGGGACTCGCGCCTCAAGCGCGATCCCCGCGTGCTGCTTTCGTGCCTGCTCCAGTTCCGCCGCGGCAACCGCGAGGAGATCCAGCGCGTGATCGACGAGAAGCTCGAGGTCCGCCGGGTCAAGCACCCGCAGTGGAGGATCGAGCCCACCGCGGGGTCCTACTTCAAGAACCTCCCGCCCGACTGGCAGATGCCCGGGGCCCGCCACTCGCCGGGCACGCATCGGGTCGCGGCGGGACAGCTGCTCGACGAGGTCGGCTGCCGGGGCTTGAGGGTCGGCGACGCGATGGTCTTCCCCAAGCATGCCAACATCATCGTCAACGCGGGCCACGCCTCGGCGCGCGAGGTGCTGGAGCTGGCGGAGATCATGAAGACCCGTGTGCGCGATCGCTTCGGCGTCACCCTCGAGGAAGAGGTCATGTTCCTCGGCGAGAAGCCCCAGGTCCAGCCGGCGAGGGTCTGAGGGGCCGAGCCCGCGGAGGCCGCTCGGGCCGCCGCCGCGTGTCGCCCGCGCGGGCCGTGCGTGGTGGCCGGGTCGCGACCGTGCGACCGCGCGCACCGGACTCCGAAGGCCGGAATCAGCCGCCGATCGCGCTCATCCCGCGCGCGGGCTGGCGGAAGTAGGGGCTGTTGATGAGATGGCCCGGCTCCTTGCGCCACACGGCGGCGCGCAGCAGCTCGGCGATCTCGGAATCGCTCGCCCCGCCGCGCATCGCCTTGCGGAAGTCGTACTCGCGCAGCGCGAACAGGCAGGTGCGGATCTGTCCGTCGGCGGTGAGCCGGATGCGATCGCAGTGGCCGCAGAAGGGCCGCGTGACCGAAGCGATCACGCCCACGCTGCCGCTGCCGTCGCGGTAGCGATAGAGCGACGCGGGAGCGCTCGGGTCCCCGGCCGCGGCGGGCTCGAGCGGGAAGACCGCGTGGATCGCGTCCAGGATCTCCGCCGCCGGCACCAGCCGGGCGCGGTCCCAAGACTGCTGGAAGTCGAGCGGCATCCACTCGATGAAGCGCAGCTGAAAGCCCCGCTCGCGCGCCCAGCGGGCGAGCGGGACGACTTCGTCCTCGTTGAAGCCCCGCATCAGCACGGCGTTGATCTTGATCGGTTCGAAGCCGGCGCGGCGCGCGGCCTCGAGGCCGGCGATCACCTCGTGGAAGCGATCGCGCCGCGCGAGGCGGTGGAAGCGCGCGGGGTCGAGCGTGTCGAGGCTCACGTTCACCCGCCTGAGTCCGGCGGCGCGCAGCGGCTCGGCCATCGCCGCGAGCTTGAGCCCGTTGGTGGTCATCGAGAGATCGAGCCCCGGCGCCAGCCCATCGAGCATGCGGACCAGGATCGGCAGGTCGGCCCGCACCGTGGGCTCGCCGCCGGTGAGGCGGATGCCCGTGACGCCGAGGTCGAGGCACACGCGCGCGAAGCGCGTGATCTCCTCGTAGGTGAGGAGGTCGTCCTTGGGCAGCCAGGGCATGCCCTCGGCGGGCATGCAGTAGACGCACCGCAGGTTGCAGCGGTCGGTGACCGAGATCCGCAGGTCGCGGACGGTGCGTCCCTGGGTGTCGACCAAGCCGGAGGTCGGGTTCGTGCGCATGGGGGATCCTCGGTGGCTCAACCGGGACAGGGTACCGCGCCCGCCGCGGCGCCTCAACCCTCGGCCGACCCCTCGGCCGACCGCGCCGCCGCGAGCGCCGTGCGCCGCCCCGCCGCGCTCGCGCCGCCCCGCCACGCGCGCGCCGCGCGCCGCCCCGCGACCGTGCCTCCCTTCGCGCCTCACGCGGGTATACTCCGCCTCGTGCGTCGCGCCCTTCCGATTGTCCTTTCCGCCGGCCTGCTCGCGCTCGGTGTCGCCCTGGCGCTTGGCCCCGGCCGCGGCCTGCTCGGCCGCTTCGCCGGTCGCTTCGACCGGCGTCCCGAGGCTCCCCTGCGCGCCGAACGCCTGCCGGCGCTGGATGCCGCGGCGGAGTGGATCAACGGCGGTCCGCCGGGGCCCGACGCGCTGCGCGGTCGCGTGGTGGTGGTCGCCGTCTTCAGCGACACCGATCCCGCCGCCCTCGACGCGCTGCGGATGCTTCAGACCTGGCACCAGGCCTACGGGCGCTTCGGCCTGCGCGTGATCGGCATCCTCGCGCCCGAGTACGCTTTCGCCGCCGCACGTGGCTCGGCCGAACGCTTCGCCTCGCGACTCGGTCTGGATTTCCCGATCGCGCTCGACCCCATGCTCTGGCTCGCGCACGAGTTCGGCGCGGAACCCGGCTCGGTGCGGATGACGATCGCTGACCCGGCCGGCGTGGTGCGCGCGAGCCGCATCCTGGCGCGGCCCGCGGCGGAGCTTTCGAGCTTCGAGCACGTCGTGCGCGAGGAATTGCGCGCGCTCCATCCCGAGATTGCCTTCCCGCGCGACGACGCGGGCGATCCCGGCCCGCCGGCGGCGTCCGCGTCGCCGGTGCCGCGCAGCGTCCATCTCGGCGGCCCCGCGGTGGTGGACGGGCCGCTCGCGCGCGCGGAGCGGGGGCGCGCGCAGCCCTTCACCGCGGAGTTCCGCTTCCAGGTCGAGGGGACCGCCTACGTGCCCTATCCGGTCGGATGGTGGTCGCCCGAAGCCGAAGGGGTGGTGGCGGCGCGCGGGGGGGCGGCGAACTTTCTCGCCATCCGCTATGATGCCGCGCGGGTCGGCGTGGTCGCGGCGCCGCCGCCCTGGGGCCGCGCCCGGATCTGGGTGCTGCGCGACGACGCGTGGCTGCCGGCCGATGCGCTGGGCGAGGACGCGCGCCTCGACGCGCGCGGAGCCTCGTATTTCGATGTCACGGAGCCTCGACTGTATCTGGTGTGCCGCGGCGCGGGGAACCACGTGCTCAAGCTGTCACCGGAAGCGCCGGGAGTCACTTTCTACGCCTTCACCTTCGAACCGCCCGCGGGCGCGGCGACGCCCTGAGGGCGTTCATGGAGCGATGACCATGCCGTTGTGCGTCTATCTCTGTTACACGCCGGGCTGCCAGAGCAAGCTCGAGCGCTGGATGCCGACCGCCGAAGAGGGCAAGCAGGCCGAGATGCCGTGCCCGCGCTGCGGGACGGTCATGAGCTGCGCCTGGACCGGCACCCAGCAGGAAACCCCGAACCTCAAGGACTCGACGGCCGGGGTGTGGAAGCCGAAGGGCTAATTGAGGCTCGCGACGAGCTGGCGCAGGGTCTGCAAGTGCCGCTCGACCGTCTCGCGGTCGGCGGCGTGCGGCTGGGCGGCGAGATAGCGATTCAGGCCCTCGAGAGCCTGGCCGTAGCGCTTGAGCCGGTAGAGCAGCAGGCCGCGGTCGCGCATTTCCTGGGCGTCGTCGGGGCAGAGCAGCAGCAGCCGGTCCACCGCGGCGAGCGCCAGGGCGTCGTCCTCGCTCCGCAGGTAGGCGCCCTTCAGGTTGTGGAGCAGGCGCACGATCATGTCGCGTTTGCCGACCGAGGCGATCAGGCTCGGCTCGAACTCGACTCGGCCGCCGGTGACATCCTGCAGCATGCGGCGGCAGTCCTCCTCGTGCACCGACATGCCGCGCTTGTAGGGATCGAGCAGCAGGTCCTTGGGCTCGCCGGCGAGGCGCACCAGGAAGTGGCCGGGAAAGCCGACGCCTTCGAGCGGGATCCCGGCGCGCCAGCCCAGCTCCATCATCACGATCGCGAGCGTGATCGGGATGCCGCGGCGGCGCTCGAGCACCTCGTGAAGCAGCGAGTTCCTCGGGCTATAGTAGTCCTGCCGGTCGCCCCGGAACTTCAACTCCTCGAACAGGAAGTTGCGCAGGCGGGCGAGCTTCTGGAGGTTGTTCCACTCGGGGTCGAGGCGGCTGCGGAATTCCTCGCCCCACTGTTCGAGCACCCGCACCTGGCCGTCCACGTCGATGCTGGCGTCGGATTCGGCGGCGACCAACAGCGCCGCCCGGGCGAGATCGAAGGCGGGCTCGGGCTGGCTCACCACCTGGATGAAATCGGCACGAATGCCGCTGGGGTCCTGCATGAGGCGTGTGCTCCTTCGTGAAGCGGCCCCCGGCGCGATCGCGGAGGTCGGGCCGGCGCGGCTGCGCCGGGGGTTGCTGGCCTGGTATCGCCGCCACCGCCGGGACCTGCCCTGGCGCCGCAGCCGCGACCCCTACCGCATCTGGGTCTCCGAGATCATGCTGCAGCAGACGCAGGTGGCGACCGCGCTGCCATTCTATCAGAAGTTCATCGAACGCTTCCCCACACTGGCGGCACTCGCCCGCGCGCGGAGCCCCGAGGTGCTCTCGCGCTGGGCGGGCCTCGGCTACTACCGGAGGGCCAGGAACCTCCACGAGGCGACACGCATCGTGGTGCGCGAGCACGCGGGCCGCGTCCCCGCCGACGCGCAGGCGTTCGGCCGCCTGCCCGGCGTCGGGCGCTACACGACCGGTGCCGTGCTCTCCATAGCTTTCGACCACTCCCTGCCGGTGCTTGACGGGAACGTCGCGCGGGTGCTGTCGCGGCTGCTCGCCCTCCCGGCCTCGGTGCGCGATCCGCGCGGGGCGCGGGCGTTGTGGCGCGCGGCCGAGTCGCTGGTCCCGGCGCGCGGGGCGGGGGAGTGGAACCAGGCGTTGATGGAGCTGGGGGCGCAGGTGTGCCTGCCGCGCGCGCCGCGTTGCGACGACTGTCCGCTGCGTGCGCCGTGCCGCGCCCGAGCCGCCGGGCGCGTCGAGGCGTTCCCGCCGCGCGTCGCCCGCCGCCCGACCGAGCGGTCGCGCTGGGCGATGGTGCTGGTGCGGCACGGCGGCCGCCTGCTCGTGGTCCGGCGCGAGGGGCCGTTGCTGGCGGGGCTGTGGGAGCCGCCGGCGGTGGTGCTCGAGGACGGCGCGTCCGCGCGCGTGGCACTCGCGGCCACGCTGCGGGGCCTCGGCCTGCGCGCGCGGCTCGAGCCCACCGGCCGTACCGTGCGCCATGCCATCACCCACCGCGCGATCGAGACGGAATTGTGGCGAGGCCGGGCGATCGGGCCCACGCCGCGCTCGGCGCGGCTGCGCTACGTGGATCCGGCGCGTCCGGGGGTGGCGATGACGGCGCTGGCGCGCAAGGCGGCACGAGCGGACGTGGAGGAGTAGGATCGCCTCGCCATGGACCTCGAGCGCGAATTCATCGGCCGCACCTACGACGACTTCCTCTTCCGCCCCCAGCGCGGCATCGCCGGGTCGCGGCGCACGGTCGGGCTGGCCGGCAGGCTCTCGCGCCGCCTGAGCCTCGAGCTGCCGGTAGCGTCGGCCAACATGGACAGCGTCACCGGTGGCGAGATGGCCAAGACCCTGGCCCTCGAAGGCGGCATCGGTATCGTTCACCGCGCGCTCCCGATCGAGGCCCAGGCGCAGGAGGTGCGGCGCGTCAAGCGCAGCCACGGCCACGTCATCGAGCAGCCGCTCGCCCTGCCGCGCGCGGCGACCATCCGCGAGGCGCGCAACGTCACCCGCCAGCACCGCATCACCGGGATCCTCATCGAGGAGGCCCCGGGCAGCGGGATCCTCGCCGGCCTGCTCTCGAATCGCGACATGCCGTGGTTCGACGGCCAGGACGACCGCAGGGTCGAGGAGTTCATGACCCCGCTCGATCGGCTCCACACCGGCGCCCCCGGGATCAGCGTCGAGGCCGCGGAGCGGATCATGTTCGAGCATCGCATCGAGAAGCTGCCGTTGATCGACGAGCGGCGCCGGATCCGCGGGCTCATCACCAAGAGCGACATCATCCTTTCGCGCCAGCGACCCGAGTCGAGCAAGGACGCCAAGGGCCGCCTGCTGGTGGGTGCGGCGATCGGCGCGCGCGGCGACTTCCTCGAGCGCGCCGCGGAGCTGATCGCGGCGGGCGTCGACGTGCTGGTGATCGACATCGCGCACGGCCATTCGGAGGTGATGCAGCAGGCGGTCGAGGCGCTGCGCCGCAAACTCGGCGGCGTGGAGCTGATCTGCGGCAACGTCGGCACCGCCGAGGGGGCGCGCTTCCTGCGCGATCTCGGCGCCGACGGCATCAAGGTCGGCATCGGCCCGGGTCGCGGCTGCCGCACGCGGCTCGAGACCGCGGCCGGCGTGCCCCAACTGCAGGCGATCCGCGAGGCGTGGTGCGCGGTGGAGGACGCGGTTCCCATCATCGCCGACGGCGGCATCCAGGAGGACAAGGACATCTTCCTGGCGCTGATGTGCGGCGCCTCCACGGTGATGCTCGGCAGCATGCTGTCGGGGACCGACGAGGCGCCCGGCTACGTGCTCGAGGATCCCGGGACGCGGCAGAAGCAGAAGATCTACCGCGGCATGACCTCGCCCCAGGCGGTCTTCGAGGCGCTCTACGACGCCGAGGGGGGCGCCGAGCAGCTCGAAGCCGCGCTCGACACTCCGGCCGAGGGCCAGGAGGTGCGCGTGCCCTACAAGGGCAGCGTGCGCGGCGTGCTGCACCGCATCCGCGGCCACCTGCGCTCGGCGGTGAGCTACGCCGGCGGCGCGACCCTTGCCGAAGTCCGCGCACAGGTGGTGCGCGATCCCTTGCGCTACCTGGTGCCGCTGAGCGAGGCCTCCCGCCGCGAATCCTACGAGCGCTGAGGCTCCGTCCGCCAGCGCCCGAGCGCTGCGTCGCGTGGGCCCTGCGCCCGGAGGGCGTCCATGCCTCCTCCGCCGCGCGCGGGGTCTGGTGACGCGCCTCGAGGACCGGCCTGGTGCCGGGAGTCGGGGCGGTCTACACTCGTCGTGTCGCTCCTCGGGTGCCCGCCGCCGGCGCCCGGCGCCATGCTCCGACCCCGCGGGGGACAGGTCCATCATGCCGTTCCATCTCATCCGCGCGCGCCCCATCGGCGCCCTGTCCGTCGCCTGCGCGCTGGCGTTCGCCGCGCTGCCGGCGCCGCGCACGCTCCACGCCGGCGAGCCCTCGCAACTGCCCGAGGGGCCGGCCCCGCCCGCCGCGGGCGCCACCGACGTCTCGGAATACCTCGCCGGATGGAAGGCCCTGGCACTCGCCCAGGCGCGCGCGCGCGCCTTCCCCATGACCGCGAACCAGGCGGCCTACGATGTCCATTACTACCGCCTCGACCTCCACCCGAACCCGGTCTCGGGCCTGCTCACCGGCTCGCTGCGCGCGCTCGCCACGGTCACCGCGGGGCCGCTCGCCACGCTCGACCTCGATTTCGATTCCTCGAGCATGACGGTGGACGCCGCCACCTCGGCGGGCGCGCCCGCGGCGTTCACGCACGCGGGCAACCTGCTCACGGTGACGCTCGACCGCGCCTACGCGACCGGCGAGACCATGGACGTGACGGTGTCGTACCACGGCACGCCGCTTCGCACCGGGTTCGGGAGCTATTCGTACGGCCTGCGCAACGGGAAGCCCTACGTGTGGACCCTGAGCGAGCCGTTCGGCGCGCACCTGTGGTGGCCGTGCAAGGACCAGCCCGACGACAAAGCCGACTCCACGGACGTGACGGTGACCGTGCCGTCGGGGATGAAGACCGCGAGCAACGGGCTGCGCACCGTGAATACCGACGACGGCACGGAGGCCGTGACCCACTGGCGCGAGCGCCACCCGATCGCGACCTACCTCGTGTCCATCGCGAGCTACGCCTACAGCACCTGGACCGACTGGTACCGGCCCACGGCCACCGACTCGATGCCGATCCAGTTCTTCCTGTTCCCCGAGGACTCGGCCTCGACGCGGGCGGTGAGCCTCAAGGTCAAGGACATGATCGCCGCCTACGCGGCGCTCTTCGACGCCTATCCCTTCCTCGACGAAAAGTACGGTCACGCCGAGTTCCAGTTCGGCGGCGGCATGGAGAACCAGACCTGCACCAGCCTCGGCTACTTCGGCGAGTACGTCGTGGCGCACGAGTTGGGACACCAGTGGTGGGGTGACGACGTGACCTGCGCCGACTTCCACCACATTTGGCTCAACGAGGGCTTCGCCACCTACTGCGAGGCGTTGTGGGCCGAGGCGACGTCCGGGGCGTCCGGCTACTTCGCCGACCTCGACCGGAACAAGTTCTTCGGCCCGGGAACCATCTACGTGCCGGATGTGAGCGACGTGGGCCGGATCTTCGACAGCAACCTCTCGTACAACAAGCCCTCGTGGGTGCTGCACATGCTCCGGCGCGTGCTCGGCGACGACACGTTCTTCCAGGCGTTGCGGGCCTACCGCCAGGCGCACCAGGGAGGGGTCGCCACCACCGAGGACTTCCGGCAGGCGTGCGAGCAGGTGTCGGGGCGTAACCTCACCGCGTTCTTCCAGGAGTGGATCTATGGCGAGCGCTACCCGGTCTACCAGGCGCTCCATTCGTCCGCGCCCGCGGACGGCGGGTACGACGTCACGGTCGACTTTTCGCAGATCCAGCTTTGGCAGAAGTTCTGGATGCCGGTGGACATCCTGGTGCACACCGCGTCCGGCGATTCGACGTTCACCGTTCCCGACTCGCTCGATCACCAGGTCTTCACCTTCCGCATGCCGGACCCCGCCCTCTCGGTGACGGTCGATCCGGGCGGATGGATCCTCTGCACGGTGTTCTACGAAACCGGCGTGGAGTCGGGCGCGGCGGCCGGCGCCATCGACCTGGCGCCTCCCGCGCCCAACCCGAGCCCTGGGGCGACGGCGCTGGCGTTCACGCTTCCACGTTCCGCGCGCACGCGAGTGTTCGTGCTGGACGCGAGCGGACGGCGCGTGGTCACGCTCGCCGACCGCGTGCTCGAGGCGGGCGCGCAGCGGATCCACTGGAACAAGCGCGACGCGCGCGGCGCGCCGGTGCGTCCCGGGCTCTACTGGGCGGTCGTCGAGCAGGAAGGCGCGCGTGCGACGCGGAAGATCGTGGTCCTGCAATAGGCTGTGCCGCTCGCCGCGGCTCGACGGCGCCGCCGCAAAGCGCGAGGCGGGATCAGGTCGCCGCGCGCGACTGGTTGATGGCCGCGCGCACCACACCCAGGCACCTCGGACACAGCCCAGGTCCCTTGAAGTCGATCTCCTCGGCGTAGGTCGAGGCGTGCATGACGCACCCCGGATCGGCGCAGTGCACCAGCCCGAACGTGTGCCCCAGCTCGTGCACCGCCTCCTTCTGCAGCCGCTCGTAGAGCAGCGCGTCGTCGGGGGGCAGTCCGTAGACCTCGGTGCGGAGGCGATGCACGGAGACCACCGAGCCGCGTCCGTCGAGCTGGGCCTCGCCGAAGACGTAGGTGAGCACCGGCGTGCACAGGTCCACGCTGGTCACGCCCAGCAGCCGGTCGCCGGTGATGCCGGGATCGCCGAGCAGCAGGCGCAGCATCACCGTGGAGTTGTACTGCCCGCGCGACCGATCATAGGCCGCCTCGGGGTCGAACGCCGGCGTGCGCTGGCGGATGCTCATGTGCAGGATCCGCCCCAGCGCCTCACCCAGTCGGTCGAGCAGGTCCGGCCGATCGTTCATGTAGATCGGCACCAGGTCGAGCGTCGCCATGGCGCGGTCTACTTGCGCAGGCCGTACTTGCGGATCTTGTTGTACAGCGTCACCCGGTCGATCCCGAGGGTCTCCGCCGCCCGCGTGATGTTCCAGCTCGCGCGCTCGAGCACACGCACGATCTGCGCGCGCTCGACATCGGCCAGGGATTCCCCGGTGGCCGGCCGCGCGTCCTCGTTCAGGCGCACCGGCAGGTCCACCGCGCGCACCAGTGGCGGCGAACCCACGACCAGCGCGCGTTCCACGGCGTTCGCCAGCTCGCGCACGTTGCCGGGCCACGGATGCCGGACCAGCAGGTCCATCGCCCCCGGATCGAAGCCCTCGTAAGGTCGGTTCATCTGGCGCGCGAAGCGCTCCAGAAAGTGCTGCGCGAGCATGGGGATGTCCTCGGGACGCTCCCGCAGCGGCGGCAGGTGGATGGAGAACACGTTGATCCGGTAGTAGAGATCCTCGCGGAACTTTCCCTCCTCGACGGCCCGTTCGAGGTTCTGGTTGGTGGCGCAGATCACGCGGAAGTCCACCTTGATCGGCTCGCTGCCGCCGAGCCGCGTGAACTCCTTGGACTCGAGGACGCGCAGCAGGTTGACCTGGGTCTGGGCGCTGATGGTCCCGACCTCGTCGAGGAACAACGTGCCGCCGTCGGCCAGCTCGAACTTGCCCTTGCGACGGTACTGCGCGCCGGTGAAGGCGCCCTTCTCGTGGCCGAACAACTCGCTCTCGAGCAGGCTCTCGGGCAGCGCGCCGCAGTTGACCGGCACGATCGGAAAGTAACGGCGGTTGCTGTTGGCGTGGATCGTCTGCGCGATCAGCTCCTTGCCGGTGCCGCTCTCGCCGCGGATCAGCACGGTGGCGTCGGTGTGGGCGACCGAGCGCACCATCTCGAGCACCTTCTGCATGGGCGGGCTCGAGCCGACGAGGGTCCCCGGGGCGGTAAGGTGCTCCACTTTCTCACGGAGCTGCAGGTTCTCGGCCTTGAGGCGGCGCTGCTCGATCGCCCGCCGGACCAGGTGGCTCAGCTCGTCGGGATCGATCGGCTTGGTGATGTAGTCGAACGCGCCGTGCTTGAGGGCCGACACCGCGGTCTCCACCGACGCGTAGGCCGTGATCATGATCACGACCAGATCGGGATCGACCTCCTTGAGGCGGCGCTGCAGCTCGAGGCCGTCCATCCCGGGCATCTTGATGTCGAGGAGCACCACGTCCCAGCGGCGCTCCTGGATGCGCGCCAGCGCCTCGCGGGCGTTTTCGGCGCTGCCGGCGTGGTAGCCGTCCTTGCGGAACCACTCGTAGAGTGAGTCGCGCACCGAGAACTCATCGTCCACGATCAGGACGCTTGGCCCCGTTTCGCGCGCGGTCGTGTCGTTCGTCGTCGGCATCCCGATGCACCTCCTGTCATCCTACCTAGATGGCCGCCTCATCCGCTGCGGTGTCGGATTCGGGCGGCGGGTGGCGCGGCAGGACGATGCGGATCGTCGCCCCCTGGTTGACCTTGGATTCCACCTCGATCGTGCCCCCGTGGCGCTGCACGATCCCAAACGTGACCGAGAGGCCCAGCCCCGCCCCGTTGGCGCTCGTCTTGGTCGAGAAGAACGGCTCGAAGATGTGCGGCAGCGCGTCCTCCGAGATTCCGCACCCGGTGTCGGAGACCTCGATCCCTACCGCGTCGTCCATCGCGTCGGCCGAGAGCCGGATCGTGCCGCCATCGGGCATCGCTTCGACCGCGTTGACGAGCAGGGTCACCAGAGCCTGCTGGATCTGGTCGGCATCGCACACGAGCTCGTCGTTGCCCTCGAAGAGGCGGGTCTCGAGGCGGATCCCCGAGATCTCGAGGTGGTGACGCACCAGCATGACCGAGCGCTCGATGATCCGGCCGAGCGCATGCGGCGCCATGGTGCCGCCGGATTTCCGTGATACGAGCAGCATGTTGCGGACGATCGTGCCGCAGCGCGCGGTCTCCTTCTGGATCAGGTTCACGTAACGGTCGAGCTCCGCCTTGCGTTCGGGCTCCAGCGGTTCGTCCGCGAGCGTGCGGTCCACCAGGCGGGCGTAGTTCAGGATCCCCTCCAGAGGGTTGTTCAGCTCGTGCGCCACGGTCGCGGCGAGCCTGCCGAGCGAGGCCATCTTGTCCATGTGCGCGACCTGGCGCTGGGCGCGCGTCAGCTCCTCGGTCTTGACCTGTAGCTTGTTTTCCACGGCACCGGACCATTCGGTCAGGGTGCGGCGCGCCTCGCGCAGCTCACCGGTCATCGTGTTGAATGCCGTGGCGAGTTGGCCCATTTCGTTGCGGCTGTCGACCCGGATCGCGGTGTCGAGGTCGCCGCCGGAGATGCGCCGCGTGCCCGCGATCAGCTGCTTCACCGGCCTGCGCACCATGTGCAGGATGAACCCCGCCGACGCCAGACCGGCCGCCAGCGCGATCAGCACCGCCGCGGTGACCGCCTGGCGGCGTGCCGCGCCGAGCCGCGCATCGGGCTCGGCCATGGACATCTGCACGTCGAGCACGCCGAGCACGCTCTGCGCGGGAGGGTGCGCGTGGCAGGGGGCGTTGTAGCACTCCGGTGCGTTCTCGATCGGGTTGATGAGCCCGAGCACGCGCTCACCATCGCGGCCGGCGAACAACCGGGAGCGGCTGCCTGCGGGCACCGAGCGCAGCGGCGTTTCGTGACCGTGGCAACTCACGCACGCTTCGGCCTGCAGGTCGACCTGGCGGCCGATCTCCGACTCGTTTGCCGAGTAGATGACGACGCCATGCTTGTCGTAGATGCGCACGTCTTCGACGCCCGGCGCGAGGGCGATGGTGCGAATGATGTGGTGCACGTCCTGCTTGCGATTGAGGAGCATGCTGTAGTGCGTGGAGTGCTGGATCAGCTCGCTGAAGCGCTGCGCGCCCTGGAGGATGGTCTGGTTCCACTGGCGCGAGGTCGTTCGGATGTTGAGGAAGGCATAGGCGGCGAACGCGGCGAAGATCACCGCGGTCAGCCACAGGAACAGGCTCAGGCCGAGCGAGCGGAAAATCGCGCGAACGCGGCCCGTCAGGGCCGGTTTCGGCTGCTTTCGCTGCAAGACGTCGCGCCCCACGGCAACCCCACTTCCACCCTTCGCGTCGGGAGGCTGCCCTGGGGAATCACCTCAGGAACGCGATGATCAGTCGGTGGTAGCGATCGACTCCGAGGACCTTGCGAAGATCGTGGAGCCGGACCCCTCCATCCGCCATCGTCAGCCCGATTCTAGCATCCGGGGCCAGGCTCGCGCACACCCGGCGGTGGAGCTGCCGCATCTGGGTACCGGCGCGCAGCCGCATCTCGTCGGCCGAGAGCAGCTCGTCCGGCGCCCCCGCGTCGGGCCCCTCGACCTCGAACAGCCAGCCGTCACCGTAGGGCGAAGCGCCCACGATCCCCGGATTCTCCTGCACCAGGTGATTGGTCGCACACACGTTTCCCGAAATCGGGGCGCACAGCGGAATCATCTCGGAGTCGTCCACGACCCAGCAGGCGATACGGCCCTGCTCCACCCGGCTGTCGGGGGCGGGGAGCACGATCGAGCTGATGCGATCGAGCAGGCGGACGACGAAGCCGTCGAGCCCGACACGCACGCGGCCACCGTGAAGTTCGCCGGCCCAGCCGTGCAGCCGGTGATAGCGGCGGTCCGCCGGGAATTCCCAGGCCGGCGCCGCGTCGGGAACCGGTGCACGTTGCGGTCGCGCTCCTCCCCGCAGCGCCTCGTCGAGCGGGCAGTGCTCGCACTCGAAGTCGCGGTCGCAGAGCTTCCAGGCCACCAGGCCCGCGGTCATCCACACGCACGGCAGTGCATCGGCCGGAAGGGCCGACTCGCCCATCGGGGTGCCTGTCCCGTGCTTCATCGCGTCCTCCACGGCCTCGCGGCACCGCTCAATGGGTGAGGAGGAATTCCGCGACGATGCGATCCCACTCGTCAGGCGAGATCGCGCGCGCGATTCCGGTGATCGGTACGCCGCCGTCCTGCATCACCACGCCCAGCTCGCGCGGCATCCTCCGGAACAACGCCTCTTCGGACGTGCGCATCCACGCTCGCGCCAGGTCGCCGCGCAGCAGCGTCTTCAAGTTCGGATCGAGGCGCGAGGTCTTCACCTCGAGCAGCCATCCCGCGCCGTACGGATCGCGATTCACGAGGGTGGGATCCTCGCGCAGCGCCTCGTTGCGTGCCACCACCTCACCGTCCACGGGCGCGAGCTGCTCGAACGAACGGCCGTCCACGTGAATCGCCCAGGCCGGGCTGCCCTGTTCGAGCCGCGTGCCGACCGGCGGCAGGCGAACCGCTCCGGCCATGCCGAGCAGCTTCTGCGCGAAGTCGTCCACGCCGATCCGCACCATGCGGCCGCCCTCCGGCAGCGCCCAGCTGTGCCCCGGGTGGTAATAGGCACCGTCGGGAAGGTCGAACCAGCGATTCGGCCGGCGACGCCGGGAGCGCGCGAAGCTCGGGGCCGCCTCGGGGCGCTCGCCCCCACGCAGCAGGGACCAGAACCACACCAGAGCTCCGAGGTAGACGATCACCAGCAGGTACTCGAGGCCTTTTGTCGGGAACATCTCGAATCCGCCGGGCTCCATGGGTCATGCCTCCGTTTCGAGTGGCCGGTACTTGAGCGCCGGTGCCGCGCCGGAGTCCTCGGCCGCCCACTCCGGCGGCGGGCTCACCACGGGCATCCGGTTGACGATCCAGCGGAACGCCCAGATTTCGGCGCTGATCACCGCCAGCGTGACCACGACCTCCTGCCACGACGGCACGTAACGCACCGGCTCGTACCATTTGAAGGCGATGACCGTGACGTTGAGCCGGTTGAGCAGCACGCCCACCAGCGCCATGCCCGAGGCGACCAGCGCCAGGCGGGTGCTGCGGCGCTGAGCCGCCCGCAGGAACAGCATGCAGGGCAGGAGCACGAACCCCAGGATCTCGAGCAGGTACCAGGCGCCCATCGGGGTCGCGAGCAGCGCCGCGTGCTGCCCGTGGACGAAATCGAGCAGCTTGAGGAACAGGTAGACGAACATCGCGCCCGCGCTGATGCGCGCGAGGCTCAGCACGATGTCGTCGTGCTGGGAGTGGTGCTCGGGACTCATGCGCAGTCGGAACACGCGCCGGCTGATCGCGCCCTCGAATACCACCAGCGACAGGCCGGCGAACACGCTCGACACCAGGAACAGCACCGGGATGAACTCCGAGTACCAGAGCGGGTGGATCTTCCCCTTCGCCATCAGGTAGAGGGCGCCGAGCCCGGACTGGTGGAGCACCGAGAGCGTGACCCCGAAGATCACCGCCCCGAGCGTGAGCCCATTGAGGATGCGGTGCGCCCTGCGCCACCCCAGCCACTCCGCGATCGCGGGAGAGAACTCCAGCAATGCCGCGAGCATGTAGAGCATGAAGTGCCATGCGACCAGGAACAGCACCGAGCTGACCCCGAACGAGTTGCCGATGATCGGGTTGATCACCGCCCACGGCCGGCCGAGATCGAGCAGCAGCGCTCCGGCGTAGAAGATGTAGGCGAGCAGGCCGTTGAGCACCGTGACCCGCACGATGGGGTGGAACTTCTCGACCCGCAGCACATAGACCATGAGCGTGAGCACGTAGGCGCCGCCGGCGAAGGCGACCCCGGTGACCACGTCGAAGCCGATCCACAGCCCCCACGGAACCTGCTGCGACAAGTTGGTGATCGCCCCCAGTCCCTGGGTGAAGCGGATCCACAGCAGCACCGCACCCAGGAGCATGATCGGGATCGAGATCGCGTTGAACCACGTGAGCAGCGGTCCCTTCGGCTTCAGCTCGCCGAGGAGAAACCGCCACAGGTGGCGCACGCGATCGGACGTGGGCGCAGCGGCGTCAGGCGCGGGCGAGTGCTTCGGTCTCAGGGTGCTCATGTCGTGTCTCCGGGACGACGGGCTCCGCCGCCGGCCGCGTCGCGCGATTGATCGCCAGCAGAAGCGCCGGGACGGTCGCGAAGATCACGGGAACGGCATACAGGAACCCCTCGGTCAGCTTCGGATAGGGCGTCTCGCCGAGATCGGTGCGGAAGCCGAGCTGGTCGAATGGCACCGACGCCAGGTAGAGCCAGCTCGTCCCACCCACCTCTTGCTCGCCGTAGATCTGGTGCACGTAATTGTCCGGTTCGGCCAGGATGCGGCGGCGCGCCTCCTCGAGCAGCGCGCTGCGCCGCCCGAATACGATCGCCTCGGCCGGGCAGTTCTCGGCGCAGGCGGGCTTGCCGCCGTCTTTCAGGCGCGCCGCGCACATCGTGCACTTGCGGATGCGCGGCACCGCGCTGTGGTACTCGAACGCCAGCCGGTCGAAGGGGCACGACACCATGCAGAACCTGCAGCCCATGCACTTGTTCTCGCGCCACACCACCGGGCCCGAGGTCGTCTTCAGCATCGCCCGGGTCAGGCAGGCCGCGGCGCAGGCGGGCTTGCGGCAGTGCATGCACTGCCGCTTGACGAACACCTCGCCCTTCGACGTCTGGAAGCGGTTGACCACCGTGAACTGCGTCTCGGACGGGTTCCGCACCTTCTGGAACACCGCGTCGTCCATCATGTCCGGCGGCGGCAGGCCGTTGGCCTCGGCGCATGACGCCTCGCAGGTCCGGCACCCCACGCAGCGCGTGGTGTCGACCAGCATCGCGTACGGGTCCTCCTCGGACCCGGGCGTCTCGGCCGCCGCACGACCGGTTCCGATCGTGGCGGCAGCGGCGGCGGCCCCCAGCGTCATCAGGAAGCTGCGCCGGTCGATGGCGCCGGCTGAGCGGGCGTCCGGCGGCCCGGGCTCGGTGGGCCGCGGGCCTCCGTCGCGCTCCGCGGCCGCGGGTGCGCGCGCCGTCGCGTCTTCAGCGAGCGGACCGCGGGGCCCGTTCGCGCTGGCTTCGTGCTCGCTGCTCACGTGGATGCACCTCCTCGGCGGGGATCGTGACGCGGTGGCCGGAGCGTCCGCTCCGGGCCGTTTCACGGTCACTCGGCCGGCGGGAAGAGTTCGTGTTTGAGACGTTCCCAGTCCTCATCGCTCAGCAGATCGCCGAAACCCGGCACCCACTCGCCCCCGTCGTTCGCCCGGGCACCGAGCCCGGGGCTCAACACCTGGTTGAGCCGCAACCGGGTGGCGTCGTCCCAGACGGATCCGAGACGGACGCCGAACAGGTTGTGGAGACGGTCGGGCATGCCGCGCGGACGCACGCGCAGGATCCATCCGTCATCGTAGGACGCGCGCTGCGCCAACTGCGGATCGCTCTTCAGCTCCTCGTTCACCGCGACCACCTGACCGTCCACCGGCATCACCTGGGTGAGCCGGCGCCGGCGGGAGGAGACCAGCGTCCAGGCGGGCTGGCCCTGACTCAGCATGGCGCCCACCTGCGGCACGTCGACGGCCGCGAGGCGGCCGGCGAAGCACGATGCGAAGCTCGAAGTGCCGACGGCGGCGACGCCGTCGGGCGCGATCCGCACCCAGGAATGCCCCGGGTGGATCATGAGTGGCTGGGCTTCGGCGTTGCGGAGCGTGCGGACCGGTTCGTACGCCTCGGGCGCCGCCGAGACCGTTGCCCGGCGACGCCGCGCGTACCAGTCGACCGCGAAGAACGCTGCGATCGTCAGCAGAACCAGGATGACTACCATCGCACACCTCCGATTGATGAAGCCGCCGGCGCGTTACCGCAATCGCCGCGCCAGAACCGGAACCCGCGTGGGGACGGGCGCGCCCCGGCGTGGCAAGCGCATCGCGTTGAAGAGGATGGAGGGAGCGCTGGGGATCGGGGCCGTGCGTTTTCTACACACACGATGCGGCCTCGACTGCTGAGAACTTCTACACCGAGAAACGCCCGTGCCGGCTTCCCGGCGTTGGAACCATGCGTCCGGCAGCCGGTTGCGTCGGTCGTAGAGGAATTCAGCGCCGGTGTTGAGAAGCTCTACGACCAGCCCGGCGTCCCGCGGGTGATCTCGGCCGCCCGCCCCGGTCAGAACTCCACGCGCACCTGCGCCAGCAGATTGCGGGTCGCGGCGGGAATGAACTGCGGCGCGAGGTTCCCGCCGGCGTCGTAGTCCATGTAGCCGCCTGCGGCGTAGCGCACGTCGAATGCGTTGTTGAGCCGCAGCGACAGCTCGGCCCGCGAACCGTCGCCGAAGGAAAACCGCAGGGCCCCGACCAGGTTGGTCACGGTGCGCGGGCCGATGCTCGCGAGCATGCTCTCGGTGTTGTCGAGGTAGATGCGGCCCGCGTGCTGGACTTCGGCGCCGAGCGTCGCCCGCCGCCACGACAGGCGCGCCGACAGGTTGGCCATCACCGCGGGGAAGAAGCCGATGGCGTTGCCGTCGTAGCGCACGGTGTCGCCCGGGCTCGTGCCGTAGACTTCGCGGTAGTCCACGAAGTGGTTGTCGCCGAGCGAAGTGTTGGCGTCGAGATCGAGTGCCGCGCCGGCCCAAAGCTCGCGCCGCGCGCGCCCCGCCAGCTCCACCCCCTGGTGCACCGAGCGCGCGGCATTGCCGAGGATGGGATAGCCGAGGTCGGTGTCGAACTGTCCCGCGTAAACCAACTCGTCGCGGAAATCCATGCGGAACAGGTTGACCGCGAGCGAGCCCCATGCCCCGCGCCACTGCCCGCCCAGCTCGTAATCGTTCACCGTCTCGGGGCGGATGAGGGGGTCCTGGTAGATCCCGAGCGCCACGTCCGCGAGGCGGTAGAGCGGCACGCTGCCGGGACCCTCGGCGTCGTAGAGGTCGCGGAACGCGGGCTCGCGCGAAGAATGGGCCCACGCGGCGAAGATCGTCGCGTCGGAACGCGGCGTCCAGGTGGCGCCGAGCCGCGGCAGCGCGAAGTCGTAGGTTTGATCGAAACGGATGCCGTCGAACCGGTCGCCGCGCATGAGGTAGGACTGGTGCCGCCACGCCAGGTCGCCGGTCACGGTGACGCGCGGATCGAGCCGCCACTCCTCGCGCAGGTACAGCCCGGCGGAACGCGTGCGCGGGTGGTAGTCGTAATAGAGGTAATCGGGCGCGGTCCCGGGCGGCAGCCCGTTCCCGCTCACGACTTCGCCCCAGTGGCGGCCGTCGTGGGCGCGGAACTCGCCGCCGAGCGTGAGCGCGCCGCCGGGGTGCTCGATTCTGATCTGCGGCACCCAGCCGTCGTGGCGGTTCGCCACCGTGCGGCGCCGCACCAGGTCGAAGCGCTCCACCGTCACGTTGCCGGCGCCGTCGCGCACCAGGTTGCCGCCGGCGTCCTGCCGGTAGTAGTCGCGCGGGACGAGCGTGGAATCGCCGGTGGTCCAGGGCGACAGCCGGTAGTCGGCGAGGCCGCGGCCGAAGCGCTGCTCGTCGTAGTAGCCCTTGCCGTCGAAATGGAACAGCGTCTGCGTCAAGGCGACGCGGCTCGAGGGCGACCAGGAGTGGATCAGCTCGTAGTGCGGCTCGAAGAAGTGGTCGCGCTCGTTGGCGTAGGTGATGGGATTGAAGCGCCGGTCGCGGGCGGGATCACCGGTGATCCCGCCGTTCAAGGTGGCGGCGGGAACGCCCAGGTAGGCGAGGTGGGTTTCCTCCGGGCCGCCGTAGAGGTTGGCGCGAAACGCGTGCCGGCCGGCGCGCTTGCGCGCCGAGAGCGCGTACGACCACAGCCGCGAGAACGACCGGTCTCGGTAGCCCTGGGTCTCGATGCGCGAGTAGCGCCCGTAGAGATTCAGGCCGCCCGAGAGGTCGCCGGAGTTGCCCTCCACCATCAGGCGTTTGGTCTCGTACGAGCCGTACCCGACCACGACCGCGGCGCGCGGGGTGGCGCCGAAGGGCGCGGTTTCGAGGTTCACGCTGCCGCCCACCGAGGCCGCGCCGTAGAGTGCCGAGCCGACGCCGCGCTGCACCTGCACCTCGGCCGTGGACGCGAGCAGGTCGGGGTGGTCGATCCAGTAGACCTCGTGCGATTCGGGGTCGTTGAGCGGCACGCCGTTGACCAGCACGCTGATGCGGCGCTGCGGAAAGCCGCGGATCGAGAGGTACGAGTAGCCGATGCCGTTGCCGGCGTCGGAGTAGGCGTAGGCGCCGGGCAGGGTCGCGAGCAGCATCGGCGTGTCGAGCCCGACGTTGCGTTCGACGATCTCGTCGCGGCCGATCGCCGAGCGCGCGACCGGTGCCGCCCCCGAGGCGCGCGCGGTGCTGACCACGACTTCGGGCAGGAGGACGATCCGCGGCAGCGTGTCGCGCTCGGCGGCCCCCGCGGGGCCGCGCCCGGCAGCGATGGTATCGGTGGACGCCGCCGCGAACGCGGGCGCCGCGGCACGCGCGGCCACCGCGGCGCGCGCGGGCTGCGGATCCCCGGCCGCCCGCGCGAGGGCGGCCTTGCGTGCGGGCGCCGCGACAACGGAGGGGGCGGGATTCGGATCCCCGGTCCCCCGCGCGGGGAGGGCGGCGGCCGCGAGCAGCGCCAGGGCGCCGCACAGTGTCTGCAGGTTCATGATGGAGTCTCCTCGGAGTGCGGGGCGTCGGCATGCCGGACGGCGGCGCCGCGGCTGCCGAACGCGCGGCCCAGCGCGTAGGTCAGCAGCGACGCGCCGAGCCCGGCATAGATCGGTTCGAGCGACCAGGGATAGGCGGCCGCGGTCCCGGGCGGGGCGAGGTCCTTCGCCGCCACCCAGTAGAGGGTGACCGCGAACGGCACCAGCATCGCGGCCAGCGTCCAGCGCGGCCCGAGGCGCCCGCGACCGGCGAGCGCGAGCGCGACCGGCAGCAGCAACGTCGGGGTGACGATGGAGCCGAGGTCGTGCCACAGCGCGATGACGCTCTGGCGCGTCACCGCGAGCGCGGCGGCGAACGCCCCGGCGATCCACAACCCGAGCCGCGAGTAGGCCGGCACGCGCTCCTCGGTGCGCTCGCCCTTGAGCCGCCAGATGACGTCGCGCCCGATGGTGGTGGCGGCGATGAAGCCGTAGGAGTCGATGGTGCTCATCACCGTGGCGATGAGCCCGAGGTAGAACAGCCCGAGGGCGAACGGCGGCAGGGTGACCTGGGCGATCTCGGGGAAGGCGAAGACGGGATCGCTCAGGTGCGGCAGCACGGCGCGCGCGTAGAGCCCGGTCGAGGTGGTGAGAAAGTCGAACAGTACCCAGAAGCCGATCGAGATCAGCACCGCGCGCCGCGCCATCGCCGGATCGCGCGCGGCGTAGGCGCGCTGCCAGAAGCCCGGGTCCACCAGCGTCGAGAGCGCGATGACGTACCACACCAGCACCGCCTGCGGCGGCGCGCCGCCGTTCCAGGTGAAGTGCGACGCGGGGAGCGCCGTCGTCAGGTAGCCGAGTCCGCCGTGGCGGGCCACCAGGAACGCCAGCATCACGCCGAAGCCGATGAACATGAGCGCGAACTGCACCAGGTCGGTGATCACGACCCCGCGGAATCCGCCACGGTAGACGTAGAACACCGAAGTGGCGGTGGCGGCGAGCACGCAGGGCACCAGCGGCAGCCCGAACATCGCAGCGAACAGCGTGCCCAGCATCAGCACGTAGGCCGCCGGCGCGGAGGCGACGAACACCGCGAGCGCGCCCATCAGCGCCGGGCCGCGGCCGTAGTGCCGGTCGAGCAGGTCGGGGATGGTGTAGAGCGCGGCGGCGCGCGCGCGGCGCGCGAACAACCACGCGAAGAGCAGCGCCCCGATGTAGTAGGGGACGCCGAACACCAGCCAGTTCGATACGCCGAAGCGGTAGGCGTACTCGCCCACGCCGAGGATGCCGCCGTACCAGGTCGAGACCAGGGTGGCGACCAGCGCGGGCAGCGTGATCCGCCGCCCGGCGAGCAGATAGTCGAGCGCATCCAACCGGCGCCCGAACAGGCGCAGCCAGACCCCGACCAGGAAGCCCACATAGAGGACGATCAGCCCCCAGTCGAGGGGGCTCCGGCTGAACATCGTGCGATCCCGTGCGGTTCGGCGCTTCGCGCGCCACCCGGCCGCCGGCACCGGCGGTCGGAGGCGCAACAAAAACGCCGTCCATGCAGGGACGGCTATAAGGCAACCGGAGAGCTCGCTTGTCTTTGCCGTTTCCCTACGCTGGTATCAACCAGTTCAGGTTCGAAGGGTGTGCTCTCAGGTCGGCGAACGGTGCCGCCGACCACCCCTAACGACGCGCCCGCGGTTCGCGCGGACCCCCGGAGGATGCCGCACTCGGCCCGCGTCGCGCAAGTCCGGACTCGCTCGCGGTGACTCCGGGGACGGGATGCGGTGAGGGCGGTCCGGAGGCGCGGCGCGGGCCGGTTCGGTCCCGGACCCCCGCCACACCGTCACGGCGCCCGGTGCCGCGCCGCCGCGCCGTCCACTTGAGCGCTCCAGGGCCCGCTGTTCCGTGCCGATAATCACCGGGTCCCCTGCCGCACCTGCTCGCACCCATCTACGGAGCTTCGTGGACGCCACCCCCTCCATCGATACGTCCACCGCACGCGCCGCCGAGGCGCCGGTGGGTGCCGCGCGACGCCGCCGGCGCCATCCGGCGAGCGCGCCCGCGCTGGTGCTGGCGTTCGCCCGCCACCTCACCGGCCACCTCGACGCCGAGCCGCTGCGCCGGATCGCCGACTCCGCGCGTCCGGAGGACTTCTGGGAGGCGCTGGAGTCCTTCACCGACAGCATCACCGGCTCGGAATGGCGCCGCATCTCGCGCGAGTTGCACTGGGTGCGCGAGGTCAACCGCGAGATGGAGCGGCTCCAGGACCGCTCCCCGTGGCGGCGCGCGCTCGCCGCGCGCCACATCGGGTTGCTCGCGGTGCCCGGCACCCGCGCCCCGCTGCGGCGCGTGATGGCGAAGGGGCCGGGCCTGGTGACGCTCACCGCCGCGCTCGCGCTGGCGCGGCGGCGCGACGGCCCCGCGCTCCAGTGGCTGCTCGCGAACCCGCGCGCGACCGCGACCCGCGGCCGCCAGCAGCTCGTGGCCCTCATCCTGCGCTTCGGTCCGACCGCGGCCGAGCACCTGCTGCGCTGGATCGACGAGATCCCGCAGGAGTCCGCGATCTTCTTCGCGGCGGTGGAGGCGATCGGGGCGCTCGGCGAGGAGCGGGCCCGGCCGCCGCTCGAGACGTTGCTCCGCGGCGGCCCGCTCGAAGCGCGCGTGGCCGCGGCGCGTTCCCTCGGCCGGCTCGCCTCGCCCGTCTCGGTGCCGGCGTTGATGCTCGCCCTGGAGGACCCCGCCTGGCAGGTCCAGGCGCAGGTGGCGAGCGCGCTCGGCCGCATCGGTGACCCGATCGCGGTGCCGGAGCTGGCCGCGCGCGCGGCCGATCCGTCGTGGTGGGTGCGGCGCAACGCCGCCTACGCGCTGGCGCGGCACGGCGCGGAAGGTCGCGCCACGCTCGAGAAGCTGGCGGCGACGAGCCCCGACCGCTACGCGGCGGAGATGGCGGTGGAGGTCCATGACGCCCTCGCGGTGGACGACGAGGGGATCGAGGAGGCGCTGGGTGCCGACTGAGCTGGCCTCCCGACTCGCCGACTCCTGGTTCGGCACCGCGATCCTGGTGTATGCCGGCGCGCTGTTCATCCAGTACACGGTGCTCAACCTGCTCGCGCTCTCGGAGATCGGGCGGCAGCGGCGCCAGCTGCGCCTCGCCGACCGGCTGGGGCTGTTCGAGAGCGACCTCGCGCCGCCCATCAGCCTGATCCTCCCGCTGCGCGATCGCGCCGGCGCCGCGGTCGATTACGTCCGCTCGCTGATGCGGCTGCGCTATCCGGCCTTCGAGATCGTCGTCGTGAACGACGGGTCGGAGGACGGCACGTTGCGCGCGCTCACCGACGCCTTCGGCCTGCGCCCGGTCCACCGCACGCCTCGCACCCAGGCGCCGCGCGAGCGGATCCGCGGCGTGCACGGCTCGAGGCACTACCCGTTCCTGACCGTGGTGGACCTCGAGCGCGGGGGAAGGGGCCAGGCGCTCAACCTGGCGCTGGCGTTCTGCCGGCATCCGCTCTTCCTGGTGCTGGAACCCGACACCTGGCTCGAGCGCGACACGCTGCTCAGCCTGGCGCTGCCCTTCTACGAGGACGCCTCGGTGCTGGTCACCGGCGGAGTCGTGCGGCCCGCCAACGGCTGCCGTATCGAGAACGGCGCGCTCGCCGGCACCGGCCTGTCGAAACACCCGCTGGTGCGATTCCAGGTGGTGGAGTACCTGCGCCAGCTGCTCTCCGGGCGGCTGGGGTGGACCCGGCTCGACAGCCTGTTCTTCCTCCCGGGATCGTTGGGGCTGTTCTCGCGCGCGGCGGTGCAGGCGGTGGGCGGGTTCCGCACCGACACCGCGGGAGAGGACATGGAGCTGGTGATGCGCATCCAGCGCTGGGCGGCGCGCCGCCGCCAGGGGTTCCAGGTGCGCTTCGTCGGCGGCGCGGTGGCCTGGACCCGCGTGCCGGAGACGCTGCGGGAGGTGGGGCGCCAGCGGGCGCGCTGGCATCAGGCGCTGGCCCAGGCGCTGTGGCTCAACCCCGACCTGCTGTTCAACACGCGCTTCGCGCCGCATCACGGCATCGCCTACTTCGCGCAGCTCTTCTTCGAGCTGTCGAGCCCGGCGGTCGAGCTGTGCGGACTCCTGCTGGCGGTGGCGCTGGTCCTCGCCGGTCGGGCCACGGCCGCCTTCCCCGTGGTCTTCCTGGCCTTGTTCGTGGTGGGCGGCACGCTGACGTCGCTCATGAGCATCGGGCTCGAGCGACTGAGTTGTCCGCGCCTGCGGGTGCGCGAGCTGGAGGCGGTGTCGATCTACGCCCTGCTCGAGAACTTCGGCTACCGGCAGTTCATCGCGGTCTGGCGCCTCAAGGGCCTGCTCGACGCCGCGCTCGGGCGCCGCGTCCCGGAGGCGACGAGGCGCGCGCCGCGCCACTCGGTGGAGGCAGGGGAAGACCGCCAGCACGCCGCCTGAGGCCGCCTCCGCGCACCGCGCGGCGTCCGGGCCCGCCGCGGCGGGGTGTAGGATGCCGCGATGCACGACCGCACGCTGCTCTTCGCCGCCGCCTTCCTGCGTGCGGTCGCCACCGCGCTGATCGGCGTGCTGCTGGGCATCTACCTGGCGAAACTCGGCTTCGATCCCGCGGCGATCGGCGTGGTGATCGCCGCGGGGCTCTCCGGCGCCGCAACCGCGACCTTGATCGCGACCCTGGCGGCCGACCGCGCGGGACGCCGCCGCTTCCTGCTGGCCTTGGCACTGCTCGGCGCGGCCGGCACGGCCGCCGTCGCCGTGGCCACGCAGCCGCTCCTGCTCGGGGCCGCCGCGTTCTTCGGCATGCTCAACGGCATGGGCCGCGACCGCGGAGCGGCGCTCGCGCTCGAGCAGGCCATGCTGCCCGCGACCGCCAGCGACGCCGGCCGCACGCGCGTGATCGCCTGGTCCAACGTGCTCCAGGACGCGGGGCACGCGCTCGGCAGCCTGCTCGCCGTGCTGCCGGAGGCGCTGCGCCGCTTCGCCGGCGTGGGGGACGTGACCTCGTTCCGGCTCGCCGTCGGCGTGGCGGCGTTGCTCCTGCTGGTGACCGCGGCGCTCTACGTCGGCCTCTCGCCCGCGATCGAAGTCCACGCCGGGAGGACGGCCGCGCCGCTCTCGCGCGAGAGCCGCGGCGTGCTGATCCGCATCTGCTCGCTGTTCGCGCTCGACGGCCTGGGCGGGGGCTTCCTCACCACCGCGCTGCTTTCGTACTTCTTCTTCGAGCGCTTCGGCACACCCGCCGGAATCATCGGTGTCCTGTTCTTCGGAGCGCGCCTGGCCAACGCGGCCTCGCACCTCGGCGCGGCCTGGCTCGCGCGCCGCATCGGGCTCGTGAACACCATGGTCTTCACCCACGTGCCATCGAGCCTGTTGCTGGTGACGGTGGCCTTCGCCCCGAGCTTCCCGATCGCGGCGGGGTTGTTCCTGCTGCGCGAGGGGCTGGTCGAGATGGACGTCCCCACGCGCCAGTCCTACGTCATGGCGGTCGTGCGTCCCGCGGAGCGCACCTTCGCCTCGGGCGTGACGTACCTGGTGCGCCTCGGGGCGTGGGCGGTGGCGCCTTCGTTCGCCGGGATCCTGATGCAGGGCGTATCGCTCGCGACCCCGCTGTTCATCGGCGCGGGGATGAAGATCGCCTACGACGTCATGCTCTACGCCGCCTTCCGCCACCGCCGGGCGCCCGAGGAGCGGCCGGCCGGGCCCTGAGCGAGCAGGGGACCGCGCGTGCTCGTCGCGTCGCCGGGGCGCCCCGCGGATCGGCTGCGCCCGGTGGCGGCGCGCGCGCGGGGGGCGCAGCTGTTTTCCGTTC
>MFFQ01000075.1:0-1903 GCA_001780165.1 Candidatus Eisenbacteria bacterium RBG_16_71_46 | reverse complement strand
CGGGGCACGCTCCGCTCCTGCTCCGCGTGCCCCTCCAGCGGCCCGGAACGGAAAACAGCTGCGCCCCGTGGGGTCGGGGGTCGCGCCGCCGGCCCCGGCTGACATATGCTCCGCCGATGCGCAAGGCCCAGGGATCCATGATCTGCCCCGATTGCGGCAAGCTGATCGGGGTGGGCGAGGAGAAGTGCCCGTTTTGCGGCGCCTGGCGCCCGGGACTCTACGGCTTCACCCCGAGGATCCAGCAGCTGTTCGGGCGCCGGCTCGACATGATCGGGCTGATCGTGGTGACGTGTGTCGTCCTCTACGTCGCGTCGCTGATCCTGCAGCCCTCGGCGATCTTCCAGATGCGCGGCCTGTTCGGGATCCTCTCGCCGGGCACCCGCGCGCTCTACCAGCTCGGCATGACCGGGGGAGTGGCGTGGGACGCGGGGTGGTGGTGGACGGTCTTCACCGCGATCTACCTGCACGGCAGCCTGCTCCACATCCTCTTCAACATGATCTGGGTGCGGCAGCTCGGTCCGGAGGTGACCGAGGTCTTCGGCCCGGCGCGCGCGTTCGTGGTCTTCACCATCGCCGGCGCGGCCGGCTTCCTGCTCTCGAACGTCGTCACGCACCATCCCACCATCGGCGCCTCGGGCAGCATCTTCGGCCTGCTCGCGGCCATGATCGTCTTCGGCCGCCGCCGCGGCATCTCGGTGCTGACGATGCACTACCTCCAGTGGGCCGTGCTGCTCTTCGTCATGGCCTTCGTCATGTCCGGCGTCAACAACTGGGCGCACGCCGGCGGCTTCGCCGGCGGCTGGATCTCCGCCTCGGCCATGCGCTCCAGCGACGAGCGGCGCGAGAGCCGTGGCGTGCTGCTGCTCGCCCTCGCGTTCATCGCGATCACGGTGGCGGGTTTCGCGCTCTCGTTCGTGAAGGTGACGGGCATCCTGCTGACGGGCCGCTAGGTTCATGAACCACCTGGCGCTCTGCTATAGTCTTCCCCGTTCTTGGTCACCGGGGCGGCGGGCTCCTCTTCCTGCCCGCACCGAACCGGCCTCGAGCCTCCGCGGCGGGCGATTCGGCGAGGTCGTCGCGCGGGCCGCTATTCCTTCCGACCGGCTGGGATGACCGACACCTCCTTTCTCACGCAGATCAGCGGGCAGCCGGTGGACCAGCTCACGCAGCTGGGGCCAGATCGGCGGGCCGCCGCCGTTCGCGCGACGATCCCGGACCTGCACTTCTTCTTCGACGAGGGTCGGGCGTTCGAGTACCGGAACCTGCCTCCGCGTACGCTCGCGCTCGCGCGCTCCCTGCTCGAGGCGTTGAGCGCCGCCCCCGAGGGCGATGGCGACGCGAAGAGCCTGCGCGAGCGCATCGTCACCGACGCGGTGCTGCGCGGCGAAGCGGATCGCGACCAGAACGTCTACCTCGGCCACCTCTTCACGCGCCGCCTGACGCACGCCGTGCCCGACCTGGTGTTCCAGCCGGTGGACGCCGCCGAGGCGGCGGGGGCGCTGCGCTGGGCGCGCGCGGAGGGCGTGCCGGTCACCCTGCGCGGCGCGGCGTCGACGGCGATGGGTGGATCGGTGCCGGGCGACGGCGGGCTCACGCTCGACCTGTCGCGGCTCGACACGATCGATCCCGAGGTGCAGAACGAGGTGTGCGTGGTGGGTGCCGGCGCGCGGCTGCGCACGGTGCACCGGAAGCTCGCCGAGCACGGGCTCGCGCTCCGCGTCTACCCCTCCAACCTCGGCGGCACCCTGGCCGGCTGGTTCGTCACCGGGGGGATCGGCCTCAACGCCTACGGGCACGGCCGCGCCCTCGACAGCGTACGCGCCGCCGATCTGTTGCTGCCGTCGGGCGAGCACGTGCGGTTTCACGACGACGGCCGGCTCGACGTGCCGGATTCCGACGGACG
>MFFQ01000074.1:6714-20423 GCA_001780165.1 Candidatus Eisenbacteria bacterium RBG_16_71_46 | reverse complement strand
AGGAAGCTGGTGGTCTTGAGCGATTAGGGGATGGTCGCAGGTGGGCGCATGCGGGGCGGCGCGGGTCGAGCGGGCGCGCGCCGCCTCGCCACACGCGTTGCCAACATCGTCCGGGAAGCCCGGTCGCCAGGCGCCCATCAGCCGAAGGGGTCGTACGTGTGAACGACGTCTGATTGCACGGCTCGCGGGCTCAAGATCGTGCTGGAGCAGCCCACTGCGAGAGGCTTATCATCTCTACCGCCTCGCGACGGGTCTTCGGCATTCCCCCATCCTCCCGTCGCGAGCTTTTCGGTCCGCCAGCCGCCGCGGGGCTCCTCACCGGACGAGGCCTTCCCGGCCGCACCGATCCCGCCGGGATCCACGAGGGAGAGGCCGCCACATGGAATCGCATCCGAGCAGTTGGGTCGCGGGCGCCGCGTTGGCGCTCGCGGTGTCGTTCGCCGTGGCCCCGGCCGGGCCGGTCGTCGCCGGCACGCTGGTGACGCAGTGGAACGACGTGCTCATGGAGTCCGTCCGCCGCAGCAAGATCGGCCCGCCGATGGTGGCGCGAGCGATCGGCGAGGTCCACACCTGCGGCTTCGATGCCTGGGCGATGTACGACGACGTCGCCGTGAGCACGCGCTTCGGCGGCACGCTGCGCCGCCCGCCGGCCGAGCGCACGCTCGCCAACAAGCAGAAGGCGTTCAGCTACGCCGAGTACCGCGCGCTGCTCGACCTGTTCCCCGGGCAGGCCGGCTACATCCGCGACCAGATGATCGCCTTCGGCTACGACCCCGATGACGCCTCGAGCGACCCCACGACGCCCCAGGGGATCGGCAACCTCTGCGCCAACGCGGTCACGAGCTTCCGCGAGCACGACGGCTCGAACCAGCTCGGCGACCTGCACGCGGGCCCCTACTCGGACTACACCGGCTACGTCCCGGTCAACACCCCGGACCAGATCAACGACCCCAACCGCTGGCAGCCGCTCCGCTTCTCGGACGGCTTGGGCGGCTTCGTGGTGCCCGGATACGTCGGCCCCCACTGGGGCAACGTGATCCCGTTCGCCCTCACCTCGTCCTCGCAGTTCCGCCCCGGGCCGCCCGCGAGCTACCCGAGCGGCCGCTACAAGTCCCAGGCCGAGCACGTGCTCCACCTCAACGCCCACCTCGACGATCGCGAGAAGGTGATCGCCGAGTACTGGGCCGACGGCCCGCGCTCCGAGCTGCCCCCCGGACACTGGACGCTGTTCGCCGAGGTCGTCTCGGATCGCGACCACCACACGTTCGACCAGGACGTGGAGTTGTTCTTCATCGTCGGCAACGCGGTCTTCGACGCCGGGGTCGCGGTGTGGGAAGCCAAGCGCTTCTACGACTCGGAGCGCCCGATCACCGCGATCCGCTTCCTCGAGGCGGGGAAGACCATCCACGCTTACGTGCCCTTCGAAGGCCGCAGGAAGATCCGCGGCGAGGACTGGCTGCCCTACCAGCCCGCCACCTTCATCACCCCGCCGTTCCCCGAATACCCCTCGGGCCACAGCGCCTTCAGCGCCGCGGGCGCCGAGATCCTCAAGCGCTTCACCGGCAGCGACTACTTCGGCGGCTCGGTGACCGTCGCCGCGGGGTCGTCGAAGGCCGAGCCGGGCTTCGCGCCCAAGCAGCCGGTGACGCTCTCCTGGACCACCTTCTCGGAGGCCGCCGACGAGGCCGGCATGTCGCGCCGGTTGGGTGGCATCCACTTCGAGCAGGGCGATCTCGATTCTCGCCGTCTCGGCCGCCAGGTGGGCGCGGCGGTCTGGGACAAGGCGATGACCTACATCCAGGGCACGGCGGGCCAGCCGAGCGTGGCCCGGCGGGCGCAGCCCGACGCGCCGCTCCCGGTGGCCGCGACCTCGACCGAGTTCGCGATCCGCTCGATCGCCCCCAACCCGTCGCGGAGCGACGTGCACATCGACTTCGCGTTGCCGCGGGGGGGAAGGGCCCGGGTCGGCGTCTTCGACGTGCAAGGGCGCGAGGTCGCGCGCATCGCCGATCGCACCTTCGACGCCGGGATCCACCGCGTCACCTGGTCGCGGTCCGCGGGCCGGGTGCGTGCGGGCATGTACTTCGTCCGCGTCGAGGCGCTCGAGCAGCATCGGGTCAAGCGCGTAGCGATTGTCAACTAGCCGGGGACGGCTCCCCAGGTCGGCGCGACTTGCGCGGCGGTCACTTCCTCGAGGAGGTGGCCGCCGCGTTCGTGCGCGGGGCGCGGCCTTTGGCCTCGCGGCCTCGTGGAACCGCCCCCCCGGCCGTGTGTATGATGCACCGCGGCCCGCCCAGCGGGGCGGGTGACGATCCCCTCGGTCCAGGAGAACGATGCGTCCAGCCATGTCCGCACTCCGCGTCCGGGCCGCTGCCACCGCAGCGCTTGCCCTCGTCCTCGGCGTCGCCGCCTGCTCGGGCAAGCGCGCGACCGAGCCAGCGGTGACGGTGGAGCCCGCTCCGACGCCCAATTCGCCCACCAACGCGCTGGTGCTCTTCCAGTGGTGCTGGGTCCATCAGTCGGTGGACCGCTACCGCGAGGTGCTTCCGGCGGACTTCGTGTTCCAGTTCGCCCTGCTGGACACCGCCGGCAACAGCTTCCGCAACGGCGAGTGGGGGCGCGAGCAGGAGCTGGCGTGCTTCGAGGCCCTGTGCGTGCGCGGAAACCAGGCCTATCCCCACGCCTCCAAGATCACGCTCGACTTCACTTCGCCGCTCGTCGACTTCCCCGACAGCCGGCCGGGAAAGGCCCCGCGCTGGCACCACGAGATCCGCGCCGACGTGCTGCTCCGGGTGGACGCCGGGGCGAGCCAGTACCAGGTGCAAGGCCAGGCGAATTTCTTCCTGGTGCGCGGGGACTCGGCGCAGATCCCGGCGGAACTCGCCGCCCGCGGATTCACCCCCGACTCCACGCGCTGGTGGATCGAGCGCTGGGAGGACGAGACCGCCGCGGTGCCGGCGCCGCCCGCGGGCGCCCGGCCCGCCGAGCCGCGAGCCCCGCTCCCGACCGCGGACTTCACCTGGGGCCTCATCAAGCGCATCTACCTGCCGCCCACCGCCATGCCCTGATCGGCCCGCCGCCCCCGCGGCCGCCTTGCCGGAGGGCTTTACAGGGTCGCCGGGGTCGCGTAAATTCGTTGACCGACACCTGCCCACCACGCGTCCTTTAACGCCGCCCCGAGAGGCGGCAAAGGGGGAGGTCATGACGCACGAGCCACACAGCGCCCAGCCGACGCCGACCGGCGCCGGATTTTTTTATCCCCGCCCCGCCGAGTCCGACGACCGTCACCTGCTCGGCCTCGAAGGCATGCCCGCCGCGGCGCTGATCGAGCTGCTCGACGCGGCGGCGCGCTATCGCGAGCGCCTGCGCGCCGGCCGCATGATGAGCGACGAGCTGCGCGGCGTCGGCGTCTGCAACGCGTTCTTCGAGGACTCCACCCGCACCCGGGTGTCCTTCGAGCTGGCCGAGCGCCGCATGGGAGCGGTGACGGTGTCGTTCTCCTCGGCGGGCTCCTCGGTCTCCAAGGGCGAGACGCTGCTCGACACCCTGCGCACCATCACGGCGATGGGCGTGGACCTGGTGGTGGTGCGCCACCGCTCGGCCGGCGTGCCCAGCTATCTGACGGGCCACCTGGACGTCGGCGTCATCAACGCCGGCGACGGCGAGCACGAGCACCCCACGCAAGGCCTGCTCGACATCCTGACGCTGCGCGACGCCTGGCGCGGGCGCTTCGAGCGGCGGCGGATCGCCATCGTCGGCGACATCGGGCACTCGCGCGTGGCGCGCTCGGCGATCTTCGGCCTGCGCACGCTCGGGGTCGAAGTCGTGGTCGCGGCACCCGCGACCCTGATCCCGGTGGGGGTGGAGGAGCTGGGCTGCACGGTGGCGACGACGGTGGACGAGGCGCTGGAGGGCGCCGACGCGGTGATGGCGCTGCGCATCCAGCGCGAGCGCATGGAGGCCGGGCTGATCCCGACGCTCGGCGAGTACGCGCGGGTGTGGGGGATCAGCGCCGAGCGCGTGGGGCGGATGCGGCCGGGCGCGGTGGTCATGCACCCGGGCCCGATGAACCGCGGGATCGAGATCTCGCCCGAGGTCGCCGACGGCGACTACTCGGTGATCTTCGACCAGGTCGAGAACGGAGTCGCGGTGCGCTGCGCGGTGCTCGCGCGCTGTGCCGCCGCGGCGATGCGGGAGGTGCGATGAGCCAGCCGACGGTGATTCGCGGCGCGCGCCACTGGCGCACCGGCGAGTGCTTCGACCTCGCCTTCGAGGGCGGACGCATCACGGCCCCGCCGGCGGCGGGTGCCCCCGCGCGCGTGCTCGAGGCGCGCGGGCTGGTGCTGGCCCCGGGGCTGGTGGACCTCCACGTCCATCTGCGCGAGCCGGGCCAGTCGTCGCGCGAGACCGTCGCCACCGGAACCGCGGCGGCGGCCGCCGGGGGCTTCACCGCGGTGGCCTGCATGCCCAACACCAGCCCGGTGGTGGACAATCCGGCCTGGGTGGAGTGGGTGCTGCACCGCGCGCGCGAGCAGGGCCGCTGCCGCGTGCACCCGATCGCGGCGGTGACGGTGGGGCAGCGTGGCGAGCAGCTCACCGAGTTCCTCGCCCTCAAGGAGGCGGGAGCGGTGGCGCTCTCCGACGACGGTCATCCGATCCTGTCGGCGGCGGTGATGCGGCGCGCGCTGGAGTACGCCCGCCACGCCGGCCTGCCGATCGTGGGTCACGAGGAGGACCTGGCGCTCAGCGCCGGCGGCCACATGAACGAGGGCCCGACCGCCACACGGCTCGCGATCCGCGGCATCCCGGGTGCGGCCGAGAGCGTCATGGCGCGGCGCGACTGCGAGCTGGCCGAGCTGACCGGCGGGCGCGTGCACCTGGCCCACCTCTCGTGCGCCGCGTCGCTGGCGGCACTGCGCGACGCCCGGCGCCGCGGGCTGCCGGTCACGGGCGAGACCTGCCCCCATTACTGGACGCTCACCGACGAAGCGGTGGGCCGCTACGACACCCGCGCCAAGATGAATCCCCCGCTGCGCTCCGAGCGCGACCGCCTGGCGGTGATCGAGGCCATCGTGGACGGCACCATCGACTGCTTCGCCACCGACCACGCCCCGCATCTCTACGAGGAGAAGCGCCAGCCGTTCGACCAGGCCCCGTTCGGCATCGTCGGGCTCGAGACCGCGCTGGCCCTCACCCTCACGTTCCTGGTGCGTCCCGGGCACCTCACGCTGGAGGGCGCGCTCGAGCGCTGGACCGACGCGCCGCGCCGGGTCTTCGGCCTGCCGCCGGTGCGGCTCGCGGCCGGCGACCCCGCCGACCTGGTGCTGATCGATCCCGACGCCGAGTGGACGGTCGATCCCGAGCGCTTCCACTCCCGCGGGCGCAACACGCCCTTCGCGGGCTGGCCGTTGCACGGCCGGGCGATGGCCACGGTGTGCGACGGGGAATTCACCCATCTCGACGAGCGGCTCGCCCCGCCGGCGGAAGCGCCCGCGCCGCGCGCGGCACTCGGGGCGGCCTCTTGACGCGGCGCCCCCCCGCGATCCTCGCGCTCGAGGACGGGCGGATCTTCCGCGGCGAGGCCTTCGGCGCCGGCGTCGAGACCACCGGCGAGGTGGTGTTCAACACCGCGATGACCGGCTACCAGGAAGTGCTGTCCGACCCCTCGTACTGCGGGCAGATCGTCACCTTCACCTACCCGCTGCTCGGCAACTACGGCGTCAACGACGAGGACTGGGAGAGCGGCCGCCTGCGCGCGCAGGCGATGGTGTGCCGCGACCTGTGCGAATTTCCGAGCAGCTGGCGCTCGCGCGGGCGGCTCGAGGACCTGCTCGAGGAGCGCGGTGTTCCGGGCATCACCGGCGTGGACACCCGCGCCCTCACCCGCCACCTGCGCGACCGCGGGGTGATGCGCGGCTGCCTCTCGGCGCTCGAGACCGACACCGACGCGCTGGTCGAGAAGGCGCGGCAGAGCCCGAGCATGCTGGGGCTCGCCCTGGCGGAGCTGGTCACCTGCGTCGAGCCCTATTGGTGGACCGAGCACGGACCCGCGGAGAACGCTCCGGCGGGGGACGCCGCCCGGCCGCTGGCGGTGGTGATGGACTTCGGCGCCAAGTACAACATCCTGCGCCGCCTGCGGGCCGAGGGCTTCCGCGTGCGGGTGGTGCCGGCGCGCACCCCGGCGCGCGAGGTGCTGGCGCTCGAGCCCGACGGCGTGGTGCTCTCGAACGGCCCCGGCGATCCCGAGCCGCTCGACTTCGCCATCGCCGCCACGCGCGAGATCGCGCGGGCGGTGCCGACCTTCGGCATCTGCCTCGGCCACCAGCTGATGGGACAGGCGTTCGGCGGGCGCACCCACAAGCTCAAGTTCGGCCACCGCGGCGCCAACCACCCGGTGATCGACCGGCGCAGCGGCGCGGTAGAGGTCACCTCGCAGAACCACGGCTTCGCGGTCGAGGCCGACTCGATGCCCGCCGGCGAGTTCGAGCTCACCCACTTCAGCGGCAACGACGGCACGCTCGAGGGCATGGTGCACCGCACGCTGCCGGTGCTCTCCTGCCAGTACCACCCCGAGGCCAGCCCCGGCCCGCACGACGCGCGGCCGTGGTTCGCCGCGTTCGCCGCCCTGGTGGCGAAGCGGCGCGGGGTACCGGGCCTGGCCGGAGCGCGGTCGTGAGCACGATGCCGTCACCGCCGGTCCGCGCGGCCGGGAACGCCCGCTGATGCCGGTCGATCCCGGGCTCGAGAAGGTCATGGTGATCGGCGCCGGGCCGATCGTCATCGGGCAGGCGTGCGAGTTCGACTACTCGGGGACCCAGGCCTGTCGCGCGCTGCGCGGGCTCGGGATCGAGGTGGTGCTGCTCAACTCGAACCCGGCGACGATCATGACCGATCCCGAGTTCGCCGACCGCACCTACGTCGAGCCGCTGCTGCCCGAGATCGCCGAGCGCATCCTCGAGCGCGAGAAGCCCGACGCCCTGCTGCCCACGCTCGGCGGCCAGACCGCCCTCAATCTCGCGGTGGCACTCGCGCGCAGCGGCGCCCTCGAGCGCCACGGCGTGCGCCTGATCGGCGCCTCGCTCGAGGCGATCGAAACGGCCGAGGATCGCGACCGCTTCAAGCGCGCGATGCAGCAGGCGGGCCTGGCGCTGCCGCGCAGCGCCTACGCCACCAGCGTGGCCGAGGCGGTGGCGCTGGGCGAGGATCTGGGCTACCCGCTGGTGATCCGTTCTTCCTTCACCCTCGGCGGGCTCGGCTCGGGCCTGGTGCCGAGCATGCGGCAGCTGCGCGAGGCCGCGCGTTACGGCATCGCCTCCAGCCCCACCGGCTCGATCCTGATCGAGGAGTGCCTGAGCGGCTGGAAGGAGTTCGAGCTCGAGGTGATGCGCGACCGCGCGGACAACTGCGTGGTGGTGTGCTCGATCGAGAACGTCGACCCGATGGGTGTCCACACCGGCGACAGCATCACCGTGGCGCCGGCCCAGACCTTGAGCGATCGCTGCTACCAGACCATGCGCGACGCCGCGATCCGGGTGATGCGCGTCATCAAGATCGAAGCCGGCGGGTCGAACATCCAGTTCGCCGTCAACCCCGCGAACGGCGACATGCGGGTGATCGAGATGAACCCGCGGGTCTCGCGCTCCTCGGCGCTGGCGAGCAAGGCCACCGGCTTCCCGATCGCCAAGATCGCCACGCTGCTCGCCGCCGGGCTCACGCTCGACGAGATCCCCAACGACATCACCCGCCAGACCCCGGCGTGCTTCGAGCCCACGCTCGACTACTGCGTGGTGAAGATCCCGCGCTGGGCGTTCGAGAAGTTCCGGCTCACCGAGCGCCGCCTCGGCACCAGCATGAAATCGGTGGGCGAGGTGATGGCGATCGGGCGCACCTTTCCCGAGGCGCTGCTCAAGGGCATGCGCTCGCTCGAATCCGGCCCCGACCTGCTGCCCGGTCCGGCCCCGGCGGCCGAGATTGGGGAGCTGCGCGAGTCCCTGCGCGAGCCCTCCGCCGACCGCCTGCGCGACCTGTTCCGCACACTCGCCGCGGGCGACACCCCGGAGTCGCTGGCGGAAATCACCGGCATCGACCCGTGGTTCCTCCACCAGATGCAGCGCATCGTCGAGACCGATCGCGCGCTGGCGGACCGCATCGAGCGCGATCCGGAAGCACCCTGGCGCGACGGCCTGGTGCGCCAAGCCAAGCGCCTCGGCCTCTCGGACCATCATCTGGCGGGGCGCTTCGGGCTCAGCGAGTCCGACGTGCGCAAGCGGCGCCTGGCGTGGGCGATCCGCCCGGTGATGAAGGCCGTGGACACCTGCGGCGCCGAATTCGCGGCGGTCACCCCGTACTTCTACTCGACCTACGAGGAGGAGGACGAGGTGCCGTCGAGCGACCGGCCGCGGGTGGTGATCCTCGGCAGCGGACCCAATCGCATCGGGCAGGGGCTGGAGTTCGACTACTGCTGCGTGCAGGCGGCGCTCGAGCTGAAGGAGCGCGGCTTCGACGTGCTGATCGTGAACTCCAACCCCGAGACCGTGAGCACCGACTACGACGTCTCGAGCCGGCTCTATTTCGAGCCGCTCACGGTGGAGGACGTGCTCAACGTCATCGACGCGGAGCGGCCGGTGGGCGTGATCGTTCAGCTCGGTGGCCAGACGCCGCTCAAGCTGGCGAGGGCGCTGCACGAGGCGGGCGTTCCGCTGTGGGGCACGGCGTGGGACGGCATGGACCTGGCGGAGAATCGCGAGCGCTTCCGCGCACTGCTCCAACGCCTCGGGGTGCGCCAGCCCGAGAGCCTGTCGGCCACCTCGCACGAGGAGGCGGTGCGCTGCGCCCACAGCCTCGGCTACCCGGTACTGGTGCGCCCGTCCTACGTCCTCGGCGGGCGCGGCATGCGCGTCGTCTATGCGCCCGCGGAGCTCGAGGACTGGCTGCTGCGCGAAGCGCTGGTCTCGGCGGACGAGCCGGTGCTCATCGACCGCTTCCTCGAAGGCGCGCTCGAGGTGGACGTCGACGCGCTCGCCGACGGCGAGACGGTGCTGGTGGGTGCGGTGATGGAGCACATCGAGGAGGCCGGCGTGCACTCCGGCGACTCCACCTGCGTCATCCCGCCCTTCACCCTCGGCGATGGGGTCGTCCAGCAGGTGATGGAGATCACCGCCCAGATCGCCCGGGCTCTGGGGGTGCGCGGGCTGCTCAACGTCCAGTTCGCGGTGCGCAACCAACTGGTCTACGTGCTCGAGGCCAACCCGCGCGCCTCGCGCACCGTGCCCTTCGTGAGCAAGGCGGTGGGGCTGCCGCTGGCGCGGCTGGCCGCCCGGGTGATGGCCGGGGAGCGCCTGAGCGACATCGCGCCCGCGCGGGCCCCCGAGACCACGCTCGTCAGCGTCAAGAAGCCCGTGCTACCCTTCAGCCGCTTCCCGGGGGAGGATTCCCTGCTCGGACCGGAGATGAAATCCACCGGCGAGGTGATGGGCCGCGACCTGGACTTCGGCCGGGCGCTGGCCAAGGCCCACCTCGGATCCGGCGATCCGCTGCCTGCTTCGGGCACCGTGTTCCTCAGCCTGCGCGACGATGACAAGCGCGCCGTCACTTTCATGGCGAAGAAGCTGGCCGAACTGGGGTATGGCCTGGTGGCCACGCGCGGAACCGCGCGCTTTCTCGGCCGCAACGGGGTGCCGTGCCGCGAGGTGTTCAAGGTGCACGAGGGCCGGCCGAACGTGGTGGATCTCATGGAACTGGGCGAAATCCAGATGGTGATCAACACCCCGCTGGGACGGGTGTCCGAGTACGACGAGCGGGCGATCCGCGAGCGTGCCACGGCACTCGGGGTGCCGGTCATCACCACCGTGGCGGGAGCGATCGCCGCGGTCTCGGGCCTCGAGGCGTTGCGGCGGGGACCGCTCGGCGTCACCGCGCTCCAGGACGGGATCTGATGCGCCGGCGCCGGATCGTGCTGGTGGCCGCCTTGGGGCTGGTGACGCTCTGCTCATCGTGCGCCTACTACAACACTTTCTTCCTGGCGCGGAAGTACTACGACCGCGGCACGGGTGGCGCGCCCTACCCGGTGGACAAGGTCGAGGCCAGCGCCGGGGTCAACTTCACCAGGGCCATCGATTACTCGAAGAAGGTGATCGCCCAGTACCCCAAGTCGAAGTGGGTGGACGATGCCTACCTGCTGTGGGCCCGCGCGTTGCTCGGCCGCGACGACCCGCTCCAGGCGGTGAAGCTGCTCGAGGACTTCCCCGCCCAGTTCCCCAAGAGCGGGTTGCGCAACCAGGCGCAGTTCTACCTCGGCGTCGCCTACCGCCAGGCGCGCAAGTACCGGGAGGCGTTGCGGGCGCTCGACGGCTACCTGGCGGCGGCGCCGAAGGGCGACCTGGCGCCCTACGCCCACCTCGAACGGGCGCGGGCGCTGATGTCGCTCGACCGCCCTGCCGAGGCCGCGAAGGCCGCGGGGGTGGTGCTCGAGCGCTATCCCAAGAGCCCGCTGCTCTACAACGCCCGGCTGGCGCGCGCCGAAGCCCTGCTCGCCGCGGGGGATCAGGCGCGCGCGCGCGCCGACTTCCGCGTGCTCGGCGAGCGCGCGCGCACCGACGACGAGCGGCTCGGCTTCCTGCTGCGGGAGGCGGACTGCCTCGAGTCGGCGCGCGACTACGACGGCGAGCTGGCGCTGCTCGACGATGCGCTGTCGCACGAGAAGGAGCCCCTGCCCCCCGACACCACCGGAGGCCGGGCCCCGGTGGTGAGGCAGACCCCGGGGTACGACCGCTACGGGCGGATCCTGATCCGCATCGGTGGCGTGCACCTGCTCGCCGGACGGCTCGAGCAGGCGCTCGTAGCGTTCAATCGCGTGGCCGAAGACTACCCGCGCACGGCGATCGGCGCCGAGGCCCAGTACCGCATCGGCTACGCCTACGAGGTGATCGGCGACGACTTCGATCGCGCCCGGCTCGAATACGGAAAGGTGCGCGACCAGGGCGGCGGCACCATCTTCGGCGTCCAGGCCTCGCAGCGCATGCAAAGCCTCGAGCGGCTGGCGAAGTACCGCGAATCCACCGGCGACTCGCTGAACAAGAAGGCGGAGGCCGGGTTCCTGCTGGCCGAGGTCTACCTGTTCCAGCAGGACAACAGCCAGCGCGCGCTCGAGGAGTATCGCCGCATCGCGCGGGACTTCCCCGGCACGGAGTACGAGGCCAAGGCGCTCACCGCGCAGGCCTGGGTGCTGAGCCGCAAGCTGGACCAGCGGGCCGCGGCGGACACGCTGCTGTGGCGCGTGGTGTACGAGTTTCCCGCGACCGAGGCCCAGATCGCGGCCCGCGACTACCTCGAGGGGGACGGCTACACCGTGCCGAGCGAGCTGATCAAGTTCCCCGAGGTCCGGCTGGCGCAAGTCGAGCCCGTCCCGGCCCTGACGCCTCCGCCGGAGGTGACTCCCGGTCCCGGCCCGCCATCCCCCCTGCCCCGGCTCGAGCCCGGGGCCGCGCCGCAGGGCCTGCGCGCCGGCGCGCCGCCGCCCGGCTCCGTCGGCCCCGAGCTGCCCCCGGGGCTTGCCGCCGGGTTGGACTCGCTGGGTTTCGCCCCGATGTCGGGCGACTCGCTGCGCGCCACGGCTCCTTACCCCGAAGGCGCCCCGCGCGCAGGCACCTCCCCGCCCGGTGGCGCGCCGCCGGCGGGCACTCCCGCTCCCGCAGGCCCCCCGCGCGCGGGTGCGGCGGGGGACTCGACCCGGGTGTCACCGCCCGCCGCGCGCGATTCGAGCGCCGCGCCGCGCGATTCGGCGGCATCCGGCGGTGGATCGCGGAGCGGTCCGTGAGCGGGGCCGCGACCTGGCGGCAGGCCACCGCCCGGGTGTCGCGGCAGACGCCCTACGGCGCCGGGTACCTCTGGCTCGATCTCGACCTGCCCCGCGGCTTCGTGGTGCCCGCGCCGGGCCAGTTCGTGCAGCTGTTGCTGCCGCCGAGCCGCACGGCGGCGCTGCTGCCACGGCCGATGAGCGTGGCCGCGGTGCGCCGCCGGGGGGCGGGCCTGACGCTCGGATTCCTCTACGCCGCGGTCGGCACCGGTACTCGCGCCCTCGCCGCACTCGAGCGCGGAGCGGCGGTGGAGGTGCTGGGACCGCTCGGCCGCGGTTTCCCGCTCGACGCCCCGGGCGCGCCGGTGCTGGTAGCGGGCGGGCGCGGCGTGGCCCCGCTGCTGTTCCTGGCCGAAGCGCTCGCCGCGAGCGGCCGGCGCTGCACCTTCCTCTTCGGCGCACGTACGCGCGCGCACCTGGTGGGGCTGGCCGAGGCCCGCGCGCGGCTCGGGCGCGCCGGCGGCCGCCTGCAGCTGTGCACCGAGGACGGCAGCCGCGGCGAGCGTGGCACGGTGATGGCGCTGATGGAGCGCCTCGAGCGGCGCCTGCCGCGTCCGGCGGTGGTGCACGCCTGCGGCCCGCACGGGATGCTGCGGGCGATCGCACGCTGGGGCCTCTCGCGTGGCGTGCCCTGCCACCTGGCGATGGAGTCGGTGATGGCCTGCGGCACCGGTGTGTGCCGCGGCTGCCCGTTGCCCCGCAGCCCGCAGGCCAAAGCCGGGTTCGAGGGTGCCGCGGCTCCCTCGCTGTTCGGCAACCGTGACTACGCGATGTGCTGCACCGAGGGCCCGGTGTTCGAGGCCCACGACCTCGACTGGGACCGCATCGAATGAGCGCGCGGCATCCGGCGGCTGCGGACCCCGATCTCGCGGTGCGCATCGGCCCGATGCGCCTGCGCAACCCGGTGCTCACCGCCTCGGGCACCTTCGGCTACGGCGACGAGTACGCCCACGTGGTGGATGTTTCCACGCTGGGTGCCATCATCACCAAGACCGTGACCCTCGCCCCGCGCTCCGGAAACCCGCCCGCCCGGCTGGCCGAGACCGCGGGGGGGATGCTCAACTCGATCGGGCTCGAGAACGTCGGGCTCAAGGCGTTTCGCCGCGACAAGCTGCCGCGCCTGCGGGCGCTCGGGGCGACCGTGGTGGCCTCGATCGGGGGCGAGACCCCGGGCGAGCTGGAGCGGCTGCTCGCCGGACTCGGGGAGGAGCGGGGGATCGCCGGCTTCGAGATCAACTTCTCCTGCCCCAACATCGCCGCCGGCGGAGCGCGCTACTGGGCGGTGCCGCGCCGGCTGGAGCGCACGCTGCGGCGGTTGCGCCCGCTGACCGCCGGGGCGCTGATCGCCAAGCTGTCGCCCGACGTCACCTCGCTGGCCGATCTCGCCCGCGCCTGCGAGCAGGGCGGGGCCGACGCGCTCACCGCGGTCAACACCTTCGTCGGCCTGGCGCTCGATCTCGACCACATGCGCTCGAAGCTGGGGCGCTGGACCGGCGGACTCTCGGGGCCGGCGATCAAGCCGCTGGCGCTCGCGCGCTGCCACGAGGCGGTGCGCGCGGTGAGGATCCCGGTGATCGGCTCGGGTGGCATCCTCAGCGGGCGCGACGCGATGGAGTTCATCGCGATCGGGGCGGCGGCGGTGCAGGTGGGCACCGCCTCCTTCGTGCGCCCCGCGGCTTCGCTCGAGGTGCTGGAGGAGATGCGCGCGTTCCTGCGGGCGCGCGGCTTGCGCCGCATCGCGGATTGGCGCGGCTGCCTGGCCGCGGGCGAGGCCGGCCTCCCTGCCGAGGTCGCGCGCTCCGCGCGGCCGGCGGCCCGCGCGGCCCGCGCGGCGCGGACGGCGCTGGAGGCGCGG
>MFFQ01000074.1:1372-6700 GCA_001780165.1 Candidatus Eisenbacteria bacterium RBG_16_71_46 | reverse complement strand
GCGGGCGGCGCGGACGCCCGCGCGGCGGGCCACGCGGAAGCGGGCATGAGCGAGATCGCGATCGCCTTCGATGTCGCCACGCTCGAGGAGGCGCTGGCGCTCGACCGGCGGCTGGGCGAGGGGCCGGAGCTGGCGAAGGTCGGCCTTCAGCTCTTCTCCGCGGCGGGGCCGGAGGCGGTGCGGGCACTCGCCGGTCGCGGGCGTCGCGTGTTCCTCGATCTCAAGCTCCACGACATCCCGCACACCGTGAAGGGCGCCGCGCGCGAGGCCTCGCGCCTCGGCGCCGAGCTGCTCACCGTGCACGCCACCGGTGGCCGGGCGATGGTGGCGGCGGCGGTGGAAGGCGCGCGCGAGGGCGGCGGGGGCACCGGCATCGTCGCGGTGACGATCCTGACCAGCCTCGACGCCTTCAACCTCCCGCCCGGCTTCGAAACCCCGTTCTTCATCGACCTGGTCGCCGCGCGGCTGTTGCGCATGTCGCTCGGGGCGGGAGCGAAGGGCATCGTCTGCGCCGCGCCCGACCTTTCCGCCCTGCGTGCGCTCCACCCGGAGCCGTTCTACGCCGTGACGCCCGGGATACGGCCGGCCGGCACACCGGCGCACGATCAGCTGCGTGTCGCCACCGTGGCCGAGGCGGTGAGGATGGGCGCGAGCCTGCTGGTGCTCGGTCGCGCGGTGACGCGGCGACCGAGCCGCCCGCGGCGCTGGCGGCGGCTCGGGCCGAACGCGACGCGGCCCTGGCGGCGGCCCGGGCCGAACGGGACGCGGCGCCGTCGGCGACCCGGGCGCAGGGCGACGCGGCACCTGGCCCGCGGAGCTGAGCCGAACGCGACGCGGCGCTGGGCGGGCGGAGCTGAGCCGAACGCGACGCGGCGCTGGGCGGGCGGAGCTGAGTCGAACGCGACCGGGGCGGCGTGGCCATCGGAGCCGAACGGCGTCGCAGTCGGCCCGGAGCGCCAACGCCGCTTCTTACAGTCACTTGACAAGGTGCGCGAGGAAGCGTAGCCGTCCCGGGGAATGAACTCCATGCCGCGGCGTAAAACAGACATCGAGCCGGCGGAAGACGAGACCGCGCTGGTCCTGAGGGCCCGCAGGGGCGACTCGGTGGCCTTTGGCGAGATCGTCAGACGCTACCAGCGTGCGGTGTACCGGGTGGCCTACGGCTACACCCGCAACACCGCCGACGCCGACGACCTGGCCCAGGAGACCTTCGTCAACGCCTATCGCGCGATCAGCCGCTTTCGCATCAGCGAGCCGATGTTTCCGTGGCTGGCGCGGATCGCCACCAACCTGGCGTTCTCGCTCCACCGCCGGCGCAAACGCCGGCCGGAAAGCTCGATCGAGCCCCTGCTCGAAGCCGGCAAGCAGTGGGGGGTGGACGACGATCCGGCCCGGCACGCCGAGAACCGGGAGCGCGAGAGCCACCTGGCGGAGGCCTTCGGCGAGCTGTCGAGCGAGCACCAGGCCGTGCTGCTGTTGCGGGTGATGGAGGGCCTGACCTACGACGAGATCGCGCGGGCCCTCGGGGTGCCGGCGGGCACCGTGATGTCGCGCCTCGCGCGCGCGCGCACCGACCTGCGGGCGCGGCTCGCGAAGCGGACCGGGGAATCGAAATGAAGCACCTCGACACCAAGACACTGAGCGCGCTGCACGACAACGCGCTGCCGGAGGCCGCGCGCGAGGCGGCCGACGCCCATCTCGCCCTGTGCGAGCGCTGCCGGGCCGAGTTCGCGGCGCTGGCCGATCAGGACGAGCTGCTGCCGCCGCTCCTCGAGCACGATCCGGGCGAGGACTACTTCGTGGGATTCGCCGAGCGCGTGCGGACGCGGATCGATTCCGGCGTGAAGCCGGTGGCGCGTGAGCCCTTCGACCCCCTGAAGTGGTTCGACTCGCCGCGGCGGCTGGCGATGGCGGGGGCGGTCGCGGGGGTCGTGGTGGTGGCCGGCGTCGCGCTCATCGTGGCGCGCACCACGCCTCCGGTCGAGACCAGCAGGGCGAAGCTCGGCCAGCGAGTGAACCAGGTCGCCTCGCCGGAGAGCAGCGGGGCGCTCGGTGCCGCGCGGTTCGACACCGCCTCCGGCGCGCCGGCGGCCGGACCGCTCGGCGACGCCGAGCAGCTTGGCGAGCCCGCGGCCGCGAGTGAGGGCGCGGCATCCGGCACTCCCGTGGCCGGGTCCGCGTCCGAGACCGCCTACCGCGCCCAGGAATCGGCCCGAGCCTACGAGGTGCGCCGCAACGCCCAGGGCGAGGAGATCCCGGTTCGGCCCGCCGACGAGATGAAATTCGCGCGCCCGCCCGCCCCCGCGCAGCCCGCGCCCGCCCCGGCGCCGGGCGGCGGGGTCTACGCGCCCAAGCAGCGCCAGGCGCAGCCCATGGGCGGCGCGCCGACGCCCCAGCAGAAGAGCGCGCTCACTCGGGAAAGCGACCGGACGGCCCAAGACAGCGCCAGGCCGGCCGGCGAGCGCTCCCTGGCCTCCCCGACCCCGAGTCCGACCCCCGCGCCGCCGGCCGCCGGCCGGCGAGAGGGCACGGCCGAGTTGGACCGGGCGGCCGGCCTCGTCCGCCTGTGCGGGCAGGTGAGGGACTCGCGGGGGCGCGCGGTGGCCGGTGCCCAGGTCACGGTCGCCGACCTCGGCATCGGCGCCACCAGTGGTCCCGCCGGCGACTTCTGCCTCGACGCCCCCGCGGGGATGCACACCGTTTCGGCGATGGCGCTCGGGTTCAAGACCGCCCGCCAGTTGGTGGAGTTCGTGGGTCAGCACGCCACGGTGACTCTGGCGCTCGAGCCCGTCGAGGTGGTGCGGCCGCCCGCCGCCACCCAGGTCAGCCCGCCGGCGCCCGCCGCCACGGGCACCGTGGTCGAGAGTCGCGACCTGTTCCGCGCGCTCCCCGACACGATTCGCGCGGTGGTCGCCGAGGCGCAGCTGCTGACCGCCGACGCCGCGCGCGATCCCACCGGAAGGCGCTACGACGCCGCGGCCCTCGCCTGGGAGCGCTCGCTCGCCCAGATCGGCGGCGGCCCCGGCGAGCTGCAGGCGCGATTCCGTCTCGCCGAGGCGCGCTACTTCGCCTGGAGGGTCGCCCCGACGCGGCGTCGCGGCGATGCCGCGGTGGAGGCGCTCACCGCGTACCTGGTGCGGGCGTCAGCGGGGGAGTATCGGGCGCGCGTGGTGCGCTGGCTGGACCAGGTCAGGCACTAGCGAACGCGGCGCGGCGCCCGGGCGCGCGGGCGAGTGACCGCGTGGGCGCGTCGATTGTCCGGCCCCTCCCCGCGCGGGGCGCGTCGTTCGCCTCGGTCGCGCCGGGTGGTTCGCCTCCCGCGCCCCGCGGTCGCGCGGGCGCGAAAACCCCTTGTGCGCGGGTGGTTCCTGCGGCCAATCTTGCGCGCCCGTTCTCGGGGCCCCATCCCAACCGCAACCACGAGGACCGCACGTGGCGACCGCGACCGCAGCAGCTCCCGACCGACCCATGACTCCGGAAGAGATCGAGCGCCACTGGTTCGAGACCGTCTACCAGGGCGACCGCATGCCCCAGCTCACGCCCCGCGCGCTGGTCATGGGCATGCTGCTCGGGGCCTTCATGTCGCTCTCGAACATCTACGTCGGGCTCAAGGCGGGATGGGGCCTCGGCGTGGCGATCACCTCGTGCATCCTCGCCTACGCCATCTTCGCCACGCTGCACCGGCTGTTCCCGCGCCAGTTCCCGCCTTTCAGCATCCTCGAGAACAACGCCATGCAGTCGGCGGCCTCGGCCGCCGGCTACATGACCGGGGCCGGTCTGGTCAACGCCATCCCCGCGCTGATGATGCTCAACCCCGCGGCCGTCCCCGGCATGTGGGTGCTCACCGCGTGGATCATGGTGATCTCCTGGCTCGGCGTGTTCCTCGCCGTGCCCGCCAAGCGCCAGATGATCAACATCGAGCAGTTGCGCTTCCCGAGCGGGATCGCGGCGGCCGAGACCCTGCGCAGCCTCCACCTGCACGGCGGGGCGGCGGTGCGCAAGGCGCGCGCGCTCGGGCTCGGCGGGCTGCTCGGCGGGGCCATCACCTGGCTGCGCGACGCCAACGCGCCGTGGCTCAACTGGTGCCCCAAGATCCCCGCCACCTGGCTGCCGGGGGACTGGCACATCGGCGCCTACCGCATGCGGCAGGACCTCACGCTCGCCTTCGAGGGCTCGCTGCTGTTCGTGGCCGCGGGGGCGATCATGGGGATGCGCCAGGCGTGGAGCCTGATGCTCGGCACGGTCATCAACTACGCCATCCTGGCGCCGCATTTCATGGACGCCGGCGTCATCGCCACGAGCGGCGGCTCGGCGCTCCGGCGCATCACGTCGTGGAGCCTGTGGATCGGCGTGCCCATGATGGTGACCGCCGGACTGCTGCTGTTCTTCCTGCAATGGAAGACCGTGGTGCGGGCCTTCAGCACCATCACCGCGATGTTCCGACCGCGGACCGCGGGTACCAGCGAGGATCCGATGGACCGCATCGAGGTTCCCGGCTCCTGGTTCCTCGGCGGGATGACCGTGCTGGGCGCGGTGGTGGTGTGGATGGGGCATTACTTCTTCCACATCCACTGGTGGATGGGAGTCCTCGCCGTGCTCATGACGTTCCTGCTCGTGACCGTGGCCGCCCGCTCGACCGGCGAGACCGACATCACCCCGACCGGGCCGCTGAGCAAGATCACCCAGCTCACCTACGGCGCGCTCGCGCCCGGCAACATCACCACGAACCTCATGACCGCGAACATCACCGCCGGCTCGTGCAGCCACGCCGGGGATCTGCTCACCGATTTGAAGAGCGGCTACCTGCTCGGGGCCAGACCGCGCCAGCAGTTCATCGCCCAGTTCTTCGGCGTGCTGGCCGGGGGACTGGTCGTGGTGCCGGTCTTCTTCCTGCTGATCCCGAATCCCTCGCTGCTCGGCACCGAGCAGTGGCCCGCGCCCGCCGCCCAGGTGTGGCGCGGTGTCGCCGAGCTGCTGGCGAACGGCCTCTCGGCGCTTCCCATCTCCGCGCGCTGGGGCCTGGCGATCGGCGCCCTGACGGGGGTGGTGCTCGCCCTGCTGGAGTTCCTGTTCCCGCGGCACAAGAAGTTCATCCCCTCGCCGGTCGGCCTCGGGATCGCCTTCACCATCACCGGCTACTACTCGATCTCGATGTTCCTCGGCGCCCTGATCGCCCTCGGCTACGCGCGGTGGAAGCCCAAGCAGGCCGAGGAGTACGTGGTGCCGGTCTCCTCCGGCATCATCGCGGGCGAGAGCCTGCTGGGCGTGACGATCGCCCTGCTGGTGGTGGCCGGGGTGCTCTCGAGCTAGCCTCGGGCTGAAAACGCC
>MFFQ01000074.1:0-1327 GCA_001780165.1 Candidatus Eisenbacteria bacterium RBG_16_71_46 | reverse complement strand
ACGCGCAGCGTGGTCGGCCACGATTCCGCTCGTCGCGCGACCGCGACGCCTTGCCCTCGGGCGTTTTCAACCGGAGGCTGGCGGCGAGAGGCGGCGCGGGCAGGGCAGCCCCCCGCGGGCTCAGGTTCGGCGCCGGACGCGCCGATAACCGCGGAACCCCCCTCCGCGCCCGCTCCCGGCGGGCGCCGGCGGGGCCCGCTCCACGGTCAGGGAGGATCCCATGCACACGCTGCTGCTCGGTCTCGCCCTCGCCGCCAGCACACCCGGTGCCTCCCCCCCCGCCGGCGCGCCAGCCGATCGCGCGGTCTACGAGGCCCTCTGCGCCCAGGTCGCCGCCACCTACGACAGCGCGCGTGGCGGCTTCGTGGACAAGCAGGGCGTGCCGATCGAGGGCGCGGTGGAGCTGGCGTTCCGGATCGCGCGCGAAGGCGCCGCCGCCGCCTGGCAGGCCCAGGCGCGCCGCACCCTGGACTGGACCTGGACCCTGTTCGATTCGGTCGGGGGCGGATTCTTCCAGAGCCCGGCGGACGCCGACCCGAAGCAGGCGTCGTTCAACAAGCGCACCGATGCCAACGCCCGCCGGCTCGAGACCCTGATCGACGCCTGGCGCGCGAGCGGAGAGGCCGCCGACCGGCGGCGCTGCGCCCTGATCGTGGACTACTTCGATCGCGTGCTGCTGGACGGACGCGGCGGGTTCGTGGCCGGCCAATTCGGCGACCGCGAGCTGGTGCCAGAGATCAACGGGCTCGCGATCCACGCCTGGCTGCGCTGGGCCGCGGTGAGTGCCGAGCCCAGCTACCGCGAGTTCGCCTACCGCAGCCTCGATCGGCTGTGGGGCACCTGCTGGAACGAGACGTTCGGCCTGCTGCGCAAGGGCACCTTCGGCGAGGTGATCGAGCGCCCGCAGCTCATCGACCAGTGCGAGGCCGGCCGCGCCTACCTGCTCAGCGCCCGGCTCACCGGTCGCGATCTCGACCTCCAGCACGCGCGCGTCCTGGGCGACCTGCTGCTGGCGAGCTTCCAGGACCCCGAGCGCGGCGGATTCCGCACCCAGGCCGTGCCCGACAAGAAGGGCGGCATCAAGTCCGCCGCCCGCGATGACGACGAGAACGCGCGCGCCGCCCGGTTCCTGTGCGAACTCTCCAATGTCACCGCGGACCCACGCTACCGCGAGGCCGCGCGCCGCGCGTGGCGGTCGTTCGACAAGCGCCTCGGCCGCAGCACCGCCTCGGCCGCCGACTGGGCGCTGGCGATTCGCGCCTCGTTCGTGGACGAGATGCCGGCACCCCCGGCGTGGAAGGACACGGCGTCGCCCGACGCGCCCTCC
>MFFQ01000073.1:33113-35043 GCA_001780165.1 Candidatus Eisenbacteria bacterium RBG_16_71_46 | reverse complement strand
TAGCGCGTTACCCGTTGAAGACAGCGACCACCTTCGATCCTGGAGGTGGTCGCTGTGTTGCGACCGCGGAACCTGCAACGGCGAAGACGGCCGGACGCTTCGACCGCGAGCCGCGCCGCTCGATCTCGTTCGGGCGCCGCCCGGGGTGGCGATCCAGCGGTCCGGCCTGCGGAGGCCGCGTCGTCCCCGCGATCGGGAGGGTGTTATGCTGCGCCGCGTCCCGTAGTCATGCCCGAGTCTTCTCCCGCGGAGGAAAACATGAAGAAGCCGAACGCAGCATGGATCATGCTGGTCTCGGTCGCACTCGGTCTCGGCCTGCTCGCCGGTTGCCAGGGCGGGGTCACGCCGATCAAGACACTGCTCGACGATCCGGGGCGCTTCGACAAGCAGGTGGTGCGTATCAGCGGCACGGTCGGCCATTCCATCGGCGTGCTGGGCTACGGCGCGTATCGAATCGACGACGGCACCGGCAGCTTGGTCGTGCTGACCAAGGAGCGCGGCGCCCCGCGCGAGGGCGCCCGGGTCGGCGTGGAGGGCGAGTTCCGCGCGGCCTACACGCTCGGCACGGAGTCCGCGGCGGCGCTCATGGAGAAGCAGCGTTTCACCCCGTAACCGGCCGTCCCGTTCCCGAGGTCCCCGGGGCCCGGGACGAGAGGGAGGACATCGTGCAACAGCACACGGGTCACACGCTGATCCGCGCGTCGCTGGCGGCGCTTCTGCTCGCCGGTGGGAGCGGATGCGCGTCGCTCAGCAACACCAGCAAGGGAGCGATCATCGGCGCCGCGGCCGGCGGCACGGCGGGCGGCGTGATCGGCCACCAGTCGGGCTCGACCACCAAGGGCGCGATCATCGGCGCCGCGGTGGGCGGCGCCGCGGGGGCCATCATCGGCCACCGGATGGACCAGCAGGCCAGGGAGCTGCGGCAGAACATTCCGGGCGCCGTGGTCGAGCGCGTCGGCGAGGGCATCCAGGTCACCTTCCACTCGGGGTTGCTGTTCGATTTCGATTCGGATGTGATCCGGGGCGAGGCGCGCTCGAACTTGGACCAGCTCGCGAGCAGCCTGAGGAAGTACGCGAACTCGAACCTGATGATCGCCGGACACACCGACGCGGTCGGACGCTCCAGCTACAACCAGAGCCTCTCGGAGCGGCGGGCGAGGTCGGCGGCGCGTTACATCGCCTCGCGGGGCGTGCGCCGTCACATCGAGACCGTGGGGCTCGGCGAACGGGAGGCGGTCGCATCGAACGAGACCGACGCGGGCCGCCGTGAGAATCGGCGCGTCGAGGTCGCCATCTTCGCGAACGAGGCGCTGCGCGCGCAGGCCAGGCGCGAAGCCGCGTCGCGATGAGAGCCCCCCCCGGGAGCCGGCCCGGCCCCCGGGGCGCCCCGCCGAGGCCGGGGGCTGAGCCCCGGACGCCCCGGGGGCGGCCCTCTCGCGTGCGCCGAGGACCGCCCTCCCTCGAGCCCCGGGCGGCCGCTCCCGCGCCCCGGCGCCCCCTCCCGCGTGCCCCTGGCGCCGGAAACCTGACCGCCGGGGCGCCACGCAATCCTGTAGAATGTGTCATCCATCGTGGCTCCAACCTCTCCCCGAGCGAGGGATTCCAGCCTGAAGCGTTCCTCGCCGCTGGCGCAGGCGCTCGCCGTCGTGTTGTTGCTCCTCCCGGCGGACCCGGCGCGCGCGGTGCTCGACATCGACGACCGTGGCCCGGTGCTCGAAGCGGGCGGGTTCCGGCTGCGCGTCACCAATGCCGGCATCCTGGGCAACGCCTTTTTCGACGTCGGGCTGTCGTTCGACCCGTCGTTCGAGTTCCCTCCGAACTCGGGGCAGGAGCTGCTCAACCATGGCGAGCTCTGGGTGGGCGCCCTCGATGCCTCCGGGCGGGAACGCGTCTCGGGCGGCCCCGAGCTCGAATGGCGACCGACCCTCGA
>MFFQ01000073.1:0-33095 GCA_001780165.1 Candidatus Eisenbacteria bacterium RBG_16_71_46 | reverse complement strand
ACCCTCGACCCCCAGGACCGCGTACGCGCCGCGGGCCGCAGCCGCCTGGGGAGCCGCTGGCTCTACGACGACGACGGCGATGGCCGGGTGGACGAGGAAGTCCTGAACGGCCGCGATGACGACGGGGACGGCGAGGTGGACGAGGACCTGGGCTTCAGCGCCGACCAGATGATGGCGGCGGACTACGTGGACGACCGGCCCGAGGCCGTGAGCTACATCTACCCGACGCGGGAGAGCCACGTGCCGCTCGAGCTCTCCGTGCACCAGGAGACGTACGCCTGGTCCGCGCCGGGATTCGAGAAGTTCGCCGGGCTGCGTTTCACGATCACCAATCACGGCGGTACGACGCTGCGCCAGGTCTACGTCGGGTTGCTCGCCGACCTGGACTCCCGGCTGCGCAACGACCGCGCGGGCCACCTGAACGACCGCGTGGAGCGCCAGACCGTCTCGCGCACCATCGTGGAGGGCGTTCCGAACTGGGTGACGGGGAATGGACTCATTCCCTGCGCCAATCCCGGCACCGTGCCCTCCTCTCCGCCGAGCGCCTGCATGACGACGCTGGTGCAGACGCCTCCGGCGGTCGTGGACGGCGCGAAGGGTTCCACGTTACCGCGGGCCGCGGTGGTGGGCCTCGACCACACCACCGATCCGCTGGCACTGATCTCCCCCGTCGCCCGCTACGCGCGGGCGCCGGCCAACGTCTCGTTCCGCTACACGGTATTCGCCAACGGTCGCATTCCCGGGCAGGGCGGCGTGCCGAGTCTCGATCTTGATCGTTACGCCGCGCTCGCGGGCCGGGGCCAGCCCGCGCCCGAGATCGACCCCGCCGACTACGTCGTGCTCGTGTCCTGCGGGCCGTTCGCGTCGCTCGAGCCGGGTCAGTCGCTCGAATTCCACGCCGCGCTGGTCGCCGGGGAACGCGCGGACAGCCTGACCGCGGCGATCTCGAGTGCCATGTACCTGCACCACGGGCTCCAACTCGACCTGAAGCCGGACGACGACGGGCCGGACTCGACCGAGTACAACATCGGCCGCAGCGGCCGCAACGGCCACGAGTCATGCATCGAGGCCCCCCCCGGCGTGACCTTCGTCTGGGATCCGGATTGCACCTCCCGGTATCCGGACGACTGCTACTTCCCGCCGTCGTCCGCGGTGTACACGCACGGCCAGTGCGTCTGGACCGACACCGACTGCGATTTCTGCACGGGATTCGGCGGCCGCGACACCACGGTGCGCTGGCTCGACCCCGGGCAGGTTCCGCCGGCGCCGGGGATGCGGCTGATCCCCCGCGACCACGCCGTGCGTATCGAGTGGGACAACCGGCCCGAGGTGCTCATCGCCGGCGGGCTGTTCGGCACCTCGGAGGCGCGGATCCTGGGCTACCGCGTGTACCGTCTCTCGGACTGGCGCGGCCGCGAGGCACTGATGCCGCCGCCGAAGAACTGGGAGCTGATCGCGGCCTTCGGCCCCGACACCAGCAACGGCGAGATCCCGCTCGCCAAGGTGATCGACCCGGCCGTGGACTACGAGCGCATTCTCTTCGGACAGCGCCTCTATCCCGTCGGGCGCTACGCCATGACCGACGCGACCGCGCTCGACGGGTTCGATTATTTCTACGTCGTGACGACCGTCTACAACCCGGGACTCCGCGACGTCCATCGTCTCAAGCTGGACCTCGCCTTCGAGAGCCCGCTCACGACCTCGTTCCAGGACCGCGTGAGCCCGGCCGCCGCTGCGCGCCCGGACGCGCAGCGCGTCTGGGTGGTGCCGAATCCCTTTCGGGCACGCGCGGCGTGGGACCGGCCGCAGGTGCCGGGCGATCCGCTCACGCGCCACGTGGATTTCATGGGATTGCCGCGGGCGCGGAGCACGATCAAGATCTGGACCGTGGCCGGCGACTTCGTCGCCCAGATCGACCACGACGGAAGCGACGGCACGGGCGAGGCGGCGTGGAACCTGATCTCGCGCAACGGCCAGGACGTGGAATCGGGCGTGTATCTGTTCACGGTGGATTCGCCGCTCGGGCATGCCACCGGCAAGTTCGTGATCGTGCGATGAATGCGGGCCCGTGGATCGGCGATCAGGCGCGGGTGGCCGCGACGGCCCGCTGGGTAGCGCTCGCGATCGCGGTGGTGGCACTGCCCTTCGCAGGGTGTGCAAAGAAGGGCGCGCCGCTCGCCCCGGCCGCTCCCCTCCCGCCCGAGATCGAGTCGGTCTTCCCGGCCGACCGCAGCACCGGCGTGGACTACGAGACGCCGATCTGGGTCCGCTTTCGCGAGCCGCTCGATCCGGCAACGGTGAACCTGCGGACCGTGTTCCTCAAGGTGGACACGCGCCGGATTCCGCTCGACGTGCGCTACGAATCCGCCGCCAGCCGCATCGTGCTGGTCCCGCTCGAGCCGCTTCAGCTGCGCGCGACGCACACGGTCGAACTGGCCCCCGAGATCGCGACCGCGGACGGCACGCCGCTCGGCACGACCGGCTTCTGGCAGTTCACGGTGATCGGCCTGCGGCGTCCGGGACATCCCTTTCCCCAGGACGGGGCCGTGGACGAGTCCCCGGTCGCCGCACTGGCGTGGGACGCGACCGAGCGCTCGGCGGGGGACATCGCCTACGACGTGTACCTCGCGACCGATTCCGCCCAGGTCGCCGCCCGCGCCGCACCCGCGTTCCTGCACACCACGCGCGCGCTCCACCTGCCGGCGGTGCGCTGGGCCCTGGGCACGCGCTACTTCTGGGCGGTCAGCGCGAGCAACCTCTCGACCTCCGAACGCTTCGATTCGGCGGTGTGGCGATTCGCGACCGTGCCGGCCAGCGCGTCCCTCGATTCCATGGTGCTGACCATGAGCCGCTGGGGCTACTACTACTCGAGCACGTTCCAGACCCTCATTCGCTGCGGCCTGTCCACCATTCTCATGGGCTCGAGCTTCAGCACCAAGGCGCACGCGGCCGCGGGGTTCGACCTCTCCGCGCTCGGTCCCGGACTCCGCCTCGCCGACGCCTCGCTGGTCATGACCGCCTCGGGATCACCCGACCTCACCGCGAACTTCATCGGACTGTGGGGGGCGACCGCCGAGTGGAACGCCTGCGGGATCGGGCTCGACGGACCTCCCTACCAGGACCGGGACATCGGCCAACTCGCGCTGCGGGAGGTGCTCCCCGGGCGGCGCGTGCGATTCTCGGGAGCGGCGTTCGCCGCGCACCTCGAGGCCACGGTGCGGCGCGGGGGACTCTACGGCTACGACTTCCGCACGAACACGTCGGTCTCCTTCTACACCCCCCTCGCGACCAACAGCACCACCGTGTGGCCGGCGCTGACGCTCTACTTCTATCGCGGCCCCGTTCCGGCGGCGCGGGGCGGCCCCGCCGGCGCGGCCGGTGCGGTGGGCGGGCCTTCGGCCGCCGCGGGCCCGGCTTCGTTCGCGCACGCGGCGCGGCCGGCGGGCGCGCGATGAGACTCCGGTGGCTCCGCATCGGAGCCTGCGCTGCCGCGCTGGCGTCGTGCGCGGGCTGCACCCCGAAGCTCGGGGGCGCCCCGCTGCCCAACCAGCGCCCGGTGGTCACGCTCAGCCACGCCCCGGCCAACGCCAGCGATCCGTACCACTACGCCTACCGGTTGCAGTGGTTCGGCTACGACCCGGACGGTACCGTGGACCACTACCTCTACGCGGTCGATCCTCCGAGCGCGGCCGAGGCGGAGACGCTGTGGACGATCACGCGCGCGAGCAGCCAGACGTTCCAGTTCTCGGCGACCTCGCCCTATCCCGACTCGCCGGACAGCGCCTTCACCGCCCACACCTTCGTGATCGAGGCCGTGGACGAGCGCGGGCTCGCGTCGCTGCCTGTGTTCCGTTCGTTCCTCGCCACGACCGTAGCGCCCACCGTCCAGATCCAGTCGCCTCCGCCGAACCGACTGGTACCCGTGCAGCTCGCCCCTTCCGTCACGATCCGCTGGAGCGGCGAGGACCCCGACGGCAGCGGGGACAAGAAGCCGCGTCGCTACAAGTTCATCCTGCTCGGTCCCGGCACCGAGCTGCTGCCCGATCAGGTGGCGCAGGATCCCGACCTCCTGCGCCGGCGCTACGCGCCCGACTTCGTCGGCTGGACCCCAGCCGACAGCGTCACGACCAGCGCGCAATTCACGAATCTCACGCCGTCCGCCACCTACCTGTTCGCGGTGGTCGCGTTCGACGAGGCCGGCGCCTACACCGCGATCATGACGCTCGATTCCAATCTGCTGCGATTCCGGGTCGGGGTCGCGGGCACGCTCGGTCCGAGGCTCACCGTGTACAACGACTTCTTCCGCTACGAGTATGTCTCGGGCGGTTACTCGCTCGACCCGCAAGCGGAGATCCCGGTCGAGGTCATCGCCGGGTTTCCGGTCACGATCAACTGGTTCGCGACCCCGACGACCGGGACCACGCTGGTCGGCTACCGCTGGCGGGTGGGCGGCGACGTGGACGACGAGACGTCGCGCACCGATGAGGAGACCGACATCGGTCACTGGAGCCAGCTGAGCCTGTTCACCACGCGGGCGACGTTGGGTCCCTTCAGCGGGGGTCTGCCGCAGAAGTTGTTCATCGAGGTGCGCGACGACCTCGGCTTCCGCAGCCTGGGCGTGGTGCGCTTCGAGGTCGTGGCCGCGGGCTTCGCCCGGGAGCTGCTGATCGTGGACGACACGCGGTTCACGCCCGATCAGGTGGTGGGCGGCGCGTGCATCAAGGCCCCGACCGGGGTGTGGCCGATGGCCTCCGAGCTGGACACCTTCCTCTACGCGCGCGGCGGCGTCCAGTGGAAGTGCCTGGCCCAGAGCATCAAGAGCACGCCCGGGATCTTCGCGGGCTACGACTTCGACACCATCGGCACGCCCCACGGCACGCTGCCGTTCGCCAAGCTCGCGGAGTACCGGCACGTCATCTGGCTGGTGGACGCCAAGAGCGCTCTCAATTCCGGGCCGAACGACATCACCTCGCTGCGCTCCATGAGCCGGCCGCTGCAGGTGAACTCGCTCGAGAGCTACCTCAAGCTCGGGGGCAAGGTGTGGCTGGTCGGCGGCGGTGGCGGCTATGCCGCGACGGTGGCCTACGACGACCGCTCCAACAACTCGCCGGGCCCGGTGTTCTCGGCGGACCGCGGGGAACTCGCGCCCGGAGTCCTGATGTACGACTTCGCCCACTGGAGATCGGAGTTCACGGTCGCCACCGGCCTGCTCACGGTTTCCCGCGCGGCCGACCCGACCGGCGGGCCGCCGGGGACCCCGGACTACGGGGTGCTCCCTCCCTCGATGCGGCTCAAGTCGGCCGCGACCGATCCACTGCCGGCGAACCGCACGGGCCAGAATCCGAGCGTCTTCTACCTCAAGACCTTCGAGGTCGAGTTCCTGAGGAAGCCCAACCCGACCTTCGAAGACCTCGATCCCGACCCCGCGATCGATGACGAGGTCTCGATGCTCGACAGCCTCTACAAGGTCACCGGTTTCAGCGTGCCCGGGCCGGCGGTCAATCCGCAGAACGTCTGCATGACCTACTACCGGGGCAGCGAGAGCCCGCCATTCGTCTTCACCGGGTTCAACATCTGGACCTTCAGCCGCGACGATTGCGCGGCACTGGCGGATTTCGTGCTGCAGCGGCTCTGGGGGCTCCCGCGCAGAACCCCGGCGGCGGCGACGGTCCGCGTCGCACCGCCGTGAGCCGGCCGGCTCGACCGCGTTGCCGGCCATCCCGAATCGCGACGGCGTGACAGCCGAACGCCCGCGCCGGCTCGTCGCCGGCGCGGGCGTCGCCTTCAGTGCTGAGGACCTACCGGTAGATCGACTTGAGAGCCCCCCACGTCCCACCGTGCGTCCCGGTGACATCCGGCGGCGGGCAGCTGCCGATTCCGAGGTGCATCGGGTCTCCGCCGGCAAGACCGTACTCGTCGGTGCCGTCGGGGAACGTGCCGTGGCAATCGGCGTCCACGACGATGCGGCCGTCGGGACCGACATGGGCGTCGTAGCCCGCGGCGAGCAGGGCCGCGAGCAGCTTGTCGCGCGCCGTGGTCGCGGACTCGGTGCCATCGAGCGGCACGGAGATCGCCGGGCAGCCTTCGAACTTGACGATCAGCGTGTCCGGTCCCGGCGGCGCGCTGAATACGCCGAGCTTGGTCGGCCCGGGCGGCGTGTCGGTCGAGTGAGGCACGCCCGGGATGCGGACCACCAGGCCCATCGTGCCGCAGTCAAAATCGATGTCCACGCTCTGGATGATGCAATTGGTGTTGAACAGGAACGCGGGCGAGAGCGGGTACTCGTGACGCGTCTGGCCGCTCACCCCTCCGCCCACCACGACGGGCGGTCCGAAGAGCGGCACGCCGCCGATCATGAACCCGCCCATCGCCCCGTCCACCGCCGCCATCACCGCGCCGGCATCGTCGCACGGGGCCATGATGGTCGCGGACAGGGTGGTGGGAGCGGGGCAGAGCACCACGATCGTGATGGTGACGGTGACCGTGCCCCCGGCCCCGGGGCAGAAGCCGATCTGGACGTTCGGCGCCTGGGCGGCGGCGCTGCCAGCGAACAAGGGAAGCCCGGCGGCAAGCGCGAGCAGAGCACCGAGGCCGAGTGCCACGGCCCGGGGGGCGCGCGCGACCGGCCGGTGTGAAGGTGGGAGCGAACTACGGACGGGGAGTGATAGCGCCGCGTACATGCAGACCTCCGACGGTGCGGGGGCCTCGTGGCGCTGCCCACCATCTCTCCCGGCGGCTCCGGGCGGGGGGGTCTCTCGTCCACGAGCCAGGCGCAAATGATACTCGACGCCGGGTGGCGCCGGGAACGAGAGTCTCCGGCAATGGAGACCGCCGCCGGGGTCCGGGGGGCGGATCACCGCCCGCAGGATGTGCGCGGCAGGCCCCCCTGGGGTTCGAAGGCGGCGAACGCCCCTTGATGCCGCCACCGCGTGGGAGGGGCATCCCTGCATGTGACGAGCGAGCCCGGCTACCTCGCGCCCTTGGGCGCTGAGCTGGCCTGGGGCGACCTGGACATGCGCGTTTGGAGCACGCGGGGATGGCGCAGCAGGTAGAGGCCGAGCTGCAGCCGGTCCTGGAGACCCAGCTTGGCGAGCATGCGCCCGACGTGGCGTTTCACGGTGGGCACGCCCACGCCGAGGATCCGGGCGATCTCCTTGTTCGAGTGACCGTCGACGATCAACGCGGCGACCTCGAGGTCGCGCTCCGTCATCGGCTGCTCGGCCACGGCGCGGGCCAGCGTGAGCGCCCGCTGGATCAGCCGGCCCGCGGTGCCCGATTCGAACCACGCATTGCCGCGCGCCAGCGCGCGCACCGCATCGAACAGCTCCTCGGGTTGGGCGCTACGCCGGATGGCGCCCATCGCGCCGCGCAGGGCCGCCAGATGCAGGCAGTCCGCTCCCAGCTCGCAGGGGCGCGTATCCCATACCTCGCGCGGATCGGCCGGTCCGGAGCCTCCGAGCAGCGGGCAGTCGCCCTCCCCGCGGTCGGCGACCGCGAGGACGCGGGTTTCGGGCGAGGCGATCTGGACGGCCGCGATCGCGCTCGTCCGCTCCAGGTCCGGCATCGCGCTGTCCATCACCGCCACCGCGGGCCACAACGCCCGGCAGCGCTCCACGGCCTCGACCGTGCTTCCGGCCTCGCCGACCACCTGGATGTCCGGCTGGGTTTCGAGGAGGGTCACGAGGCCGCGGCGATCGAGAGGCTGCTCGTCGGCTACCAGGACGCAAACGCTCCGCAGGTCGCGAGCCGCCAAGGGCTCGCGGTGGGAGGGCGTGCGAGGCTGCTCGTGGTCGTTCACGGCTCTTGGTCCCGGCGGCCGCCCGTTTTCGACGGGCGCCACAGGGAGGCCGAACGCTCCTGGGAGACCGAGCCTTCGCCTGGGGAAACCCTAGCACCCGTGCGGGGGCACGGCAACGGAGTAGGGCCTGGGTCAGCCCTCCATCTCCTCCAGCATCCGCGGCCAATCGGCGCGCAGCAGCCGCGACAAGGCGCGGTCCGCCAGCAGCTTCCCCCCGGTCTGGCACCGCGCGCAGTAGTTGGTCTCGCTCTCGGCGTGGACGATGCGCTGGACCGGGGCGCCGCAGTCCGGGCAGGGCTGGCGAAAGCGGCCGTGGACGGCCATGCCGTCGCGGAACGCGGTGACCTTCTCCGGGAACCGGTCCCCGGCCTCGCGGCGCAGGCGATCGGTCCAGGCGATCAGCGTTTCGCGCGCGGCGAGGCGCAGGCGCTCCGCCTCGTCCGGGGTCAGTCGGCGCGTGAGCCTCAACGGCGAGAGGCGCGCGCGGTGCAGGATCTCATCCGCGTAGGCATTGCCGATGCCGCTGAACAGGCGCGGGTCGGTGAGCGCGCGCTTGAGCGTGTGGTTCTCGCGCCGCAGCGCCTTGCGGAAGGCCTCGGGCGGCGCTTCGAGCACCTCGAGCCCGCCGGGATCGAGCGCGCGCAGGGCGGCCTCGCCCTCGACCACGTGGAGCGAAGCGCGCTTCGCTATCCCGGCCTCGGTGAGCAGCAGCACGCCCGAGGAGAACTCGAATGCCGCAAGCCCGATTCTCGCCGGGAGCTTCGACCCGGTCTCGCGCCAGCGCAGCCGTCCGCCCACCATGAGGTGGAGCACGAGGAACAGCTCACGCTCGAGCGCGAGGACGATGCGCTTGCCCATGCGCCGCACGCCGGCCACCGCACGCCCGCGAACGGACTCGAGCGGCGGATCGGCGGTGCGCAGCAGGTTGGGACCGACCACGCGGACGTGCGTCAGCCTGGCACCCACGACGCGCCGCTCCAGATGATCGACGTAGAGGACGATGTCCGGCAGCTCGGGCATTGGTGGCAGGTTAGCGCATGGCGCCGCGACGCGGGATTCGCGGCGGGGGAGCACGGTCAGACCGCCCGGAATCTCGCCTCAAGCCACCCCCCCGCCGCGCCGATAAATTCGATTGGACGCAGATTCCCCAAAGGAAAGGACGTACAGTGAGCCCGCAAGCACAGTTCTGGATGGAGACTATTTCGCTTTGGCAGCCGATGAGGAGCGCATTTCTCTTCGCCTGGGGTGCCGGCGACCCGCTCTGGCTTCTCGCCACCAAGCGGCTCTTTCTGATCCTGCCGCTCGGCGCGGTCGCCCTGGCCTATTGGACGAGCGTGCTGAGCCTGCCGACGATCGTCGTGCGCGCCAAGCGGCGCACGTTCGTCAATCTCCTGCTCGTCACCTGGTGGGACCTGGCACGCGCGACCTTCACCTTCTGGGGCGGGGCGTTCCGCTTCCTGCTCCGGCTCGCGATCTCGCTGTTCGGGGCGCTCCAGATGATCGTGGTCGGCCTCTGGGCCGTGGCCCAGGAGGTGGTCCTGCTGCCCGTCCGCCTGATCCGAAACGTCGGGAGCAACGTTCTGAATCCGGGCGTCCCTTGGATCGCGGTGGCGATGACGTTCTTCTGGTGCGTCTTCGAAGCGATCGTCTTCACCTACGTCATGACGTCGCTCGTCATTGACACGCTCTCGAACCTGGCCGGAACCCAGATGACGGAAACAGCGGTGCGAATCCCGCTCTTCCTCTTCATGTTCTTCATCGTGCTCGGCAGCTACGCGGTGCTTTCGACCTGGACGGCGGCGCTGAAGACCCGCGACTGGGCCACGATCGTGAAGATCGGCGTGGTGGAGTCGGTGGCCATGTTCGTCGAGGTCGTCTTCCTCTACCGCGAATTCGTGGACGCGCTGGTGCCCTGGTTCGCCCAGCACGCCTCCGGAAACTTCGAGCTCGGGATCGCGGGCACGCTGGCGATCGCCGGGGTCACCTGGCTCGGCATTCGCAGCCTCTCCTGGTTCCTCTTCGCCGGCGCCGGGACGCCGACGATGATGGCGATCATCCAGGGGCACGGGGTCGGCAGCCGAAACGTCGGGGGGGAAAGCCGCATCGCGTCCAGCCTCTTCTCCGTGGGCTTCACCGCCCGACTCCGCAACGAGTTCCTGTGGGTCGGCACGGAGGGGGAACGGCTCCTGGATGCGTTCCTCGTGCCGCCCATGCAGGTGGTCGCGGGGGCCCTCAACTTCGTCACCCTGCTCGTCGCGAACCGCCATCTCCTCGACCTGCCGCTTCAAAGCGTCCGGGATTTCAAGGACGCCCGGACCCTGGTTGCGGAGCTGAACCAGCCGCGCCAGCGAAAGGCGGCCTGACATGCGCGCCTTCGCCGTCATGGCGCTCGCCACGGCGCTCGTCGTCAACGGCTGTCAATCGTCGAGCCGCACCCAGCCTGCGTCCCAGGGATCGGAGCGGCCGGCCGCCGAGGTCGGACGCCTCGTCCTCTTCATTGGTGTGGACATCAGCGGCTCGTTCATGAACGGCAGGTACTTCGACGACTCGATCCAGTTTCTCGCCCGCTACATCCACGCGCACCTGAACGGGCTCGGCGGCATGGAAGTCCCGCACTCGCTGTTCGTCGGCTCGATCGGCGGCGTGAACAAGGGCGAAGCAAAGACGCTGTTCCCGATCCAGTCCTTCCAGGACCGCTCCGTCGAGCAGATCGAGGCGCAGCTGCGAACCCTGTTCCCGAAGAAGAAGGAGAATCCCTTCACCGACTTCAACGCCTTCTTCGCGCAGGTGGCCGAGATGGTCGAAACGAGGCGACTGATCCTCAAGCCCGTCTCGATCGTGCTGCTCACCGATGGCGAGCCCGACCTGGGCGGCGCCAGCCGGGCGGAGAAGTTCCGCAAGATCACGCTGAGGCCGCTCGAGAACCTCTCGCGCAACATCACCCTGCGCGTGCTCTACACCGACGCGGTCACCGCGAAGAGCTGGCGTGACGAGGTGCCGCGCAAGCGCGTCAAGGTCTGGACGCAGGACGCGATCGTCATGGCCGAATGGAAGAACCCGAAGACGCTGGCATCCGACAAACCATCCGCCGAGCAGGAGAAGTTCTTCTCCTGGGTGCGGGACAACGTGGACTTCCAGCCGCGATTGCGCAGGGTGGACTGACCGCCTGCTCGACAGCCGCGGCTTGGAAAGCCCCCGCGGAGGACACCTTCGCGGGGGCTGCGCATTCGAGTGGGTGAAGAGCGCTCAGCGCGCATCCGCGGCAGGCGCGCGCCGGCGTCGGAGCAGCGCGTCGAGGCTCCACTCGCCACCGCCCTGCGCGGCCATGAAGAGAAAGATGAAGCAGAACAGCACCGCCGGCTCCCCATGATTGAGGATCGGCCACGCGCCGTTCGGGGCGTGGAACTGCCAGTACGCGACCGCCATCTCGCCGGAGAGGATGAAGGCTACGGGCCGGGTGAAGACACCGAGCATGATGGCGAAGCCGCCGACCACCTCGAGCACCCCGCCGATCCAGATCTGGGAGAGGACCGGCGCGGTGAGGCCTCCCGGCATTCCGCCGAACCACCCGAACAGCTTCATGCCTCCGGCCTGGAGGAAGATCAGCCCCGCCACGACCCGCAGCAGGAAGTACGTCGCCTGGACGATTCGGTTCATGTTCACCGGTAGCCTCCTCGATCGGGACGGGTCGGGTCCGCGCTGCCCGGCGGCGCGGGCGGCTCCACCATGGAGACACCCGGCCATCCGTGCCCATCGTCCCTGTCGAGCATCTTCACTCTCGGTCGGGCCCCTTGTAAAGAACGACCACGTCCGGGCGACGCCGAGCGACGCCCCCTGGGCCGGGCCGGGGGTCCTGCGTTACGATTGCGCTGGCACGGCCGTCCCATTCACTCTCGGCACGGAGGTTCCATTGCCCCCGATCCCCAAACTCGTCGGTCGCATCGTCGCGGCCTCGCTCATGCTGGCCCTCGCCACGGGCGGGCCCGCGCGGGCCCACGAGGAGCCGCGCGACCAGATCGCCGACGTCACCGGCCTGCTCGCGGTGCACCCCCACGACCCCGCCCTGCTGTTGCGGCGCGCCCAACTGCTCGGGCTCGAGGGCCGCTGGCCCGAGGCCGCGGCCGATCTGAATCGGGCCGCGGCCCTGGACCCCGGGCTCGCCGCCGTGGACTTCGCGCGCGGCGCCCTGCTCCTGGACGCGGGCGACCCCGGCGCAGCACTCGCCTCGCTCGACTACTTTCTCGCGCGCGAGCCCGAGAACGGCGGGGCCGCCTGGCTGCGCGCCCGCAGCCTGGCGGCGCTCGGGCGCCGCGACCAGGCGGTGCAGCAGATGGATCGCGCGATCGCGCTGCTCGACCCCGTGCGGCCGGACCACTACGTCGAGCGGGCTCGCCTGCTCGCGGCCGGCGGCGAGGTCGAGCGCGCGCTACGCGGGCTCGACGAGGCGGGCGAGCGGCTCGGCGCGCTGGTGAACCTGGAGAGCGAGGCGATCGCGTTGGAGGTGGCGCTCGGCAGGCACGACCGGGCGCTCGCGCGGCTCGCGCGCGTGGCGCCCCAGTTCGAGCGCCGCGAGACGGTGCTCGCGCGCCGGGGCGAGATCCTGGCCGGCGCCGGCCGCGGGCTCGAGGCCGAGGCGGATTTCACCGCGGCCCTGACGGCGATCGAAGCCCTGAGGCCCGAGCGGCGAAGCGCGCCGGCCGTGGCCGCGCTCGAAGCGCGCCTCGGCGCGGCGATGAGCGGACCGCCTCTGCCGCAACGAAAGGCGAGCCGGCAGGAGGCCGCGCCCGCGATCCGGGCGTTCCCGGCCGCCGGCGTATTCACGGAAGTCGCCGCACGCGAGGCTCGCCACGCTCGCGGCACGGCTGCGCTCGCGCCCGGGGCGACGCGATCGACCGCGTCCCCCGCCGTCACGCGTGGCCCGTACCTCCAGGTGGGGACCCCGACCAGCGTGCGCGTGCGCTGGCGCACGGACGTCGCCACCGACAGCCGGGTGCGCTACGGGCTCGATCCCTCCGCCCTGTCCCAGAGCGCGACCGACGCGGCGCTCACCACCGAGCACGAGGTGGCGCTGACCGGGCTCGCCTCGGACCAGACCTACTACTACACGATCGGCACCACGACCTTGGACCTCGCCGGGGACTCGACGTACTCGTTCGTCACCACCCCCGCGAGCGGCACGTGGAAGCCCACACGCCTGTGGATCATCGGTGACTCCGGCCTCGGCAACGCCAACGCCCGCGCGGTGCGCGATGCGTATGTCGCTTACACCGGGGCCCGGCGCACCGATCTCTGGCTCATGCTCGGCGACAACGCCTACTCGAGCGGCACCGATGCCCAGTACCAGACCGCGGTGTTCGACACCTACGGGGAGATGCTCAGGCGCTCGGTGCTCTGGCCCACGCGCGGCAACCACGACGTGCTCTACTCGGGCGCCAACAACGACTATTACGACATCTTCACCATGCCGACCGCCGCCGAGGCGGGCGGGGTGGCGTCCGGGAGCGAGGCCTACTACTCATTCGACTACGGCAACATCCACTTCATCTGCCTCGATTCCGAGGGCAGCAGCCGCTCGACCACGGGCCCGATGCTCGGCTGGCTGCGGAACGACCTCGCCGCCACCGACAGCGACTGGATCCTCGCTTTCTGGCACCACCCGCCCTACACCAAGGGCTCGCACGATTCGGACAACTCCTCGGACAGCGGCGGCCGCATGCGGGACATGCGCGAGAACGCGCTGCCGATCATGGATTCGACCGGCGTGGACCTGGTGCTCACCGGGCACAGCCATTCCTACGAGCGCTCGTTCCTGCTCAACGGCCACTACGGCACCTCGGGCACGCTCACGCCGGCGATGAAGGTGGATCCCGGGGACGGGCGCGAGGGCGGCGACGGCACGTATCACAAGCCCACGGTCCAGCAGGGACCGTTCGAGGGCGCGGTGTACGGCGTGGCCGGCAGCTCCGCCCAGACCAGCGGCGGCTCGCTCAACCACCCGGTGATGATCACCTCGCTCAACGTGCTGGGCTCGCTGGTGGTGGACGTGACGCAGCACCGGCTCGATGCCCGCTTCCTCGACTCGAACGGCGCGGTGCGGGACAGCTTCACCATCCTGAAAGGGGCGCCCACGGACGTGCCGCCCGGCGGCCCGCCGGGCACGTCACTCGGGTTCGGCCACCCGCAGCCCAACCCTTCCGGCGACGGGGTCACGCTCGCGTACACGCTGCCCCGCGAGGGCCTCGTTTCCCTCGCGGTGCACACGGTGGACGGCCGGCGGGTCGCCACGCTGGAGCGCGGGGCGCACGCCGCGGGGACGCAACGCGTCGTCTGGCGCGGCCGGGACAATCGCGGCCGGAAGCTCCCGCCCGGCGTCTACTTCGGGGTGCTGGAATTCGAAGGCGAGCGCCGCGTCCAGAAGCTGGTGCGGTTGGAGTAGCCCATCCGGGGGCACGTCCACGGCGGGCGGCGGGCGGCGGCGGCGGGCCGGGACGCAGGATGCGAGGCCGGCCGGATGGTCACGGGCGGGCGGGACGAGGCGACGAGCCGGTCGCGCCCTCCCGGGCGCCCGGCAGCTCCGAGGGCGCCCGCACGCAGAAATCGAGATCGCGCAGCAGCCCGTCGTCGAGACGGTAGATCCACCCGTGAACCGCAAGCGGTTGGCCCCTCTCCCACGCCTCCTGCACGATCGACGTGCGGCACACGTTCACTGCCTGCTCGATCACGTTGAGCTCGCACAGGCGATCCACGCGCTGAGCGTCGGGGAGCGCCTCGAGCTCGGCGCGGTAGCGGTCGGCGACGTCCTGCACGTGCCGGAGCCAATTGTCGATCAGGCCGAGCGGACGCCCCTCCCACGCCGCGACCACGCCGCCGCAGCCGTAGTGCCCGCAGACGATGACGTGGCGGATCTTCAGAACATCCACGGCGAACTGGAGCACCGAGAGACAGTTGAGGTCGGTGTGGACCACGACGTTCGCCACGTTGCGGTGAACGAACAGGTCGCCGGGCGGAAGCGCCACGATCTCGTTCGCGGGCACACGGCTGTCGGCGCAACCGATCCAGAGGTAGTGCGGCGTCTGCTGGCGGGCGAGGTCCTGAAAGAATTCCGGGCGCTCGCGCGACGTCGCCGAGGCCCAGGCTCGGTTGTTGGCGAAGAGTTCGGCTAGCTGGCGCATGGAGGATCCGGGGTGGTGGTCGCAGCGACAGCGCATGGCGTGCCGGGCGCCCGACAGGGACGACGTGCACCCTACCACGCCGTCGCGGACCGCAGCGGAGGGGCCTCCCGGCCGCGGGATTCGCGCGGAGCGGCGGCCGTGAGCGCCCCGCCACCAGCCCGCCGATCCGCCCACGGGTCCTCACCTCCCGTCACTCGCCGCCGAGTGCGCTCCCGGACTTCGCGACCCATCGGGGGGCCGAATCGGTCGCCTGGCGGAGCAGGAGATTCAGCTGGGCGGCATGGTGCTGAACGTGACGCAGGTTGTAGAGGAGCAACTCCACGACGCTGCCCTCCACCGAGACGAAGCGCCGGCGCTCGCGAGCCTTCGCCTCGGTCAACGCCTCGATGGTCGAGCGGCACTTGCGACGCCCATGCTCGAGGTAACGCTGAAGCTCGTCCTTGGAGTACGGGTGATCGGGCATCACTCCCGCGGGGTCCAGCTCGTCCAACGAGAAGGGCGCCGGCGGGACGAATCCCTCCGCGGACTCGGAAAGGTAGTAGTCGAGGAAGAACAGCGTGTGGAAGACGAGGTACCAGAATTCGGGGCGTCGCGAGCGGTCGTCCCACAGCGCGTCGGGGCAGGCGCGGAGCGCGTTCTCGAGCATGTCGATCGCGGCCCCGAATTGCTGCCCGAGCGAGGTCTTCCAGTTGGCGTCCACTGCGAGGCTCCCGCTGATGGCGGATCGAAATCCAGGACTCCGGCATCCCGCTCTCAAGCCGGACCCGAGCGGGCGATCATCCCGGGCCTCGAGCGCGATGGTGGCAACGGTCACGGGGCGCGGCGGCCACACCGAGAGGCGGCGTCAACGGACTTTGCCGCAGTTCCCCGCCAAGGACCGCGCGGCGAATCACCCCCCGGCGCCCGGCACCGGCAGGTCCGAATTGAACATGTCGAGCACGGCCTTCCAGGATCCATCCGCCTTCTTGCGCCACACGGTGACGTACTTGCCCCGGTCGGTGGCCGGCTGTCCCTTGGGATCGGTGAAGGTCAGCTCGTACGTACCGGTCGAGTAGCCGAGTTCTCCGGACCGGGCGGCCCCCGTCCCGGTCGCCTTCCAGCGGAAGGTGAGCCCCGGCGTGCTGTGAAACTCCTCCATGAGCGCCGTCACCGCCTCGGGGCCCGTGGCGATCGGGGTGTTGGGCGCGAGGATCGAGCCGGACGAGTCCACGAACGCGACAGCCGCGTCGATGTCTCCGCTGCTGAAGGCCTCGGCCCAGGCGATGTCCGCGGCGAGCACGGCTTCCGCCGCGGGTGCGCTCTGATCCGCGGGGGGGAGCTGGCAGGCGCCGAGAAACGCAGGCAGGGTCAGGGCAAAAACGAATCGTCCGAAGGCACGCATGGGACCTCCCTTGTTCGGGCAGAGGATGGGACTGCGCGAGGGCGACGGCCGGGGGTGGCCCACGATACGACTCCGCGGCGAGCGGCGCCAGGCGCCGTGGCCTAACGTCACCCCCGCGAGGGGGTTCCACCACCGCCGCTCAGGGTGCGGGCGCCGCGGGAGCGCACTAACCGTAGATGCGCCCCTCTGCCCGCTTCACCGCCGCCTCGACGGTCAGCCCTTCCTCGTACCAGGCCCGCCACTCCAGCTCGGGGAAGTCGAACACCTCATCCCCCCGGATCAGATCCCACCACGTCGAGCAGTCGGCGAGCCACTGGTCGAACGTCCCTTCGCGCCGCGTGTGATGCTGGACGCGCATGGCCAGGTTCCTTCGGCGATTCCGCGTGAGCCCTTCGCCCAACCCGTACTCCGCGACCGCGGACGACCGCCTCCGCGCGGTCGCCCCTCGCTTGGGACTATGCCGCGATCGGGATCGGCAGCGACATGCCGATCTTCCACTGCTGGAAGCGCGCCAGCGACTCCGGCTTGATCGTGCCCTTCAGCGTCTTCGCGCCGATGCGGAACACGGCCTTGTGCGACTTTCCGATCAGCACCTTGCCCGCGTCCTCGATGTCGAACAGGTCCTTCGAGACGACGCGCACCTCGGCGCCGCCCGTGGTCGCAAGGAAAGCGTACTCCGGGTCGAGACGGCACTTCCACTTCATGGCACGGAGGCCGGAGACGGCAAACTCGATCACGTCGCTCGCATCCTTCTCGTGCGCCTTCCACAACTGGGACGCCATGCCGTCGAGCTCGAGCAGCTCCGCATCCGTGGCAGGCGACTTGAAGGCATCCCGAAATTGCACGAAGCGCCAGAAGCTCTGCACGCCCCAGACGATCTGGAAGATCCCGAGCTTGATCCACAGACCCGAACCGCCGCCAGTCTCGCCCTGTGCGACGCTCACGGTCACATTCGCGATGTTGTAGACACCGACCATGAGCAGGCTGAGCCCGTCGACGATGATGCCGGTCGGCCGGGGCGCGAGGATGTTCCAGGTGCCAGTGCCGACGAGCGCGGCGCCGACTGCGGTGAGGACGAAATCGACGGGCGGGATGAGGCCGCCGATCAGGCCGAGCGCGCCGAAGACGAGACTGCCGATGCCGCCGGCGCGCAGCGTCTTGCGCACCGTGCGGTAGTCGGCGATCTCTTGCAGCCGTTGGTGGCGATCCGCGGCGATCATGGTTCCCCCTGTGGGTGATTCGAATCGGCGATGCTATTCGACCGGGTCGCTGAGGTGGGGTGGCAGGGGGCAGGGACGCGGCCGGTGGGGTTATCGGCCACGGCGCCGGAGAGTTTGAGGGAGCATGCTGCGGTCGCCCGGTGCGAATCCGAACGCCCCCGGGGCGCGGTCGAGGAGCCTGGGCGACGCGGTGGCTTCCGCTTACCTCCCCCGCGCGCCCCGGCCGCATCCCCTCGGTTCCCCGTGGCGTTACGGGACTGATATTCGGGGGTTGCCTCTCCGATCCGAGGCGCGCATGATTCCCGCATCGGGCTACCCCCGCCCTGAGCGAAAGCGGGAGGAAGTCATGAGCGCTCACGGTTTGGTTTGGCGGCTCGCGATCCTGCCTTTGGTCGGAGCCATGTGGGTGGAACCGGCTGTCGCGTCGGCCGGCGAACTGATGTGCCAGATTCGAGGCAGCGCCTCGGGGAGCATCCCCCCGGTTTCCGTGGCCTTTCAAGCCCTCGTCGCGGGCGGCGCGCCATCCCACGTGTTCCACTGGGATTTCGGTGACGGCGGCTCTGCCTCGCAGCAAGCTCCCACTCACATCTACACGGCGACCGGAACCTACCTCGTGATTCTGACCGTGACCGACGCGGCCGCGCCGTTTCAGGTCTGCCGCGATTCGACCGTGGTTCCGATCGGCGTGATCGCGGACCCGTTCTGCGGCGTCACGGCCAGCACCCGCTGGGGGGACGCTCCACTCGCGGTCCAGTTCACCGCCTACCCGGGACTGGTCGGCGATCCGGAGCCGTACACCTGGAATTGGCGGTTTGGTGACGGGGCGACGAGCACGCTGCAGTGGCCCGCGCACACCTACGATGTCCCAGGAACGTATTACGCGGTCGCGACGCTCCACACGCCGCTTCACGACTACGACTGCTTCACGACCCAGCGCATCAGCGCCCTCGAGCCCGAAGTGGCCGATGTCGGGCCGTCCACGCGCGATCTCGGTCTGCGTCTCGAGCCGCCGCGGCCCAACCCGTTCGGCACGATGACCGCGCTGGCGTTCGTGCTGCCGCGCGCGGGCCACGTGCGACTCGCCATCTCGGATCCGAGCGGCCGTTCGATCGCGATTCTGGTGAACGGCTACCGTTCCGCCGGACGCAGCGTCGAGGTGTGGCAAGGTCGTGTGGACGCCGGCCACCGGGCACCGCCGGGGCTGTATTTCGTGTCGCTCGAGCACGAAGGGATCCTGAGGAGAACGAGACTCGTGCGGCTCTGAGGCGGGTGGCGCTCCGGCCGCGGCTCCGAGCGTCGCGCCGCTGGCCGGCGCCGGGCGACGGGGTCGTTCGGCGTCCCCAACGCCGCGTCGGGTCATCCCTCCGCGCCGTGCGCGACCCTACGCCCCCCCGTCGCCAACCTGCACCGGCTCCCCCTGCTCCGCCAGGTGGGGCTTGCCGAGCGCATCGAGGATGTGGCCCGACTTGTCGCGCTTGGTTTCGAGGTAGAACCGGTTGTGTTCGTTCGGCGGGATCACGTGCGGCAGGCGGCCCGAGATGCCCACGCCGTGGCGCGCCAGCTCATCGACCTTCTTCGGGTTGTTGGTCAGCAGCCGGATCGACCCGACCTTGAGACTGTGCAGCATGTGCGCGGCGATCGAGTATTCGCGCTCGTCGTCGCGGAACCCCAGCGCGAGATTGGCCTCGACCGTGTCCAGCCCTCGGTCCTGAAGTCCGTAAGCGCGCAGCTTGTTGAGCAGCCCGATGCCGCGCCCCTCCTGCCGCAGGTAGAGCACGAGGCCGCATTCCTGGGCGGCGATCGCCTGGAGCGAGACTTCGAGCTGGTCGCGGCAATCGCAGCGCAACGAGCCCAGCGCGTCGCCGGTGAGGCACTCGGAATGGACGCGCGTGGGCACGTCCTCGCGCCCCATCGCGTTGCCGTGCATGATCGCGACGTGCTCCTTGCCGTCGCGGTTGTTCCAGAATCCGGCGACCTGGAACCGCCCGAAGCGGCTGGGCAACTCGGCGATGGCGACGATCTTGACGCAGATCTTCTTCTCCCCGAAGCCGGGGCACTCGTGATCGGCCTCGGTCCTCAGGATCTCATCGATCTCGGCAGCGGACAGTGACACGGACAGCTCCTTTCCTCGTTCAGGGTCGTCGCGGCAGCATTTCCACCAAGCGCGTCGCCAGAGCGATGCCCGACAGGTAGGCACCTTCGAGCCCGCCGGCCGCATGCAGCCCGTCGCCGGCGATGCCCAGCACCCCACCGCCGTCGAGCTCTACCGCGAGCGGGGCTGTCAGCTCCCAACCGGCATCCACCCGCCCATCCCTCCAGACGTGCGCGACCGCGAGCTCGGGCCGCGCGATCCAGTCCTCATGAATCGCGGCCGCCTCGGCAACCAACGTGCTCGTCCACGACTCCGCGGGATCCTCCATCTGCGCCCGCGAGGTGCTTGGCGAGTCGGCTCACACCCTCGGTGAAGGCGAGGCGCCGGTCGTTTCCCTCGAACGCCTCGGGCCGGCACCACACGCCGCCGCCTTCCCGCGCGCGCGGCCAGTCGGGGATCGCCGTGGCATCGCCGACCCCGTCCAGTTCTGCGAGAGACCGCCTGCCGCGGCCGTGAAGGTAGGTGGGGCCGTGTTCCACGGGCTGGCCATCGACCCGGCGCATGGCGCAACGACCGCCCACGCCACACCCGCGCTCGAGCACCACGGGAGCACGGCCCAGTGTCTGGAGCTCCCGGGCCAGCGCCGGCCCCGAAACGCCGGCACCGATCACGATCGCGTCGTGGATCACGACCCCATCATGCCCGCTCGAGGGACACGAATCCAGCAGGGTTACCGCGGGTTGACTGACGCGCCGAGGCAGGTGACACTGTGGCTTGGTCGGGATGCTGCGCGTCGTTCCGTGCGGAGTCCCCACCGGTGAAATGCCGGCATCCAGGCACGATGGCCGCCGGGCGACCGCGATCCTGGCCTTCGGGACGCGCCGAGCCTTCGCGGAGAACCCAACCCCCGCCGACAGGAGTTGTCGGACATGACGCAGGTTCAACAGAAATTCTCGATTCTCTGGTTCACCCTCCAGGCCCTCGGCCAGTATGCCCTGCTGCTGGTGGCCTTCAGGCTGCTCCTCCCGGGGATCTGGGCCCGGCAGTTCGCGGCGGGCGCCTTGACGCTCGTGCTGGTCTTTCTGGGAGCGCACCTGTTCCTCTGCTTCTTCGAGTGGTGGTTCCACCGCTACGTCCTCCACTCGGTGACCAGCCGCTGGCTCGATTATTTCGCTCGGGGACATCGCCATCATCATGGCCTGACGCCGATCCGCCTGCAGCCGGTCGCGGCGGGATCCGATCGCTACGTGCTCAATCGCTATCCGATCACGGAGGAAACCCAGCACGAGGACTCGGCGTTCCCGCCCTACGCCATCGTGGCCTTCTGGGCGGTGTTCACGCCGCTGCTGATCGGGGTGCAACTGCTGCTTCCGCGCCTGCCGATCATGATGGGCGGTTACGCGGCCATCACCTGGTCGATGTGCCTGTACGAGATCCTGCACGCGATCGAGCATCGACCCTACGAGTGGTGGAAGCGGGCGACGGAGCACCCGCGCTTCGGCGCCCTGTGGCGCAAGCTGTACGGCTTCCACCACATGCACCACGCCAACATCTCCTGCAACGAGGCGATCTCGGGTTTCTTCGCGCTGCCGATTGCCGACTGGGCGTTCGGCACCTATCACCAGCCCAAGGAACTGCTGCTCGATGGACGCCTGGCGACGGCCAAGGACTTCGCGGTCCGGCCCCCGCCCGCTCTCGTCCGCTGGCTGGACGGCTGGGCCAAGAAGCGCGAGTCCCAGATCCGTCGCCGCACGGGCTAGGCTCCGTTTGAAAACGTCCGTGGGTTGCGTTGCGCGGTCGGCTCCTCGCTCCGACGTGGCCCAAGGGCCACGACTGCGCTCGTCGCGCGACCGCGACGCCTTGCCCACGGACGTCTTCAAACGGAGCCTAGCCTGGACTATTCATGAACCGCCGGCCGAGGCCGCGAGATGCGCGCCCGGCCGCGCGCCCACGTGGTGCTCAGGTCGAGTCCGATGGACGGCCGGAATACCGGCAGCAAGCTGCGCAACGAATCGAATGTACCCCGCAGTCCATCCCGAAGTAGGAGGTGTCCCGTGGCCAAGAAGATCCTGATGCTGGTCGGCGACTTTGCGGAAGATTACGAGGTGATGGTGCCGTTCCAGGCGCTGCTCGCCGTCGGGCACGAAGTGCACGCGGTGTGCCCGGGAAAGCGGAAGGGCGAGAAGATCCGCACCGCGATCCACGACTTCGAGGGGGACCAGACCTATAGCGAGAAGCGCGGGCACGACTTCGCCCTGAACGCGACCTTCGACGAAGCGAAGCCCGAGTCCTACGACGCGCTGGTGATCTCCGGCGGGCGCGCGCCCGAGTATCTGCGGCTCAACGATCGGGTGCTCCAGATCGTGCGCCACTTCTTCGACGCCAACAAGCCGGTCGCGGCGGTGTGTCACGGGGCGCAGATCCTGACGGCGGCCGGCGTCGTGAAGGGGCGCACGGTGTCGGCCTACCCCGCGGTCGGCCCCGAGGTGAAGCTCGCGGGCGGCAAGTTCGCCGAGATCGCGATCGACCAGGCGGTGGTGGACGGCAACCTGGTCACGGCACCGGCGTGGCCCGCACACCCGCAGTGGATCGCCAAGTTCCTGGAGGTGCTGGGCACCCGGATCGTCCACGAGCAGACGACGGCCGCGTCCCGCTGATGTGGGCGGGGCGTCGCCCCGCCGGTCCGCCTCCCGGCGCCGAGGTGCCGGGGACCGAGACCGAGACGCCGCCGAACGGAGCCTAGGCGAGCTTCTCGATCTGCTCGATCAGCAGCAGCAGTTCCTCCCCGCAGCTCTCGCCGTCGAACGTGATCTGGTGCTGGCGACCGGCGTCATCCACCTCGAGCCGGTATTGGATCACGTCCGGGAGGCCCGACAGGCGCCGCGGCGGCAGGGCGAAGAATCCCGAGCGCTCCAGCAGTTCGCTCAATCGCCGGCACTCCCCGATCGAGATCCGATCGGAGTCAACGATGACTTCGCGCCGCAGCCCCGCGAACCCCCCGCTTTGAACCAGGGTGATCCGCATACTCGCCGCCCCCCTTCCTGCGCGCCGTGCGAGGCGCGGCCTGGATCCCCACGGCGCCCCACGCCCGGCGCACGATCTCCGCGCCGGCCGTCCCGAACTGCGCTCCGGCGACCTCGGTCGTGACGCGCGCGGCGTCCTCGAAGTCCGACGCGGTGCCGAGCAGGTCGGTCAGCGCCCGGTACCACACCATTCCGGCCTTCGACCACGCGTAGCCCTCGAATCCCATCGCCGCCAGGTAGAAGGCCCGATTCGGGATGCCGGAGTTGATGTGCACGCCGCCGTTGTCGTCCTCGGTCTCCACGTAGTCGTCCATGTGGGCCGGCTGCGGGTCGCGACCGATCTTGGGATCGTCGTAGGCGGTGCCCGGGGCCTTCATCGAGCGCAGGGCGACCCCCCGGATGCCGCGGGCGAACAGCCCCGCCCCGATCAGCCAATCGGCTTTGTCGGTCCGCTGCCCGAGCACGAACTGCTTGACCAGCGAGCCGAAGACATCCGAGAAATGCTCGTTCAGCGCTCCCGGCTGGCCCTGGTACTCGAGCCCGGCCTCGTATTGGGTGACGCCGTGCGTCAGTTCGTGGCCGATCACGTCCACGCTCCGGGTGAAGCGCTGGAAGATCTTGCCGTCACCGTCACCGAAGACCATCTGGCGCCCGTTCCAGAAGGCGTTGTTGTACTGTCGACGGTAGTGGACCGTGGCCAGCAGCGACATCCCGCGCCCATCGATGGAATCCCGCTCGTAGACGGTCGAGTAGAGATCGTAGGTGGAGCCGAGACCGTCGTAGGCCTCGTTGACGCTCGCGTCGGCGGTCGGGGGCTCGCCTTCACGGCGCACGACCGCGCCCGGCAGAGTCGCGCCGCCCCGGGCGTCGCAGATCGAGCGCTGCTTGCCCGCAGTCGAAGTCGCCAGGAGCGGGGCGATCCCGCCGATGGCGCTGCGCTCTCCGCGCAGGCGCTCCGAGAGGGCGATCGCCCTGAGGGCGTTTTCCGCGAGGGCCCTGAGCTTTGGATCCCGCAACTGTGCCAAGTGCTGCAGGATGTGCGGTGGAACGATGCACAGGAGCGGATGGCGCTGGTGATCCCGATCACGGCACATGACGCACCTCATCGGCCTCGAGTGATCCCGATCGATCGACGTCTCCGCGATCGCCCCGCCGTCCCGCGGCCGGCGTGGAGACGTCCCGGCGTGCGGGCCCCGACGCGAGATCATCGCAGCCGGCGGGCGTGCCGCGCACGCTTCGCGCCGCCGGCGTCAACGGACGCGCGTCGGGGAACGTAGCATCTCCGCGAGGAACAGGAGAATGGCGATTGCGTCGGTGTCGCCACGCGCCTACTCGCCTGCGGCGCCGGCCGCCGCGGCCGCAAAGCGGCGCACGATCGCCCCGGCCGGCTCGATCGCGTCGATCCCGCCGACGCTCTTGCCCGCTTGCCAATACCGGCTGCGATGCTCGTCGAGCAGGTCGCGCTTGAGCCGCCCCATCGAGCGCAGCGCGTAGATCGTGCGCATCAGATCGCGCGTGCGCCGGGTGCGCAGCAACCAGCGCTCGAGCGCGCCGGCGCGCAATCCGACGCGGCGGACGTAGGGCGTGTCGAGCACCGCCACCGGGATCCCGGTGAGTCGCTCGCTCAGCACCACGTCCTCGTCGCGCGCGTGGATCAGCGCCCGCTTGTAGGCCGCGCTCGCGCGGCACTCGGTCGTGGCGATGAAGCGCGTGCCGAGCTGGGCCCCGGCGTAGCCCATGCGCAGGGCCGCGGCGAATTCGGCCGCAGTGCCAATCCCCCCGGCGCACACCACCGGGAGCCCGAAGGGCGCCACTTCGTCGAGCAGCTCGGGCGCGGCGCGCGGGCCGGCGTGGCCCCCCGCGCGGTCGTTGACGCCGATCAGCCCGTCCACGCCGGCCGCCGCACCCTTCTCCGCCCAGCGCCGCTCGGTGACGTCGTGGTAGACCACGCCCCGCGCGGCGTGCACCCGCTCCGCCACCCAGCGCGGGTTGCCGAGCGAGGTGATGAAGAACCGCACGCCCTCGTCGAGCGCCACCTCCACCCAGCGCGTCATCTGCTCGTGATAGCGCCGCGACGATTTCTCGATCAGGGCGTTCATGCCGATCGGCTTCGCGGTCAGCTCGCGGATGCGCCGCAGCCCGGCGCGGAACTCGTGACCGTGCACGTAGGTGAGCGACAGCGGCTGCACGATACCGATGCCGCCGGCCTCGGACACCGCGGCGACCAGCTCGGGGTTGCTGCACGGATACATCGCCCCGCAGATCAGCGGCACCTCGATGCCGGCGTGCCGGGTGAGCGCGGTGTCGAAGCGCCGTGGGACGGCGGGGTCGCTCACCGCGGCCTGCGGGTGTAGATCATCTTGAACTGGAGCCGGATCAGGAGCTGGCAGCTCTCGCACTGGTCCCCGATGTGGTCGGGCCGGATCGGGTCGGCCACCACCTCGAAGCCCAGCTCCCGGTAGAGGGCGATCATCTCCTCGGCGCGCGCGCCGTCGGCGACGAAGCGCCGCTCCCAGCCCTCGGCGACGCGCGCGGGGTCGGCCTCGATCTGGGCGTCCGAGAGCACGCGCTGGGCCTCGCCGGCGACGATGAAGCCGAGCGGCCCGGCGTCCTCGTCTCGCCCGCGTGGGGATTTCTCCTGCTCGCCGTCAGTCACGGGGTCACCCGCGGGCCGCGCTGCGGCGCGCCGCGGGGGGTCACGCCGGCGCCCGAGCGCGGCGCTTGATGTCCACGCCTTCGGCCTCGAGCTTTCGCAGCCGGCGCTGCCCGAGGAACGCGGCGCCGTAGGCGGGGATGAACTGCACCAGGGCGCCCTCCGGCACGTTGACCTGGGCATTCAGCTCGCGGCGCACGACCTCGACCATGGTCGAGAAGCGCAGGATTCCTCCGATCAGAGTGAATTCGGGCTCCATCCGCACGCGCTTCATCAACTGCACCGAGCGCCCGACCAGCGAGACGATGGCCCCGTGCATGATGTCGGCGGGCGCCGCACCCTGCGAGAGGTGGTTGATCACCTCGGACTCGGCGAACACGGCGCAGACGCCGGAGATCGACATCGCCTCCTTCGAGGTGGCCACCAGCGGGCCGATCTCCTCGGTCGAGAAGCCCATGTAGCGCGCGGTCTTTTCGAGAAACGCGCCGGTCCCGGCCGCGCACTTGTCGTTGAGGCGGAAGGACTTCACACGGGCGCCGTCGGTCAGCCCGCTGGCCTTCATGGTCTGCCCGCCCACGTCGAGGATGGTGCGGGTCCCGGGGAAGAAGGAGGTGGCGCCCCGCGCGGCCGCGGTGAGATCGGTCACTTGGACGTCCACGAACTGGGCCTGGTGACGGCCGAAGCCGGTGGCCACGACGTAGTCCACGTCGGAGGGCTCGAGGCCGGCGGCCGCGATCGCCTGGAGGTGCGCCTGCTCCGCCACCTCCGGGAGCTGGAAGCCGGTCGGCAGCATGGCCCGACCGACGATCTCGTCGTCCTGGTTCAGGATGATGGCCTTGGTGTAGGTCGAGCCGATGTCGATCCCCGAGGTGTATCGCATCACGCACCCTGCCTGGGATGGGCCGGAACCCGGCCGGCGAGAATGTGGTCGAGCGCGAACAGCGCGGCACCCACCGCGCCCATGTAGTGGGACTCCTCGCTGACGTTGACCTGCAGTCCGAGCTTGGCGTTCAGGGTTTCGATCATCGCGACGTTGCGCGCCACGCCGCCGGTGAAGGTCACCTGCTCCTCGACCCCGACCCGCCGCAGCAGGCCCGCCGAGCGCATCGCGATCGACTGGTGGACGCCCAGCAGGATGTCCTCGATCTTCTTGCCCCTGCCGAGCCACGAGAGCACCTCGGATTCGGCGAACACGGTGCAGGTGGTGCTGATCTTCACCGGCCGCTCGCCGCGCAGCGCGGTGGGGCCGAGCTGGTCCAGCGGGATGTTGAGCGCCGAGGAGGCTGCCCCCAGGAACCGCCCGGTGCCGGCCGCGCACTTGTCGTTCATGCAGAAGTCGATGATCTCGCCGTTCGGCGCGACCCGGATCGCCTTGGTATCCTGGCCGCCCATGTCCACCACCGTGCGGGTCCCGGGGAACATCTGCACCGCGCCGCGTCCGTGGCAGCTGATCTCGGTCACCTGGGTGTTGCCGAACGTGACCTTGTAGCGGCCGTAGCCGGTGCCGACGACGTACTCCACCTCTTCCTCGCGCACGTCGCCCGCGGCGAGCGCCTGCTGGAACGCGCCCTCGGCGGCTCGCGTGACATTGGCGCCCGTGTCGGTCAGGGCGCGGCTGACGATGCGCCGCGCCTCGTCGACGACCACGGCCTTGGTCTGGGTGGACCCGACGTCCACGCCCGCTGCGTATGCCATGAGTGACCGTCCTTTGTCGGATCAGCTTTCGGCGATGATGGAATGGCTCCGGCGTGTCGCGAGCCCCTCGAAGAAGGCGTCGATCCGGTTCTTGAGCTGCGCTTCCGACACCACGCGGCGGTCCATCATGTCCGATTCGATGAACAGGCTCGGGATGTCCCCCGCCTTCATCAGCGCGCGCCGGCTGTCGGCGAGCCCCGTGGACACCGTGCGGCAGCTCTTGATCGGGTGATAGATGACGCCGTCGGCGGCGTAGTCCCGGTACATGTCGAGCAACGGCTGGGTCTGGAAGAACATGCTGTCCATCGCGTCGCGCACGCTGACCAGCAGCCCTTCGGCCAGGCCCTCCAGCGGATCGTCCAGGCGGCACTGGAAGCCGGTGTTCGATCCGCCCGAGGCGAACCACAGGTAGGTCGAGTTGACGAACGTCCCGCCCAACTCGGTGAACATCTCGGTGAAGCGGCGGAAGATCGGGTAGCAGGGCACCCCGACGAACAGCAGCCGGTAGCGCTCGTCGGTGAGCGTGCCGATGCCCTGGTCGCTCTTGTACGCCATCTCCTCGACCAGCTCGGCGAAGTACTTGGCACCCGCAGCACTCCCCCGCTGCGCGTTGGCGACGCCGAGGAAGATGGTCCCGTCCGAGAGCGCGTTGAAGGGTGCGGGGCGGCTGCGGTTGAGGTCGAGCACCCGCTTCCAGTCGCGGTTCATGGAATTGGCGTGCGCGATGTGCTCGCGCAGGCGGTCGATGTCGAAACGCACGCCGCTGATGCGCTCGAGATGCGGGATCAGCTCCCGGATCTGCGCCGCCACGTAGCGGCGGTCGTTCTCGAAGTCGGCATCGCCGGGCGCGGCGTGCGCGCCGGCGGCGCGGCTGCCCGGCACGTCGAGCGTGAACGTGGGGATGTCGTACATCCGCTCCCAGATCTCGCCCCACTTGATGTAGGTGTTGCAGGCGTTGGTGAAGACCGCGAGCGCGGGCTTGGGGATCCGTCCCATCGGCAGCGCCCCGGACCGCATCTGGGTGGCGACGTCGGCCTTGACGTAACCGCAGATGTCGGGCGAGTAGCCGAAGTCCTCCGCCTCGTTCAGGTACTCGTGCGCGACGCGGCGCACCGCCGTCTGCAGCGAGTTGATCTCGGGGAACACCAGCGGGAAGTCGAAGGTGCGGAGCAGCTCGCCGAGGCTGCCCATCACGAACACGTACGCGCCGCCCCGGCCGGCCTCGGCCGCGCGCGTCAACTCGTCGAACCACTCGCGGAACAGCCGCGCGCCCTCCTTGTTGCCCCTCCCGACGACCGCGGCGTCGGCACGCGTCTCAGCGGACATGGGTGGCCTTCCGATCAGTCGAACATCAGGTTTTCGACGAACGTCTCGAGCTGGATTCCCAGGTGATCGTAGCTGGTCATGTTCTCTTCGAACTCGCTGACGAAGTAGGGAATGTTCGCCCGGTCGAGCGCGTGGGTGTAGGCCACCTGCTCCTCGAGTCCGGGCTCGCACATCTTCGCCGCGGTCACGATCGCGGCGCGGGCCCTCGAGCGCTCGATGCGCTCGAGCAGCATCTTCTCCTTGGGCTTGCGCAGGTCGTGTTGCACCGGGCTGTACGTCGAGCGCTCGAGGTAGGCCTGGGCGAGGCGGGCGAGCGGGTCGCCGTCGAGCAGCACGTCCTCGAGGATCCAGCGCAGGCCGATCATGAAGTCGTCGTCCACCACGTAGCACGAGTGGCCGATGGTGCGGATCAGGTCCAGCGGCGGCTGCTCGCAGAACCCGCCCTCGAACACGATCCGGATGCGGTCCTGCGCCCGGGCCGGGCTCTGGGCGATGAGCGGCAACGCGGCGCGCAGCAGCTCGTTGTGCTCCTCGCGCGGGATCAGGGCTCCTACGGCCATCAGCGCGTAGGCGTCCTCGGCGGGAATCTGCCAGGGCGCTTCGCGCTTGATGTCGTAGAGCTTCCGGATCAGCGCGCGGTTCTGGTTGTAGACGTCCAGCGAGCGGCGCAGGTCGGCGGGCGTCACGGCGCGACCGGCGACGCCCTCGATGCGCCGCTGCAGCCGTTCGTACTCGCCGCGCAGGTACTCGGGCGCGTGCGTGGAGTTGGCGTTCTGCGGCAGGTAGAGGATCTCGCACGGGAACTCGAAGTTGCGGCCCCACACGCCCGCCATGTTCCGCGCGGCGTCGCAGATCGGGTGGGTCACGAACATGTCCACCCGGGTGCTTCCGTTCAAGACCACCTCGAGCGTGGTCTTGACGATCGAGCACAGATAGGACCCGAAGCGCGAATCCGCCTGGGTCGGCTCGATCGGCGCGCCGCGCAGCTTGAAGGGCAGCAGTCCCGCCGCGTGCGCGATCTCCTCGGGGAAATACACCTGGAAGTGCCCGAGCACCTTGCCGCCGGCCTCGCGCCAGCGGCTCACGGTCGGGAAGCTCGGGTCCTCTACCAGCTCGCGGCAGCGATAGAGGATCTCGTCGATCGGCTTGCCTTCCCACTCGGGAAACGTCCTGGCCTGGGTCATTGGTGCTTCCATACGGGCTTGCGTTTCTCGAGGAAGGCCTCGAGCCCTTCGAGCGCGTCCTCGGTCCGCATCAACTCGTCCACGTAGATGGCCTCGGCCGCGGCGAGTGCGTCCGCGGAACCGCCGGCCGTGCCGTGGCGCAGCGCGCGCTTGGTCAGCCGCAACGCGGCCCCGCTGTGGCGCGCCATGCGCTGCGCCAGCGCCATGGCTTCGGCCTCGATCCGATCGTCGGGCACGACCCGGTGGACCAGGCCGGCCTCGAGCGCCCGCCGCGTGTCGATCGGATCGCCCGTCAGCACCAGCTCGGCGGCGAGCCCCGGCGCGCACAGCCCGGGCAGCAGCGCGCAGGCCGCGGGTGGCAGCACTCCGATCATGATCTCCGGCTGCCCGAACGAGGCCCCTTCTCCGGCCACGATCATGTCCGCCGCCTGCGCCACCTCGAACCCGCCGCCCAGGCACCGGCCCCCCACCGCCGCCACCACCGGGGCCGGGTACTCGGCGATCATCCGCACCGTCGCGATGAATGCCGGGATCAGGTCGCGGAACTTCGGCGGCAGGTGCTCGCCGACGTCGGCGCCGGCCGAGAAGTGCTTGCCTGCGGCGGCCAGCACCAGCACGCGCACGCCGCGGTCGGCCGCCAGGCGCTCGAGCGCCCCGCGCATCTCGGCCAGCATCGCCTGGGTGAGGATGTTGAGCGGCGGATGGGCGAGGGTCAGCGTGCCGATGCCGTCCTCGACCCTGGTCTTGATGGTCATACCTGCTCCCTTCTCCGCGCCCCGGCGGCGGCGGGCGGCGCCTGGCGCTCGCCGACTGTGGCGGCGCCCGCCTTCGACCACGTCGTGCCGGGGCGCTCGAGGCTGTAGAAGACCCGGATCTCCTCGACGTCCTCCTCGATGCGGGGCACCAACTGCAGCGTCATGCCGATCGCGATCTCCCCCGACGGGATCGTGCCGCCGAGCCAGGCGAGCGCGCGACCGCCCTCCTCGAGATCCACGACGCCGACGGTGTAGGGCGCGTAGCGCTCGAAGCCGGTGGGCGCGGCGGCGATCGTGGTGAACGTGTGGAGCGTGCCGCGACCGCTGATCTCCATCCATTCGAACTCGCGCGCCATGCACGCCGCGCAGTCGGCGCGCGGCGGAAACGACCGCGCTCCGCAGGCGCTACAGCGCGAGGCCATGATGCGGCCGTCCTTGAGGTGGGCCGCGAACTCCGCGACCCGGGTGTAGGGCGTGAAGTTGACCATGCCGAACCACTTGAACATCGCTCAGTCCCTCGCCAGCACCTGGACGAAGCAGTACTGCCCGATCCCGCCCACGTTGTGGGTCAGCCCGACGTCGGCGCCCGGGACCTGGCGCTCTCCGGCGTCGCCGCGCAGCTGCTTGGCGATCTCGTAGGTCATCGAGACGCCGGTCGCCCCGATCGGGTGCCCCTTGGCCTTGAGGCCGCCGTCCACGTTCACCGGCAGCCGCCCGCCGATGTAGCTCTCGCGCTCGGCGATGAAGCGGCCGCCCTCGCCCTTGGCGCAGAACCCCAGGTCCTCGTAGGCCATGATCTCGGCGATCGTGAAGCAGTCGTGCACGTCGGCCACCTTGATGTCCCGGGGGCCCACGCCCGCCATCGCGTAGGCCTCGGCCGCCGCGCGCTCCGCGCTGGGCAGACCCGTCAGATGCGGGCGCCTGAGCACCGACATGCTGTCCGATCCGCAACCCATCCCGGCGAGCCACACCGGCCTCGTGGACATCTCACGGGCGCGCGACTCGCTCGCCAGGATCACGCACGCGGCGCCGTCCGCGTTGGCGCAGCAGTCGTAGACGTGGAACGGGCTCGCCACCGGGTCCGACGCCGCGGCCTTCTCGGCGGTGATTTCCTTGCGGAACATCGCCAGGGGGTTGAGGGCGCCGTAGTGGTGGTTCTTGACCGCCACCCCGTTCAGGTGCTCCGGGCGGGTCCCGAACTCGTGCATGTGCCGCCGCGCGAACATCGCGTAGTAGGCGGGAAACGTCGTGCCGAAGCAGGATTCCCACTGCACCTCGCCGACCCGCCCCATGAGCGCCAGGACCTCGGCGGTCTCGAGCTCGGTCATCTTCTGGCAGCCGATGACGGCGACGACGTCGTGCACGCCCGCGCGGATGGCGAGCCACGCGGTGCGAATCGCGGCGCTGCCCGAGGCGCAGGCGACCTCGACCAGCCACGTCGGCTTGGGACACAGCCCGAGATACTCCTGCACCACGCCGGCGAGCGAGCGCTGCTTGTGATACTCGGGGACCGCGGCGATCACCGAGGCGTCCACCGCGTCGCGCTCGAGACCCGCATCGTGAAGCGCCTCGGCGAACGCATCGAACGCCAGCTCCTGGACGGTCGCATCGCTGCGCCGCCCGAACGCCGTATGACCGATGCCGACGATGCCGACCCGCGACATCCGCTCCCCCTTCGCCCGCCTAGATGTACTGGCCACCGTCCACCTGGATCACCTCGCCCGTGATGTGCCGGGCCCGGTCGGAGCACAGGAACACCACGACGTCGGCGCAGTCCTCGGGGGTCGCGAGGCGGCCCACGGCCGTCTCGTCCACCGCCTTCTCCAGAACCTCGGGAGGCAGGGAACGCACCATCTCGGTTTGCACCATCCCGGGAGCGACGACGTTCACGTTGACGTTGAACTTGCCCAGCTCGCGCGCCAGCGTCTTGCTCATCGAGACCACGCCGCCCTTGGACGCGGCGTAGTTCGCCTGGCCGAACTTGCCGCGCAGGCCGTTGATCGAAGCGATGTTGACGATCTTGCCGCCCTTCTGCTCCATGAACCGCCGCGCGGCCGCGCGGTTGTAGTTGAAGTAGCCCTTGAGATTGACGTCGATCACGGTGTCCCACTGCTCCTCGCTCATCTTCCACACCACCGCGTCCGAGGTGATGCCGGCGTTGCACACCAGGATGTCGAGCCGTCCCAGCTCGGCGACCACCGTCTCGACCGCGCGCTCGGCGCCGGCGTGATCGCGCACGTCGGCCTGGATCGCGCGGGCCTTGCGGCCGAGAGCCACGATCGCCGCGACCGGCGCCGCGGCGCCCACCTCGCGGTCCACGATCGCCACGTCGCAGCCCTCGCGCGCGAGCGCCACCGCGATCGCCGCGCCGATGCCCGCGGCTCCGCCGGTGACGATCGCCACCCGGCCCTCGAGCCCGAGGTTCAACGCCCCGCCTGCGCCGTCTGGTACTGCGGCGAGATCGCGCGCAGCAGCTCCTCGTCCCAGGGATGCCCCTGGGCCAGCATCTGCCGCAGCTTGATGAAGTCCACCTCGCGCCGGTCCTTGGGGCCCTCGTTGAACGCGCGGAAGCCCGCGCGGCCCTCGGTCATCATGTTCAGCGCGAGCCACTCGCGATTGGTGACGCTGGTGTTGTCCCAGTGCCACTGCTTGTGCTTGCGCAGGCTGGTGATCGTCTTCGACACGCAGTCCGGCATCAGCATGAGCAACCGGGTGCAGAGCTTCTCGACCCCCTCGTCGAGCTTGGACAGATCGGGGGCGGCCTTGACCAGGATCTCCTTCGCCGCCTGCCGCTCC
>MFFQ01000072.1:5632-6496 GCA_001780165.1 Candidatus Eisenbacteria bacterium RBG_16_71_46 | reverse complement strand
GTCGTCTTACCCGAGGACTCCGGGCCGTAGATCTCCGTCACCCGGCCGCGCGGGATACCCCCCACTCCGAGCGCCAGGTCCAGCGCGAGGGACCCACTGGGGATGGCCGCCACAGGGATGCGGGCCGCCTCTCCCAGACGCATAATGGCGCCCTCGCCGAAGCGTTTGGCGATCTCGGTCAAGGCCCGAGTCAGGACTACCTCGCGGGCTGCCTCGTCCTGGGGGATCTCGATCGGTTCGATCGTCGACTTCCTGGCCATGGTCTTCCTCCTCCGGGTATCCCCTTACGGGGGATGCTGCACGTAGTATAGCACAGGTGTTCTACTCGTCAAGAGGGAATAGAACGGCTGTTCGGCCGGGACCTCCTTGGGCAGGGAGCCGTCATCTCCGAGGCAGCCTGGTTCAATCCGGATTTTGGGTGTTCCCTGAAATGCTGGGTCGGACTGGACTCCGCGCCGAGGTAGTCTCCGGCCCCCATGTCACTCCAGGGAATCCCCGAGGCGTTCCCCCGGGACAACTCCTCGGGCACGCAAGACCCCTTGCCATCCCCACCCATGTGACACCTGTCACAAATAGTCGGGAAGCCTGTCCGTTGGACCGCCCCTGGTGATTTGTTATTCTTCTCACAAGTAGGCATATTCGCCTATGCGGATGAATGGATGGTGCCATGGATCCACGCCTAGAAAGGGAAATCTATGAGCTTCACAGCGGTGTGTGCAGCGCGCTGGCCGACCCCAAACGCATCATGCTCCTGTATACCCTGGCCGAAGGCCGGCGCAACGTGGGCGAGATGGCCGATGAGCTCGGCCTCCCCCAACCCACAACCTCGCGTCACCTTAAGGTCTTGCGCGAGCGAGGCCTGGT
>MFFQ01000072.1:5339-5506 GCA_001780165.1 Candidatus Eisenbacteria bacterium RBG_16_71_46 | reverse complement strand
GACCGAGTGAGCTACCCAGGGAGGTATGGATGAGCCGAACCTCACGGCCTTTCCTTCTCGTCATCTCGGGTGTGATCCTGCTGTTCATCGCGTTGGCCCTTGTGCCCACGTCTCCGGCCGAAGCCCAGTGCGGGTCCCAGGCCTCGTCGTGTAAGAACTGCCATGAG
>MFFQ01000072.1:0-5283 GCA_001780165.1 Candidatus Eisenbacteria bacterium RBG_16_71_46 | reverse complement strand
GCTTTTGGTGACTTCTGCGCATTCTGCCATGCGGGCAACGTGCAGGCGATGGAGGCCGAGACGGCGCACGCCGGGATGGTCGAGCCCCTGGCCGACGTGAATGCAGGCTGCGCGGCATGCCACCCTGAAGACGCGCTCGATCTTGGCAAGGTTTACGGCGTGGCGCTGGGCGTCGAAGTGGGGAGCGGGGGTGGTGCACCCCGAGGCGGCTCGCCGAGCGCAGGCGTTGAGGTGGCAGCGGGTTCGCCGGTGGAGGCCGAAGCGCCGGCGGCGCTCATCGCCCCCGACCCCGACGTGATCGACTTCAACCAACGCTACGCCGAGGCGGTCCTCGGCCAACGGGAGGTGAACGTGGGAAATGTCATCCTGTCGATCTTGATCGCGCTCCTCGTATTGGGTGGAGGCGGCTACGTCGTGTGGCGCGAACGGCGTGCCAGGTTGGCATCCAGACAGCAGACCCCAGAGCATGTGCAGGACCCGGCACCTTTGCCCGGCCCACCCTCGGCAATTGAAGGCATTTCGCCCGAGGTCGCAGCCCTCCTCCCGATGCTCGAGTCCATGAATCCACTCGGGCGCCGGGCTCTGGCTCGGCTTCTTGAGGATCCTGCAACCACTTCGGATCTGCTCTACCGGCTGTCACGCCTCGACCCCGACCTCGTCCGCCAGGTGCGCGGTCTGGACGTTGAGACTCGGGCCCTCTTGATGGCCCTTTCAGGCAACTGAGACCGATGGAGGCATTCTATGGAATGGCTTAGGCGTCAACTCTCGAAAGAGCTCTGGTCGCCCTACGCGGCCGGAGCGCTGTTGGGGGTCGTCGGGATCCTGACCGTGGCTCTGAGCAACTCGTTACTCGGCGCCTCGGGCGGGTTCGAGAACTTGGCCGGGTTGGTCGGCAAGGCTATCGCTCCGACTGCCTTCAACAATGTGTACTTCAACTTCGTCATGCCGCCGGGGATCACCTGGCAGGTGATCCTGCTCGTCGGTGTCTTCTTCGGCGGAATGATCGGCGCGCTGAGCGCCGGGAAGCTGCACTGGAGCTGGATACCCGACGTGCAATGGGCGAAGGTCTTCGGCGAGAGACGCTGGGTTCGATGGGGGCTGGCGTTTTCCGGGGCGATCGTGCTGGAGTACGGCGCCGGGATCGCTGGGGGCTGCACCAGTGGACTGGCGATCTCGGGCGGGATGCTCCTGGCCCCGGCGGCGTTCCTTTTCATCGCCGGGATGTTCATGTCCGGAATCGCCACCGCTTTGATCATCTATCGAGCGAGGTATTAGCCATGCTGAACACGATCCTGGCACTGATCCTGGGCCTGGTCTTCGGCTTCTTGCTCAACAAGGCCGGGCTGACGAAGTACCACAAGATCGTCAACGTTTTCCGGCTCACCGACATGGCCGTTCTCAAATTCATGATGAGCGGCCTGGTGGTAGCCATGATCGGGCTGTATGGTTTGCGCGAAATAGGTCTGGTCACGTTCCCGGCCATCCCGGCCACCTACGTCGTCGGCAATGTCCTCGGCGGCCTGGTATTCGGCGTTGGGATGGCCCTGACCGGGTACTGACCGGGCACCTGTGTCGCCGGGTCCGGCGAAGGCAAACTGGATTACCTGATCCCTGGTCTCCTCGGTTTCTTCACAGGCGCCGTCATCTACGGTCTGACGTACCCCTCCGTGTTCCCCAAGATCTCGCAGTTGGCGAACTACGGCAACACAACATTCGGCGCACTATGGAACATCAACACCTGGCTTTTCATCACCGTGTTTGGGTTGATCAGTCTGTTCCTGTTCTACCTGATCGACCACGGTCTGTTCCGCAAGGACAAACTCGCCGATAGCGAAGCGGGAGACTGAGCATGAACGAGCCGACTTCGCACGCGCCTGCGCCCCGAAAGGTGTGGTCTCCTTGCCTCACTGATCAGCGCGGGCCGCGTGAGTCGGCTCAGCGTTCCTTCGCGACGAATCAATTCCTCACCCCCCTACCTCCCGGTAAAACCATCCGGGACGAACGGCCCCTCTCCGCGCCGGGGCGTGGCCTCAACTCCCGGCATCAAATGCGGAGAGGGGGAAAGAAACAGCTGGGTGAAGGTGGGCAGAAACACTGCCCACCTTCACCCGGCTGTTCTGGCGCATCAGGGAGATCCCCTCGCTGGAGGAGTGGGACACAGGCGGTGGGGGTGAATGACCCGACCCTCGTCATAAAGGACTTCGAATGACACGAATCGGACCTCACGTTTCCCGTAGGGATTTCCTCAAGCTTGGCGGCGCTTCAGTCGGCGCTCTTGCGGCAGGCGCGATCCTGGCCCCGCCGGCGGCGGCAGCGGCCCGCAAGGCAGGCTTCATCGACGTCGCCGGCGACGGCACCATCCCGACCATGTGCGAGATGTGCGTCTGGCGCTGCGGCGTGCTGGCCAGGGTCAGAGATGGCCGAGTCGTCAAACTGGACGGGAACCCGGCGCACCCGCATTCTCGCGGCATGCTGTGCGCTCGCGGTCAGGCCGGGTTGATGTCAACGTACGATCCCGACCGCGTGCTGCACCCGCTGATCCGGGTCGGGCCGCGCGGCGGCGGCCAATTCCGCCAGGCGACCTGGGAAGAGGCCTTAGACCTCACGGCGCAGAAGATGGCGGAGATCCGGGATAACTACGGTCCGGAGGCGATGATCTTCTCCAGCACACACAATCTGTCGCAGGTTCAATTCGAGAACCTGCTCAGCGCCTACGGCTCGCCCAACTACGGAACCCAGCGCAGCCTATGCTTCAATGCGATGGTCACGGCGTTCTTGCTGACGTATGGCGTCGAGGAGCCGGCGCGCAACTACGACCGTGTGAAATTCGTCCTGCTCACCGGCCGGAATCTGCTGGAAGCGATCTCGACTTCAGAGACCGCCGAATTGATGGAAGCGGTCGCGCGCGGCGCCAAGCTCGTTGTGCTCGACCCGCGCTTCACCAAGACAGCCTCCAAGGCGACGGAGTGGATCCCGATCCGCCCCGGGACGGATGCGGCATTCTTACTGTCGATGATCCATGTAATCGTCACCGAAGGCTTGGCGGATTGCGAATTCGTCAAGAAGTACGTCACCGGCTGTGAGGATATACCGGCAGCGATGGCTGAGTACACGCCCGAGTGGGGCGAAGCCAAGACCGGGGTTCCGGCGGCTACCATCGATCGCCTGGCTCGCGAGTACGCCGCGGCTGGCAAGGATGCCATGGCCCATCCCGGTTGGCGGACATCGAACTTCATCAATTCCTTCCAGGCCGAGCGAGCCATCGCCACGCTGAACGCGTTAAGCGGAAACGTATTGACCCCCGGCGGCTGTCTTGTCGCCGAGAGCCCCGAGGCAGCCGGCATCCCTCTGGGCAAGCCGCCCCAACCGGCATACCCGCGGGTGACCTCGATGCGTTTGGATGGGGTTCCGTGGAAGTACCCATTAGTTCCACTCAAACTGGGGATCTTTCAGAACATACGCGAGGCGATCCTCAGCGGACAACCATATCAGGCGCACGGCTGGTTTGTGAGCCGCCAGAATCCGGTGTTGTCGATCCCCGATCGGGCCCGGACGGTCGAGGCGATGGGCAAGCTCGACTTCATCGCCGTCGTCGATGTGATCCTCAACGACACGGCCTGGTATGCCGACGTCGTGCTGCCCGAGGCGTCGTACCTCGAACGATACGACCCGTTGAACATCGTCGACCACAAACTATTCCTGCGGCAACCGGTGATCGAGGCGCAAGGCGAAGCTCGCTCTGCGCTGTGGATCTACAAGCAGCTCGGGGAGCGGCTGGGCCTGGGGGAGTTCTTCCAATACGAAGACGAGGAGGACTACCTGCGGCAGCAGTTGGCGCCCCTCGGGGCTGAATTGCAGGATGTCAAATACAAAGGATATCTCGAAGTTCCCGTCGAAGAAGGAGATGGCGAAATCGTCTTCGGCACACCGAGTGGGAAGATCGAGGTGTATTCGGAGACGCTGGCGGGAGCCGGCTTCTCGCCCTGGCCGACCTGGGAGGAGCCCCCCGCCCCAGCCCCGGATGAATTCTATCTGCTCACCGGCAAGGTCGGACAGCATACTCAGACGGCGACACAGAACAACGCTTTTCTGCACCAGGTCGAGGATGAGCCGAAGCTGTGGATCCATCCAGCGGCGGCCTCGGCCCGCGGCATTGAAGACGGGGCAAGCGTCCGCGTTACCAGCCCGATCGGGTCGGTCGTGGTGACTTCCCTGGTAACCGAGGGGATCCGCCAAGATTGCCTTTTCTTGGCGCCGGGATACGGCCACGCCTCGAAGGGGCTGCGTGTGGCCTATGGTGTCGGGGTCAGCGACTCGGATCTGCACGTAACATACACCGATCCGATCAGCGGCGGTCAGGCTCTGTCGCAGACGTTTGTGACGGTGGAGAGGGCGTGAAGATGGCGCAGAAGAATCGTTACGGGTTCGTGATCGATGTCGCTCGGTGCATCGACTGCCGGGCGTGCCTGGTCGCCTGCCGGGTCGAGAACGAGGTCTCTCTCCCCCACACTCGGATCTGGGTGAAGGATCAGGGCTTGCGGGGGACGTTTCCCGATCTGGCACGCGAGTTCGTCCCCTATAACTGCATGCACTGCGAGCATCCACCTTGCATCGAAGTCTGCACGAGTGGAGCCACATTCAAGGATCCTGACAACGGGTTGGTTCTGGTGGATCAAGAGGCGTGCATCGGCTGCGGTTTGTGCGTCGAGGCCTGTCCTTACGACGCCCGCTACCTCGACCCTACCCGCGGCGTGGTGGACAAGTGCACGGGCTGTGTACATCGGGTGGAGCGTGGCGAAGAGCCGGCCTGCGTTGCCACGTGTCTCGGCGGCGCCAGGATGTTCGGCGACTTCAACGACCCGACCTCGGAGGTGTCGCAGGCATTGGCCCGGGCCACGCAAGTCCGGCAGCTCGTCACGGACGAAGTGGATCCCGATCCCAACATCTACTACCTCAACGGCGATGTCATGCAGACCGGTCTGCTGCCGCGCCCGCCGCGTTACACAACGGCGGAGACGCTGTGGCGGGGTGTAGCGATCCCGGCCGTCATCGCCGGCATCACCCTTTCGTTCTTGGGGCAGGCAGTCGCATTCACCAAACAGTTGATCGAGGGCGAGCAGGAGTTCGAAGAATGAGCCACGCTGAATTCATCCCCCTGGCAGAACGCAAGCGGCTGCGGGTCACGGAAATCAAGAAGCACAACCTGGCCAACATCCTGACGCATTGGTTCAACGTGGCCATGTGGGCCTTGCTGCTGCCGACCGGGCTGGCGATCCTGGCCTC
>MFFQ01000071.1 GCA_001780165.1 Candidatus Eisenbacteria bacterium RBG_16_71_46 | reverse complement strand
CCCCCCACAGTTTGCCGCACTGCGCCCCGAGCACCAGCGCGCTGAGGAAGAACGACGGGTGGAGCGAATCGGTGAGCGCGGGAGCGATGATCCCGATACCGCCGACCGCGTGGCCGATGCCGGAGCGCGTCTCGATCCGCGCGGCCGCGCTGAGCGTATCGGGCCGGGCCGGCGGGGTCATGCGCGCGCCGGCGGGGAGGCTGCCGAATTCGCGGTCCACCAGCGCCCGCACGTTGATGCCGCGGAAGTCGCCGGCCAGGCTCAGCACCGCGTTGGCCGGGACGTAGGTTCGACGGATCGCCTCGTCCACCTCGCGCGTGGCGATCGCTTCCAGCGAGCGCGGGTCGCTCCAGGCGTCCGCCGCCCGGCGCGGATCGCCCACCGCCATCTGCGCCAGCCGGTAATAGAGCGCCAGGTCGGGCCGGGTCGCGAAATCGCGCCGCAGCTCGCTCGCGACCCGGGTCCTCGCCGCGCGCACCAGGTCGTCCGAGACCGTCACCCCCGCCATCCGCGTCGCCACCTGGCGCAGCACGCCGGGGAACTGGGCGGGGGTGGCCGCCTCGGCGAGGTGGGTGAAGCGGCGCGCGACGTGGATGTTCCACCCGCGCGGGCGCAGGCTGTCGAGTTCGCGGCGGGTGCGGCCGGGGATGTCCCCCGCGGGGGCCATGAAGGCGACCTCCGCCATGAGGTGCGCCAGGCCCTCGCGGCCCGGCGGATCGTCCTCGAATCCGAGGGGGTAGGCCACGATCGCGATCACGATCGGGGCGCGCGGGATGCTGCGCGTGGCCACGCGCAGCCCGTTCGGCAGCGTCCAGCTCTCGGCCACCGTGCTGTCGCTCAGCGTTTCGGCGGCGGCGGCGCTCGGGAGAAGGCCGCCGATCAGGGCGGCGGCGGCGAGCAGCAGAAGCGCAGGTCGGACGGCAGTGCGGGTCACGCGATCTCCGGGAGGCACGAGGGTCGGGGAGACAGGGGCGACCCGCTCATTCTAGACTCTTGGCGCTCGTCCCGCATCCCGCGCGTTCTTGACCGCATCGGGCGCGCTCCATAGACTCCGTCGACCATGCCCGAGATCCGCGAGTCCGAGGTGCGCCGCCTGGTGGTCGAGGCGGTGGAGCGCGCACTCGGCCCCGAGGCGGATCCCGCCCCGCCGCCGCCCGCGGGTGCGGCGCGGCGCGTGGCGATCGGCTCCGATCACGGCGGCTACGAGCTGAAGCAGTGGTTGGCGGGCTACATCCGCGACGAGCTGGGGTGGGCGGTGCACGACTGCGGCACCCATTCCACCGAGGCCGTGGACTACCCCGACTACGCGGCCGCGGTGGCGCGCGAGGTCGCGGGCGGGAAGTGCGCGCGCGGCATCGTGGTGGACGCGGCCGGCATCGGCTCGACCATGGCGGCCAACAAGATCCCGGGCGTGCGCTGCGCGCTGTGCCACGATGACGCGACGGTGATCAACGGCCGCGAGCACAACGACGCCAACGTCCTGGCGCTCGGGGCGCGGGTCGTGAACCGCGGGCTGAGCCAGCGCCTGACGCGGCTCTTCCTCACCACTCCGTTCGCCGGCGGGCGCCACGAGCGCCGGGTGAACAAGATCATGGCGCTGGAACGTGGCGCGCGCTGAGCCTCGGGGTGGCGCCGGGCGCGGGGGCGACCTGCCGCGGGCACGCGCGTGAGCCCGGGTTCGATGCGGCTCAGCCAGCGCGTTCTCGAGCGCCTGCCCAAGACCGACATCCACTGCCACCTCGACGGTTGTCTCCGCCCGCGCACCATGCTCGAGCTGGCGGTCGCCCAGGGGGTGCGCCTGCCGACGAAGAACCTGACCCGGCTCACCCGCCACTTGCAGGCGGGCCGGCGCACCCGCAGCCTCGCCGACTACCTCAAGATCTTCAATCTCACCCTGAGCGTGATGCAGGACCGCGAGGCGCTCTACCGCGTCGCCCACGAGCTGGCCGAGGACGCCGCCGCCGAGAACGTGCGTCACCTCGAGGTGCGCTACTCGCCGATCCTTCACCGCAAGCGCCGGCTCTCCTACCCGGACATCGTCGAATCGGTGGTCGCCGGGCTCGCGGAGGGTGGCCGCAAACACAACCTCTCGACCGGGGTCATCATCTGCGGCATCCGCTCGATGCCCCCGCGACATTCGCTGATGCTCGCGGAGCTGGCGGTGGCCTACAAGGGGCGGGGCGTGCTCGGCTTCGATCTCGCGGGACAGGAGAAGGACTACCCGGCCAAGGCCCACCGCGCCGCGTTCGAGCTGGTGCTCAAGAACAACGTCAACGTCACGGTGCACGGCGGCGAGGCGTTCGGGCCGGCGAGCATCTCGCAGGCGCTGCACTACTGCGGAGCCCATCGCATCGGCCACGGCACGCGGCTGCTCGAGGATCCCGACCTGCTGCGCTACGTCAACGACCACCGCATCCCGCTCGAGGTGTGCCTGTCGTCCAACGTGCAGACGCGGACCGTGCGCAGCTTCAAGGACCACCCGCTCGGCTTCTACTTTCGCCAGGGCCTGCGGGTGACGCTCAACACCGACAGCCGACTCATCTCGGCCACCACGGTCTCGCGCGAGCTGGGCCTCGCGGCCCGCGCGTTCGGGCTCAGCCCTTACGAGATCAAGCGCATCCTCATCATGGGGTTCAAGAGCGCGTTCCTGCCCTACGCTCGGAAGGCGCGCCTGGTGCGTGACGTCAGCCTCGAAATCGACCGGATCTTCATGGAGGAATTTCCGCAGGAGTACGACTGGCGCGCGACGAGCCTCTGACATGCATCGGTCACGTGCGTCGTTCCTCGCACCCGCCACGCTCCTCGCGGCGGTGGTCGCCCCGCCGCCGTCGCCGCCGCCGGCCCATGCCGGCGCGGCGGTGGACTCGATCCGCTACACGGTGATCGTCACCGACATCAACCGCGTCGGGCTGAACGTCACCAACTACGGATTCTTCGGCAACAACTTCAACTCGCGCTCGCCGTCGTTCGAGTACCCGCTCGGCTCCGGTTTCGAGCACATGTCGCGCGCCGGCCTGTGGGTCGGCGCGATCGGGATCGCGGACACCGGGGCCTTCGTCGGCGTCTCGACCGCGATCGTGGACAACGCGCAGGGCACCAGCGCGCTCGCCGAGACCGAGTTCACCCCGGCGGGGAACGCGATCGTCCAGGGTTCGCGCATCAGCAACAGCCGCTTCTTCTCGCCCGAGGCGATCTCGGACCAGGATCTCGACGGCGCCTACTCGGACCGCCCCGGGCGCGGCCCGAGAGGTCCCCAGGGCGAGCGCCACACCCCGCTCGGCATCCTGGTCGAGCAGCGCACGCTGGGCTTCTCGCTCGAGGCGGCGGAGTCGTTCGTCGCGGCTCGCTTCACCATCCGCAACCTGGGGCCGCCGCTGCGCGACGTCTACGTCGGCCTCTACGCGCAGCTCGTGAGCGGCGACAAGGCCGCCTATTCGACCTGGCCGCCCTCCGCCACGAGCGGCCCGGGCTCGTGGTACTACAAGACCTACGCCGAGTACGACTCCGGTCGCCGCCTCTACAAGGAACACTACTGCGAGCGCCCGCCGATTCCGGACGGGTGCAATTTCGCCTACTGCCCTCCGTGGGCGGGGGTCATGCTGCTCGCGGCTTCCCCCGGCGGCGTCGCGGGGAAGACCGTGAGCTTCAACTGGTGGACCTACAGCCCCGGCGATGCTTCGCGCGACACCGACGTCGAGCGCTACGCCATCCTCTCGAACGGCCAGGTGATGGACCCGCGCGACTGCACGCCGGGGCTCCAGTGCTCGCCGATCGTCGTGCTCTCGGTCGGCCCGTTCGCCCAGCTCGACCCGGACTCGAGCGTCACCGTGGACTTCGCCTTCCTCGGCGGGGAGGACGAGACCCGGCTCGCCGAGCACGCCGACTTCGCTCAGTTCGCGGCCGACATCGGCTACCGGCTCCCCGCGCCGCCACCCTCGCCGCGACTCCACGTGGAGACCGGGGCCAACCGCGTGGACCTCTACTGGGACGACTCGCCCGAAAACGAGGTGGACCCGACGAGCCTGGCGCTCGGCGGGCGGGACTTCGAGGGCTACCGGGTCTATTTCGGAGCCGACCGGCTGGACCCGCAGCGCGTGGCCCAGTTCGACCTCAGGGACACGACCGGGTTCAACACCGGGCTCGACGGCATCCGTCTGGCGTCGCCGCCGGTGATCGGCGACATCGCCTACCGCAACCACTTCGCCGTCACCGGGCTGCGCGATGGATTCAAGTACTACGGCGCCGTCACCAGCTACGACATCGGCGACGTGCAGGTGGAGAGCCTCGAGAGCGGCATCCCGCAAAACAAGTTTCTCGCGGTGCCCAATCCCCCGCCGGGGGGCGCGACGCGCGGGGTCACGGTCTATCCCAACCCGTACCGGGTCGAGGCGCGCTGGGACCAGGGCCGCAGCGTGCGCGACCACTATCTGTGGTTCGCGAACCTGCCGCGCCGGGCGATTCTCAGGATCTACACGCTCTCGGGCGACCGCGTGTTCGAGACCCGCTTCGACGGCTCGAGCTACCGCGGCGAGGGCGCGCGCGGCCTCTACGAGCCGCGCCGCGACCGCGACACGCCACCGCCCGCGCTGTCGGGGGGGAGCTACGCCTGGGATCTCATCACCGACCAGGGCCAGGCCGTGGCGACCGGGCTCTACCTGTTCTCGGTCGAGGACCTCGACGGGGGCGGCGTCGCGCGCGGCAAGTTCCTGATCGTCAAGTCGGACCGTGAGAACTGACCCCGCGCACGCGGTGCGAGAGCCCGAGCCGGTCCTCGGGGCCGGCTGGGCGGCGGGCTCGACCACGCGGCGGCGGCACGCGGCGGAAGGGAGGATTCGCTTGACCCCCCAGAGTTCCGCGCTTACGGTCCTCGTTCCACCAACCCTTGGCCATCCGCTCCGACCCATGCTCGGTATCTTCCGCCCAATCGCCTTCAGCCTCCTCCTGCTCTCGGTTGCCGCGGTGCCCGGCCTCGCCCAGGACCGCGGCAGCCTCTCGGGGAAGGTTTCCGACAGGAAGACCGGGCACGCGCTGCCCTTCGCCACGGTCACGGTCGTGGGCGCCCAGAAGGGCGGCATGACCGACTCCGAGGGTCAGTTCTTCGTCGCCGGCCTCGCCGCGGGCCGTTACGAGGTGCGGGTCCAGTTCCTCGGTTACGCGCCGGTGAGCGACTCGACCGTGGTCGTGACCGCCGGCAAGGCCACCGTCCTCAACTTCCGGCTCGAGGAAGTCGTCGTCCGCCAGGAGAAGACGGTGGAGGTCACGGCCGAGCGGCGGCTGGTCGAGGTCAAGCAGGGCGCCACCATCCGCAGCGTGACCTCGCAGCAGATCCGCAACCTCCCGGTCTCGACGATCAGCGACGTGCTCCAGCAGCAGGCGGGAATCAGCACCGACGCCGACCAGATCCACGTGCGCGGCGGGCGGGCCGACGAGACCATCTTCGTGGTGAACGGGGTGACCAACCGCGATCTGGTCACCGGGCAGTCGACCGCCGGGCAGCTCAACGCGCGCTCCGTGGCCGAAGTGAACGTCGCCACGGGCGCCTACGACGTGCGCTACGGGAACGCGCTCTCGGGCGTGGTCGAGGTCAAGCTCAAGGAGGGGGGCGACCGCTTTGCCGGCGGGATCACGACCTCCTCCGGGAGCTGGGGCGGGAGGTCCTGGCAGCTGGTCGCGGGGGGCACCGATCCGGTGTGGAAGCCGCTGCTCGGGAGGCTCGGGGTGCGCCTGCCGGGCACGTTGTCATCGATCATCGACGTGAACGGGAGCCTGTTCGAGACCCGCTTCAGCTATCTCGGCGACCGCGCGGCCAGCTTCCTCGACCAGGCCACGCTCCACCCCGCGCATCCGGCGCTGCGCTCCGGATACGAGGATTCGTTCTTCGGCTACCGGTTCAAGTACGGTGATTTTTTCTCGCCCGCCCAGGACAATCGCTGGTCGGCGCGCTACGGTCTGACCTGGAAGCCGAATCCCGCGGACAAGGTGAGCCTCGATTTCTCGAAGCGGATCGGCATCGACCAGGGGTTCAGCCGCTCGTTCATCACAGCCACCGGCGACCTCGGAGATCCGGCCTACCCGTGGCAGTGGGCGCACCGCATCGCGCACGCCAACACCATCTTCGAGGACAACGTCCAGCAGTCGGTCGAGTGGCGGCGGACGCTTTCCGCAACCGGGTACACCGACCTCCAGATCTCGCGCTACTACTACGCGCAGCGGCAGGACGTCCTCGGCAAGCTGTGGACCGACTACGTCCAGCCCGACGACCGCGGCGCCTACCCCGACACCTCCGATGTGCGGCGTGACGACTACTTCTGGGACTCCGGCGACGACAACACCTGGCAGGACCGGCGCAGCACGAGCACGAGGGTCGCGTGGAACCTGGTCCAGCGCCTGCACCGCCACGAGATCGAGCTGGGCATCGACCACCAGTTCCAGAGCGTCCAGTACGTGACGATCACCAACCCGTGGGACTTTGACCCCGACGGCCTCGGCAGCGCCCACGACCTGTGGAAGGTGCATCCCTGGGTGGGGAACCTCTACGTTCGCGATCGCCTCGAGTACGAGGGCTTCACCGCCAACGTCGGCCTGCGCGCGGACTACTGGTTCCTGGGGCGCGAGGCCGAGCGCGCGCTCGCCGACACCGCGAACCGCAACGTCAGCCCCGAGACCCGGGACGACTTCTATCGCGAGACCCACTCGTTCTTCGGACGGCGCTACAAGCTCCACGTCTCGCCGCGCGTCATCGTGGCCCACCCGATCACCGAGAACAGCAGCTTCTTCTTCAACTACGGCCAGTTCACCCAGAACCCCTCGTACCGCTACGTCTATTCCAAGCTGACCTCGGTCTCGAGCGAGGCCTTCCCGCTGCTCGGCAACCCGAACCTCAACCCCCAGACCTCGGTGAACTACGAGGTGGGGGCGAAGAACCAGTTCCGGCCCGACGCCGCGATCAACGTCACGTTCTTCGTCAAGGACATCTACGACTACCCCACCGCGACCACCTTCCAGCGCTCGCAGGGCACGAGCCTGGTGGACATCTTCGTCTACCTCAACGGCCACTTCGCCCGCGCCAAGGGCTTCGAGATCGAGTTCGAGAAGCGGCGGACGCGCTTCTGGTCGGCGCGGCTGGCCTACTCGTTCCAGCAGACCAAGGGCAAGAGCAGCGACCCCAACGAGCAGCGGGTGGTGCAGCAGAGCGGCGGCGACGCGGCCGAAACCCGGCTCGCCGAGACCTTCGTGAGCTGGAACCGCCCGCAGAAGCTGACGCTCAACGTCGACCTGCGTTTCGACAAGGAGGCGCCGTTCTCCTGGCTGAAACAGACCGGGCTCAACGTGTTCGTCCAGGGCATCTCGGGGCGCGCCTACACCCCGATCAACCCGTTCACCACCCAGGCGGCCGAGCCGTACTCGTCGAACGGGTCGTTTCAAATCACCACCGACGCACGGTTCAATCGCTACATCCAGCTCGGCGACCGCCGGCTCGATTTCAGCATCGCGGGAACCAACGTGTTCAACAACTACATCATCAACCGCGTGGACCGCGTGACGGGGCGCGGGCGGGTATGGGGCCAGGGCGAGTACGATCCGGCGAATTTCAACGTCACGGACTACACCCGCGTGTCCCAGGTGTACGATCCGTCGAACTACGGCCCCGGCGCGGCGTGGAGGCTCCAGCTCGACTATGACTTCTAGGCGCTGTCCGAGAACGCCCGAGGGGCTGCGTTGCGCGGTCGGCTCCTCGCTCCGACGTGGCCTGAAGGCCACGACTCCGCTCGTCGCGCGACCGCGACGCCTTGCCCTCGGGCGTTCTCGGGCAGCGCCTGGGCTCCGGGCCCTGGGGCTCCTCGCGGCCGCGGTCGCCCTAGGCCTCGCGGCTTCGCCGGCGCGCGCCCAGTTCACGCTGGGTGAACAGCGTGCGGGAACATCGTCGGGGACCTTCCTGCGCATCGGGATCGGTGCCCGCGCGACCGGGCTCGGCGAGTCTTTCGTCGCGGTGGCCAACGATCCGTCGGCGATCTACTGGAACCCGGCCGGGCTGGCCTCGATGAACCGCCAGGAGGTGTCGCTCTCGCACGTCGAGTGGCCGGGCGAGGTGCGCTTCGAGCACATCGCCTACGTGCTGCCGGTGCGCCGGCTCGGCGGCTCGCTGGCGTTCCAGCTCGGCGTGCTCGCGACCCAGATCGACGAGACGACGGAGCTGCAGCCGTTCGGCACCGGGCGCTCGTTCAGCTACTCCGACGTCGTCGCGGGGGGCGCCTACGCGCGCCGCTGGACCGACAAGCTGCTGGTGGGCTTCGGCCTCAAGATGGTGCGCGAGGACCTCGGCTCGCAGGTGGGCGGCCCGGTGACGAACGCGTTCCTCGTCGACATCGGTTCGATCTACTACCTCGGCCTGGGTAGCGTGCGCATTGCCACCTCGCTCTCCAACTTCGGCTCCCAGTTCAAGCCCGGCGGCCAGTACGTCTCGCCGACCACCGGCGAGCTGCGCACCTATGACGGGTTCGATCCCCCCACGGTGTTCCGCTACGGCGTGGCGTTCGAGCCGGTCGAGAGCGCCGCGCAGCGCCTGACGACCTCGCTCGAGATCAACCAGCCGGCCGACAACGCCCAGTTGGTGAAGGCGGGCCTGGAATGGAGCTGGCAGCGGCAGCTCTCGCTGCGCACCGGCTACAATTTCGGCGCGAGCGAGCTGAGGTTCTCCGCGGGCGCCGGAATCGCCGCCAGCATGGGTCAGACGCATGCCACGGTGGACTACGCCTTCACCGACGGCGGGTTCCTGGGGCCCATCAACCGGCTCTCGCTCGGATTGACCTTCTGATGCGCCGCGCGCTCCTGCCATGGCTCGCCGCGGCGGCGCTGCTCCAGGGATGCGGCAGCAGCTTCGAGCTGCCCACCGAGAATCGCGGCAACCGCCTGATCCCGGGCGACCAGAGCTACCAGATGCTCGCCACCTGGACCGGGCAGGACAGCATCCAGGACATCCTGCTCACCCAGGGCACCGGCACGCAGCTCTTCCTCCTCTACCGGCGCGCGGGCGTCGGCATGGCGCCGCGCGGCGAAGTACGTTCCGTTCCGCTCACGCGGCCCGATCCGATCGCGGGCATCAGCTTCCCCACGCTGTTCAATCCCGTGGCGCTCGCCTCCGGGGGCGGGAAGGTGTTCGTGCTCGACCAGGGCGACACCTGCCTGGCCCGCGCCAACCCGGCGAACGGGAGCTGCGAGACGGCGGACGGATGGGGCCTGAAGGTGACCAACCTCTCCGCCTACTGGCGCGTGCGCGAATTCGGGCTGCTCGGCGGCGACACGCTGTCTACCTTCACCGACACCACGGTGGCCTACGTGCGCGGCGTCGCCGCGGACGCGCAGGGACGGGTCTACGTCTCGGGCACGGCGATCATCAACGTGGTGATCTCGAACCCTCCCCTGATCCTGGAACGGACCTCTCAGTACCGTATCTATCGCTACGTTCGCGGGCCGCGCTACCCCGGGGTGGACCCGGCCGACCGCAACATGCCCGGCGCCAACTGGCACCGCGACACGACCTGGGTGGTGGAGGAGGGCTCCGGCGTCGGCACGGTGGTGGATCCGCGCGGCCTGTTCTGGAGCGATGCCGGCTCGCCGGCGCTGTACGTTGCGGATTTCGGGAAGAACTGGGTGCAGAAGCTGAGCGACCAGCTGCGGAGCACCGGCTTCTACTTCCTCGACGGCGGGCTGAGCGGCTTGCCCTTGAACGGCCCGACGGAGGTCACGGTGGATCGCCAGGGGTTCGTCTACATCACCGATCCCGGCAACCGCCGCGTGCTGCGCTACAGCTCCGCGCCCGACTACGTCCAGCGCGTGGACGTCGAGTTGGACGCGCAGGGCCAGCCGCTGGGCGACCCGGTCGCGGTCGCGGCGGACGATTCGCTCGTGTACGTCGCGGATCGGGCCCTCGCCAAGGTCATCCGCTACCAGAGGCGCAAGTGAAGCGGGCGCTCCTCCTGGCGTTCGCGATCGGCGCGGCGGTGCCGGTGCGGGCGGCCGACCACCCCCCGACCGCCGTGCCGTTCGCCCCGCAGCAGGTGAACGTGGACTCGATCCGCTATGCGGTGCGCGTCACCGACAACAACCTCGTGGGCGTGACCATCAGCAACTACGGCTTCATCGGCAACAACTTCATCTCGCGCTCGCCCTCCTTCGAGTACCCGCTCGGAACCGGCTTCGAGCACATGGTGCGCGGCGGCCTGTGGGTGGGAGCCCTGGCGATCGACCAGCAGGGCGCCTTCACCGGGGTGGTGACGGGGGCCGTGGATGGATCGCAGGGCAGCGCGAGCCAGAGCGCGACCGAGTTCACCCCGGCGGGCATCGAAATCAAGGTGCGCTCGACGCTGCCCAACAACAAGTTCTTCAACGTCGCCGCGGTCAGCGAGCAGGACTTCGTCTCCGAGTTCAGCGACCAGCCGGCCAAGCGTTCGTTGAACAACATCGAGGCCCACCGTCCGATGGGTCTGCTCGTGCGCCAGGAGAACTACGCCTGGTCGTTCTCCGATTACCAGCACATCGTCATCTTCCACTACGTGATCAAGAACACCGGCCCGCCACTGAAGGACGCATGGGTGGGTTTCTATGCCGAGACGGCGAGCGGGCCCAAGAACGCCTACAGCGTGTGGCCGCCGAGCAGCAGCGGCAGCACGATCGGCAGCTGGTACAGCAAGAAGTGGATCCAGTACGACGACTCGCTGCGGCTGTTCCGCGAACACTACTGCGCGGCGCTGCCGATCCCGGAAGGCTGCAACCTGCCGCTGGTGCCCTACTGGGTCGGCATGAAGCTGCTCGGCGTGAGGCCCGGCGATGTCGCGGACACGGCCGACAAGCGGGTCACGCTCGGGGCATGGACCTACGCTCCGGGCAGCCCGCTGCGCGACGAGGATGTCGAGCGCTACGCCATCATGAGCGCGGGAGCGGTTCAGGATCTGAGCGCGGCGGACCTGCAGCCGCAGAGCGGCGACCCGATCGAGCTGCTCGCCGTCGGACCGTTTCGCCAGATCGATCCCGACAGCACGATCGAGGTGGACTTTGCGCTCGTCGGCGGCAAGGAGATTTTCGACATCCAGCGGCACGCCCGCTTCGCGCAGCGCGCGTACGATCGCGACTACATCGTGCCGGTGCCGCCGCCCTCGCCCCGGTTCAAGGTGGTGGCGCGCGACGGGGCGCTCGACTACTACTGGGACGACTCGCCGGAATCGGCGGTCGATCCCACGAGCCCGATCGGACGCGACTTCGAAGGCTACCGGCTCTACATCGGCGAGGACCGGCTCGACCTGCGGCTCCTGGCCCAGTTCGACCTGGCGGTGCCGCCCAACGACACCACGGGGTTCAACACCGGCTTCGACGCCATCCGGCTGAACCCGCCGGTGACGTTCGACGGCGTCCCCTATCACTACCGCTACACCGTCACGAACCTGCGCAACGGGTTCAAGTACTTCGCCGCGGTGACCGCGTTCGACCTCGGCAACGTCGAGATCGAGTCCCTGGAGAGCGGCACCAGCCAGAACAAGACCCTGGTGATTCCGGCCCCGGGTCCCGGGGAGCGCCCGTCGACCGGCGTCACGGTGTTTCCCAATCCCTACCGTGTCGAGGCGCGCTGGGACCAGGGCCGGCTGGTGCGCGACCACTACCTCTGGTTCGCGAACCTCCCGCAGCGCTGCCGGCTGAAGATCTTCACCCTCTCCGGCGATGTGATCTTCGACACCGACTTCGACGGCGCCACCTACCATGCCGGGGGAGTGCGTGGGATCTACGACCCTCGCCGCGAACTCGACGTCCCGCCGCCGACGCTCTCCGGGCGCATGTTCGGGTGGGATCTCATCACGCGTGAGGGGCAGGCGACGGCGTCCGGACTCTACCTCTACTCGGTCGAGGATCGGGATTCCGGCAAGCGCACGGTCGGCAAGTTCCTGGTCGTGAAATCCGATCGCGAGGACTTCTAGCGATGCGCCTCGGATTGCATCGCTTCCGACCCGTTCTCGCGGCGGCGATCGTTGCCGGGACTCTCGCCGTGGTGTTCGCCGCGGGTTGCGCGAAGAAGGGCAGCTTCGCGCCGAACGTGCCGCCCGAGACCACGCTGTTCGTGCAGGGGCCGGTGGACCCGGTGAATCACATCGTGCACCTCTACTGGTTCGGCACCGATCCCGACGGCGAGGTCGCCGGCTTCCAGCTCCGCTTCACCAACAACGCCGCCGCGCCCGCCGACACCCAGTGGGTCTGGACCACGCGTACCGACTCGATCTTCACCGTCTTCACGCCCACCGGTTCGGTCATGCCCACGTTCGAGGTGCGCGCCGTGGACAACGAGGGCGCGTTGGACCCCACGCCCGCGACCGAGGATTTCAGCTTCACCAACCAGCCGCCGGTGGTGACGCTCACGAACCCGCCGCGCACCACGGATACGACCTACGCCTCGATGACGCTCAACTGGGTGGCGCAGGACATCGACGGCGACGTGACGAAGACCCGGTTCCTCGTCGGCCTCGACGGTGGCAGGGACACGATCGTGACGACCTCGAGCTACGTGATCCCGACGGACTATTTCCGGATCGGAGGGCAACTCGCGTCGGGCCCGCGCACCGTGACCGTGATCCCGATCGACGACGGCGGCCGCGCCGGCACGCCGGCGACCGCCACCTGGTACGTGCGCGCGCCGGCGGCGACGGGCACGGCCCGCCTGCTGCTGATCGACGATTTCCCGAGCAGCCTCGGAGGCGCGCTCAACTTCTCGACCGACACCATGTACTCCAACACCGCGGCCCGGAACATCCTGGCTCCGGGGGTCTACAGCATCCTCCGGCTCGAGTTCACCCAGCCGTTCCGCTCGGCCGCGGACGTGCGCCAGACCTTCCAGCTCTTCGACGCGGTCATCTGGTACCGGGGCACCCAGACCAGCTTCTCGACCCTCCTCGCAACCTACCAGGACGGGATCGCGGCCTACCTCGACGGCAACGCCACCCACCCGCCCGGCCGCTTCCTGATCGAGGGGCTCAACCTGATCCAGGGACGGGCGGCAACCGGGCCACTGCGCGAGGATTGGGTGACGCGCTACTTCGGCAGCGACCGACTGATGCTCTACGAGACCCTCCTCCCGGGCGATTCGAGCGCCGTGTGGGGCCTTGGCAATTCCGGGGTGCTCAAGAGCACGGCGGTCTGCGACAGCCTGCGCGCCGGCGGCATCCTCTCCGGGCTGCGCGGTTTCGCGGTGCGCGACACGCACGACGTGCTGCTCTGGGCCCGGTCGGGCCAGCTCTCGCAGCAGGCCAGCCAGTTCGAGCGCCCGGACATCCCGGTGGCGGTTTCCGTGCCTCACAACCCCGCCGATCCGAGCGGGGGCAGGGCCGCGATCACCACCGTCCCCATGCGTGGGATGAACGGCTATTCGAGCGTTCCGCGGTTCCTCGCCAAGGTCTTCTACCAGTTCGGGCTAACCGCCCCGGGGCCCCCTCCGTGCCCGTAAGTCCTTGTCAGCAAATTAATCACTTTCCGTCCGAGTCAACTCCCTCTAGAATCTAGGCAGGCTTTAGGAACGACCCACTCGCCCCGTTCATGGGCCATCCGCGGCGACGCAGCGAGCCGCTGGCGGGTGTCCTCTGGGCAGGCGCGAGCCGGGTCAACGAACCAGAGGTCCACAACCCCCCGGACCGACGACCTGCAACCACAATTAAAGGGGTGCAACGATGAAGAAGACCATCACCGCGCTTCTCGGAGTCCTCGGGCTCGCCGCTGTCGCCACGACTGCCGGCGCGGCCGTCTATCCACCGGGACCCTCCGGGACGTGCCTCGATTCCGTGCAGGTTTCCGACATTCAGAATCTGGCGGCCACCTGCCATCCGGCGACCGCCGACACCGTGTACGGTGTATCGG
>MFFQ01000070.1 GCA_001780165.1 Candidatus Eisenbacteria bacterium RBG_16_71_46 | reverse complement strand
GTGCAACATCCTGTGGACCCCGCAAGGGGTACCACGTCACAGCGGGGGTCAGCCGCTTCATCTCATCTACTCTTTGGCTCAGGGGAGGCTGACAACGAGCTACCCGACCGAGCGCCTAAAGAAGATCAACGCGAAGAAGGCGACGGTCACGCGGCTCGAGGTCGAGTCGCGCGACGAGCACTGGGAGTTGCTCTCCGCTTGAACCAACGGGGCGGTGTTCGTTGAACCGGCTTGACCGGGATTCGGACGACGTTGGGGAACTTGGCCTGCCGCGCGCAGGACGCCCAAACTGCCAGGTGATCCAATCGAACCTGCCGTGTCAGTTCTGTGCCGGAACGAACCGACCGGCAGCGAGACTATCGGTCGCCAGGAGCTATCCCGATGTCGGCTGAAGAGGCTCGTGGCGCCCTCGGGCGCCATGGCGCGAGGCCCGCGCACTGGGCTCCGCTGCGCTGCGGATCCCCGCTTCCTAGCGCGCGGCATCCAGCGCTCGCCCTTCCCGACTCATCCACGCGGAACGTCCGCACCGTCACGTGACGAAGCCGGTTCCACAAGGCGCATCATGCGATGCGGCTCATGGTGAGCGGCGCTACTCCACATGCGGGCTGCGGGGAGGGGGAAGCCTCCGCGGCGCTTCGGGTGCGCGCCCCCTCGCAGAGACCGGAGCTGCTCGCGGAACGCCAAGCGACGCTTCGCCGTCGCCGCGCGGTGATTGCCCGGACGCGACGGGGCCGCCGCACTCGCGGCGAGCGGGCGCGGTGCACGCGACGATGCGTCGGCCGCCCGGAGCGATTGAAGTTGACACGCGGGCGGGACGGGACTAGCGTTCCACGCGTCGGCATGCGCCGAGGCATGCGGCAGCACAGAGCGCAGCACGACGGCTCACGACGGGCGGAACATCGTCCGGCGTCATCGGCGGCGCACCGGGAACGGTGCTCGACCCGCGCTGAGCCAAGTTGAGGCGTGACGTAGATCCCGCTGGGATCGCCGCGCCAGCGCGCGAGGCGCAAGAACCGGAGAGGCCTCCCGGGTTCCCACCGCCATCGCCCTCGCCACGCTCGCCAACCATCAAGCCAAGCCGCCGGCCGGGCCCCGGGCCGCCCTGCATCACGCCACGACACCTCCTCCGCAGCCCGCGGGTTGCGCCGCGGGGCGCGCGGAGCCCCCGGGTCCCGGTCCGGCCGGCATGCTCGGCGACTCTGCTGTGGTTCGCTGCATTCTCCGCCTCGGCGCCCGCGGAGGAACGAACCATGACTCGACTCGGTACTTCCCCATCGGCCCATTCACGCTCGGGCGTTTCGCGCACGCGCGGGACCGGGTTGTCCGGCCGCGCGGCCGCGCTGGGCATCCTCGTCCTCGCGCTGCTCGTCGCGTGCGCGACCCTGGCCACGGCTCAGGAGCCGCCGCCCCTGCCCATCGCCTGGGAGACGGGCGGCCCGCCCGGAGGCACGCTGACGGGGCTCACCCACGGCGTCATCCCCGACCGCTACATGCTGGTGGCGGCGACGCAGGGCGGCGGCATCTTCACCAGCGACGACCAGGGCGCGAGCTGGACGCGCAGCGCGGGCCTCACCTCGTACTTCATCACCTGCATCACGACCTCGCCGCACGATGCCCGGGTGCTGTATGCCGGGGTCGAGGCGCGCGAGGACTACATCCCCATCGAGCTGCGCAGCAAGCTCGTCAAGTCCGTGGACGGCGGGCTGACGTGGTTCGAGTCGAGCGCCGGGATCAAGAACGACGCCGAGGGCCGGAGCATTCCGGGGGCGATCGCGGTGTCCACCACCGACCCGACGGTGGTCTATCTCGGCTGCTCGGCCATATTCGCGCCACGCTTCTACAAGAGCACGGACGGCGGTGCCACCTGGACGCCGTCCGCGGCCGGACACGACGGGTACTCCTACGCGGTGTGCGTGAGCCCGGCGGACGGCGACTTCGTGCTCTCCGCCTCGGACCTCGGGGTCTTCCGCAGCCTCGACGGCGCGGCGAGCTGGAGCTTCGTGGGATTCTCCTCGAGCGCGGTCGGGGCGCTCGCGATCCTACCCGCCGCTCCGGACGTGGTCCTCGCCGGCGACGCCAGCGGCATCCGCCGAAGCACGGATGGCGGCCTGACCTGGAATCCGTTCCCGCTTCCGGGCAGTCCCACGGACCGCGTCAACTGCTTTGCGTTCGATCCGGGTACGGGCAACGCTTACGCCGGCACCGACACGCAGGGCGTCTTCGTCTCCGGTGACGCGGGCGCCTCCTGGTCGCGAATCGTCGGGACGGGGGAGCCGCTGCGCGAGATCACCTGCCTCGCACCGGTGAGCCGGGCGATGGTCGCCGGCCTGCTCGCCGGCACGCGGGTGCTCGGCGCCTACTGGAGCGATGACGGCGGGGACTGGGCCTGGTCCTCCGAGGGGTTGTGGGCCTCGCACAGCCGGGCGATCAGGATCCTCGACAACGGCCGGGTCCTGGCCGGCGTCCTGGGACTGGGCGTGGCCTATGGGCCCGAAGGACTGAGCTGGACCTTCGCGACCGGCATGGGGCCCCGCGAGGCGGCGCTCGACTTCTGCGAGGTCCCGGGCGATCCCCCTTGGGTCTACGCGGGCTCGGACTCGGGAGTTCTCTACCGCTCGGTGGACCAGGGGGCGAGCTGGACGGCGATCGCTTCCTTCCCCGGCCCCATCACCGGAATCGAGGCCGACCTGCAGACCCCGGGCCGACTCTATTGCGCGGTGTGGGGTGACAGCTTCTACGTGTCCGAGGATGGCGGCGCGACCTGGGCCGGCCACGCGTTCCCGAACGTGGGCTTCGTCTCGGTGGCCGCGAACCCCCTGGACGGCGCGCGCGTGGTGCTCGCCCTGCACCGGAACGGCTGGGGCCTGCTGCGCAGCGTCGACGCGGGGCAGAACTGGTCGGTCGTATCCGACCACCTCCCCACGAACCTCGCCTGGGACCCGAGCGACACGAGCTACGCCTACTGCGCGGGTGGGCTGGACTGGGGCATGTGGCGGAGCGCCGACGGCGGCGCCACCTGGGCCTTGCTCGCCAGCTACCCCGGGGGCGGAGGATCGAGCCATGTCGCGGTGGGCCGCGAGTACGGGTACGTCTGGGGGCTCAAGAACGGGCGTGGCGTGTACCTGAGCCGCACCCATGGCGACGCCTGGCTCGACGCGAGCGGCGACCTGGTGAATCGGACGTTCTACGCGCTGGATTCGAGGGAGGTCTTGCCGAGCGCCCTCGGTGCGGCTGGGAACATCATGGCCGTGCTCACCACCGACGGCGCCGGGGTGTGGTCGGCGCTCGGCATCACGGTCGCGGTTCCCTACGGCCCGCCGCCGATCGGGTCCGCGGGCGGCCCGCGCCTCGTCGCCTGGCCCAACCCCTTCCGCTCGGGCGTGGAGCTGCGCGCGAGCGAGCCGCGGGCGGGGCCGCTGGACGTGCGGGTGTGGGACATCTCGGGCCGCCTCGTGCGGCGGCTCTCCGGCAATACGGGCAGCGTCCGCTGGGACGGGCTCGATGCCGCGGGCCGGCCCGTGCCGCCGGGGCTCTACTTCGTGCGTCCCGTGGGCGGGACCATGAGCACGCGAGTCGTTCATCTGGACTGAACCGCTCCGGGCGAGCATCGGACGAGCGGTCGGGGCTCGGGCGGGCGAATTCGTTCCGGAGCGCGACGTTACGACGGGGGTCGGCTCGAGCCCCGGCGTCATCGAAGTTCCATTCCTTCCCTGGGCCGGAGGTAGGCAGCCTCGCGGGGCGCGACGTGAAATTCCTATTGATCATACCGGGCACGGGGTAGACTCACCGGTCAGCGCTGACAATACCGAGGGGTGCCACGCCCCGTTCGGATCCAGGACCGCCCCGATCGTGCGTGTGTGGCTCCCGCCGTGCCTGGCAACTTGCCCGATTTCGCTCCCGCGCGGCCCCGACTCGAGTATCGAGACCCCGTGTCGCGATCGCCTCGTCAACTCGCCCGTCGGTCCTCGGACCGCGCGGCGGTTCCATCGTGGCCCACCGTTCCGCGCGAGCGCGCAACCGCGCGCGGCATCCGCTCGCGCTCCTCCGCGGCGCCATGCCACGGAACGATCCTCCGCTGTCATGGACGGGATGCACGGAGAAGGATCTCGAGCTCAAACCGCTTGCCGAGGTGTCCCATGAGAGCAACTGCCACGCATTCGTTCCGCATGTTGATCGCCGCATGCGGGCTGTTGCTGCTGTCCACGCCCGCCAGTGCGCAAGGCCAGCCGTACAACCCGACGCACTACTGGAGCTACCACAACCTCCAGCCCATCGTCTCCCCGCAGCCCATCCAGGTCCAGGACCAGTTCTTCCGGCAGCCCATCCCGGTGAGCGTGGATTCGCTCGTGCGTTTCCTGAACTGGGTGCACAAGAACAACTCGGCGGTCCCGGACACGTTCGTGCACTACACGTGGTGGAACATCCGCGAGAAGCTGCAACTGCCTGGCGGTCCCCGCGAAGTGGTCGTGACGAACCAGTTCGGCAGCTACCACGTATTCGTCACGAATCTGGAGTTCCTCCTGGCCCCGGCATGGAAGAACCAGCCCATCCCCGGTGGGCCGAAGGCCAACCACTATCTGTGCTACCGGGCCACGGGGTTCCCGCCGCCGCCCACCGGCTACGACCTGCGGGATGAGTGGCGTGTCGACTTCCAGTTCCCGAAGGACCTGCGGTACCTCTGCACGCCGTGCCTGAAGGAGCACTTTGGGCAGATCTTCCCGCCGGTCGACACCCTGACCCACCTCGCGGTCTACCCGATCAATCCGTTCTCGGATCACTTCCAACCAGTGGTCAGCGACCAATTCCAGACGCTGACCCTCCCGGTTCAACAGCTCCCGGAGGAATACCTGTTCGTCCCGTCGGAGAAGACGGAAATCCCCACGGACGTGAAGCCCTCCACCTGGGGCAGAGTGAAGCAGATCTATCGTTGAGCCCGGTTGGGCGACTCGGTGCGGCCGGCCCGGAGCATGAGGGCCGGCCGCACTCGTGCTGTGACCAGCTCGACGTCCAGCGGGAGCCTGGGTGGCCAGCTTTCAGTGGGCGTGGAGCAGCGCGACGGTGGCGGGGGGGGAGGGGCTGGCCGCCCCGATCGGGCGTCGCGGGAAGGGCGCTGAGCCTGAGCGCGAACACGGCCGTGGTCTCGAGTGCCCGGCGATCCCTTTGCCTCGATCCCGCTCCCCTCGTTCCGTGGCTCCCGGTCTTCCGTGATGCACTCCAGCATCGGATCTGCGGATGGTGTTCCAGGTCGAGGTCGAGGTGTGCGCGCGCTGCGGGGGCGAGGCGCGCATCATCGGGTTCGTCACCGAGCCTCAGGTGATCCGG
>MFFQ01000069.1 GCA_001780165.1 Candidatus Eisenbacteria bacterium RBG_16_71_46 | reverse complement strand
GAACAGCACCTGTAACGCCGCGGGGCAGACCTGCGACGGCAGCCCGACGTGCACCTCGGGTCAGCCGGGCGCCGGTCCGTTCACCTGCACCCACTTCACCGTGGACGGCACGCCCACATGCAGTGGCGTTCCGACCTGCAAGAACACCTGCGACCAGTGGTACACCTGCCACTTCAGCGATCCGGGCTGCGCCCCGACCCCGAGCAAGAAGACCTCGTGGGGATCGGTGAAGGAGGCGTATCGCAAGTAGCTGACGCGAGGCCATCCGGCCTCGTCGAACCGCGGGGAGGACTGAAGGCAAGCTTCAGCCCTCCCCGACTTTTGGGGGTGGGGGCGTGAGGACGGTGACCGCGAGCGCGTGGCTGCTCTTCGCCACGCTGCTCGGGCTCGGCGAATGCGGGCATCTCTACGCCGGGCTCGGGGCCTTGCTCTCGGCACTCGCGGCGGCCGCCTATCTCTCGACCCTTCGTCCGTCCCGCCCGGCGCCCTCGCGCGCGCGGCTGCTCGTCGCGGGCGGCTTCCTCCTCGCTGCCGCGCTCTCCGCACGGCTGGGCGAGACCGGCGTGCTCGCGGCCCTCGCCCTGATCGTCGCCGCGGCCGCGGTCGCGGCGGGGCAGGCGTCCGCGCAGGCGGCGATCGCGCGCAGCCACCTGCTGGCGCTCGCGGCATTCGCGCTGCTCTGGCCGCTCTATCGCCTGGGCGGGGCGTTCTGGAGCACTCTCGAACGCCTCTCGCTCGCCTACTCGGGCGCGGTCGGAAACCTGGTGGGCAACCAGTACGTCCTGAGCGCCACGGCGATCGCGCTGCCGGGGTTGGTCCTGGCGGCGCTGTTCGTCGTCGCGCGCGCGATGCTGGCCGCCCGTCGCTCCTGGGCGTGGGCGCTGCGCGCGCTCGGCATCCTGCTCGCGGCCCACCTGATCGGGCTGGCGGCGCTCGAGCCGTTCGCGATCGGCGTGCAGCGCTGGGCGCCCTGGCTCGACTACCTGCTGCTCAATCCCCAGGCCCTGCTGGTGCTGTTCATGATCGCGGGGCTGGCCGTGGCCGAGCGCGGCGCGCCGCCGGCCGCCGCGGCCGCCCCGGTGGCAGCGGGTGCCGCCGCGCGGGCGGCCCTCGCGGTCCTGGCGGGAGCGCTGGTCTGGGCGTTCGTCGTCGGCTGGTCGCCGCCGGTCCGGCCGGTGGCGGGCCGCGTGCTGCTGTACGACCGCGGCTTCCTGGACTGGAAGCTGCCGCAGTTTGGGCGCTACGGGCAGAGGAGCGGCGGGATGTTCGGCCTGCTCCCGGTCGTGCTGCGCGGCTGGGGCTACCAGCCGACGATCTCCGCCGACTCGCTGATCGAGCGCCACCTGTCGGACTACCAGTGCGTGGTGCTGATCAACGTCAACACTTCGTTCTCGGCGCGCGAGCTCGAGGACCTGCGGCGCTTCGTCGAGCGCGGCGGGTCGCTGCTGGTGCTGGGCGATCACACCGGGGTGGTGGGCATCCGCGGGCCCTATAACGAGCTGCTGCGGCCCTTCGGCATCCGCTACCAGTTCGACTGCGCCAGCTTCCCGGGCAACAGCTGGGAGTACGCCATGGCGCCGATCACGCACCCGCTGCGCGCCGGCCTGACGCACGACGACGAGCCGCAGATCTGGGTCGGCGCCTCGCTCGAGGCCGATCCCCCGGCGCGCCCGGTGCTGCTCGCCCGCTACGGGTTCTCCGACTTCGGCGAGCCGACGCAATACGAGATGTCCTATCTCGGCGACCGGAAGTTCAACCCCGGCGAGCGGCTCGACGACCTGGTGCTGGCGGCCGAGCGGCGCTACGGGCGGGGGAGGGTGCTGGTGTTCGGCGACACGTCTCCGTTCCAGAGTGGGGCGCTGGTCAAGAGCCAGCGCTTCGTGGCGCGGGTCTTCGGCTACCTGCTGGGGCGGCCCGCGGCATGGCCGCGCGTGCTCACCGCGCTCCTCGCCGTGGTCGGACTCGCGGTGATTGCCGTCGCCCTGGGCCGGCCGCGCGCGGCACCCGCGACGGCGCTGGCGGCGGTGCCGCTGGGGGTGGCACTCGGGGCCGCGCTCGCGCTCGCGCCCCACGCCCGCGCGGAGACTCCCTGGCCGCAGGCGGCGGTAGCGCTGATCGATCACTCGCACGTCGAGCGCTTCGACGAGCTGTCGTGGTTCGACGACTGCGTCGGGGGCCTGGAGTACAACCTGCTCCGAAACGAGTACCTGCCGCGCTGGGTGGAGCGCGGTCTCGCACGCGAGTTGGAGCGCGCCTCGGTGCTGTTCGTGATCGCCCCGGCGCGCCGCTTCGGCGCCGCGGAGGTCGCCGCGGTGGACCGCTTCGTGGAGCGCGGCGGCTGGCTCTTCCTCTCGGTGGGATACGAGGAGCGCGAGGGGTCGAAGAACCTGCTCGACCATTTCGGCTTCGACGTCGGCCCCACCCCGCTCACCCAGTTCGAGGAGCGCGTCGGACCCCTCGAAGTCCGCTTCCACAAGGGCTGGCCGCTGGTCGCGCTCGCGAAGGACGCCCGGGTGTTGGCGAGTCATCTCGAGCGCCCGGTGGTCGCGGCGCGCCGGATCGGCCGCGGCGGCGTGGTCGTGGTCGGGGACTCCTGGTTCTTTCTCAACCGCAACCTGGAAGGCGAGAATGGGGCGTACGAGGGCAACGTGCAGTTCGTCCGCCAGCTGCTGGACCTCGCCCGCGAAGGGAAGCCGGCGTCATGAACGCAGCCTGGATCGCGCTCTGGCTGCTGGCCGGCGCCTGGCTTGCAGCACTCGACGCGTTCAAGCCGTTCCAGCGGCCGAACCCGTGGTGGATGTTCGCGGCGGTCGTGGTGGGGGTCTGGGCCCTGCGCCGCGAAGCACCCGTTCCGCGGCGCGGGTGGGCGCTGGTCGGCGGGCTGACCGCCCTCCTCGCGGCGCTGATCCTGCCGGCCCCGTTCCGCGACGGTTTTGCGCTGGCGGCAGCGGGGGCCGCGCTGCATCTCATCGCCGCCGGGCGCTGGCGCGCGGTCGAGCGCGTGGCGATGGCGCTCGCGGGGCTCGGCATCGTCTGGGCGCTCCAGGCGGCGCTGGTCCCGTTCTTCTACCACCTGGCGGCGCGCTATCACGACATCGGCGCCCTGACGCCGCTGATCTACGTGCTGCTCGAGCCGTTCTTCCATCCGATGGCGCTCAGCGGTGGGGATCTCTTCATCCCGCGCGCGGCGCACGTCTATCAGTGCGCAACCACCTGGGAGCGCCTCGGGCTCTTGCCCGCGATGCTGATCGGCGGGGGGGGCGTGGCAGCGCTGCTGTTCGCGCGCGCCGGTGCGCGGCGCGTGCTCTGGTTCCTGCTGGGCCTGGCACTCTACCTGCCGGTCCGCTACGCCGTCATGGTGGGCATCGAGGTCAGCACCGCGAGTGCCGTGCACTACTGGGACACGCTCTACCTCGCGCTCTCGTTCCTGCCGTTCGCGCTGATCGCGCAGGTCGCCTTTCCGCTGGCGCCGGCGCCGGGGGCGGAGGCGGCACCCTCGGCCACCGCACGGCCGCGCTCGCCGCGCGCCGCGGCGGCCACCGCGCTGTACGCCCTGGCCGGCGCCGCGCTGCTGGTCGCCGGCGTCGCCTACCACGACCCCGGCGCGCGCAAGCAGGGGCGGGTGCTGATCGACGAGCTGCACAGCGACTGGGAGTGGACCACCGAGGCCTTCGATACCCGTTGGTACGGCCAGCGCGCGGGCTACAACTACTATTCGATGGGACAGTTCCTCCGCTACTACTACGACGTCGAGACCCTGCGCGAGCCGATCACTCCCGAGCGGCTGGCGCGCTGCGACGTGCTGTTCATCAAGACCCCGACCTCGCCCTTCGCGCCGGAGGAGATCGACGCCATCGAGCGCTTCGTGCGCGGCGGCGGCGGCCTGCTGCTGATCGGCGACCACACCAACGTGTTCGGCACCAGCACCTACCTGAACGCCATCGCGCGGCGCTTCGGGATGCGCTTCCGCTACGACTCCACCTACGACCTCGCCAGCATGGCGCTCTCGCTCTACCGCCCGCCCGCGGTATTCCGCCATCCGGTCGTGCTCCACCTGCCGCCCTACCTGTTCGCGACCTCCTGCTCGTTGACCCTGCCGTTCTTCTCCGAGGGCTCGATCCTGGGCTACGGGCTCAAGAGCATGGACGCCGACTACTCGCAGGTGTCCTACTTTCCCGAGGACAAGGCCTCGACCCATTACCGCTTCGGCGTCTTCGTGCAGGCCGGCGGGGTGCGTTGCGGCAGGGGCCGGGTGCTGGGCTACACCGACAGCACCTGCTTCTCGAACTTCTTCATGTTCGTTCCCGGCAAGCCCGAGCTGATCCTGGGGATGCTGGACTGGGTCAACCGTTCGAACCGGCGCCGCGGAGTCAACGGCCTGCTGCTGGTCCTGGGCGCCGTTCTGCTGGCGCTTGCACTCCGGCGCGGCGGGCGCGCGGGGCTGTCGGGGGCGCTCGCCCTCGCGGTCGGCGCCACCTGGGGATTCCTGGCGGCGACCGGGGCGTGCGCCGCGCTGGACCGGCGGGGCTATCCCGAGCCGGCGCCGCACTCGAAGGTCCCGGTCGTGGCCTTCGAGTGGGAGCACTCGCGCTTCGACCTACCGATCTTCTCGCTCACGCCCGTCGCCGAACGGAGCCTCCAGACGTTCTACGTCTGGACGCAGCGGCTCGACCTGGTGCCGAAGCTCCTGCCGACGCTCGCCGAGGCGCTGCACGCGGGGGGGCCGGTGGTGCTGGTGAACCCCGGCAGATCCTTCACGCTCGCCGAGCTGGACTCGATCACCTACTTCGTCCGGCAGGGCGGCCGGCTGCTGGTCCTCGACGATCCGCGCAACGTGGAGTCATCCACCGACCAGGTGCTGGGCGTGTTCAACATGCGGCGCGACACAGTGGTCGTCGGGCCGACCCCGATCCGCGACCGGAGCGGCGCGATCGTGGGATCGTCGCGCTGGGCCGGTGGCGTGAAAGGGGGCGAGCCGCTGCTGTTCGTGAAGGACTCGGTCGCGGTCGCGGCGGAGCAGACCCTGGAGCGGGGGCGGGTGACCGTGTTCATGAACAGTTTCGCCTTCTCCGACCAGGTGATGGGCGCCACCGGTGTGAGTCCCGACCCGATCCAGCAGCAGATCTACGCGCTGGAGTTCTGGCTGCTGCGCCGGCTGACGGCGCCGGATCCCGACGCGGTGCGCCTGGCGGCGATCGCGCCCCCGCCCGCGGCGCGCGGGAGACGCTGAGCCGATTTCATCGCCGGCTCGCGCGGGACGGCCGGCGTGGTCAGCTCTTCTTGGAGGTGACGGCGAAGAACGGCGTGACCTTGCGCCGCACGTGGCGGCTCTCGCAGCTCGGACACTTGAAGGACTTCTTCTTCTCGTACTCCGAGATGTGCAGGGTCAGGCTGAAGCTCTTCTTGCAGTCGGCGCAGACGAATTCGTAGATGGGCACGGCTTCACTTCCCTTTCTGCGCGGCCTCGCGGCGGCGGCGACACGGTGGGGGACCCTGGCGACAGGTCACACTCGAAGCTAAACCCGGCAGCCGGCGGGAGCAAGCGCGCGGCGGCGCCGCGCGGCGGTTTCCCGGCACCGGCCGCTCCCGCGCCCCGGAGCCCGATCGTTGGTTGCTCGGGCCTATCTGAGCAGCGTGAGCTTCCTTGCGGCCTCGAAGCCGTCCTCGGGATAGAGCGCCTGGGTGAAGTAGACGCCGCGCGGGGCGCGCGCGCCGCGGTCGTCGCGGCCGTCCCACACCACGGTGTGCTCGCCGGCCTCGAAGCGGCGGTTGGCCAGGGTGCGCACCCGGCGGCCGGCGAGGTCGAAGACCTTGATCTCCACCCACCCGGCGCGGGCGAGCCCGAAGCGCACCACGGCGTCGTTCGCGATCACCGGGTTGTTGAGCAGGCGCATGAAATTGACGTAGGCGGCCGCACCTCCGCCGCCCGGGACGTCGAGCGTCGGCAGCGAAGCGTTGAGCTGGCTGCAGACGTCGGCGAAGGCGGTGAGCAGCGTGAAGTAGAAGTAGGCGTTGCGGCCGTTGGAGGACCCGCCGAAGCGGCCGCGGAGGTCCTGGATGCGGAAGCCGTTGAGCAGCGCGATCCAGGGCCGCGCCGTGACCGCGGGCTTGAAGGTGGCGGCGATGTAGGGGGCGCCGGCGCCGACATCCTGGTAGGTGGAGGCCACCGTGGCCTCCGGCACGCCGGAGTTGAGGTTCAGCACGTCGAGGGTCGCGAGGCAGGAGTTGCGCACGCCGTAGATGTCGCCGTTGGGGTTGACGCTGGTCGTGGTGACGAGGTCCGGGAACGGGACCCCGCCGCTGGAGGAGAGCGCCAAGTAGCCCGGCGCGACCAACGTGGCGCCCAGGTAGTTCGTCATGAACGTGAACTGGGGCGAGCCGGCGAGCGTCCCATCGCAGTACTCCGCGAACCCGTCGCCCTGGACCATGATGCCGCGCTCCGCGCCGGGCGTGGCGCCGAGCAGGAAGTTCCGGATCATGCCGGTGTCGTCCGCGCTGCGGTCGGTGAACGGTCCGAGGATGCCGGAGTTGAGGTCGCCCGTGAGCACCACGAGGAGGCGGTAATAGGCCTCGAGCATCTCGAGCGTCGGCGAGTTCCGGGTGGTCTTGCCCGCCAGCAGATTCGGGAGCACCGGCACGAATCCCAGTCGGGCGCCGATGGTGTTGGCCGGCGCCGTCAGGGACTCCGCCGCCTTCACGCCGTAGAGATCCCAAAGGCTCCCGGGCTGCGCGTTACGGTCGGGGATGAAGTAGGTCGGATCGTTGGGGTCGGCCCCCGGGGGCACCCCGCCGTAGCCGTCGGCGCTCCCGATCCGTGCTCCCTGCGTGAGCCCAATGGTGTCGGCGACCGCCTTCCAGATGCGCTCGTCGCCGCGCCGGTCGGCGTTGTCCACCACCAGCATGCAGGCCATGCCGAGCCCGCCCTGGCCGAACGCGGGGTCCTTCCAGCGGTCGGGCAGCACGCCGAACTGCTGCCAGCGGTGGCCGTCGAGATTGTCCTCGCTCGGCTGCGGGACCACGACGCCGGTGTCGGGACAGAGCGAGAACGCCGTGGAGGGCCCGCCGATCTTCTGCCGGCGGAAGAAGTACTGCACGTGGGCGCCGGGAGTGAGCAGCCCGTCGGGAATCACCTTGGTGCCCTGCCAGGTCTGCGGCTGCCCGTTGTAGCCCACCGCCGTGGGATTGCCGGTCACCCACCCTGGCACCGAGCTGCAGGTGAGGTTGGCGGCGACGGGCGCACCGGCCGGATCGACCATGAAGCAGCGGTTGCGCGGGTTCGCCAGCGACGCGCGCGGACCGGTCGAGACTCCCAGCACCCCGACCTCGGATTCGTGATAAGTCGAGGCCCACAGGCCACCGGACGTCGGATTGCCGATGCCCAGGCCCTGCACGGGGAACAGGTTGGTGTAGACGGTGTCGATGCGCGCGCTGTTCCACGCCAGCGCGCTCCAGCCGCCCGGCGCCGCGGCGTGCATCGCCGCGGCCCCCGGGCTGGCGAACGCGCCGGGATCAGCCGCGTAGACGCTCCAGAACGAGCCGTCGCCGGGCGTGACCGTCGCCGGGCTGGTGGGCACGCGGCGCAGGCCGCTCGAGGGATCGCCGACCGTCACGTAGTTGCCGACGCCGGGCCGAATCCTGAACACCATGTCGACGCGCACGCTGTCGCCGACCGCGGTCACCACCACCGAATCGCCGGGCACGGAGGGGCGATTCTGGGTGCCCTCGGTCTGGGCGATGTTGAGCCCGGTCTTCATCAGGGCCGAGGTGGTGTCGAAGGCCGCGGTGCCGGGCAGCCCCGCGGTCTCGTTGGCGGGGAAGGCGTCGTTGAGCCAGTGCCAGATGTCCACGAACATCGGCGCCTGGGCCGGCTTGTTGACGATCATGAGGGCCAGGTTGTCGACGTAGGCGCCGGCCGTGGTTTCGCAGCCGCTCGAGATGCCGAAGCGGTAGCACTGCGACACGACGCTCAGGTAGATCCGCAGCGAGTCGGGCCGATTCGAGGGATTGGAGGTGGTAATCACCCCCCAGCCGTAGCCCGGCTCGTAGTCCTGGAAGCACTGGATGTCGGGGTTGAAGAAGTAGCAGCCGGGCGCGGTCATCTCGCCCCACCCAGGCACACCATTGGCCTGGTTCGCCGGGTAGGACTGGAAGCCGTACTGCCACATCTTGCCCGTGGTGAAGACGTCGAAGATCCCGCTGTACATCTCGTAGTAGATGTAGAAGTCCTCGGTGGCGGCCGCCATGTCGCCGGTCAAGTCCCAGCCGTTGGGCGTCGAGGGCCCCGCGGTGCGGAGGTTGATGGTGGGCGAGATGATCGCCCACTCGCCCGAGTCCTCGGTCGAGCCGGCGGCGCCGGCCACGGCCTCGTTGCGGTCGTGGTTGCCCATCGAGATCATCGCGCCGCCCATGTTGCAGATGCGATTCGGACCGCCGACCGGGCCGCACAGGTCCTGGTAGGGCAGCGAGGCGAGGTCGTGCGCGTGGAACTGGATCGCCGGCGGCTTGCCGGTGGACTTCCAGGCGTCGGTGGCCGCGATCGCGGTGTCGTTGTCGATGGCGAGCGTCGACTCGAAGCTGCCCCACGATCCGGTCAGCTCGTAGGTTCCGTCGTTGTTCGTGTCCACCTCGACGTCGTCCACCTGGACGGCTCCCATGCCGTTCGAGGAATACGACGGGCCCTCGTCGTCGAAGCCGCGATTGGTGTGGACGCGGAACACGAGTCGCAGCCGGCCGCCGCCCGCGGCGCGGAACAGGTCGGCATCGGCGGCGCTCAACGTCACGGTTTTCGTTCCGCTGGCGCCCCCCGCGTTGCCGTGGAGCTGGCGCACCCGGTCGCGCTGGATCGCCTCGCCGAACCACAGGCGCTGCGGATCGTAGATCGCGCGCAGGCCGTCGACGTCGCCCTCGGGGTCCGAGGGGTAGAGGGAGCTCTTGAATCTTCCCCCCACGGTCGGCGCGCCCATGTAGACCTCGAAGGAGTCCACCGGGGCCAGGGAGTTCGCCGGGCTGCCGGCCTCGGCGCTGATGAAGTTGCCGGCCGTCACCTGGTTCTGGCTCAGCGGGTCGAAGACGTGCCATCCGGTGCGGGTTTGCTGAGTCTGATCCTTGCTCGTGGACATGCGGGTGCGGTACGTGAACCGCACGGTCACCGCACTCCCCGCCGGCACGCCGCTCATGTCGATGTCGCGGTAGAGCATCTGGTCCATCTGCGAGCCGTAGCCCGGGAAGGACCGGCTGTTCACGTTCGAGGACGCGCTGCGGCGCTGGTTGTAGTCGATGACCGCGGAGTTGAAGGCGGTGCCGGTGATCGGATCGGCCACGGTGAGGTCGCCGTGGGCGCGCAGCCCCATCCACGCCGAGTAGCTGCCGCCGAGCGGCGTCCACGACGGCGCGATCGGGGCGGTGCCGGGGATGGTCGAGGTCATGGTGTTGCCGGGGTCGCGGTGCCACACGCCGATCACGCCGAAGGTGCGGTTACCCGGAGCGGTCGGGTCCGAGAGGTCGCGGCGCTCGTTGATGACGTAGTTGGCCTGGTTGCCGAGCTCGATCGCCCACCACGGGCGCTGTTCGTCGGTACGTATGGCGCCGCTGGCATTGCGGTGGGGCCCGCGCACCGGCCACCAGCCCATCAGCGAGTCGCCGTGCACCGGGGTGTCGAACGTCCACATGCCGTTCGAGTCGTAGCCCGGCCGGCCGGGGCCGACGCCGATGCTCCAGTAGTTCCCCGTCTGCCCCGCGCGGTAGCCCACCCAGGTGGTCTCTGCGGGCGCCGCGGAGACCCCCAGGCGCGCCGAGCGCTCGTGCAGCATGCGGGCGAGGTCGGCGTTGAGCAGGTGCATGCACTGGTCGGGCTGCGGGAACTCGTCGGCGAGCGCGCAGGCCGCCGAGAGCGCGAGAAGCATGATCACAAACGCGGGAGCACGAGACGCTGGGATCGTCCGCACGGGGCACCTCGTTGACTTCGGCGGCCGTGAGTGCCGGGGGCGTTGGGGGTGAACGGACGCCACGACCGGCCTACGACATCGTTCGGCGGCAAGGCCGCGGCCCACGAAACGGTTCACCGCATGTGAACCCGGTAGGCCCGTGCCCGGCCACCTTACGAATACAGAGCCTACCATCGTATTCGACGGATGGGTGAGCGGATATTCGCTTCGATACAGGCAGACTGGAATGCGCGGAGGGATCAGCCTGGAGCGAAGTGACAACATGGCCGGCCGCAACCGGATCGGCCGATCGGGCTGGAGTAGCCGCTGGCGCTACTGCGCGCGGAGCGAATCACAGACCGCGCAGCCCTTGTCGAACACCACGCGCCAGCGCCCGTCGCGCTCGAGCCGCCAGACCGAGTTGAAGGTCGCGATCCGGCGTCCCGTGGGATCGAGCACCGGTCCGCTGCTGTGCGCCAGCTTCCCGGAGTCCAGAACCTCCACCTGCTCGGGCTTCCACGAGAAGGGCGGCTCGACGCCCTCGAAGAAGGGCTTCCAGCCCTCGACGATCGCCGCCTTCCCCCGCAGCACTCCCCGGCCGCCGAAGAACACCGCATCGACGGCCACGAACGAGGCGAACGTCTTCACGTCTCGATCGGCCATCGTGCGGGCGAAGAGGCTCTCGGCCTCGAAGACTCCACGGGCGAGGGGCGACTCCGCGCGACCCGGGGAGGCCAGGGTCGTGAGAGCGATCACGAGTGCGATGAGCGAAGACCTGCAGGTGTGCATGCGTCACCTCGGTTCTGGCCATGTCCCGCTCGGTTGCCGGTCGTGCACGGCGTCCACCCGGCCGCGCCCCGCAGCCATCCGGACACCCGCCGAGCGTACGCCACCGCCACTCCCGGGCGCCACGGTTGGCCTCGAGGCCCTCTGGCGCGAGCGCTCCCCGCGCCCTGCACACGGAGCGCCCGCGCGCTCTACGGCACCAGCACGATCTTGCCGAAGTGCTGGCGCGCCTCGATCCGCTCGTGCGCCCGGCGCGCCTCGGCGAGCGGCAGCACGGAGTCCACCACCGGCACGAGCCGGCCGTCGCGCACGAAGCGCAGCGCCTCGACCAGCTCGGAGCGGCGGCCCATCCACGAGCCCATGACCCTGAGTTGGCGGCCGAAGAGCTGATTCACGTCGAGCCGGGCCTCGCGCCCGAGCGTGGCGCCACAGGTGACCAGCCGCCCGCCGCGCGCGAGCGAGGCGATCGCCTGCTCCAGCACCGGCCCGCCGGCGTGCTCGAAGGCGACCTCGACGCCTTTCCTGGCGGTGAGGCGCCGCGCCTCGGCGGCGATCTCGTGCGTCGCGTGGTTCACCACCTCGTGGGCGCCGAGCGAGCGCGCCCGCTCGAGCTTGGCGTCGCTGCCGGCGGTGGCGATGACGCGCGCCCCGAGCAGTCGCGCGATCTGGATCGCGGCACTCCCCACCCCGCTGCCGGCGCCGATCACCAGGCAGTCCTCGCCCGGACGCAGCCCGGCGAGGCCCACCAGCATGTGCCACGCGGTGAGGAACACCAGCGGCACCGCGGCGGCCTGCTCCCACCTCAGATCGCCGGGATAGGCGAGGCAATTGGCTCCCGGCACCGCGACCTGCTCGGCGTAGCCGCCGTCGCGGCGGCGGCCGAGCACGTCATGGTCGCGGCACAGGTTGTCGTCGCCGGCGAGGCAGCTCGCGCAGGCGCCGCACGAGAGCGTCGGCAGCACCAGCACGCGATCTCCCGGCTGGACGTGCCGCACCACGCTCCCGACTGCGGCTGCGTTCCCGACGACGTCGCTGCCCAGGATGTGCGGCAGCGCGAGATCGAGCCCGGGAAGCCCCTGGCGCACCCACAGGTCGAGGTGGTTCACCGCGCAGGCGCGGACCTCGATCAGCACCTCGTCGGGCGCGATCCGCGGATCGGGCGCCTCGCGGTACTCGAGCACCTCGGGACCGCCGTGGCGGTCGAAGACCACCGCCTTCACGCGCGCCCCGTGCCAGGCGCGGCGCGCCCGCCGCCGTCGCGGCCGGGCACGACCTTCCGCACCGGCCTTCCGGCCCGCGCCGGAGCGGGACCGCGCCCGCAGCCGCCGCGCGAGCCCCCGCACGGCGGCGCGCCAGCTCGCACCGGGGCCCCGCCGCTCCCGCGGCGCGCGCGCATCATTCGTCGAACAGCACGGTGGGCTCCTCGTAGAAGCGCACCTGGCGGTCGTTGAAGCGCTGCTTGAGCCAGCCCGCGAGCCACCGGTTCTTCTCCTCCAGCGACTGCGTGCGGTCGGTCATGCGCTCCATCGGCACGTTGACCCTGAGCGCCCGCCAGCGGATGACGTGGCGCGTGATGCCGGCCGGCAGCCGCGCTCCGTTCTCGGCGAGCTCCTGCACTTCGGCGGGGGCGAAGTGGGGAAAGATCACCAGCCCGGTGACGTCGGGGTGCCGCTCGCGGGCGACCTCGAACGACTCGGTGGACATGCGGTAGAAGGGTTGGCGCTCGCGATACGTATCCACGATCGCGTTGAGCAGCTCGCTGCGGCGTCCCAGCGTGTCCCCGCCGCCGAAGGTGATCACCTCGCCGCCGGCGTGCAACGCATAGGCCAACACCTCGCGCCGGGCGAGCTGCGCCTGCGCGTGGAGCAACGGCTGGGGGACGCACTCGAGCCCCGCGATCGCGCGGCAGGCGGCGTCGAACTCGGCGGCACGCATCGCGCTCAGGCCATGGTGCCAGGTCGAGAGCTGCACCGACGGCTCCCCGTAGGGCGTGACCTGCACCACCATGTGCAGCAGTCCCGCAGCCTGACCCGCGGTCGCGCGGTTGGCGCCGTCGAGCACCATGTAGCGTGGGCTCCCGTCCGCGGAGTCGGCGATGGGTGCGACGACGGGCGGGTTCCTCAGCACCGCTTCCTCGCGGAACTTCTCCACCAGCGCCCCGAGGCGCTGGTCGTCGTGCCGCTCGTGGGGGACGAGGGACTCGACCGGGACGAAGCGCAGGTCGGGCGGGCGGAAGTCGTCGGGCTGGGCGGGACGCATGGCGGGGGAATCTACACCATGCCCGGCGGGCGCGTCGCGGCCGCCGGCACTCGGTCGCCCCGCCCGCGCCTGTCCTCCGCGGTCAATGCCGATCGCGCGCCCTCGCCTGGTGGGGCTCGCCGGGCCTCGCCGGCTAAGACTCGGGCTCTTCCGCTCCGCCGCGCGGCCGCCGCTGGTAGGCGTAGGACACCGCGAGCATCGCCACCCCGACCACGATCGCGGTCACGAAGCGCCAGAAGACGTCCACGGTCTGCAGGTCGTAGAGCAGGAACTTGAGCACGGTGAGCCCGAACAGCAGCAGCCCCGCCCAGCGCAGGAATGCCGAACGGCGCGTCCAGCCAAAGGCGAGCAGCGCCAACGCCTGGACCAGCCACGCGGCGCTGGTGAACGCCGCTCCGAAGGTCCGCACCCGCGCCAGCACCTCGGGTGCCAGGGCGGGCGCCACGCGCGCGGCCGCCCCCGGCACGCCCGCGAACGCGCGCGCGAAGTGGTCGGCCTCGCGCGCCGACCACGCGAGCAGCAGCAGGCTGGCGCCGGCAACCCAAGCCTCCGCCGCGCGCCGATCGAGCCGCGCGAGGTCCTCGCGGCGTTCGGCGAGGCTCAGCGCCACCGCCACCGCCAGCGTGAGCGTGGCCAGCTCGAGCATGCCCACCGGATGGAACACCGGGAGCTGATCGCTGCTCCAGCCGTCCCGGCCGAGGAGCCCGCCGAGGAGCGCCATCGCGCCCACCACGCCGACCGCGTAGCCGCAGGCGCGCAGGAACCCGCGGCCGGGACGGTGCCCCAATCCGACCAGCACCGCCGCCTGCGCCATCCAGGCGGCGCCGTCGAGCGCCACCGCCATCGCGCCCACGCGCAGGCGCTGGGGCGGGGCGGCGATCTCGGCACCGCGCGCCAGCCGGCCGGCGCCGCCCTCGAGCGCGACCGCGAGGTGCGCCGCCTCGCGGCCGCTCCAGAGCACGAGCAGGAGGTTGCCCGCGCCGGTCCACAGCTCGGGCATCACCCGCTCGGCCGCCGAGAGCCGCTCTCGCCGGCGCGCCAGCAGCCCGCCCACCACCAGCAGCGTCGCCAGGCAGACCAGGTCGCGCACCGCGTCGGGGTGCAACAGCGGCGGCCGATCGGCGCTCCAGGTCGCGGGCGCGAGCAGCATGCCCAGGGTCCAGATCCCGCCGAGTGCCGCGACGACGTAACCGCAGAGCCTGAGCCATCCCGCGCGCGGCCGGGTTCCGAGCGCCACGAGCAGCGCCCCCTCGACGCACCAGGCCATCGGCGTGCTGTCGGTGCCCAGGGCGCGCTGCAGGGCCACGGTGAGGAACAGCACCGCCGCGCCGGTGAGCGGCAGCCACAGGTCGCGCTCGGGGCGGCGCGCGTCCACCCAGAGTGCTGCGAGCAGGTAGACGAGCGCGAGCGCGAACAGGAGGAACGCGACGGACAGGTCCTGCGCCCGCATGAGGAACGGCACGGTGGCGCCGATGAAGCCGAGCGGTGCGGCCGCCAAGACCAGGAGGTCGAGCGCGCGCACGGCGCCCGCCGCGCGCACCAGGCGCGGCAGCGGCGCGAGCCCGAGCAGGGTGAAGAGTGCCGCGAGCCCGATCTCGACGCCCCAGCCCCAGGAGGCCCCGGGGATCGCCGCCGCCCAGGTCACCGCGGTGAGCGCGAGTGCCGCGAAGTCGAGGCCGCTCCAGCCCGCGCGCGCCGCGAGCGCGAAGACGATCACGTTCACGACCGCCAGGTAGCCGAGCAGCGCGTAGGGGGTCATGGAGAAGCCGCGCAGTGGCAGCAGGGCCGCGAGGAGCTGCGGCACGAACGCGCCCAGCACGCCGAGGGCGGCGATGGTCTGCACCTGGTAGCGCAGCCCGGCGCCGATGGTGAGGAACGAGACCGCGCCGAGCAGGACGAACGCGGGCCACGGCGCGAGCACGTGCAGCGTGTAGTGGCCGAGGTAGAGCGCGAGGTAGACGATGCCGAGGCCGGTGCCGATCAGCGCGTGGCCGAGCGCCGGCACCGAGCGCGCGAGGCGGTCGCCGCGCCACGACAGCGCGAGCCCGAGTGCGACGCCCGCCGCCACCAGCACGCCGGGTCCGAATCGTCCGGTGGTGTAGCCCCAGAGGATCAGGAAGAAGACGCTGAGCAGCACCAGCACCGCGCCCGCGTTCTGAAGCCAGACGCTGCCCACGAGCTGCTCGAGCCCGCCGCGCTCGGGGGCTCCGGGGCTCGGGGCGGCCGCGGCCGGCGGGCCCGGCGGCGGCCCGGCGGGAGGTGCGGTCGGGGTGGGCCCCGCGCCGGCGGCGGCTCCGCGCTCCTCCTCGCGCGGCGGCAGCGCGCTCGCGATCGGAATCGGCTCGGGCGGCGGACCCTGCGCCGTGGCGTCGCCGGGCTTCGGCACCGCCTCGAGCGGCGGGGCGCCGGCGAACCCCTCGAGCCGCTCCATGCGCTGGCGCAGCGCCTGCAGCTCGCGGCGCTGGCGGTAGACGACCGCGATCGCCCACCACGGGGCGATCAGCACCGCCAACGCCAGCGCCACTCCCACCACCCACATCATGCGGCCTCCGATGTCCGGCGCGTCGCCCCCGCAGGGAGCACCGGCGCCAGACTAGAGAAAGGTGGCGATTTCCGTGAGGGGTTTCTTGCCGATGTCGGGCACGCGCGCGTCCGCCGCGGGATGGCCCACCACCAGCAGCAGATAGGGCCGCTCGTTGGCGGGGCGGTCCAGGATCCGGTTCAGGAACCCCATCGGGCTCGGGGTGTGGGTGAGGGTCGCGAGCCCGGCGTGGTGGAGTGCCGTCACCAGGATGCCGGTCGCGATGCCCACGGACTCCGCGACGTAGTAGTGGTGGACGGGTCGGCCGTCGGGGAGTGCCCCGGTGCGCTGAGCGAAGATCGCGATCAGCCAGGGGGCGGTCTCGAGGAACGGCTTGTGCTCGTCGGTGCCGAGCGGGGCCAGGGCGTCCAGCCATTCCCGGGGCGCGCGCGCGCGGTAGAAGCGGCGTTCCTCCTCCTCGGCCTCCACGCGGATCCGGCGCTTGAGATCTGGGTCGGCCACGGCGACGAAGTGCCATGGCTGGAGGTTGGCGCCGCTCGGCGCGGTGCCCGCCGCGCGCAGCGCGTGCTCGATGATCTCGCGCGGCACCGCGCGCTCCGAGAACTGGCGCACGCTGCGGCGGCGCCGCACGTCGTCGTAGAACTCGGCCGCGCGCCGTCGCATCTCGTCGGGCGGCAGCTCGCGGTAGGTGGTCAGGGGCACGAACCGGGGTTCCGTCATGTGGCGCTCCTCGTGCCCCGCGCGCAACGGCCGCGCGGGAGCGTGGCGATCAGAGTTCGTTGCGCTCGATGATCTCGGCCAGCCAGCGCGCGCTCTGACGCACGGTGCGCTGCTGCGTCTTGAAGTCCACGCCGACGAGCCCGAAACGCGCGCGATAGCCGTCGGCCCACTCGAAATTATCGAGCAATGACCAGTAGAGGTAGCCGGCGACCGGGACGCCCTCGCTCAGCGCCCGCGCCACCTGCCACAGGTGCATGAAGATGAAGATCCAGCGGTCGCCGTCGCGCGCGGCGGAGGTGCCGTTTTCGGTGATGAGGATGGGCAGCTCGTACTTGGCGTAGGCCCCGAGGAATCGGGCGAACCCCTCGGGGTAGACCTCCCAGCCGAGATCGTTGCGCTTGCCGATCCGCTGGTGGTGCTCGAGGGTGCAGACGCTGCCCACGAGGCCGGGGATGTCGAGCCCCATGTTCTTCACGAAATCCCGCGTGTAGTAGTTGAGCCCGATGAAGTCCAGCGTGCGTCCCGCGGGGAGCCGCTCCCAGAACAGGCCCGGCACCCGCAGGCTGCCCTTGTGCAGCGCGTCGAGGAACATGAAGTTGAACAGGTAGCTCCGGGTCCAGGCCGACAAGCGGTCCCTCCGGCTGCGCGGGTCGCACGGGGTCACGCCGAGCGCGTGTTTGGCCACGCTCACCTTGGCGAGCGGCTGGCGCTGGTGGATCGCGTGGTAGGCCTTGATGTGCGCGCGCAGCATGTGGCGCACCACCCTGAAAGCCGCCGGGTAGTCACGCTTGCCGGGAGGCCACTGGCCGTAGATGTAGCTCTTGAACGTGTGCACCACCGGCTCGTTGAGCGTGATCCACCACGTCGCGAGGTCGCGGTACTCTGCGACGACGCGCGAGACGTAGCGCTCGAAGTGGTCCTCGATCGCGTCGCTCTCCCAGCCTCCCTTCGCCGCGAGCCAGCGCGGCAGCGTGTAGTGGTGGATGGTGACCACCGGCTCGATGCGCCGCTCGCGGAGCGCCTCGAGCACCTCGCGGTAGTGCGCGATGCCTTCGGCGGAGAAACGGCCTTCCTCGGGCTCGATCCGGCTCCACTCGAGCGAGAAGCGGTGGGCGTTGTGCCGGAGCGACTGGGCGAGGTCGAAGTCCTCGCGGAAACGATGGAAGTGGTCGCACGCGTCGCCCGCGGGGGTGGCGACCCTGCCCGCCTGCTCCCAGTCATGCCAGTCGTTGTCGGTGCAATGACCCTCGACCTGGTAGGCGGACGTCGCCGCGCCCCAGAGAAAGCCGGGCGGGAAGTGGAAGTTGGAGGAGTGGATTCCCGGCGCCTCGGACGCCGCGTCTCCGTGGACGTGGGGCGGGGGCGTCTCGTGCGGGGTCACCGGTGACGGTCCTCCGTGGGGAGTACGCGCAAGGTGGCCTCGCGGGCCGCCCCCACCGGCTACTTGTTGCCGGCGCCCTGCTTCGCGCGGCCGACCTCGTGGTATGCCTGCTTCAGGCGCTTCATCAGGTCGGCACGGCGGTCGTAGAGGCGGCGCTGGCGGCGCGGCGCGTGGCGGGCGAGCGCGTAGGCCGTCAGCAGCGGCAGCGCGATGGTCGAATCGCAGTAGCAGATCACCGTGTCGGGCAGCTTGTCGGGGTCGATCTTGCCCCAGCTCACGGCCTCGGCGGGTGTGGCACCCGAGAGGCCGCCGGTGTCGGGACGTGCGTCGGTCACGGCCATGAAGTAGTCGTGGCCCTTCTCGGCGATGCCGAGCACTTCCTGGATCTGCGGCTCGGTCTGGAGCAGGAAGTTCTTCGGGCTGCCGCCGCCGAGCACCCAGACCGCGCTCTTTCCGCCGCCGGCCTTGGCGTCCCACACGATCGCGGCGGTCTCGTTGACGTCGGCGTTGATGTCGAACTGGAGCCGGTTGCCCTCGAGCGCCTTGGCGGCGACGTTCATGCCGATCGAGGAATCACCCGGCGACGAGGTGTAGATCGGCACCCCGAACTCGTACGCCGCGGCCAGCAGCGACCGCCGCCCGATCCCCAACGCCTCCTCGCGGGCGCGGACGAACTTGCCGCACAGGTAGTGGAACTCCGCCGTGCTCATGGTGCGCTGGAACTCGGGGCCGGCGATGACCTCGCGGAAGAAGGCGTCGGTGTCGAGCAGCACGCTGTAATCGAAGAACACGTCGTAGATGCGCACCACGCCCTGTTCGCGCAAGGCGACGTCGTCCGCCTGGAAGTGTCCGCGGTGCATCGACAGGCCGATGCCGAAATGGGTGTCGTGGTAGAGATTCGCGCCGGTCGAGACGATCCAATCCACGAAACCCGCCTCGATCAGCGGGATCAGCGCGCTCATCCCGAGCCCGGCCGGCGTGAGCGCGCCGGTGATCGAGAGTGCGACGGTGACGTCTTCCTCGAGCATGCGCTCGGTGAGCAGCCGCGCCGCCTCGCGCAGGCGCGCTCCGTTGTAGGCGAGGAAGGCCTGGTCCACGAGATCGGCCGCAGTCTCGCGGCCGGTGATCGCAGGGGGCGAGATCGCCGGCCCGGAGATGTGGGGATTGCTCTTGCGCGAGCGGTTCATCGTCGTCCTCGGGTGCGGAGCAGCCGGAGATCCGGCGCGCCGGAAGATAGCGGTCCCAGCGGCCGCACGCCACCGCCGGGGCGCGATGGAGCGAACGCCTGCGGGCGCCCCGCGCGGGGCGCCCGCCCTGCTCATCGCCGGGGTGGCGCCGCGCCGATCACTCCTCGACGCTCACCACCGGGCCGGTCTGCGGCGGCTCGCCCCAGCCGGAACGGATCTCGTAGGCGTAGTTCCCTGCGAAGCCGGTGGCGCTGTTCCAGCCCGAGCCCGTGCTGCCGGCGACCACGATCTCGCGCGACTCGAACGGGGACTCGAACGGGAAATAGACGGTGTAGGTCCTGCCGTCCGTCGCCACCCAGCGCAGCCGGTCCGCGTGCCGCCGGATCCGGACTTCCATCTGCGAGACGTAGCCGTTCGAGATCTCGACCGTTTTCTCCGCGCCTGCGGGAGCCGGTGCAGCGGGAAGCGGCGCCGGAGCGGGGCGCGCCGGGGCCTGCCGCGGCGCCTTCGGCCTGGCCGCGGGCTTGCGCTTGGCGGCCTTCTTCGGCCGCGCCGCGGGCTTGCGCTTGACGGCCTTCTTCCGCCGCGCCGCGGGCTTGCGCCGGGCGGCCTTCTTCCGCCGCGCCGCGGGCTTGCGCTTGGCGGCCTTCTTCCGCCGCGCCGCGGGCTTGCGCTTGGCGGCCTTCTTGCGCCGTGCGGCCGGCTTGCGCCTGGCGGTCTTCTTCCGCGCCGCTTTCCCTCTTCCGGAGCGCGACTTTGCACCTCGCGACTTGCCCTTCATGCGCGACCTCCTCTGGGTTCGTGCAGCATGCTCGAGTTGCCCTCACACCCGCCGGCTGCGCGGGACGCATCCCGGCGCGGGTCGCGAGGACCTGCGCTGGAACTCATGCCCCCGCGGCTCGCCGCGCGCGTTCCTCCCCGACGCCGCCGGCCCTAATCGCGCTCCAGGCGCGACCGAGGCCGCTGCCTCCGGACTTCGTCGATCTTTTTCGGATCGTCCGGGAACAAGCCGACGCCGGCCAGGCGCGGAATCAGCTCCACCCAGCGCTTTTCGCGCGCGAAGACGGACCGGAAGAGCTTGAGCGCCTCGGCCTCGCGCCCGTTCGTGTACATCGAGACCGCCGCCCAGAACCGCAGCTCTTGGTTTTCGGGGGCGAGGCGCATGGCCTCCTCGTAGGCCTTCATGGCCTCTTCGGGCTTCTTCTCGGCGATGAAGGTGTCGCCCCGGTCCTCGAACTCGTAGGCCCGGCGCAGCTTCACCAGGCGGCGCAGCTCCTTCAACGGATCCGGATGGTCCTCGACGCGCAGGTCCATGACCCGGTCGGCCCACGGCTTGCCGCTCGATCGCGCCTTGACGATCAGGATCGCCGCCGACTGGCGCCCGCGGATGTCGCCGCCGGCCTTCTCCGCCGCCTCCAACGCCTGGAGCATGCGCTCGGCGAGGTCGCCCTCCGCCTTCTCGTAGGCCTCCGCCATCGCCGGCCACACGCGGTCGTTCTCCATCAGGTTCGCCTGCACCGAATACTGCGCGCCGGTGTGATGGCCGGCCGCGGGAATGCACTTGGGGCCGGTGTAGGCGGCGATGCCGCCGCGGGCATCCACCATCGCCACTTGGCGCCCCTCGTTGTGCGGGTCCGCCCGCACCAGGGAATCGAGGGCCTGCCGCGCGGTGAGGCCCTGCCGCATGAGGTCGAGCCCGTTCGGCCCGTAGTCCACCAGCACCAGCGACTGGGTCGCGATGGCACCCACTCCGGCCTCGGCCCACGGGACCACCGGGCCGACCGAGAAATAGTGGGACTGCACCGCGACGCCCATCTCCCCGGTGGCCGAGTCGCGCGCCACGATCGAGTAGGTATGGACCAACGGCGACGGCGGGCCGCCGCCCGCAAGCGTGGCGAGGATCATGAGCGGCACGAAGTGGCTCCAGTCCAAGACCGCCTCCTGAGGGTGAGCGTGAATCCCCTATTCCCGCGGCAGGCTACCAGCGGTCGCGGGCTTCGCGGCAGAGAAATGTGAAGGTCCCGCTCCCGAGCGCCCGGGATCCGGCGCGGGAGAGCCCCCGCGGCAGTGCCCCGCGGGCGGCCGGAGGTGGCTCGACCCCGCGTAAAGAGCGCCCGGAACGCGGGTCCACGTGGCTGCGGCCCGCCTCCGCACGGGTCGCCTGCCCGTGGCGACCTCCGCGCTGCCCGCCTCGCCTGGGGCCGCCTCCGCGCCGGTCGCCCCGCGCGCCCACCTCCGCGCGGCGCCTCTCTGTGCGGCCCGCCTCGGCCCTGTTGGCTCACCGCCCTTGCCTCGGTCGGGGTCGGAGGCGGAAACTGGGGCAGGTCCCTCTTAGTGGCGTTTTCCCCCGGGCAGGAGGGCCCATGAAGCGTCTGCTGATCACCGCACTCCTCAGTCTCCTGCTGCTGGGCATCACGCCGCGCTCCGCCGCGGGTCTCGTCCGCGAGCGGGTCGCGGCGACCCGGATCTCGGAGCCGATCCGCGTCGACGGCATCCTCGACGAGGCCGCCTGGCAGGACGCCGCGCCGATCTCCGCCTTCCGGCTCATCTTCGTGGCGGAAGGCGCCCAGCCGTCCGAATCCACCGCGGTGCGCGTGCTGTTCGACGACGAGCACGTCTACTTCGGCGTCTGGTGCGGGAACCGGAACCCCGGCGCGGTGCGCGCGAGCCTCGCCCCCCGTGACCAGGCGCTCGACGACGACCAGATCGTGGTCCACCTCGACACCTACCA
>MFFQ01000068.1:4229-14651 GCA_001780165.1 Candidatus Eisenbacteria bacterium RBG_16_71_46 | reverse complement strand
CGGATCGGTCCAGAGCCAATGCGATAGTCTGGGCCGGTGCACCGCCCCCCCGGGCCCGAGGCTCGCCCTCGCGAGCCGGAACCCCGCGAGCGCGGAGGTGGCGCTCGTCTACTCGCTGCCGCGAGCGGGACGGACGAGGCTCTCGATCCTCGATCCCAGCGGGCGGCGGGTCGCGACCGTGATGGACGATACCGTGCAGGCCGGTTCGGGGCGGGCCGTGTGGCACGGCGGGGACAAGGCCGGGCGCGCGGTCGCCCCAGGCGTCTACTTCGCGGTGCTCGAGTTCGAAGGGGATCGGCGCGTGGCGAAGTTCGTTCGGGCCCGGTAGCGCGGGAGGCGCGCCAGGAAATTCGACGCGGGCGTCGGCGGCTGCCCGCCGCCCGGCCACAGCATCCTCGTCTCGTGCGGCTTCCACGCGCCCCTGGCGGGCGCACCCCGGGATGCGGTGATCAGCGATGCAAGAACCAGCCGAAGACAGCCCCGACCAGGATGAGCAGCAGGTATGCGAAGAACCACTGCTTGCTGGAGATGATCTCCGGCGTCGCGGCGCGCCCCTCGATCGGCCCGCTCTGCGCGCGCGGCACCGGGATCGCGGCCGCCTGGCCGTGATCGCTGAGCATCTGGAGGAACGCGCGGTAGCCAGGATCCTTGCTGGTCACCGAGAACCCGCGGATCGCGAGCGGCACCTCGGAGATCTTCACCTTGACCCGCGTCTGGACGTATCGATCGGTCCGCATCACCACCCGGCGCGATCCGACCTCGATGACGTCGCGCCATGCCACCCGATGGCGGGGGAACCGGAAGAAGGCGCCCCAGCTCATGTCGGCGAACTCGATCCCGGACGGGTCGAGGGCGACCTTGATCGCTGGGAGTGACACGAGGTAGAGGGCCCACCATACGCACGCCCCGCTCACGACCTAGGCGATCTCGTGCCCGCGGTAGGGCAGCGCGATCGCGAGCAACGTGAGCATCGCGGCACCGGCGAGCGCGAGAATGCTGCCGGCGACGCGGTCGAACGTACTCAGGCTCGGGATCTCGAGGGTGCCATCCTGCGCCGGATCGAAGCTGAGTGCGGGCTCCATGCCAGCGTTGTCGGCCGCGGCGGACGGGGGCTTGACCCGCGGCAGACACCGTGCCCCCGCCAAGCCCGCGGCTCCGCCGTGGACCGGCGCCTCCTCACCCGATCGGGCAGGCATCGCATGGTCACGGGGTGTTGCTCGCTCCCGCGTATTGGGGCGGCGTGGCGAGCGGGCCCGGAGCTCCGAGCCCCGGGCCCGCCGCTTGGAGCGGAAGATTGAGCCGCGTCCGCCGCGGCTGCCGTCCTCGCTACTGGATTCGGATCAACGTCCGGGTGAGCGTCTGGTCCCCGGCGTGCAGCTTCAGCAGGTAGAGCCCCACCGGAGCCACGCCGCCCTCGTCGGTCCGGAAATCCCATCGCAGCGAGTGCTCGCCGGCCGGCAGAGTGCCATGGGCCAGCTCGCGGAGCTTGCGCCCCGCGATGTCGTATACGCTCAGCGAGACCTCGCTTTCGCGCGGCAACGCGCAGTTGATCGTGGCGCCATCGCGCGACGGGTTCGGCACGACCGCGAGCCGCAGTTCGCTCGGCGGCTGCCGGTCACTGACGCCTGTCAGCGAAGGCAGGATCACGACCGGGTAGTCCTCGGTCTCACCGTTTCGGTACTGCTCGCCCGGCATGCACGCCGATCCGTTCCATGGGAAGTTGTCGCACGCCGGCTCCTGGGTCAGCGTGATGCGCAGCCAACCCAATCCGGGCCGCGGTCCCACGGTGAACTGCGGCGAGGTCAGCGTACGGGTACCGCGACGCAGCGTGATGGGCACGTTCTTCACCGCCCATTCGTAGGCGCAGGCGGCGCCGCTCAGGCACGCGAAGTTGTCGTTCCAGTCTCCGTCCTGGTTCCAGTCCACCAGGATGTTGAGATACACATCCAGGTCCGAGCAGCTGAACGCCTGGAAGGTCACCGTCCCGATCGAGCAGGCCGCGAACTCCATCGGCGTTGCGATCCCCGCGTCGAGGTCGCCGTAGCACTCGTCCTGGCCGAACATCGACCCGAACGCGGGCTCCCAGCAGTCGGTCGGGACGGCGGAGTTGCAGAAGCTGGGGTCGCCCGGCATCGGCATGAAGTTGACCTTCCCGTCCTTCTCTGCGTCCACGCCCGGATACGCGTTGATCATCGAGGGCGATCCAAGCCAGAAATGGACCGGGTCGCCCGCCACCGCAACGTGCTTCATGAAACCCGCCGGCCCCGGCGGGGTGCTGATCGGCGGGCAGGCCAGCTCCACGGTGCCGATCGGCCCGGGGAATCCGCAGGTCGGGAACTTCCCTGGCGTGCCCGAGGGGTAGCACGCGAGCGCCTCCGGCGCGTCCCCGAAGTCCAGGTACTCGGCCTGGCACGGATCGAAGACCGGCTCGCGGACGGTGATCGGGTAGTCCTCGGTCTCGCCGTTGCGGAACTCCTCGCCCGGCATGCACGCCGATCCGTTCCAGGGGAAGTTGTCGCACACGGGCTCCTGGGTCAGCGTGATGCGCAGCCAGCCCTGGCCGGCGCGCGGCCCGGCTTGGAACTGGGGTGATGTCAGCGCCTGGCATCCACGCTGGAGGGCGATCGGAACGTTCTTCACCGCCCACTCGTAGGCGCAGGGGACGCCGGTCAGGCACGCGAAGTTGTCGTTCCAGTCTCCGTCCTCGTTCCAGTCCACCAGGATGTTGAGGTACACATTCAGGTCCGAGCAGCTGAACGCACTGAAGCTCACGGTCGCAGTGGAGCACGCGACGAACTCGATCGCGGACGTGATCCCTGCATCGTCGTCGCCGTAGCACTCGTCCTGGCCGTAGCTCACGCCGAAGGCCGGCTGGAAGCAGTCGGTGCCGACCGACGAGTTGCAGTGGCTCGGGGCGGGCGGCATCGGCATGAAGTTGACCTTCCCGTCGGCTTCGCCGTCCACTCCGCTCTGACCCACCGCCGTCGGGCACCCGAGCCAGAAGTGGGCGGGGTCGCCTGCGATCGCGGCGTGCCGCACGAAGCCGGTCGGTCCCGGCGGGCTGCTGATCGGGGCGCAGGACAGCTCCTGGGTTCCCGCGGGACTCGGAAACGTGCAGGTGGGGAAGTGCCCGACCGCGCCCGACGGATAGGCGGCGAGGTCTTCGGGGGCGTCGCCGAACTCCAGATACCCCGACTGGCACGGATCCGGGGATCCCTGCTCGATGAGCACCGGGTAGTCCTCGGTCTCGCCGTTGTGGAGCGCCTCGGTGTCCGTTCCCGCCGAACCATTCCACGGGAAGTCGTCCGGCACCGCCTCGTCGCTGAGGGTCACGCGCATCCAGCTCTCACCGGCGTGCGGTCCCAAACGAAACGCAGGAGAGGTGCCGGCTCCGCACCCCGACGGCACCGTGATCCGGACGTTCTTCACCGCCCATTCGTAGGCACACGCGACGCCGCCCGGGCAGGCGAAGTTGTCGTTCCAGTCTCCGTCCTGGTTCATGTCCACGAGGATGTTCAGGAAGGCTTCCCGGGGCGAGGCGCAATTGTAGGTATTGAAGGTCACCGTGGCGGTCATGCAGGCCCGAAAGACCGGTGGGGCGACCCCCGCGTCGTCGCCGCCCACGCAATCGTCCTGGCCGAAGTTGATCCCGAACGCCGGCTCGAAGCAGTCCACGCGGATGTCTGCGCATGCGCTTCCCAGGGCGCCGATGCTCACCTTCCCGTCGGGCTCCGAGTCGATGCCCATCGGTGGGAGCGGCCCCACCGGGCAGCCGAGCCAGTACCCGTCCAACGAGCCGAGATGCCTCACGAAGCCGGCCGGACCGGGCGGAGTGCTGATCGGCGGGCACTGCGACTCCTGCGTGCCGACCGGGCCGGGGCTGAGGCACGTGGGGAAGCTCGCCATGGCTATGATGGAGTACGCGGGAATGCCCTCGGGGGCATCCCCGAAGTCCTGCGTCGTCCTCATGCAGTCGTTGGGCCCGTCCACGTCCTTGGCCGCCGCGGGCGGCGGCAGGGACAGCGCGATCGCCATCATCGCGCCGACCAATAGAATAGCTCTGGATCCCATCTGCTGATCCTCCCTCCGTGTTTCGCGATCCGTTCGCAAGGTCCGCAGGCGCTAGCTGGCGATCCTCGCGTGACAGTGGAGAGAGGGTGGAATCGGGGCGTCGAGAAGGCGGGAGCAGACAACCAGCCCGCTCGTGGCCGGCGGGGCGAGGGCCGGCGACGAGGAGGCAACAGATGGGGGACGTATCTGCGCCATGAGTCGGCGCGTCGGTTCATCCGAGCGAAGGGGAGTGGTGCAGCCCACAGCCCGGTGACTCTCCTGCCACGGCCGAGGAGCGTCGAAGAACGCAGATCCCTGACGGATCCGACGGGGAATCCTCCCACCGAACCGCCCGCTGTCAACAACATTCTCCTTGCGCCCGGGTCGCGCGGCGCCCGGCCTCCCTGGGTCGTGGTGAGGCGCGGTGCCGGGTGATTCGTCCTGAACGGCTGGCTCGAGGAGGACGAGGCGACCGGCATGCTGACCCGGGCGCACCCGGGGCTTGGGCCTACGGGGCCCCCGCATCGAAGATGCACGAGGGCGTGCCGCGCGTGGCGCGCTGCTCGGCCCGCGCGCCGGTGGGTGCGGTGTCGACGGCCCGGGTGGGCGCGCGGGCTGGACCGTGGGCCGGTGCGACCGCGGCCCTGGGTAGCCCGCCCTTGCGTCGAGCCCCGGCCCCGCTCCTGACAGAAGCGCCGCGTCACTGCCAGCCTGGCAGCCTTCGAGAACGGGCCGGATCTGCGCGTGAGCCAGGTTGAGGCGCAAGTCTAGGCTGCGTCAGCCGTTTCGTTGCGAGTGTCACCAGTGGCACAGGTGGTGCTTGACGCGATCCTGACAAGGCCGACTTGTTGCCAGGAGCCCCCCATGACCCGTGTGGCGGTCGTCGCCTGGGCCTTCGTTTCGCTTCTCGCCCTGCCCGCTCGAGCCGAGGTCGTCACCCTCGCGTCCGTGCGCGACAACACGCTCTTCGAGGACGCAAACGGCGACACCAGCAACGGGGCTGGCCCGGCGCTGTTCGCCGGCCTCAACGCCCAGGGGCGCACGCGGCGGGCGCTGCTGGCCTTCGATCTCGCCGGGCAGCTGCCGACCGACGCCGTGATCGACTCGGTCGTGCTCACCCTCGAGGTCACGAGCGCGCCCGATGCCGTCGCGCGGTTGTTCACCCTGCACCGCGTGCTGGCCAACTGGGGCGAGGGGAGCTCCTCGTCGGCGGGCGGGTCGGGCGCCCCCGCGACCCCCGGCGACGCAACCTGGCTGCACGCGTTCTACCCCGACGTGTCGTGGAGCCTGCCGGGCGGCGACTTCGTACCGACGCCGAGCGCCGATCAGATGGTGGGCGACGTCGGCACCTGGTCGTGGCGCGGCGCGGGAGTGATCGCCGACGTCCGGCGGTGGGTCGAGAATCCCGCCTCCAACTTCGGCTGGCTGATCCGGGGAAGCGAGGACGTCACCCGCTCGGTGCGCCGTTTCGATTCGCGCGAGACCGGCATCCCCGCCAACGTTCCGACTCTCACGATCCATTTCTCGCTTCCGGTCCCGGTGCGGACCACGAGCTGGGCCGGGATCAAGGCCCGATACCGATGAGGTGCCACATGCTCTCCCCTGCGAATCGAGTGTTCCGGAAAGGCGGCGTGGCCGCCGTGGCCCGCGGCGCGCGGCCGTTGGGTCTGCTCCTCGCGGCAAGCGCCCTGCTCGCGCCGGCAGTCGCCGGGGCGATCACGGTGGTGATCCCGGCCTCGAAGGACAACACCCTGTACGAGAGCGCCACCGGAGCGACCAGCAACGGCGCGGGCGAGTACATCTTCACCGGGCGCACCAAGGACGGCTTCAAGCGCCGCGCGGTGATCGCCTTCGACATCGCGGCCAACATCCCGGCGGGCGCGACCATCAACAGCGTCTCGCTCCAGCTCAACGTGTCCCGCGTGGCGAACAACACGCTCCGCACGACCACCCTCCACCGGATCCTCGCGGACTGGGGCGAGGGCACCTCGAACGCGGGCCAGAACGAAGGCCAGGGCGCGCCCTCCACCACCAACGACGCCACCTGGATTCACCGGTTCTACCCGTCCACGCTGTGGAGCGCCGCGGGCGGCGACTTCGTCGTGACCGCCAGTGCCTCGACCGGCATCACCGGCAACGGCAACTACACCTGGTCCTCCCCGACCATGGTGAGCAACGTCCAGAGCTGGCTGGATTCGCCCGCCACGAATCTCGGCTGGCTGGTCCTCGGCGACGAGAGCGTCATCGAGACCGCGAAGCGGTTGGGCAGCAGCGAGAACGCACAGACGTCGCAACGGCCCGCGCTGACCGTCGACTACAGCGTCGGGGGCGGAGCGAGCGGCGCCTGCTGTCAGCCCAGCGGCACCTGTTCGATCCTGACCTCATCCCAGTGCGCGAGCGCGGGCGGGACCTATCAGGGTGACGGGTCCACGTGCAGCCCCAACCCGTGCCCGGTGGTGGCGTCGCTCACCGCCGCTGCGGACAACACGCTGTACGAGAGCGGGTCCGGGTCGCTCAGCAACGGCGCCGGGACCAAGATCCTCGCCTCCAAGGGTGGTTCCAACCTGCTGCGTCGCGGACTGGTCCGGTTCGATCTCTCCTCGATCCCGGTCGGCTCCACGGTGCAGAGCGCGACCCTGGCTCTCTACAACGCCGAGGCGTCCAACTCGGCGACCGTGTCCCTCTATCGGGCCACCAACACCTGGGGCGAGGGCACATCGGTCGCCACGGGCACCGAGGACGCGGGCGCGGCCCCCACCACGGGCGACGCCACCTGGATCCATCGCTTCTACCCGAGCACCAACTGGACCGTCGCCGGCGGCGACTTCTCGGCCACCGTGACGGCGACGGCCACCGTGGTGGGCGTCGGCTCCTACGCCTGGTCCTCGGCCCAGCTGCTCGCGGACGTCCAGGGTTGGGTGAACACCCCGTCCACCAACGCGGGCTGGGTGATCCGCGGCAAGGAGTCGGGCGCCGCCAACGCGCTCAAGCGCTTCGAGAGCCGCCAGAGCTCGGACGTCGTCCACCACCCCCGCCTCAGCGTCAGCTACATCGCTCCCCCGCCCGTCCCCACCGGCGCGTGCTGCCTGCCCGACGGCACCTGCGACACGTTGAGCGCCGCGCAGTGCGGTACGGCGGGCGGCGTCTACCAGGGCGACGGAAGCACCTGCACGACCGGTCTGTGTCCGGTCGTGCTCGCGCCGTACGTGGATTCGCTGCCGCGGCCCGCCGTGGCCACGCCGACGATCGGTGTCCCGGGAGGCACGGCGAGCTACACCATGCACATCCGTGAATTCACCCAGCGGCTGCACCGCGACCTGCCGCCAACCCGGGTGTGGGGCTACGCCAACAGCTACCCCGGGCCGACCATCGAAGCCGCCACTGGCCAACCCGTCACGGTGACCTGGGTCAACGACCTCCGGGACTCGCTGGGCGTGCTGCGCAGCACCCATTACCTCCCGGTCGACCTCTGCCTCGTCGGCCCCGATTCGGCCGGCCCGACCGCGCGCGTGGTCTCGCACCTGCACGGCGGGCACGTGCCCGCCGCGGTGGACGGCCATCCCGACTCGACCTTCCTGCCCGGCCAGCAGGTCGTCTACACCTACCCCAACAACCAGCAGGCGGGCACGCTCTGGTACCACGACCACGCCATGGGCATCACCCGGCTCAACGTCATGATGGGGCTGGCCGGCTTCTACCTCCTGCGCGATCCGGTCGAGAACGCGCTCGGGCTCCCCTCCGGCGAGTTCGAGATCCCGCTCGCCATGCAGGACCGGGCCTTCAACCCCGACGGCACGCTCCAGTACCCCAACATGTGGATGGACCATTTCTTCGGCGACAAGATGCTGGTGAATGGCAAGGTGTGGCCGTACCTGCGGGTGAAGCAGGGCAAGTACCGCTTCCGCCTGCTCAACGGCTGCAACTCGCGCGTCCTGCGGCTGTCGCTCTCCAACGGCGCCCCGTTCACGATCATCGGCACCGAGCTGGGCCTCCTGCCCGCGCCCGTGACGCGCAGCCTGCTGCTGCTGTCGTCGGGCGAGCGGGCCGACGTGATCCTGGACTTCTCCGGCTACGCGCCGGGGACGCAGATCGTCCTCGCCAACGACGCCCCGGCGCCCTATCCCGGGAACCCCGGCGTCGGCGTGATCCCGAACGTCATGCGCTTCGAGGTGATCGCGGCCACCGGGCAGACGGCGCCGATCCCCATCTCGCTCCGACCCGTGCCCCGCATCGACAGCACCGAGGCGGTGGCGAGCCGGGAGTTCGTGCTGCGCAAGACGACGAACCCCTGCAGCGGGAGCATCTGGCTGATCAACGGGCTGCCGTTCTCGTCGGTCACCGAGCACCCGGTGCTCGGCACCACCGAGATCTGGCGGTTCGTCAACCAGTCGGGGGTGTCCCACCCGATGCACATGCACCTGGTCGCGTTCCAGGTGCTGGACCGCCAGCCCTTCGTGCTGCAGAGCGGCCAGATCGTCCCGACCGGCCCGCCGGTGCCACCGGATTCGAGCGAGGCCGGCTGGAAGGACACCGCGCCGGTCGAGCCCAACGAGATGCTGCGGGTGATCGCCCGCTTCGAGGACTACGCCGGCCGCTACTCCTACCACTGCCACATCCTCGAGCACGAGGACAACGAGATGATGCGGCAGTTCCAGTCGGTGCCCGCCCCCACCGTCTCGGTCGGTGACGCCACGGTGACCGAGGGCCACTCCGGCACGGTCACGGCCAACTTCACGGTGTCGCTGTCGGACGCGGTGCAAAGCGAGGTGCGGGTGGTGGCCTTCACCGAAGACGTCACCGCCGCCGCCGGGGCCGACTACGTCGCGATCCTGCCCGACACCCTGGTGTTCCCGCCTCTCAGCACCTCGCAGTCGGTGGGCGTCACGGTGAACGGGGATCTCACTGACGAGTACGACGAGACGTTCCGCCTCCGGCTCACCACGCCGGCCGTCGCGGTGCTCGGCGACTCGATCGCCATCGGCACCATCACGGACGACGACGCCCCGCCGACCCTGTCGGTCGCCGACGTCACGCTGGCGGAGGGACATGCGGGCACGACCTCGGCGGTGTTCACGGTGTCGCTGTCGGCTCGCAGCGAGAAACCGGTCCAGGTGGAGGCGGCGACAGCCGACGGCAGCGCCCTGGCCGGTGAGGACTACGTCGCGATCTCGCCGCCGACGGTGGTGAGCTACCCGGCTGGCGGCGACAGCCTCACCCGCACCGTCACGGTGAGCGTGGTGGGCGATGCCGTGGTGGAGCCCGACGAGGACTTCGTGCTGAATCTCGCCTCACCTCAGAACGCCACCCTCGCCGACGCTTCGGGCACCGGCACCATCGTCAACGACGACGGCGTGCCGGTGGTGGCCGTGAACGACGTCTCGCTGACCGAGGGCGACGCCGGGACCGCGACCGCCACGTTCAGCGTGACGCTCTCGGCGCCCAGCGCCAGCCCGGTCGAGGTGGTGGCGGAAACCCGCGACTCGAGCGCGCTGGCCGGCCACGACTACGTGGCGGTCGGTCCGGACACCCTGCGTTTCTCGCCGCTCGTGACCAGCCTGCCCTTCCAGGTCCAGGTGGTGGGCGACACCCGCGACGAGTTCGACGAGCGTTTCCTGGTCCGGCTCGCCTTCGCGCGGGCGGCGGTGATCGCCGACTCGGTCGGCTCTGGAACCATCCTCGACGACGACCCCGAGCCGCTCCTGTCGATCGGCGACGTCGCCACGGTCGAGGGTGACGCCGACACGACCTGGGCGGCCTGGACGGTCTCGCTCTCGGCGGTGAGCGGCAAGCCGATCCAAGCGCTGGTGGCCACCGAGGAGGGATCCGCCCTCGCGGGAACCGACTTCGTGCCGCTGGCGCCCCCGCTCGCGGTGGTCTTCCCGGCCGACAGCGCGAACCTGGCGCGGGTCGTGAGCGTGGGGGTGCTGGGCGATCTCGTGCCCGAGTCCGCCGAGACCTACTTCGTGAGGCTGAGCGGCGCCCAGAACGCGGTGATCGCCGACTCGTCCGGGCTCGGGACCATCACCAACGACGACGGCCCGACCGGGGTGCCGACGGACCAGATCCCGGCCGCGAGCTTCCTTGGGCCGGGCCAGCCCAACCCCTCGTTCGGGCGCGTCTCGCTCCAGTGGGGACTCACGACCGCAGGTCCGGCGGAGCTGGCGGTCTTCGACATCCACGGCCGGCTCCTGCGCCGTGGCGTGGACGGGGAGCAACCCGCGGGCACCCGCTCGTGGGTTTGGGATGGCCGGGACGACCGGGGCAACTTCATGCCCAGCGGGCTCTACCTGATTCGCCTGAAGACGCCCGTCCGGACCTTCCAGCGCGCGGTCGTGCTCCTGAGGTAGCCGCGCGAGCGCTGGGCATGAGCGG
>MFFQ01000068.1:0-4208 GCA_001780165.1 Candidatus Eisenbacteria bacterium RBG_16_71_46 | reverse complement strand
ACCCCCCGCCGCCCGCCGCACCCGCCGGCGCCTGGACGCGGCCGCGCTGGATGCACTGGATCGTGTTTGTGGCCGCGCTGATCCTCACGGTCTACGTGATCCTGGACCTGGAGTTCCCCCGCCGCGGGTTGATCCGGCTGGACGCGGCGGATGCGGGGCTGACCGAGCTAGCGGACCACCTCAGGTAGCGGCACGAGGACCGGCCAGGGCGCATGGCACGCGATCCATGCACGCCTGGCAGGTGCAGAGGACCGACCGCTCTCGTCGCTTCGATGCACCCTCGGTTGGCTACGGCCCTGGCATCGGTTCAGCTGGCCAATCCCCCTCATCCATGGCCACCGTTGGCCGCACCTGCAACAACGCCCCGCGAGGCTCATCCTCATGGGGCGTCGTGCATGACTTTGCGTCGAACCTAGTTGCGGACTCGGTCGCGCAAGTGGCGCGTTTTCGAGGTCCCGCGTTTGCAGACCCTCGCCTTACCACTTGGCTATGCCGCCGTCACTCAGTTGCGGGACAGAGAGTTATAACGCAGCTGCGACCGAGATTCCAGCGGCGAAAGGGTCGAGAAGACCCTCGCCTCGCAAGGCCAGCGATATCAGGACAACGCACCACGACGGCTGAGATTGCGGCCCCCGGCGTCGCGCTGGCTGCTGGCGCCGCTGCTACCGTTTGTCCCCCCCCCACACACGTGCGACCTTCGCTGGCACGAACGCATCCTCGGCCACTCGGCACGCCCGAGGGGCGGCGCGTCATGATGGGCTCGGAGAACAGCCCGACGCGGTCGAGGCGTGCTGCTAGAATACGCGTTGTCTCGGCGGAAGCGGAGGCGCCCGCATAGACCCTCCCTCGAGCGCCTGCCGATCTCCTGCCGGGAGGCTCGCAGGAGGTCGCCGTGTGGCCCCACCTCAGGTCGCTTTGCTTCACTCTTCCTTGCTTCGCCATGGCTGCTTCCGCGCTGCCGGCACTGGCCCAGTGGCAGGCAGATGGCATGCCGGTATGCACTGCCGCGAACTACCAGCGCTACCCCCACGTCGTCGGAGACGCGGCGGGGGGGCTGATCGTCACCTGGATGGACAATCGCAGCGGCACGAACTGGGACATCTACGCGCAGCGCGTCAATGGAGCCGGGGTGCGTCAGTGGGCCGCGGACGGCGTAGCGCTCTGCACCGCGGCCGGTGACCAAGGCTTCCCACCCGCCGTGGGCGACGATGGGGCCCCCAGGATCGCCGCGGACGGGGCAGGCGGAGCGATTGTTGTCTGGTCCGACGGTCGCGGCGGGGCGTTCAGCTCCGACATCTATGCCCAGCACGTCCTCGCCTCCGGTGTGGTGGACCCTCTTTGGCCAGTAGACGGCCGGGCCCTGTGCACCGCTGCGCAGAGCCAGCAATCCCCCGCGATCGTCGCGGACGGGGCCGGTGGTGCGATCGTCGCCTGGAAGGACCTCCGCAACACCGGCACCGACTGGGACATCTACGCGCAGCACGTGCTGGCCTCCGGGGCGGTGGATCCTGCTTGGCCCGCCAATGGCCTGGCGCTGTGCACGGCCACGAGTCTCCAGATCTCCCTCGATATCGTGAGCGACGGAGCGGGCGGTGCGATTGTCACCTGGCAGGACTTCCGCAGCAGCACGACGGGCTACGACATCTACGCCCAGCACGTACTGGCCTCGGGAGCGACAGACCCCGCGTGGCCAGCCAGCGGCCGGGCCGTTTGCGCGGCCACGAGGTCGCAGTACTCGCCCAAGATCGTGGCGGATGGGGCGGGCGGCGCGATCGTCGCATGGTACGACTACCGCGGCGGCATCAAGTACGACATCTACGCCCAGCACGTACTGGCCTCCGGAGCGGTGGATCCTGTCTGGCCCACCGATGGCCGGGCGCTGTGCACGGCTGCGGGTGACCAGGACTTCCCAGCGATGATTATCGACGGGGCAGGCGGGGCGATCGTCGCATGGAACGATTACCGCAACGGAAACGACTACGATGTCTACGCCCAACACGTGCTGGCCTCTGGGGCGGTGGATCCTGCCTGGCCCACTGATGGCCGGGCGCTAGCCGCCGCAGCGAGCTCTCAGTACTACCCCACGCTCGTTGGCGACGGGGCAGGCGGCGCGATCGTCGCCTGGGGGGATAGCCGCAGCTACCCCAACTACGGTATCTACGTCCAGCACGTGCTGGCCTCCGGGACGGTGGATCCTGCTTGGCCCGCCAATGGCCGGGCGCTGTGCACCGCCCCCAACGCCCGCTACTACCCCACTATTCTCGGCGACGGGGGGGGAGGCGCGATCGTTGCCTGGGAGGATCTCCGCAACGGCACGCACTACGACATCTACGCCCAGCGGGTCTACGCCTCCGGGGAGGTTGCGGAGGTTCCGCCTACAACCGCGCCAGCCCGACTCAGAATGCTCCCGCCCTATCCAAATCCTTCGCCGGGACGACTCGTTAGGATCCCTTTCGAACTGCCTTCGAGCGGCCGGGTGTCGGCACACGTCCTGGATTTGGCCGGCCATCGGGTGCGGACGCTGGTCATGGACCGGGAGTTCTCGGCCGGGCGCGAAGTCCTCGAATGGGATGGGCTCAACGACGAGCGCGCGCGGGTGCCCGCGGGAGTCTATTTCATTCGAGTTCGCTTGGGCGGCCATGCGGAAGGACGACGGCTAGTGCTACTTGAATGACGCCCCCCTGAGCCCTCGGCTCCGGGCCCCGCTTCACACTGGCGCGGGCTGGCGCGGCCCAGCTCGACGTATTGGACGTCGCGGGGCGGCTCGTGGCTCGGCGTCAGGTGGGCTCGCTGGGCGTCGGACGGCACACCGTGGATCTGACGGCCGGCGGGCGGTTTGCGGCTGGGTTCTACCTGGTGCAGTTGAGACAGGGAGGCGAGGTTCGGACGGTGCGCATTGCCGTGGTCCTTTGACGAGAGCCGTCCTCGCGGATGAGCGACGCCCTTCGCGTCGAGGGCGCACCCAATCTCTTGATGAGCAGCCGGAGGGCGAGACTCTCGAACATCGCCCCCTCGCCCTCCGGGCTGGCCGGGGGAGTTCCCCCGATTCACGCGTACCTACGCGGTCGCCTTGCGCTGGGCACGCACCCGTCGCCCGCGGGCCACGGGCACGAACGCCACCTCAACGCGCCGGTTCAGGGCAGCCGAAATGCGCTGCAGCATCCGGAGCGAGTGCCCTTCGTAGTCAGCATCCTCGAGCCGTGAGATGACTGAGTGCGCGGTGCCGACGAGCTCCGCCAGTTGCTTCTGCGTCAGGCCCGCCTTCGTGCGCAGGTCGTAGATTCCCTGTGCGATGGCGGCGTTGAGGCGCGCACTTTCGAGTGCTGCTTCCTGGTCGGGTCGGCCAGCGACATACCGGCGATGGAGGATCTCCACCGCGTCAGTCGTTGCGCGACGCTTCTTGCCGGCCATGCTCATGTCTCCTTGTGTGTGTGGCGCTGCGGCTTGGCCTCGAAGGCCTGCCTCCTTCGCCTCGCCCGCTCGATCTCGATGGGTGGCACGGCGGACTGCTGTTTCGCGATTCCGTGGGACAGAACGACCGCCTGTCGCCCGGAGAAGAAGTACAGCATGCGGTAGTTGACCCCCTGGGACTTCGCCCGGAGCTCGTGGATCCCGTCGCGCAGATAGTCCGCGTGCGGCCGCCGCAGCTCGTGCCCACGGGCCTTGAGTAGCTCGATCTTGCCGATGCACTGCACTCTCGCCCTTTGCGGCAGCCGATCGAGCCAGTCCAGCATCGGAGTACTTCCGTCCGCTTCCCGGAAGAAGATGACGTTCGGCATCGTCCCTGACCCACCCTCTCCTTGGTGCGCCCGGGGGCCCTCACACTTTAGCAAATATGCTAAAGCCGTCAAGCCACCGTTGGTCCGCGGCTTGCCGTCATGCAGAGAGGCCGGCCGCCGCCAGCGGTCGCGGTTCCTTGGTGGGCTTGCCCGTCAACCCCCTCCATCGACGGGGCAGGCCGGAATCGGCGTCTCGGTTCACGGCGAGGGGGCGTTCGCCCCCGGTCCGACCGGCTACCGTTTGCTACCGTCTCAAAGTCCCAACGGGTCCTCTCCTGTCCTCTCGAGTCCCCTAGAAGCACATCGCCCCAGCGCCGCAACTCGCTAGGGCGATAGAGGTATTCAGTTGTGGCGATGCGCCTTGCGCGCTCTCGTTGAAAAACCAGCCGGTGAGATTTGCAGACCCTCGCCTTACCACTTGGCTATGCC
>MFFQ01000067.1:17013-39016 GCA_001780165.1 Candidatus Eisenbacteria bacterium RBG_16_71_46 | reverse complement strand
CGCGTCTTCCACCTCGCGGCTGCGGTCGGGGTGCGCTACGTGCTCGAGAATCCGCTGCGCTCGCTGATCACCAACATCCGCGGCACCGAAGTGGTGCTCGAAGCCTGCGACACCCACCGCCGCGAGGTCGTGGTGTTCTCGAGCAGCGAGGTGTATGGCAAGGGCGTGGATGTCCCGTTCTCGGAGAACGACGACCGCCTGATGGGCCCGAGCCACAAGCTGCGCTGGGCGTACGCCTGCGGCAAGGCCGTGGACGAATGCCTGGCCCAGGCCTACTGGCAGCAGCGCGGGCTGCAGGTCTCGGTGGTGCGCTGCTTCAACACCTGCGGTCCGCGCCAGAGCGGCGCCTACGGCATGGTCATTCCGAACATGATCGCCCGCGCGCTGCGCGACGAGCCGATCCTGGTCTTCGGCGACGGCCTGCAGACGCGCTGCTTCTCCGCGGTGGCCGACGTGGTCCGCGGCGTGCTGCTCCTGGCGGATGAGCCGCGCGCCCACGGGGAGATCTTCAACATCGGGACCGACGAAGAGGTCAGCGTGCTGGAGCTGGCCGAGCGCATCCGCCGGATGTGCCGCAGCCGCTCGAGCATCGAGCTGGTTCCCTATGACGAAGCGTACGGGCCGTCCTTCGAGGACATGCGCCGGCGCGTGCCCGACCTGCGCAAGATCGGCGCGCTGGTCGGCTATCGTCCGGAGGTCTCGCTCGACGAGCTGCTCGAGATCACGATCCGTCACATGGCCGAGCCGACCGGGGTTCACGATCCGGCCGGGCTGGCCACGGCCTGATCCACCTCACGGCGTGATGACGAAAGGCTGATCGGGTGGCGCTCGCAGCCGCGTTCGCGGTGTCCTGCCTGCTCTCCCTGGTGCTGATGCCGCTCGGCATCCGGCTGGCCTGGGCCACGGGTTACCTCGACCACCCGGAAGCCCGCAAGCTCCACACCTCGGCCACCGCCCTGCTCGGGGGCGCGGTGGTGTTCCTCGCCGCAGTCGCGGGATGGGCCATCGCCTACGTGACCTCCCATCCGGGGCTTCATCGCGAGGCGCTGCTCCTGCTGTCCGGCTCCCTGCTCGTGCTCGGTCTGGGCCTGGGGGACGACCGTTTCGGCATGCGCCCGGCGCTGAAGCTGCTGGGGCAGTCGGCGGCGGGGGTGCTCCTGCTCGCCGGCTGCGGGGTGCCCGCGCTGGGATTCGGGGCCCCACTCGATGCCGCGCTCACCTTGCTGGCGCTGGTGGCGCTGATGAACGCGGTCAACTTCCTCGACAACATGAACGGCGTGGTCGCGGGGCTCGCCGCCATCGCCTTCGCCGGGTTTGCCTGGACCTCCGCCGCGCGCGGCGCGTTTGGGCTCGCCGCCGCGCAACTCGCCCTCGCCGGCGCCTGCCTGGGGTTCCTGCGCTACAACTTCCCCCGGGCCAGGGTTTTTCTGGGGGACGCCGGAAGCCTGTTCCTGGGGTATAGTCTGGGTGCGTCCGCGGTGCTCGCTTACATGGGCGCCCCGCACGGCTGGGGCCGGCTCGGACCCCTGCTGCTGCTCGCCTATCCCGCGTTCGACATGATTTTCGTGGTGGTCAACCGCCTACGCGAAGGCCGCAAAATCTACGCGGGCGGCAAGGACCACAGCAACCACCGAGTAGCGAGACTGATCCAATGCCAGACGACGACCGTTCTTCTTCTGTGGGCCAATGGGGCCGCCCTCTGCGCAAGCGGAGTCGCGGTCCTGCACCTCAACCGTCCGGGACCGACGCTCCTAGCGTGGGGCCTGTGGACCACCCTCTACCTCCTGGTGGGGCTGAGACTATCGTTCGAGCCGAGCGCCCCGTCCGGGTCGATGCGGACGCCCCTGACGAGCGCCCGGTCCGGGTCGACGCAGACGCCCCTGACGAGCGCCCGGTCCGGGTCGACGCGGACGCCCCTGACGAGCGCCCGGTCCGCGAGGACCGCGAGCGCACCGCCGAGCGCCCGGCCGAGCGGCCCGCACCCGTCCGAAGCGAGGCCGGCGACGAGGATCTGAGGCTCCGCGAGCTGGTGGCCTACATGGCCCGCGGGATGGTGGACCACCCGGATGACGTCCGGGTGGAGGTCCTCGAGCCCGGCGATGACGCCTGTTTCGAGTTGCACGTCCATCCCGACGATCTCGGGCACGTCATCGGCAAGCAGGGCCGAACCGCGCGCTCGCTGCGCCTGGCGCTGTCGGCCGCGGCGCTGCGGGTCGGGCGGCGCGCGGACCTCGAGATCGCCGACTAGGCCGGAAGCCGGACGCGTGTCGCTGGTCCGCATCGGGCGCGTCGGGCGCGCGCACGGCCTGCGCGGCGAGTTGACCCTCGACAGCTGCCCCCTCGAGCCGGGCGAACTGCTGGAGATCCGGGACTTCGTCTGGCGCGGACGCCGCGGCGAGACCCGGACGCTCACCCTGGAGGCCGCGCGGGCCGCGGTGCCGCGCATGCTGGCGCGCTTCGCGGGTGTCGCGGATCGCGAGGGCGCGGTCGCGCTCGCCTCCGGCGAGTTGTGGGTGGAGCGCGAGCGTCTGCCCGATCCGGGGCCGGGCGTCGCGTACACGTTCCAGCTGCTCGGGCTGCGGGTGGAAACCGACGAGGGGCGCATGCTCGGCACGCTCGAGGACATCATCCAGACGGGTGCCCACCCGGTATACGTGGTGCGGGGCGAGCGCGAACTGATGATCCCCGCTGCCCCCGAGGTGCTCAAACGCGTCGACCTCGCGGCCGGCGTGATCACCGTAGTACTCCCGGCGGGACTCGAGGACCTGTGACAGGACGACCACGTTGAAGATCTCGCTGCTCACCATCTTTCCCGACATGTTCCCCCCGGCGCTGGCGGAGGGCATGATCCGCGCCGCGCGCGAGAAGGGAAGACTCACGGTGGACATCGTCCACCTGCGCGAATTCACGGACGACAGCCACCGCAGCACGGACGACTATCCCTTTGGCGGCGGCGTGGGCATGATCATGAAGGTCGAGCCGATCGACCGCGCCCTCCAGTCGCTCGCCGTGGGGGAGCGCGGAGCGCGGCCGCCGGGCGCGCGCGTCGTGCTGCTGTCCCCCCAGGGCCGGCGCATGACGCAGGACGTGGCCCTCGAGTACGCCGCGCTCGAGCACCTGGTGCTGGTCTGCGGGCGCTACAAGGGGGTGGACGAGCGGGTCAGCGAGCACTTGGTGGACGAGGAGCTGTCGATCGGCGACTTCGTGCTGTCAGGCGGGGAGCCCGCCGCGCTGTGCGTGGTGGACGCGGTGGCGCGGCTGCTGCCCGAGGTGGTCGGGAGCTTCGACTCGGTCGAGGGCGATTCCTTCCACTCCGGACTGCTCGACGCCGCGTACTTCACCCGCCCCGCCGAGTACCGCGGCTGGAAGGTGCCGGAGGTGCTGTTGTCGGGCGACCACGCCGCGATCGCGCGGTCGCGCCGCGAGGATGCGCTCCGGCGGACGTCCGAGCGCCGCCCGGAGCTGCTCGAGGGCGCGGACCTGAGCGCCGAGGACCGCGCCTTCCTGCGCCGGCTGGCCGAGGCTGGCCCCGGGCGCGGGTCGCGGCGCTGAGGGCGAAGCGGGTGGGCGCCGGCGTACGATCCGCGAGCGTGCCCCCGCACCCGGTCGCGGGACCCACGCCGGGCTGAGCAGGCGGGCGGCGCGGGGGGCGGATCCGGTCCCCGCCCGCTGCGGCCCGCTGGCGGGCGCCGTCGCACTTGGTGGCGGGACCGGTCTTCGCCTATACTCCCGGGCCGTTTTTGATGCTCCGGCCCCTCGCCGGATGACACGTGAGAAAGGAGCCCGTCCATGGGCCTGATCGAGAAGCTCGACGCCGCCCAGTCCAAGACCGATCGCCCGGGCCTCGCGCCCGGGGACACCGTCGAAGTCTCGGTCCGCGTGATCGAGGGCGACAAGACCCGGCAGCAGAAGTTCCGCGGAGACGTCATCAACGTGCGGGGGAGCGGACTGCGAAAGAGCTTCACCGTGCGCAAGATCAGCGAGGGCGTCGGGGTGGAGCGGACCTTTCCGCTGCACGGGCCGACCATCGGCGAGATCAAGATCCTGAAGCACTCGCGCGTGCGCCGCGCCAAGCTCTTCTACCTGCGGAACAAGACCGGCAAGGCCGCCCGGTTGTCGCAGGTGCGCTCCGCGGGGGAAATCGGGACGAAGTGACCGCGGCCGCCTGGCGCCGGCTGCGGCGCGCCGAGTCCCGCATCGCGGGCGACGCGGTGGCGGTGGCGGGGGTGGACGAAGCCGGGCGCGGCCCGCTCGCGGGCCCGGTGGTCGCCGCCGCCGTGATGCTCGATCGCGCGGGTTGCTGGGATGGACTCAATGACAGCAAGCAGCTCCCGGCCGAGGCGCGGGAGTTGCTCTACGCCCGGGTCACGCAGGAGGCCCGGGCGTTCGCGTGGGCGGTGCTGGGCCCGCGGGCGATCGACCGGATCAACATCCGGCGGGCCAGCCTCGAGGCCATGCGTCGCGCGGTGGCGCGGCTGCGGCTGGTTCCCGATGTCGTGCTGGTCGACGGCGTGGACACGGTGCCGGGGCTGAGCTGCCGCCAGCACGCGGTGATCGGGGGCGACGCGCGCCTGCTCTCGATCGCCGCCGCCTCGATCCTCGCCAAGGTGGTGCGCGATCGGATCATGACGCGCCTCGATCGGGTGTGGCCCGCCTACGGGTTCGCGCGCCACAAGGGCTACGGTACGCCCGAGCACCTCGAGGCGCTCGGGCGGCTCGGTCCCTGCCCGCTCCACCGCTACTCCTTCGCCCCGGTGTGTGTGCCGGGGCTTCCCCTCGGTTAGACTGCCCCAGCGCTCCCGCCGGAACGCCCCCGCGAGGTCACGCGTATGGCAACGACACGCGCTCGAGGGGACGCGGGCGAGCGGCTGGCGGCCGCCTTCCTGGAGCTGGCCGGCATCGAGGTGGTGGCGCGCAACGCGCGCGTCGGCGGCGTGGAGGTGGACCTGATCGCCGCGGACGGTCCGGCGCGCGTGATCGTCGAGGTGAAGCTCCGCGGCCGCGCCGACTACGGCGGGGCGGCGCTGGCGGTGGACCGCGCCAAGTGCCTGCGGCTGGCGCGCGCCGCCCGCGCGCTGGAACGGGAGGAAGCGAGCCCGGTGAGAATCGACGTGGTGGCGATCCAGATGGGCCCCGACGGCGCGACGCTCCGGCACTACCGCAATGCGGTGACGGAGTGACGGCAAGGAGCCACGCATGAAGGTGCCGCGCATCGGCAACTTCCGCATCCCGGCCCGTCTCACCCAGCGCTGGCGGGCGCGCCTGCGGGCGCAGCGGCGCTGGTGGCGCGCGCGCTGGCGGCAGTCCTCCGGTGGGGAGGTGCTGTTTCCGCCGGTGGGTGGCGGCGTGGTGGCGGTGGAGACCCTCGCCGCCGGTGCGGCGCCGGCCGGCGCGCGCATCGCGATCCTGCACGCCACCGCCGGCAGCGGCCACAAGCGCGCCGCCCAGGCGCTGGCGGCGGCGATCAGCGCGCAATCACCGTCCGCGACGGTGCGCGAGGTGGACACGCTGGTGTTCGCCTCGCGGCTCTACCGCGGCACCTACGCCACGTCCTACAACGCGATGGCCGCCCGCGCGCCGCGGCTGTGGGGCGCGCTCTACCACTCGTGGGCGATCGCCCCGATCAACCGCAGCACGGCGCCGGTACGCCTGGCCCTCGACCGCATGAACCTGCGCCGCCTGGTGCGGGTGCTCGAGCGCGAGAGCCCGGATGCCGTGGTGTGCACGCATTTCCTCCCGGTCGAAGCGCTGTCGCCGATCCGCGGCCGCGGTCGCCTGCCGGTGCCGCTCTACTGCGTGATCACCGATTTCACGGCCCATCCGTTCTGGGCGTTTCCGCACGTGGACTGGTATTTCGTCGCCAGCGACCGCGTGGCGACGGAGTTGGAGGGCCACGGGGTGTCGCGCGAGCGCATCGTGGTGACGGGGATTCCCGTGGACCCCAAGTTCGAGCAGCGGCTGGGGCGCGAGGCAGCCCGCGCGCGGCTGGACCTCGATCCCGGCCGGCCGGTGGTGCTGGTGATGGGCGGCGGCGGCGGCGTCGGTCCGCTGGTCGAGCTGGCCTCGGCGCTGGCGGCCCTTGCCCAGCAGCCGATCGTCGTGGTGGTGTGCGGCACGAATGCCAAGCTCAAGCACGAGGTCGAGCAGCTCGCGGCCGCGCGGGCGGGGCGGGTGCGGGCGCTCGGCTTCACGGACGAGGTGGACGTGTTGCTCGAGGCCTGCGATGTCGTGGTCGGAAAGGCGGGCGGGCTCACCTGCGCCGAGGCGCTGGTCAAGCGCGTGCCGCTGGTGGTCTTCAGGCCCACGCCGGGCCAGGAGGCGCGCAACGCCGACTACCTGGTGGGCGGTGGCGCGGCGGTGCACGCCGAGTCCATCGCCGACGTGCTCACCACCACCGCACGCTGGCTCTCCGACACCGAGGCGCGCGGGCGGGCGCGCGAGGCCGCCGGCCGGCTGGCGCAGCCGCACGCCGCCGAGCGCATCGCGCGCCACGTGCTGGAGTCGATGGTGATCGCAGCGAGCCGGAGCGCGTGAGCGCTTGACCGTCCTCGCGCGCCGCACGTACGTTCCGGCGCTGAGGCCCGCGCGCCGGCCGTGTCGCAGACCCGCGCGATCGGCCGCGATCGCCGCCCGCGAGAGCCCATGACCGACACCCCGAGCACCGAGCAGCTCGTCCGCCGCACGCTGCGGGGTGACCGTGTGGCGCTGGCGCGCTCGATCTCGCTGGTCGAGAACGAGGCGCCCGGGGCGGTCCAGATCCTCGACGCCTGCTTCGCCCACGGCGGCGAGGCCTTCCGCATCGGCATCACCGGACCGCCGGGCGCGGGCAAGAGCACCCTGGTCACGCGCCTGGCGCTGGGGTTCCGCGCGCGGGGCGAGATGGTGGCGATCGTGGCGGTGGATCCGACCAGCCCGTTCAGCGGCGGCGCGCTGCTCGGCGACCGCGTGCGGATGGGCGAGCTGGCGGGAGATCCGGGCGTGTTCATCCGCTCGATGGCGACGCGCGGGAGCCTCGGCGGGCTCGCGGTGCACACGGCGCAGGTGTGCGACGTGCTCGATGCGGCGGGCTTCCGGCGCATCCTGATCGAGACGGTGGGCGTGGGCCAGAGCGAGCTGGAGGTGGCGCAGACGGCCGACAGCACGGCGGTGGTGCTGGTGCCGGAATCGGGCGACGGTGTGCAGGCGATGAAGGCGGGGCTGATGGAGATCGGCGACCTGTTCGTGATCAACAAGGCCGACCGCGAGGGAGCGGAGCGCGGCGCGTTCGCGGTGCGCTCGGCGCTGGAGCTGCGCGCGGCGCGCAGCTCGTGGCAGCCGCCGGTGTTGCTCACGGTCGCGACGCGCGGCGATGGGGTGGCGGAGGTGATCGAGCGCTTCGAGGAGCACCTGGAGTTCCTGCGCGGGCACGGGGGCCTGGACCGCCGGCGCCGCCAGCGGTTGGAGCAGCGCCTGCGCGATCTGCTGCGCGACCGGCTGTGGCGGGACTTCCAGGGCGTCCTCCCGGCAGACCTGTGGACGACGACGCTGGAGGCCCTGGTGGACCGGCGCTTCACGCCGCACCAGGCGCTGGCGCGGCTGCTGGAGGCGGCGGGAGTCTCGCCGGACGGCGGCCAACACTCGCAATGACGCGCGGCGGGGGCCGCTCGATCGGGCTCGGTGCCTGGCGGGCCTCCGCATGCGGGGACCTGCGCGCTTCGGATCGCTCGATCGGACTCCGTGCTCGGCGGGCCGCAGCATGCGGGGACCTGCGCGCGGGCCGCTCGGCCTCGCCTTCCTGGCGAGGCCTCGCTTATCCTCGACGCGCCCGCCATCCCTGGCTCCTGCGCGTCTGCGGGGCCCGCGCTCCGGTCCCCGCCTGCTGCGGCCTGCTGGCGGACGCCGTGCGCTTGACCGGTCCTCGACGCGGGCCGTAACCTCAAGCGGTTTCTGGGCGAGCGGGGCTCGCGTCTGTGCTCGTGGCGCCTCGCGCGCGAGTTCGGGCTTCCCTTCGCGCCAGCCTTCGGCAGGAGAGGAGAGCATCCATGGCCAGCCGCACCACCAGCCGACGCCGCGTTCATTCGCGCTCCCGCAGCACCTCGGGGGGCGGCGGTCGTGTGACGTCCGGCCGGTCAGCGGTGCGGCCGGGCGCGAACGGCGAGCGCTCCCGTCCGGCTACGAGCGCCGGTGACGGCGGGGCGCGGGGGCGTTCGTGGGCGACCCAGGCTCGCGCCTGGGAGGAGCGCTACGCGCGGGTGAAAGAGCGGCCGGACCTCTACCCGTTCACGATCTCCGGGATCCCGATCAAGCCGCTCTACACGCCCGAGGATCTCGCGGGTATGGATCTGGGGCGCGATCTGGGTTTCCCCGGCGCCTACCCGTACACGCGCGGCATCCGGGACAACATGTTCCGCGGGCGCACGTTCACCATGCGGCAATTCGCCGGCTTCGGCACGCCGCGGGAGTCGAACGAGCGCTACCACTACCTGCTCGAGCACGGGCAGACCGGGCTCTCGATCGCCTTCGACAACCCCACGATCATGGGCTACGACTCGGACCACCCCAAGGCGCACGGCGAGGTCGGCAGGTGCGGCGTGGCGGTGGACAGCCTGCGCGACATGGAGATCCTGCTCGACGGGATCGACCCGGGCGCGATCTCGACCTCGATGACGATCAACGGCCCGGCCGCGATCATGTTCGCCTTTTACCTGGCGAACGCCGAGAAGCGCGGGGTGCCGTTCGAGCGCCTGCGCGGCACGCTGCAGAACGACATCCTCAAGGAGTACATCGCGCAGAAGTGCTGGTGCTTTCCGCCGCGGCCCTCGCTGCGCATCATCGTGGACCTGATCGAGTTCGCCACCCGCCGCGTGCCGCAGTGGAACACGATCTCGATCTCCGGCTACCACATCCGCGAGGCGGGCTCGACCGCCGTGCAGGAGCTGGCGTTCACGCTCGCCGACGGCTTCACCTACGTCGAGGAGTGCCTCGCGCGCGGGCTCGACATCGACGCCTTCGCGCCGCGGCTGTCGTTCTTCTGGAACAGCCACCTCGACTTCTTCGAGGAGATCGCCAAGCTGCGCGCCGCGCGCCGCATCTGGGCGCGCCACATGCGCGAGCGCTTCGGCGCGAAGCGCCCCGAGTCGTGGCTGATGCGCTTCCACACCCAGACCGCCGGCTGCTCGCTGTGGGACAAGCAGCCCGAGAACAACATCGTGCGCACGGCCTTCGAGGCGCTTGCCGGGGTGCTGGGCGGCACCCAGTCGCTGCACACCAACTCGATGGACGAGACGATCGCGCTGCCGAGCGACAAGGCGGTGAAGATCGCGCTGCGCACGCAGCAGATCATCGCCCACGAGATCGGCGTCACCGAGACGATCGACCCGCTCGCCGGCTCGTACTACGTCGAGAGCCTGACCAACGAGCTGGAAGCCCGGGCGGAGGACTACTTCCGCCGGATCGCCGGCATGGGTGGCGTGGTCGCGGGGATCGAGCGCGGGTTCTTCCAGAGCGAGATCGCGGCGGCGGCGTACCAGTACCAGCAGGAGATGGAGCGCAAGCAGCGCGTCATCGTCGGCGTCAACGAGTACGTCGAACCGGGCGAGAAACTCGAGATCCCGATCATGGTCATCGGCGAGGAGGTCGAGGAGGGGCAGCGCCGGGCGCTGGCCGAGTTGCGCCGCACCCGGGACGAGCGCGCCTGTACCGCCGCGCTCGAGAGCCTCACCGCGGCCGCCCGCACCGCCCCGGGCGAGGCCAACCTGATGGAGAAGATCCTGGATTGCGCCCGGGCCTACGCCTCCGAGGGCGAGATCCGGGGCGCGATGCGCGAAGTGTTCGGCGATCACGTCGAGAGCGCCGACTTCTAGCCTGGACGATTCAGTGCCGCCAGCCGAGACCGCGAGATGCGCGACAGCCGCAAGGAGTTCGACCGGCCGCAAGGGGCACCCGCGAAGCGGGTCCCGTGTCGCTCACGTCGAGGAAGCGGCCGGTGGAACGACGCCGCGGATGGCGCGCAGATCGCGGTCGCCGGCGGCGGGCTCATGAATAGTCCAGGCTAGGGGGTCCCCATGGAGATCCCGATCGGCACCCTGGTGGTCCTCGGGCTCGCTGCCGGAGCCCTCGGCTGGGGGCTACGCCTGGTGTCCGGCCGCAGGGACGAGGGGCCACGCATGCCGATGCCGCCGGTCATGACGGATGAGGCGGAGGAGCGGGCGGACGAGTTGACGGGCGTGGAGGATCGGACGGCGGCAGCGCTCACCTCGGATGGCTGGGTGCTGATGCCCCAGGGCGACGGCGTACGGCTGATCCCGCCCGCGGGCGACGAGGACGACGCCGCGGCCGCATGCGCCACCGGCGTCGTGGGTGTGTCCGACGCCACGGCGCACCTGATGCCGGGGCTGGGGGCGGCCGGGGGGCCGGGCCCGCGGGGGCGCATCTCGAGCTGCGCCCCGCCGCCGCGCTTCGATCGCGGCGACCTGGTCGGCGCGCGCGTGATGCGCGGCGCGCCGGATGTGGATCCATGGCGCCTGGAGGCGATCGGGCGCGACGGCGACTATCGCGCGCTCGCTTTCGAGACCGAGGATGCGGCGCGGGCGGCGCTGGACCTGCTGGCGCGCCGGGTGGTGCGCGTGCCGCGAGACGCGGACGGGAACGCGATGCCCCCCACCGCGGGAGATTTCGCCGAAGCCCGCAGGCGCGACGAGGAAACGGCGGCGCTGCTGGCCTCGATGCCGGAGGACGAGCCGGAATACGAATAGGCCCCGACCCGCTTCGGGCGGGGCTCGCCAAGGACCACCTGAAGGCCGCGGCGACGTCCGGCCGCCCGCCCCGCCTGCCGCGGCGGCGAGGCCGGCCGGGGCCGCGGGGGGGAGCCGATGCCACGCAAGATTCGTGTGCTGGTGGGCAAGCCGGGCCTCGACGGTCACGATCGCGGCGCCAAGGTCGTGGCCGCGGCGCTGCGTGACGCCGGCATGGAGGTCATCTATACGGGGCTGCATCAGACCCCTGAGCAGGTGGTCGAGGCGGCGGTACAGGAGGACGTCGACGTCGTGGCGCTCTCGATCCTCTCGGGCGCGCACATGACGCTGTTTCCCGAGGTGCTGCGCCTGATGCGCGAGCGCGGCATCGGGGACCGCCTGCTCACCGGCGGCGGCATCATCCCCGCCGAGGACATGGCCACCCTGGGACGCGACGGCGTGGGACGCCTGTTCGGTCCGGGCGCCTCGACCCAGGACATCGCCGACTACATCCGCGGGTGGTTCGTCGAGCGCCACGGCGCCGAGGCGTTGGCGCCGGCGCCCGAGCGCCGTCCGGCGCCGCCGCCGTACCTGCCGGCGCCGCGAGCGACCTCCGCGGCCGGCCGCCCCGCCGCCGGGCGTCCGGCTCCGGCGTCCCGCGCGCGGCGCGCGAAGCCCGCCGCGAAGCGCGCGAAGGCGGCGGCGAAGCGCGCGCCACGCGCCCGCGCCGCGAGTGCGGCGCGCCCGCGCCAGGCGGGGTCCGGCGCCCGCGGGCGCAAGACCGCCGCGCGCAAGCGCTGAGCCGGCGGAGCGCGGGGTGGTGAGCGCGCGGGGCAGGTCGCTGGTGGCGCTCGATGGCAGCCCGGTGCGCGGGGGCAGCGTGGACCTGCTGCTCGAGGCGGTGTGCGACGGCGCCCGCGCGGCCGGCGGCGAGGCGACCCACGTCGTCTGCGACGGGCTCGAGGTCAAGCCCTGCCAGGCGTGCGGGCCCGACGCCACCACCGGCTTCTGCGTGTTCCACGATGACATGGACGGGGTCTACGCGGCGCTGCGCGACGCCCACGCGGTGGTCGTCGGCTCGCCGATCTACTTCGACGCGGTGAGCGCGCAGCTCAAGCTGGTCATGGACCGCTGCAACTGCATCACGCCGCTGGTGAGGAGACCCGGCGGCGGCGAGGGCTTCCGGCCGTTGTGGCCGCGGACGCGCCGCGGCGCCTTCGTCACGGCCTGCAGCACGCGTCACCGCTACGACCTGGCGGAGCGCAGCGTGCGCGGCTTCCTCAAGTGGATCGGCGCGCGCTGGGAGGAGACGCTCGCCTGGCAGCACGAGGACAACGACGCCGGCAGCGTCGCGCGCGATCCGGCACTCCTCGAGCGCGCTCGCGCGCTCGGCCGGCGACTCATCGAAGCCGCCCCGCTCGAGGTGTGAGGCTGACGCTCGCCCAGCGCTGCGGGCCGCTCGATCGGACTCCGTGCTCGGCGGGCCTCCGCGGGCGGGGACCGGAGAGCCGTCCCCACGTCCGTCAGCGGGTCGCAGCGGGCGGGGACCGGAGCGTGGGCTCCGCAGGCGCGCAGGAGCCAGGGACTGGCGGGCGCGCCGAGGACAAGCGAGGCCTCGCCAGGAAGGCGAGGCCGAGCGGCCCGCGCGCAGGTCCACGCCCGCGGAGGCCCGCCGGGCACGGATCTCGATCGAGCGGCACACGCTCCGGTCCCCGCCCGCTGCGGCCCGCTGGCGCGCGCATTTTCGGCCTGCGCGCTCGCGGGCGGGGGGCGGGTTGGGGTAGAGTCGCGTGTCGTTCGCTGCTCCCTGGGAAGTGCATCGCGCGCGCATGGCAGGCCCCGTTTCGCCGCGAGGGGCGAGGCGCGCGCCCAACGATGGAGTCCCGCCTCGATGCTGGAGCTGAAGGAAGAACATCTGCAGGTGCGCGAAATGGCGCGCAAGTTCGCCGACGAGGTGGTCGCTCCCCGCGCGGCCGAGATCGACGAACGGGAGGAATTCCCGGCGGACGTCGTGAGGCGGATGGCGGAGCTGGGTTTCCTCGGCCTGCCGTTCCCGGAAAAGTACGGGGGCGCGGGGCTCGACACGCTCGCTTACATCATCGCGGTCGAGGAGATCTCGCGCGTGTGCGCCTCGACCGGCATCACGCTGGCGGCGCACGTGTCGCTCGGCTGCGGGCCGGTCTCGGCGTTCGGCACCGAGGAGCAGAAGATGAAGTTCCTGATGCCGATGGCCAAGGGCGAAGCGCTGGGCGCCTTCGGCCTCACCGAATCCGGGGCGGGGTCCGACGCCGGCGGCACGCAGACCCGAGCCGAGAAGGTCGAAGGCGGCTGGCGGGTGAACGGCTCGAAGATCTACATCACCAACGGCAGCGTCGCGAAGTACGTCACCTTCACCGCGCGCACCACCCCGGGCATGGGCGCCAAGGGCATTTCGGCCTTCATCCTCGACACCGCGACACCCGGCTTCCGCGTCGGGAAGCGCGAGCGGAAGATGGGCCATCGCGGCTCCGACACGGTGGAACTGGTGTTCGAGGACTGCTTCGTGCCGAAGGACAATCTCATCGGGGACCCCTCGACCGGATTCAAGGCCTTCCTGCGCACGCTCGCCGGTGGCCGCATCTCGATCGGCGCGATGGCACTCGGCATCGCGCGGGGCGCCTACGAGCATTCGCTCCAGTTCGCCAAGCAGCGCGTGCAGTTCGGCCAGCCCATCGCCAAATTCCAGGCGATCCGCTTCATGCTCGCCGAGATGGCGATGCGGATCGAGGCGTCGCGCCTGCTGGTGTACCAGGCGGCGGTGCTCAAGGACGCGGGGCAGGAGTACGTGAAAGAGGCCTCGATGGCCAAGCTGTTCGCGAGCGAGACTTCCAACTGGGTCACCGACAAGGCGATCCAGATCCACGGGGGCATCGGCTACATGCGCGACCTGCCGATCGAGCGCATGCACCGCGATGCCAAGCTGATGGAGATCGGCGAGGGCACGAGCGAGATCCAGCGCCTGGTGATCGCGCGCGAGATCCTGCGGGACGATTGACGTGGTGGCGATGCGCTGGGCATCGGCGCGCTCGCTCACCAGGGAGCCGGCCGCGGCCGGCTCCGAGGCCGCGACCGCGGTCCGTGAGGCCCTGGGTCCCGGCGTGGTGGATCTCGCCGCGGTGTTCTTCTCGGCCCCCCACGTCCCCGGCGTCGAGGCCATCGCCGCCGCGGTGCGCGAGCGGCTGGCCCCCGGCTGCCTGATCGGCTGCAGCGCCGCCGGCGTCGTCGCCGGCAGCGAGGAGATCGAGGGCGGCCCCGCCCTCGCGGTCATCGCGGGGCGGCTGCCCGGGGTCGAGTTGCGCCCGTTCGTGCTGCTCCACGAGGGGTGGGAGGAAGCCGACGACCCGCTCGCCTTCGGACGTCTCGCGCCGGGTGCCACAGGCGCGGAGCTGCTGCTGCTGCTCGGCGATCCCTTCTCGCTCGCGGTCGAGCCGGTGCTGGCGGCGATCGACCGCCATGCCCGCGGACTGCGGGTGGTGGGCGGTATGGCGAGCGCCGGCGTGCGCCCGCACGCCAACGCGCTGCTGCTCAACGACTGGATCGGCGCGGAGGGCGGGGTCGCGGTCGCGCTGCGCGGTGCGTTGCGGGTGGACGTCGTGGTGTCGCAGGGCTGCCGTCCGATCGGCCCGGCGCTCGAGGTGACGCGCGCCGAGGGCCACCTCGTCGTCGAGCTCGATGGACAGCCCGCGCTCGAGCGGGTCGAACAGGTGCTGCACGCGCTCGGCGAGCGCGAGCGCGAGCGTCTGCGCCACGGGCTCTACGTCGGGCGGCCGGCGCGCGGGGGCGCCTCGGGCCAGGGGGACTACCTGATCCGCAACCTGCTCGGCGCCGACCGCGACCGCGGCGTGCTCGCGGTCGGCGATCACCTGCCCGATCACGAGCGCATCCGCCTCCACGTGCGCGACGCCGAGACCGCACGCGAGGATCTCGAGCTGCTGCTCTCGCCCCAGGTCGTGGATTCGCCGCCGCACGCGGCGTTCCTGTTCCTCTGCAACGGCCGCGGCCGCGGGCTCTACGGCCGCCCCCACGGTGACATCACGGTGCTGCAGGAGGCGCTGGGCGGCGCGGTGCCCGCGGCGGGGATGTCGTGCGCCGGGGAGATCGGGCCGGTCGGAGGGCGCAACTTCCTGCACGGCCACACCGCGAGCATCGCGCTGGTGCGTCCGCCGGCCGGCCGCGATCTCCCCGGCTGAGACCGACTGGCCGAGCTGGTCGCGCCCGGCCGATCGCGGGCGCGGACTTCTGACAAACGCGCAGGCCGGCCGCCGCGGCCGTCAGGAAGGCCTCCTGCCCCACCCTGTTCACCCCGGCTGTTCACGCCGCAAATCGCTGCGTCGCAAGGTGTGGCCGTCGTCCCTCGCCGCTTGCCGCGAGCGGCCCGATTCATGCGTCGACCGCCCGGTCCACCCGTTTCCCTCGAGGCCCAGGAGAGGCGCCGATGCGCACCGTGACACGCTGGCTCACCGCGTTGCTGGCGACGTTCGGCGCGGCGGTGGCGGCCTACGGGTTGACGACCGGACCCCCGGCCGGATACGCGGGCGACCCGGGTGAGGCGGACTGCCTGGCCTGTCACGGCGACTTCGCCATGAACCTCGGCGGCGAGCTGCGGATCCTCGGGGCGCCGCCGCTCTACCGCGAGGGCGCCACCTACCGGATCACGGTCCGCGTCGTGTCGTCGCAAACCGCGGCGCTGCCCGCTCCGAAGTGGGGGTTTCAGCTGACCGCGGTCAGCGCCGTCACGGGCGACGGCGCGGGGGTGTTCGCGCTGGTCGGCGGCGAGAACTCCCAGATCACGGCGGGCACCACAAGTCATCCGACCCGCCGATACGTCGAGCACCTGGCCGCGGGAACGCGCACCGGCGTCAGGGACTCTGCGGAATGGAGCGTGGACTGGACCGCGCCCGATGCGGACCTGGGCGGCGTGGAATTCTTCGCGGCGGGGATCGCGGCCGACGGGGACGGGAGCGGCAACGGCGACTTCGTCTACGCCGCGAGCGTGGCGGTCGCCGACACCGTGACGCCGGTGCTGGTTTCCACCTGGGGGAGTCTGAAACAGCGCTATCGGCGGTAGTGTCCCGGGGTGTCCTGGTGCGGCCTTTGGTGTAGTATCCGGCCGACCTCCCACCCCAGTATTTCGAACCCAGATGCGACGAGGTTTCTCCCATGACGAGCTATCCTGACGTCTTCATCGTGGGTGCGGCGCGCACCCCGATCGGCAAGTTCCTCGGCGGGTTGAGCCCGCTCAAGGCCTCGGACCTCGGCGCGGTGGCGATCCGGGAGGCCGTGTCCCGGGCCGGCATCGGCGGCACCGAGGTGGACGAGGTGCTGATGGGCCACGTCGTGCAGGGCGGCCAGGGCCAGGCCCCGGCGCGGCAGGCGCAGCTCAAGGCCGGCATCGACCCCAAGGTGGGCGCGGTCACCATCAACAAGGTGTGCGGCTCGGGCCTCAAGGCGGTGATGATGGGCGCGCAGGCGATCAAGGCCGGCGACGCGCACTGCATCGTCGCCGGCGGCCAGGAGAGCATGAGCACCGCCCCGCACTACCTGTTCACCGGGCGCACCGGCCAGAAGCTCGGCGACACCACGCTCAAGGACGGCGCCGTGCTGGACGGGCTGTGGTGCTCGTTCAACGACTGCCACATGATCGAGCTGGCGCAATACACCGCCGAGAAGGCCGGACTCAAGCGCGAGGAGCTGGACGTGTTCTCGGCGCAGAGCCACCGCAAGGCGGCGGCGGCGATCGCCGAGTGCCGGTTCTCCAAGGAAATCGCCGCGGTGAGCATCCCGCAGCGCAGGGGCGAGCCCGTGGTCATCAGCAAGGACGAGTCGGTGCGTCCCGATACCACGCCGGAGGCCCTGGCCAAGCTCTCCGCCGTGACCCGCGACCGCGGCGGCATGATCACCGCCGGCAACGCGCCCGGGCTCAACGACGGCGGCGCCGCGCTGGTGCTGATGAGCGGCGAGCGCGCGAAGCAGAAGAAGGCCAAGCCCATCGCGCGCGTGGTCGCCTACGCCACGGGCGGGGGCGAGCCGAAGGACCTGTTCTTCGCCCCGATCGACGCGGTGCAGAAGCTGATGACCACGATGGGAGTGACGATCGACCACTTCGACCTGATCGAGGCGAACGAGGCGTTCGCCGCCCAGGCGCTGGCCGACGGGCGCGCGCTCGGCTGGGACTGGGAGCGCGTCAACGTGAACGGCGGTGCGGTGGCACTCGGTCACCCGATCGGAGCCTCGGGGGCACGCGTGTTGGTGACGCTGCTCTACGCGCTCCAGGAACGCGGCAAGAAGACCGGCCTCGCCACGCTCTGCCTCGGCGGCGGCAACGCGGTGGCGCTGGCCGTGGAGGTGGTGTGATGAGCGTCGAGACCCGTCCCCTGAGCAGCGGCCCCGCGGCCGCCATCAAGACCATCGCCGTCGTCGGCGGCGGCACCATGGGCAACGGCATCGCGCAGGTGTGCGCGACGTCGGGCTACGACGTCCGGTTGGTGGACGTGAGGTCCGAGTTCGTGGATCGCGCGCTCGCGACCATCGGCAAGAACCTCGAGCGCGTGGCGAAGAAGCAGGAATGGCCGGCGGGGCGCAGTGCCTCCATCCTGGGCCGCATCCATGGCGGCGTGAAGCTCGACGAGGTACGCGACTGCCAGGTGGTGATCGAGGCCGCGACCGAGAGCTTCGAGATCAAGCGCGGCCTGTTCCAGGCCGTCGACGCCGCGGCGCCGGCGGACGCGATCCTCGCCTCCAACACCTCGAGCATCTCGATCACCGAGATCGCGGCGGTGACGCGGCGGCCGGAGCGTGTCATCGGCATGCACTTCATGAACCCGGTGCCGGTGATGCAGCTAGTCGAGATCATCCGCGGCCTGGCCACCGGCGACGGGACCTACGCCCTGGTCGAAGACCTGTGCCGGGTCCTGGGCAAGACCCCGGTGGAGGTCAACGACTATCCCGGTTTCGTCTCGAACCGCATCCTGATGCCGATGATCAACGAGGCGGTCTACTGCCTGATGGAAGGCGTGGCCTCGAAGGACTCCATCGACACGGTGATGAAGCTGGGCATGAACCATCCGCTGGGGCCGCTCGCGCTGGCCGACCTGATCGGCCTCGACACCTGCCTCAGCATCATGGAGGTGCTGCACCAGGGACTCGGCGATTCGAAGTACCGCCCCTGCCCGCTGCTGCGAAAGATGGTCAAGGCGGGGCGCCTCGGACGCAAGACCGGGCACGGCTTCTACGAGTATCCCGAAGGCGGCGGCCGCTCGTGATGCGGCACCGGCGGAGCGGGCTCGGCCGGGCGGGGGTCCGATGAAGACCGGGGACGTCGCGATCGCCACGGGCGTATCCTTCGACCTTTCCGAGGATCAGCGGGCGGTCCGCGAGATGGTGCGCGACTTCGCCGAGCGCGAGATCCGGCCGATCGCCGCGCACATCGACGAAACGCACGAGTTCCCCGCCGCGACCACCAAGAAGATGGCAGAGTTGGGGCTGCTCGGCATGTTCGTCCCCGAGCAGTACGACGGCGCGGGAATGGACTATCTCTCGTACGTGATCGCGATCGAGGAGCTGTCGCGGGTGTGCGCGAGTCACGGCGTCATCGCGTCGGTCAACAACTCCCTGGTGTGCTTCCCGATCATGACCTACGGCACCGAGGCGCAGAAGGAGAAGTACCTCAAGCCCCTCGCGCGCGGCGACTGGCTCGGGGCCTACTGCCTGACCGAGCCCAACGCGGGCAGCAACGCCGCCAACCAGGAGACCACGGCGACCGCGGACGGCGACGACTTCATTCTCAACGGCACCAAGCTGTTCGTCACCAATGCCGGGCCGTCGGACATTCTCGTCGTCTACGCCGCGACCGACCGCTCGCTCGGGCCGCGCGGCATCTCGGCGTTCATCGTCGAGGCCACGACCCCCGGGGTGACCAAGGGCAAGAAGGAGAAGAAGCTCGGCATTCACGGCTCCGACACGCGCGAGATCGCCTTCGCCAACGCCCGCGTACCGAAGGCCAACATGCTCGGGCAGCTCCACAAGGGCTACACCGTCGCGCTCGCCACGCTCGGCGGCGGGCGCATCGGCATCGCGGCGCAGGCGCTCGGCATCGCCCAGGCCGCGGTCGAGGCGGCGGTCCGCTACGCGGGCGAACGCCACCAGTTCGACCTGCCCATCGGTGAGTTCGACGCGATCCGCGCGATGCTCGCCGACTCGGCGGTGGAGCTGGAAACTTCACGATTGCTGGTCTACCAGGCCGCCTGGCTGCGCGACCAGGGACGGCCCCACATCAAGGAGGCCTCGCTCGCCAAGTGGCATGCGTCCGAGGCCGCGACCCGGTGCGCCGGCGCCGCGATCCAGGTGCACGGCGGCTACGGCTACCTGACCGAGTTCACGGTCGAGCGGCTGTGGCGCGACGCCAAGATCTGCGAGATCTACGAAGGGACGACCGAAGTGCAGAAGATGGTGGTCGCGGCGCAGCTGCTCAAGGAACACGCGATCGGACCGCCGGGCTGATGCAGCCGGCGCCGGCGATCCCACCCGCGGCCGCGAGGCCGCGCGAAACCGCAAGCCTGGGCCGTTCATGAACCGCCAGCCGAGACCGCGAGATGCACGCCAGCAGCAGGGAATTCGACCGGCCACGCCGCAGGCGTGTCGCTCACGTCGAGGACGTAGCCGGTCGAACGACGCCGCGAATGGCGGGCAGATCGCGGTCGCAGGCGGCGGGCTCATGAACGGTCCAGGCTAGGCTCTGGAGGAACGGATGACGCGACCCGTGCGGCCCCTGGCACTCGTGATTCTCACCGCGTGCATGGTCTATCCCGGCGTCACGCTCCTGTACCAGGGTCTCTACGCGTTCGTGGCCGGGGAGTACTTCAACCTGCTCGGCCTGCAGGGCCCGTGGATGGACCTCGCCCTGAAGCTCGGCATCCCCCCGCTCGTGCCGATGGCGCTCAAGTCGCTGCTGGGCCTGGCCTGGATCGGCGGGGTGCTCGGGCTGTGGGCGGGAGACTGGCGGGCCTACCCGCTCGCGCTGCTCGGCGCCGCCGGCAGCCTGCTCTATCCCGGTGGCCCGATGGTCATGGGCGCGATCGGGCTCGCCGCGCTCCTGTTCCTGCGCGAGGACTCCACCAAGGTTCCGGCCTGAGGCCACCATGCAGCTCGACCTGAGTGAAGAGCAGGTCCAGATCCGCGACGCCGTGCGCCAGCTCTGTGTGAGCGAGTTCGCACCGCACGCCAGGCGCTGGGACCAGGAGAGCCACGTGCCGCGTGCGGCGATCGAGCGCCTGGCCGAGCAGGGCTTCCTGGGCATGGCGATTCCCGAGGCGTGGGGCGGCATCGGCTACGACTCGCGCACCATCACGGTCGTCCTCGAGGAGATCTCGCGCGTCTCGGCGGCGCTCGGGATCATGATCGCCGTGCACAACTCGGTGGGGGCGCTGCCCGTTTTTCGCTTCGGCACCGATGAACAGCGCCGCCGGTTCCTGCCGCCCCTGGTGTCGAAGGAGCTGGGGGCCTTCTCGCTGTCCGAGCCGGGGGCCGGATCCGACGCCGGCGCGATCCAGTCCACCGCGGTGCTCGAGGGCGACCACTACGTGCTCAACGGCACCAAGAACTGGGTGACGAACGGCTCGCATGCCGGTGTCTACCTCATCTTCGCCCGTACCGACCGCGAGGCGGGCAGCCGCGGGCTCTCGACGTTCATCGTCGAGCGCGGCGCCCGTGGCCTGGTGGTGGGAAAGACCGAGGACAAGATGGGCCTGCGCGGCTCCGACACCGTGACGCTCTCGCTCGAGGGTCTCGAGGTCCCGGTCTCCCAGCGACTGGGCGCCGAGGGCGATGGTTTCAAGATCGCGATGAGCATGCTCGACGCCGGCCGGATCGGGGTGGCGGCCCAGGCGATCGGCGTGATGCAGGCCGCCTTCGAGGAGTCGGTCAAGTACGCGCAGCAACGCGAGGCCTTCGGCGGTCCGATCGCCAAGATCCAGGCGGTGCAGTTCAAGCTCGCCGAGATGGAGCGGCGCCTGCAATGCGCCCGGCTGCTGGCGCGGCGCGCGGCGTGGCTCAAGGACACCGATCAGCCGCACACGCGGGCCGCGTCCGTGGCCAAGCTCTACGCCAGCGAGGCCGCGACCTGGGTCACGCACCAGGCGATCCAGGTTCACGGCGGGTACGGGTACGTGAAGGAATACGCGGTCGAGCAGCTCTACCGCGATGCCCGCGTGATGGAGATCTACGAAGGCACCTCGGAGATCCAGCGCCTGGTCATCGCCCGCTCGCTGTTGCGCGAGGGCGTCGCCGTCTAGAGCCGGTCCGAGGATGCCCGAGGCCTGAGTGGGCGGTCGGCTCCTCGCTCCAACCTGGCCCACCGGCCACGATGGTCGTCGCTCGACCGCGACGCCTTGCCCTCGGGCATCCTCAGACAGAGCCGAGTCGTCCTCCCGGTGGCGCCGTCCGTCCTGCCGCCGCCCGCCGCGACTTTTCCATTTTTTCGCCGCCCGCCCGGGCGTATCGTTCCCGGCCACCGAGCGACGGGCACCGCCGGCGCGGTCTGCGGCGCTCGGTGGAACGCGACCCGGGTGGCGTGGCCGCTCCGGGTCATCGAGTCGCGCGGGATCGGGCTTCCCGCGCAAGTCAGGACCCCCCAGAAGGAGACATTCACATGCGAGGTTCCATTCGATTCGCGGTCCCCGCGGCGCTGATGCTGGTCGCGGCCGGGGCCGGCGCCGTCCGGGCCGACCACCAACAGGTCCCGATGGTGAAGATTCAGCTCGAGCAGGAGATCGCGGCGCCGCCGGCCGCGATCTGGGCCCACATGACATCGGGCAAGAGCCTGGTCACCTGGTGCCCGGTGTGGAAGAGCGAGAAGAACGCCGCGGTGAACCTGGCGCGGGTGGGTGACGTGCTCGACTTTACCGACGAGTGGGGCAACGGCGGCCGCTCGGTCGTCACCTACCTCTCGAAGGAGAAGGAGCTGCGAGTGGCGCACGAGCCCAACGACGGCTCCTACCTGTGCCAGGCCAAGCTCACGCTGGTGCCGAAGGGGGGCACGACGATCGTCCGCTATCTCGAGCAGTACACGGACGAGTCGCCGGCGAAGGAGATGGAAGCGACCCAGGCGAAGACGGAAGGCGAGATGCGCCAGACGCTGATGGCGCTCAAGAAGCAGGTGGAGAAGAAGTAGCGTTGCCGCCCAGCCCGGCCGGGACGGAGTGCGCCACGATCTGCTATCCTCCCTCGGTGCCGCCGCTCCCCGGCCCGGCCGCGGG
>MFFQ01000067.1:0-17003 GCA_001780165.1 Candidatus Eisenbacteria bacterium RBG_16_71_46 | reverse complement strand
CCGCTCCCCGGCCCGGCCGCGGGAACCGGGCTCCGAGTCCCCCTTCCGCAGAGGCAACGCATGTCGAAAGTCGCCGTTCTCCGCACCTCGCCCGAGACCGTCGTCGAGGACTACGGCCGCCTGATGGACCTCGCGGGCTACCGCGAAGCCCTGCCGTTCTCGGCTCAGACCTGCCTGCGCATCAACATCTCCTGGCACGTCTACATGCCCGCCTGCTCGACGACGCCCTGGCAGATGCACGGCGTGATCGAGAAGCTCAAGAGCGACAGCTACAACGTCTCGCGCGATCTCATCGCCGCCCAGAACGACACGGTGGTGGTGAGCTGCCGCGAAGGCGCGGTGAACAATCATCTGCAGCCGGTGCTCGATCGCTTCCGCGTGCCGATCCAGTACCTGAGCGAGCCGGGGACCGAGTGGGTGCGCTACACACCCAAGTCGAAGATGCTGGTGCTCGACCGCGTGTTCGAGAAGCAGGGCATCCAGATCCCGCGCCTGCTCATGGGCCGTAACGTCATCCACATGCCGACGGTGAAGACCCACGTCTTCACCGGCACCACCGGTTCGATGAAGAACGCCTTCGGCGGACTGCTCAACCTCAATCGCCACTGGACGCACTCGGTGATCCACGAAACGCTGGTGGACCTGCTGCGCATCCAGAAGGAGATCCATCCCGGAGTCTTCGCGGTGATGGACGGCACCATCGCCGGCGAGGGCCCCGGGCCGCGCGCGATGCGGCCGCACGTCAAGAACTACATCCTGGCCTCGAGCGACTGCGTGGCGATCGACGCGCTCGCCGCGAAGATGATGGGGTTCGACCCGATGACCGATCTCAAGTTCATCCGCCTCGCCCACGAGCACGGGCTCGGGGTCGGGCGCCCGGAGGAGATCGAGGTCGTGGGCGACGACATCAAGAACGTGAACTTCGGCTTCCGCGGCAGCCTCAACGAGAACACCTTCGCCTCGTGGGGCCAGAAGCTCATCTACTGGGGTCCGCTCAAGCCGCTCGAGAACATGCTGCTGCGCTCGCCGATCGTGCCCTGGTCCTACGCCGCGTCGCGCCTGTACCACGACGGCTACTGGTACCCGGTGAACGGCAAGCCGCGCGTGCGCGATATCCTCAAGACCGGCTGGGGGCGGCTGTTCAGCGATTACGGCAGCGGCGCCGTCTGGCAGAAGAGCTAGCTCGCGCGCATCCGCCCGGCACGGCGTCGCCGCTCTCTCGCGGCGCTCCGGTGCATCGCGACCCCTTCGACGTCCACCGCGCGCGATTTCAATGCGGACGACCACCCGCCCGAGCGGGTGGTCGTCGTTCGCGCCGGGTCTCCCCCGCGACTATCGGTACAGCATCTTGATCTTGCCCCAGGTCGAGCTGTTCACCGGCACGGCCGCGAGGCAGCTCGCGGCCCGGTTCTGGGGATCGCTGGGCGTGATGAGCTGGAAGTCGCCGGCGTTGTTGTCGGTGTCGAGGGAGCTGCCGTTGAGGCCACCCGGCTTGCGCTCGTAGCTACGATTCTGGTTCGACGTGCCCAGGTTGGCGAGCGGCGTGCCCTCCTTGAAGGCCGAGCCCGTGCTCATGCCGACCTGGTCGACGACGGTGTTGTCGGACAGCGTCAGCGCGATGCCGCCGTCGTCCGTGATGCCGGTGGAGTAGGTCTGATCCCCCGGCACCGAGCCGCTGTATCCGCCCGCAGCGCTGTTGGTGAGCAGGTAATAGCAGCCGGGGCCAAGGACGACGCCGCCGGTGATCGTCGCGCGGTCGCCGACCGTGCCCGAGCTGTTCGAGCCGCGGATCTTCCAGCCACCGATCGCCACGTTGTTCGGAGACTTGTTCCACAGCTCGATGAACTCGTCGTTGCCGCCGCTCGGTCCGCGCACGCGGAACTCGCTGATCACGATGGTGGTCGAGACCGCGAGCGCGGCGCCGGCCATCGTCGCGATGGCGAGCAGCGCCACCGCGAGGCCCTTGATGGAAGCATGTCGCATGAGCCACCTCCGCGTTTCCTTCGCACGCGACCCGTCATGGGCTGGGGGCGCCGGGGTCGGTGCTGCGCCTGAATGGCCGGCATCTGCCGCCACTTCGGCGCCAAGGAGTCTAGCACCGGGTCAACCGGACATCTCGAGCGCTCGGTGGCGGGGAAGCCGCCGGGGCAGGGAAGTTCAGGAGGACTGAACACCGCTCGCCAGGCTCGGTGGGTCCGAGGCGGCATGACCGCACGCCACTTGCCAGGCTCGGTGAGTCCCGGGCGGCAAGACCTCACATCGCTCGCTAGCCTCGGCGTGCCGGAGGCGGCCCGACCTCGCACAACTCGACCAGCACCCCGCCCAGGCTGCTCGGGTGAAGGAAGGCCACGCGAGAGCCGTGGGCACCGGCGCGTGGCCGCTCGTCGATGAGACGCATGCCGGCCTCGCGGCAGCGGTCGAGGGTGGCGTCGAGATCCGCGACCTCCAGGCTCAGATGGTGAAGGCCCGGGCCCCGTCCGCCGAGGAAACGGGCGACGGTGTGCTCGGGCGCGCGCGGCTCGAGCAGCTCGAGCAGCACGGGGCCCAGGCGCACGAACAGCACCCGCAGCCCGCCGTGGTCGAGCAGCTCCTCGCCGGCCGGCTCGCCGCCCAGGGCCCGGGTGAGCAGCGCCGCGAGCGCATCGGCATCGGGCGTCGCGATCGCCACGTGCGCGAGCCCGGCGACCGGTCCCGCGCGCCTGGCCGCCGCGCGCTTGGCTGCCGGGAGCCTCGCCCCCGCACGCTTGACCCGCGCCGCGGCCTTCGCCGGCCGCTTGGGCCCACGGCGGGAGGGCGGGCTCATCGGCTCGGCCCCGGGCGATGGACGCCGAACACGTCGCGCAGGGCGTCGCACACCTCGCCCAGCGTGGCGCGCGCCTGGAGCGCTGCGAGAATCGGTGGCATCAGGTTGTCGCTCCCGCGCGCGGCGCGGGTCAGCCGCTCCAGTGCCGCGCGTGTCGCCGCGGCGTCGCGCGAGTGGCGCCACTCGGCGAGGGCGCGGCGGCGCGCCTCCTCGATCGTCTGGTCGTGGCGGAACGGCGGCGCGGGCGGCGGCACGTCCTCGGCGAAGCGGTTGACGCCGACCACCACGCGATCGCCGGATTCGACCTCGAGCTGCCAGCGGTAGGCGGCGAGGTGGATCTGCTCCTGCACCCAGCCCGAGGCGATGGCCTCGAGCATGCCGCCCATCGCGTCGATGCGTTCGAGCAGGCCGCGCGCCGCGGCCTCGAGCGCGGCGGTGAGCGCCTCGATGGCGTACGAGCCCGCCAAGGGGTCCGCGGTATCGGCGACGCCGCTCTCGTGCGCGAGCAGCTGCTGGGTGCGCAGCGCCAGCAGGGCGGCGTCGCGCCCGGGCAGCCCGAGTGCTTCGTCGAACGAGTTGGTGTGCAGCGACTGGGTGCCCCCGAGCACTGCCGCCAGCGCCTGCACGGTGGTGCGCACCACGTTGTTGAGCGGCTGTTGGGCCGTGAGTGTCGAGCCCGCGGTCTGGGTGTGGAAGCGCAGCTTCAGCGCCTCGCGGTCGGTGATGCCGAAGCGCTCGCGCAGCGAGTCCGCCCACAGCTTGCGCGCGGCGCGGAACTTGGCCACCTCCTCGAGCAGGTGACTGTGGGCGTTGAAGAAGAACGACATCCGGCGCGCGATGCGCGGCAGGTCGAGCCCGCGCGCGCGTGCGGCCTCGAGGTAGGCGAGACCGTCGGCGAGGGTGAACGCCAGCTCCTGCACCGCCGTGGCCCCGGCCTCGCGCATGTGGTAGCCGCTCACCGAGATGCTGTTCCACTGCGGCACCTCACGCGCGGTGAACTCGAATACGTCGGTGACGAGACGCAACGATGCGGCGGGCGGGTAGATGTAGGTGCCGCGCGCGATGTACTCCTTGAGCACGTCGTTCTGCACCGTGCCCCCGAGCGCGGCGCGTGGAATGCCCCGCGCGTCCGCCACCGCGACGTAGAACGCGAGCAGCAGCGGCGCCGTGGCATTGATCGTCATCGAGGTGGTGACGGCGTCGAGGGGGAGCCCCTCGAGCAGCTCCTCCATGTCGGCGAGGCAGGAGATCGCCACCCCGACCTTGCCCACCTCGCCGCGCGCCAGCGGGTGGTCGGAGTCGTAGCCCATCTGGGTCGGCAGGTCGAAGGCCACCGAGAGCCCGGTCTGCCCCTCGTCGAGCAGGAAGCGGAAGCGCTGGTTGGTCTGGCGCGCGCTGCCGAAGCCCGCGTACTGGCGCATGGTCCACAGCCGCGAGCGATACATCCCGGAATGGACGCCGCGGGTGTAGGGCGGCTCTCCCGGGGGCGGCGTGCGCCGCGCGAGGTCGCGCGGCAGGTCGGAGGGAAGGAAGACCGGGGCGAGCGGAAGACCCGAAGGCGTGGCGCGCGGCGCGATGCCCTCCCCGCGCTTCGCCGCCCGCGCCGGCGCGCGCCGGGCGGCCGGGGCCGGCGCGCGGCCCGGGGCCCCGCGGCCGGGAGCGGGCCCGCGCCCGGCCCCCGCGGCCTTGCTCCCGCCGCGCCCGCTCGCCGCACCTCCGGCCGGCCGCGCGGGAGCGCCTCGCCCGCGGCGCCGGGTCACGACGCCACCGGCCGGATGCGCAGCAGCACCTCGCCCGCGGCGACCGAGGCGCGCTCGGCCACCAGCACCTCGCTCACCACGCCCCCGTAGCGCGCGCTCAGCTCGTTCTGCATCTTCATCGCCTCGACCACCGCCACCGCCTGCCCCGCCTCGACCCGGTCACCGGGTTGCACGCGCAGGGCCACGATCAGCCCCGGCATCGGGGCGGTGACGGTCTCGCCGGCGCTCGGGTCGGCCGCGCGCTTGACCGACAGCAGCACCTTCTCGAGGGGGTGGCGCACCTCGACCGGGAAGCGCGCGCCCTCGATCGTCACTTCGAGCGCGCCGTCGCCGGCGGAGACGCGCACCTCGTGCGAGCGCCCGCCCACCAGCAGCGAATAGACCTCGCCATCCGGCAGCCGGTGGAAGTCGGCCTCGAGGCGGCGGCCCTCGAACTCGAGCCACAGCCGGCCCTGGTCCACGTGCAGCTCGACCTCGGTGTCGCGGCCCTCGAGGGTGACCCAGAACCGCATCGCGGTCTCGGCCCGCGTCCCGCTCGCGGCGCGCGGCGGCCCGCCCGAGGTCATCGGCGCACCCGTCCGGGCTGGCGGCGGCGGTCGGACCAGCGCCATGCCGAGCGCACGCTGCTGCCGTTCGCTTGCGGCAGCGTCACGCGCAGCCGCTCTTCGCGGGCGTGGAGTGCCGCGGCCAGCAGCGCCACCTCCGTGGCCTCGGGGCCGGCGTCGAGTGCCGCGGCGGTGAAGTGCTCCTCGATGAACCGGGTCGAGAGCCGGCCGGCGATGAATTCGGGATGGGTCAGGAGCCAGCGGTGGAAGGCGATGTTCTGGTGCACGCCCTCGAGCACGAACTCGCGCAGGGCGCCCAGCAGGCGGTGTCGCGCCTGCTCGCGATCGGCGCCCCAGGCCACCAGCTTGGAGAGCAGCGAGTCGTAGAAGACCGGAACCTCGTAGCCACGGTAGACGCCGGCGTCGTTGCGCACCCCGGGCCCCTGCGGGAAGCGCACGCGCTCGATGCGGCCGGCGGAGGGCATGAAGTCGCGCAGCGGGTCCTCGGCGATGATCCGCGCCTCCATCGCCGCGCCGCGGGGCGCGGGCGGCGAGTCGCCGAACGACAGCGGCGCGCCCGAGGCGATGGCGATCTGCTCGGCCACCAGGTCCACGCCGGTCACCATCTCGGTCACCGGGTGCTCGACCTGGAGCCGGGTGTTGACCTCGAGGAAGTAGAAGCGCCCGTCCTCGTCCACGATGAACTCCACCGTGCCGGCGTTGAGGTAGCCGACCTCGCGCGCGACGCGGCACGCCGACTCGCCGAGCGCCGCCCGGGTCGAGGCGTCGAGCGCGGGCGAGGGAGTCTCCTCGAGCAGCTTCTGGTGGCGGCGCTGCACCGAGCATTCGCGCTCGCCGAGGAACGCCACGCGCCCGTGCGCGTCGGCGAGGATCTGCGCCTCGACGTGGCGCGGCCGCGCGATGGCGCGCTCCACGTAGAGGCGATCGTCGCCGAAGGCGGCGCGCGCCTCGCCGCTCGCCAGCGGCCAGGCGGTCGCGAGCGCCGCGTCGTCCGCGGCCACCCGCATCCCCTTGCCGCCGCCGCCGGCCACCGCCTTGAGCATGAGGGGGAAGCCGATCCGCCGCGCCACCGCGCGGGCGGCGTCGAGCGATTCGACCGCGCTTTCCGAGCCCGGGATGACCGGCACCCCCACCCGTGCCGCCGCGGCGCGCGCGGCGAGCTTGTCGCCGAGCCCGGCGATGGTCTCCGCGCGCGGTCCGATGAAGGTGAGCCCCGCCTCGGCGCAGGCGCGGGCGAATGTGGGGTTCTCGGCGAAGAAGCCGTAGCCGGGGTGGATCGCGTCCGCCTTCACCCACAGCGCGGTCTCGATCACGCGCTCGAGGTGGAGGTAGCTCTCGCGCGAGGGCCCGGGGCCGATCGGGTAGGCCTCGTCGGCGAGCAGCACGTGCAGCGCGGCGCGGTCGGGCTCGCTGAAGATCGCGATCGAGGTGAGGTCCAGCGCGCGCAGGGAACGGATGATCCGCACCGCGATCTCGCCGCGGTTGGCGATCAGCACGCGCGCGAGGCGGGGCACCCTCAACCCTCCAGCACCACCGTCGCGATGGCGAGCCCGCCGTCGTGCGTGAGGGAGAGGTGGGACTGGGTGGCGCCCATCGCTTCGAACCGCTCGAGCGCCTTGTGGTGGAAGGCGAGGCGCGGCACCTGCCCGCCCGGCTGCAGCACCTCGATGTGCTTGAAGGCGATGCCGCCCGCCATCCCGGTGCCGAGCGCCTTGGAGGCCGCCTCCTTGGCGGCGAAGCGCGCCGCGAGGTGGGGCAGGGGGTCCTTGTGGCGCCGGCAGTAGTCCATCTCGGCGGGGGTGAAGAGGCGCTTCTCGAAGCGCTCGCCGAACCGCTCGAGCGAGGCCACCAGGCGGTCCACCTTCACGACGTCCACGCCGATGCCCCGAACGCTCATAGGACCTCCGGTGTAAGCCTGTGAAACACTTGAAGATGGAAATCTATCACGGGGGCGATGGGGGTCAAGCCGCATCCCCTGAAGCCGCGGACGCCTAGGATGGGTGTGGCCGCGGCTTGCGGCCGGGCGTCTCAGGGCGTTCCCGGAGTGCGGGAGCGGGTTCCGCCGCAACTACGCGGGGAGCCGGTTCGTCCACCACAGTGAACGCGGGAGGGTCGGGGCCTGAGGGACACGGATGAAGCACGACTCATCGCCCGGCTGCGCGCGAGCGACATGGAGGCGCTGGGTGAGGTCTACCGGATGCTCGGGGCGGCGATGCTGACGCTGGCGCGCAGCATGCTCCGCGATCGTGACGAGGCCGACGACATCGTGGAGGAAGCGCTGCTCCGGATCCGGCGCGCCGCACCCGGGTTCCGCGGCGAGCGCGGGTTGCGCACCTGGACGCTGCGCATCGTCGCCAATCTGTGCCGCGACCACCTGCGCCGGCGGCGGTTCTCCGCCGGGCCGCCCGAGGATCTGGACCCGCTCGAGGCGGCGGGGTTGAGAGTGGAACCGGTGGCGGAATGGGACGAGGCGATGGACCGCCGCACGGTGCTCGCCGCGCTCGAGCGGGCGATCGCCCGACTGCCGGCGGAGCAGCGCGAGGCGGTGGTGCTGCGCGACCGGCTCGGGCTGTCCTACGAGGAGGTGGCCGCCACCCTCGGAGTGAGCGAGGGCGCGGTCAAGTCCCGGTTGTTCCGGGCGCGCGAGAACCTGAAGCGGGCGATGGCGGCCTGGCTGGAGACCTAGTGGACACGATGGACCCGAGAGAGCGAGAGCGTGACGAGCGGCTGACCCGCATGCTGCGGGCGGCCGGAGCCGAGGCCGATCCGGCGCTGTGGACCCGGGCGCGCGCCCGCATCGAGGCTCTCGAGCGGACGCCTGGTCCGCTCGCGTGGCTGATGCGGCCGGTGGGACTGGCGGGGTCGCTGGCGCTGTTCGTGGCCGCCGCGGGGATGTCCTCGGCGCTGCTCCGCGCCCTGCCGTGGCAGCAGCCCTATGAGGTGGTGACGCTGACCGACCAGTTGCTCAGCGAGGGGTCGTACGCCGATGCCGAGCCACCCGCCGCGAACGGCGCGGCGCCGGGCGCCGCGCGCGACAGCGGAGGGATGCCGTGATCGGGCGCCGCGAGCTGGTGATCGCCGTGCTGTCGGCGGCGTTGGTCGGAACCGCCCTCGGGCTCGTGGTGGGCGTGGTGTTCACGCGCGCCACGCTCGGGATCGGCCCCGGCCCGTGGGAGCGACCGGGCGGGTTCGGCCGCCCGCATGCCGACGGGCAGCCGCGGCCGGGCGGGCGCGGGCCGATGATGCGCACGCTCGCCGAGCGGCTCGATCTGGCCCCCGAGCAGGCCGCGCGCATCGACTCCATCCTCGGTCGTTCGCGCCTCGGGTACGAAGCGATGCGCGAGAGCGTGCGCACCGCGGTCGAGCGCGAGCTCACCCCCGAGCAGCGCAAGAAGTGGTCGCAGATGCAGAGACGGTTTCGCCGCTTCCGCCCTCCCGAGGATCCGCCGGGGGGCCGTGCGGACGAGTGAGACGCCCTGGCCATCACGCAACCCGTAGCAGGAAAGGAGCAGCACGACATGAAGAGCAATCGATGGTGGACCTGGAGCCTGGCCGGACTGCTGTGCGCGGCGCCCGCCGCCCTGGCCGCGCCCGGCGGCGCGAGTAACGCAGTGGGGGCGGCCCATGCGCCGAACATGACCGCCGCCCACCCGGGCCCCGGCGGCGGTCCCGGGATGCGCGGCGGCGGTGGCCGCGGCATGCGCGGCGGCATGCACGATCAGGGCATGAGGGGCATGTGGGGACCGCGGATGATGGCCCAGCTCGAACTCACCGCGCAGCAGCGCGAAAAGATCACCCAGTTGCGGGACGCTCAGCAGCGCAAGGGCATCCAGGCGCGCGCCGACATGCAGCTCGCCTCGCTCGACTTGCACAAGCTGATGCGTGCCGACAAGCCCGACCAGCGAGCGATCAATGCGCAGATCGACCGCGTCTCCAGCCTCCGCGCGGCGATGCAGAAGTCGCACGTGGCGGCGATGTTGAGCATGCGCGCGGTGCTCACCGACGAGCAGCGCGCCAAGCTGAGCCAGTTGCGCGAGCAGGGGCCCCCGATGCGGGGGCGGGGCGCCGGCCCGGGATGGGGTCGGGGCGGGACGAACGACGACGAGGAGGACTAGTCCTCCCGCGCGCGACGCGGGCATGGGCGGCGGCCGGCTCCGGGAAACCGGAGCCGGCCGCTTCGAGCAGGCGGCCACCGCCGCTCGGGGGGTCGGTCGCGGCGTCCGGGCAGCGCCGCCGGCCGCAGCCGGTCCACCACGAGCGTGCTTGACGCCCGCCCGACCGCTCCCCTAGAGTCGCCTCCCGAACCTTGATCCCGCCCGGCAGGCCTGCCCCGCCCTCGATGGCCCTCACGTTCTCGCTCGAAGCGACCGATCGCGGTGCCGCGGCCCGCGCGGGACGCATGACCACGGCCCATGGCGAGGTGCTCACGCCGGCGTTCATGCCGGTGGGCACGGCGGGCTCGGTCAAGACGCTGACACCGGACGAAGTCGCCGCGGCGGGCGCGGACATCCTGCTCGCGAACACGTATCACCTGTGGCTGCGGCCCGGAGTCGAGACGGTGCGGCGCATGGGGGGACTGCACCGCTTCATGGGCTGGCCGCACGCGATTCTCACCGACAGCGGCGGATTCCAGATCATGAGCCTCTCGCCCTTGCGGAAGATCTCGGATGAGGGAGTCGAGTTCCGCTCGCACCTGGACGGTTCCACCCACCGGCTGACGCCGGAGGAGGCGGTGCGTGTCCAGGACGGGCTCGGCAGCGATATCGCGATGTCGCTCGACGAGCTGGTCGAGTTGCCCGCCGAGCCGGAGCAGTTGCGCGTCGCGGCGGACCGCACCGTGGCGTGGGCGGCGCGGGGGCTCGCCGAGCGCGAGCGCCTGCGCGGCGAGGGGCGCGGCGGGATGGCCCTGTTCGGCATCAACCAGGGAGGCACGGACCCGGAGCGGCGCCGGCACTGCTTCGAGCGCATCGGGGCGCTGCCGTTCGACGGCTACGCGCTCGGCGGGTTGTGGGTGGGCGAGGGGCGGCGCCTGGGGCTCGAAATGGTCGAGCACGACTGCGCCCGGTTCCCGGCCGACCGGCCGCGGTACCTCATGGGGGTGGGACATCCGGTGGACGTGATCGAGTCGGTGGCGCGCGGGGTCGACCTGTTCGACTGCGTGCTCCCGACGCGCAACGCGCGGCGGGGGACGGTGTTCGTCTCCACCGGGCGGCTGGTGGTCAAGAACGCGGCGTACGCGCAGGACCCGCGGCCGCTCGATCCCGAGTGTGATTGCTACACCTGTCGGCGGTTCACCCGCGCGTACCTGCGGCACCTGTTCGCGGCGGGCGAGCTGCTCGGCATGCGGCTCGCTTCACTGCACGCCGTGCACCACATGACGCAGCTCGTGCGTCGCGCCCGCCGCGCGATCGTCGAAGGGCGATTCGCCGCGTTCCGGAGCGACTTTCTGGAGAAGTATCACAGCGGAGAGACGCTGAGTCCTTCGCTTTCGCCCGGCTAGGTCGACCCGGCCGGCATCGTGGAAAGGGAGAGCCCCATCTATGTGGAATGACGCCTTCGCGCAGGCGGCGGCAGCGCCCGCGCAATCCAACCCGACGATGAGCCTGTTGCTCACGCTGCTGCAGTTCCTGCCGATCTTCCTGATCCTCTACTTCCTGCTCATCCGGCCCCAGCAGCAGCGGCAGAAGAAGCTCGATCGGATGCTCAAGGAGCTCAAGAAGGGGGACCGCGTCCTGACTTCGGGCGGCATCTTCGGCACCATCATCGGCATCAACGGGGCCAAGGCGGTGCTCAAGATCGCGGAGGACACCAAGGTCGAGGTGACGAAGAGCAGCATCGTGCAACTGGTCACGGAGGACGCCCGGTAATGGCGGTTCGTCCGGTGCGGATCTACGGCGACCCGGTGCTGCGCCGCAAGGCCGCGGAGGTCGAGCGCTTCGACGACGCGTTGCGCGCGCTGATCGCCGATCTGCGCGAGACCATGAGGGCGTACCAGGGGGTGGGGCTCGCGGCCAACCAGGTGGGGGTGCTGGAGCGCGTGCTGGTGGTGGACGTGCCGATCGACGATGCCGGTCGCGCCCGCTACGCGCTCGTGAACCCGAGGCTCGACCGCCGGTCGGGAACCGAGACGGGCGAGGAGGGCTGCTTGTCCATTCCCGGCATCTTCGAGGAGGTCCGGCGCTCGCGTCAGGTACGCGTGCGCGCCCGCGACGAGCAGGGCGCGCCGCTCGAGTTCGTCGCCGAGGGCTACCTCGCCCGCGCGATCCAGCACGAGGTGGACCACCTCGACGGGGTGCTGTTCGTGGACCGCCTGTCCTCGCTCAAACGCCAGTTCCTTCGACGCGCGCTCGAGCAGCTGGCGGCCGGGGAACTGCCGGAGGCCCAGCCGCCGCCGGCCGAGGCCTCGGGATCCGAGGGGGGCGCGCGCTGAGCGAACCGCGCGTGGTGTTCATGGGCACGCCGGAGTTCGCGGTGCCGGCGCTGCACGCGGTCGCGCGGAGCTGCGCGCTGGCCGCGGTGGTGACGCAGCCCGACCGTCCCCGCGGCCGCGGGCGGCAGACCTCGCCTTCGGCGGTCGCGGTCGCGGCGCAGCCCCTGGGCGTTACGGTGCTGAAGCCGCAGGACGTGAATGCCGATGACGTGGCCGGGGAGTTGGGGGCGCTCGCGGCGGACCTGTTCGCCGTCGTCGCTTTCGGCGCCATCCTCTCGCCGCGGCTGCTGGGCCTCCCCCGGATCGGCAGCCTCAACCTGCATGGCTCCCTGCTGCCCGACTACCGCGGGGCGTCGCCGGTTCAGCGCGCGCTGTGGGACGGGCGCGCGGCGACCGGCGTCACCACGCTGTGGATGGACGAGGGTATCGACACCGGTGACCTGGTGCTCCAGCGCTGGGCGCCGATCGAGAGCCAAGATACCGCCGGCACGCTCGCCGGACGACTGGCGGACCTCGGCGGGCCGCTGCTCGCCGAGAGCCTGCTGCTGGCCCACGCCGGGCGCGCGCCGCGGCGGCCGCAGGTCCGCGGCGCGGGCTCGTACGCGCGCAAGCTGAGCAAGCAGGACGGTGACGTGAACTGGGCGCTCGATGCCCTGACGGTGTGGAATCACCAGCGCGCGGTCACCCCGTGGCCGGGGGCCGCCACCGCGAGGGCCGGACGCCGATTGCTCGTCACCCGCGCCTGGCCGCACCACCTGCTGCCGGTGGAGCAGCCGCCGGGGACGGTGCTGGCGGTGACGGGCGAGGGCATCGCCGTGGCGTGCAGTCCGGGCGTGCTGCTGATGGCGCGCGTGAAGCCCGAGGCGCGCGACGAGATGGACGCCGCCGGATGGGCGCGCGGCGCGCGCCTCGAACGCGGTGAGCGGCTGGAGATGGAAAGGGAGGCCCACCTGTGAACGATGCGCCCCGCGGCCCCGGCCGGCGCCGGCGCCGCCCCGCTGCGCCCGGCCGGCGCGGCGGATCCGTCGACCGGCCGCGGACGCCGGGTCCCGAGGATTCGCCGCCGGGGGACCAGGCGGGGGCAATCAACCGCTCGCGCCCGATCTACGGGGACCAGCGTCCGGTCGGGCGCGGACGCCCATCGCGCAACGGTCGCGACCGGGGCCGCGTCGACCCGAGCGACTCGGCCGGGCGCGGGCGTCCCGGCCGCGTCCGCGGCCGCGCCGGGGAGGAGGAGGCGCGCTCGCTGCCACCGCTGCCGTCCAACCCACGAGAGGCGGCGCTGCGCATCCTCCACGCCGCCGACACCCGCAGCGCGTTCAGCGACCGCCTGCTCGACGGCGCCTACGCCCGCGGAGGGCCCGAGGGTCGCGACCAGGCCCTGATGCACGAGCTGGTCAAGGGCACGCTGCGCTGGCGCGGCCGGCTCGATCACGCCCTCGACCAGCTCGTCCACATCGGGCTCTCGCAGGTGCATCCGTGGATCAAGAACGTGCTGCGCATGGGTGCCTACCAGATCCTGTTGCTCGATCGGATCCCGGCGCACGCGGCGGTGGACGAGTCGGTCAAGCTCGCCAACAAGTACGGTCATCCCGGCACCGCCGGCCTGGTCAACAGCGTGCTGCGCAGGCTCGTCGAGCAGAAGGACGCGATCACCTATCCCGAAGGGGACGATGCCGCATCGCTCGCCGTCTGGGGCTCGCATCCGCAGTGGATCACCGAGCGCTGGCTGCAGCGCTTCGGCGTCGAGCAGACGCGGGCGCTGATGCTCGCCGACAACCGGCCCTCCCCGGTGGGGCTGCGGGTGAACCGGCTGCGCGTCACCCGCGAGCAGTTGATCGAGCGGCTCGCGGCCGACGGCGTGACCGCGAACCCCGCCCGGTTCGCTTCCGACCTGGTGTGGATCGAGGGCCAGCACTCGCCCGGAACACTCGCCGCGTTCCGCGACGGCTCGTGCACGGTGCAGGACGAGAGCGAATGCCTGGTGGGCCGCCTGGTGGCACCCCAACCCCACGAACGCGTGCTCGACCTGTGCGCCGCACCCGGCGGCAAGTGCACCCACCTCGCCGAGCTGATGGGCGACGAGGGCGAGGTCTGGGCGCTCGAGCGGGCGGAGTCGCGGATCGACGCGCTCGAGTCCACGGTCAATCGGCTGCATTCCCACAGCATCCACGTCGTGCTCGGCGACGGCCGCACCTACGACTTCCCGATGCCGTTCGACCGCGTGCTGGTGGACGCGCCGTGCTCGGGGCTCGGAGTGCTCGGACGGCGCGCCGACGCGCGCTGGCGCAAGGGACCCGAGATGCTGCGCGAGATGCCGCCCATCCAGCTCGAGCTGCTGGTCGCCGGCGGGCGCCGCGCCCGCCCCGGGGGGGTGCTGGTGTACAGCGTGTGCTCGTTCGAGCCCGAGGAGACCGAGCTGCTGGTGGAGCGCTTCCTCCGCCAGAATCCCGGGTTCGTACTCGAATCCCCGGCGGGTCTGGTGCCCGACGAAGTGGTGGACGAGAGCGGCTTCATGCGCGTTCTCCCGCACGTGCACGGCTGCGACGGCGCGTTTGCCGCCCGGTTCCGCCGGACATGAGCCGGGACGCCGGAAGCCCCGACCCCGGCCCGGACCCGGCGCCGGAGCCCGAAGACACGGAGCGCGTCGCTCCCGCCTCGACCCCGAACGCGGAGGACGCCAGGTTCGAGACCTCGCATGCGGCGGACGCCGCACCCGAGATCCCGCACGCGGACGACGCCGCGCCCGAGATCCCGCACGCGGAAGACATCGCGCCGCAGGCGTCGCGCCCCATCGCCCCCGACGAGGAGTTCGTCCAGGCGGTGGACGAGCCGGCGGTGTTCTTCGATCCCGAGCAGGAGGTGTACACCCTCGCCCACCGCCCGCGAGGCCGCCGGCTGAGGTCGGCGGTCTCGGTGACGGTGCTGGCGCTCGCGGCGTTCGCCACCGGGCTCTACCTCTTCAACTACCTCGTCATGCCGCGGCTGATCCACAGCACCGCGACGGTGCGCGTGCCCGATCTCTCCAACCTGACGCTCGAGCGGGCCGAGAAGGCGCTCACGCCGCTCGGACTGCAGCTGTCGCGCGCGGGCGAGCGCTTCGACCCTTCGGTGCCGCGGGGGTTCATCCTGTCGCAGGACCCGCCACCCGACACGCCGGTGCGCGGACGCAAGCGCGTTACCGTCATGGTGAGCCTGGGCGAGGAGTTCAGCTCCGTGCCGGCGTTGTTCGGCGAGTCCCAGCGCGGCGCCGAGCAGCTCCTGGAGAGCGCCGGGCTCAAGATCGGGGGGGTCACGCGCGCGCCCTCGGACCAGGTCGGCGAGGGCCTGGTGGTGGCATCGGATCCGCCGGGCGAGAGCGTGATGCCGCGCGGCTCCGAGGTGAGCCTGCTGATCTCCACCGGTACGGGACAGGCCTACTACCTGATGCCGGACCTGGTCGGGCGCGAGATCGGCGGGGTCCGCCGCCAGCTCGAGTCGTTCGGCTTTCAGGTGATCCTGCCGCCCTCGGCGCCGGCGATCGGCGCGATCGCGCACCAGGATCCCGCTCCGGGCACGCGCATCACCCGCGACGCCACGATCTTGCTCCAACCCGCCGGACGGTTGATCCGATGAGCGCCGCGCGCTCGCCCAGGTCGCGCCCCGCGCGCCGCCGCACCGCGGCCACGGCGCCGGCGCGCGCCGCCCGGACCGGGACCCGCCGCGCGGCGACGTCGCTGCGGCCCGCCGCCGGCACCCGCGGGCCGTCGGCCGGTGGTCGCCGTGGCGCGGCGCGCTCGCGTCGGACCGCTTTGCCCCCACGCGCCGCCGCGCCGCGCCCGCGCCGCCCCGCCGGGCGGCGGCGGGGGCCGCCGCTCGACGCGCCGATCGCGGCGCCGAGCATCCTCGCCGCCGACTTCTCGCGCCTCGCCGCGGCGGTCGCGATGGTCGACCCGGTTCGTGACTGGGTCCACTGCGACGTGATGGACAACCACTTCGTGCCCAATCTCACCTTCGGGCCGCTGGTGGTGAAGGCGCTGCGCCGGCTCACGCGCGCGTTCCTCGACGTCCACCTCATGATCGAGCACCCCGAGCGGCTGGTGCCCGCGTTCCGCGCGGCCGGCGCCGACCAGATCATCGTGCACGTCGAGGCGCGGCACGACCGCGACCTCCACCACGTGCTCGAGGGGATCCGCGCGACGGGTGCCCGGGCGGGACTCTCGGTCAAGCCCGGCACGCCGCTCGAGGCGGCCGAGCCCTACCTGCGCGAGATCGACCTGCTGCTGGTGATGACGGTCGAGCCCGGATTCGGCGGCCAGGCCTTCATGCCCGGGATGCTCGAGAAGGTGCGCCTCGCGCGCGAGTGGCGCGATCACAACGACGCCCGCTTCATGATCTCGGTAGACGGTGGGATCGACCTCGAGACCGCGCCGCACGCCCGCGCCGCCGGCGCCGAGGTGTTCGTCGCCGGCAGCGCGGTGTTCGGGGCGCGGAGCCCGCGCCGCGCGCTGGCGGCGCTGCGGCGCGCGATCGCCTGACGGCGGGCCCGCGCCGGCGCGGTACGGCGCCCGCGCTCAGTCGATCCGCACCACGCGGCGCGTCCCCTCGAACCCGGGCCAACGCGCCTGAACGAAGTAGATGCCGGCTGGGACCCGGGCCCCGCGCCCGTCGCGCCCGTCCCACACCACCGTCCGGCGCCCGGCGGCGAGCCAGCCGGGCGACAGCGTGCGCACGCGGCGCCCCGCCAGATCGAGGATCGAGATCTCGACCGGTGCCGCGCGGTCGAGCGCCAGCTCGAGGCGCAGCTCGCCGGCGCTCGGGTTGGGCCACGCGCGCCCGAGCCCCGCGGCCGCCGCCGGCGGCGGCACGTCAGTCGTCGGATTCGCGTCGGGGGTGAGGCGCGTCCCGCGCATCTCGGCGTTACTCTGCAGCGGCTCCCGGCGCCAGCCGGCAAGCGCCGCCCCACGTCCATCGGCCACGAGCTGTTCGTAGTGGATCGTCCCCTCGAGGATGCTGACGGCGAGACCGCCCGCGGGCCAGCCCGCGGCGACGTTGCCCTGCCCGGTGACGCGCGACGCCCATAGTTCCGTGCGCGGGCTGCCGGGGGGCGTGGGAGGAAAGCTCTCCCACATCACGTACGCGCCCCCGCCGCGGTCCGGAACCGACCACGCGTACCCGCCCAGGGGCGCGGTACCCAGAAGGACCCCGGCGCCGGGCCAGGAGGCATCGAGCGCGCCCGATCCCGCGGCGTGCCGAGCGATCATGCTCACGGTCCCGTCCAGGGCGTAGGAGCCGAGCACGACGATCGCTCCCTCCGCGTCGTCGGCGGCGAGGGTGGCGAGATACGGGTACGAGACGCCGGTGCCGAGCGAGAGCCCCGAGCCGGACCAGCCCGGATGGACCGCTCCCCCGGAGGTGAACCGGGTCAGGAACGCGTCGTACTGGCCGGCTCGATACTCCGACCA
>MFFQ01000066.1 GCA_001780165.1 Candidatus Eisenbacteria bacterium RBG_16_71_46 | reverse complement strand
CCAGAAGCATCCACTTGGTCCCCTTGCCCTTCTTGGTCTTGCCGACTCCGGCGCCCCCTCTTTCGCGGGGGCAAAGCTCCAATCGCCGAAGCACTCGTCCCAGCGCACCTTCAGAGCATCGTTCAAGTCCGCCACAAAGGCGCGCCAGAGCGCGAGCAGCGTGCCGCCCTCATCCCACTGGCGCAGCCGCCGCCAGCAGGTGCTCGAACTGCCATACTGGCGCGGCAGCGCTCTCCAAGGCGCCCCGGTCCGCAGGATCCACAGAATGCCTTCGAAGCACTTGCGGGGGTCGGCCGGAGGCCGTCCTCCATGCGGCTGGCCCTTGCGACGCGGCAGATGTGGGGCGATCCGTGCCCACTGCGCATCGCTCACTCGTCCACTGAACGCCATGGTTCACCTCCGTGTGAGTGACCATGGCTTCAGCTCACCCCGCGTTACGGGGTCGTGAAACGAGTTCTAGCGCCCCTGCGGCAGCGGTCGGGGCTCGACCCCCGCGTTCTTCGCCGCCCGGGCGATGGCGTCCATCAGCGGCTGGCGCATGCTCTCGGGCGGACTGCTCTGCAGGGCGCGGTGGAAGTAGGAGAGCGCCCCCTTGTCGTCCTTGCGCCGCTCGTGGACGATTCCCAGGTTGAAGAGCGCCACCGGTTGGTGCGGATCGTGCCTGAGCGCGCGCTCGAACAGCTGCTCGGCGACGACCGGATCGCCGAGGTTGTAGTAGCACACGCCGAGGTCGACGATCGCCGTCACGCGGCTCGTATCGCGGCGCAGCACCGCGCGATACTGGATGATGGCGTCGGGCCAGTTGCCGGTGTCGAACAGCAGGTCGGCGAGAGCGACCCGCGCCTCCACGTCGGTCGAGTCCTTGGCGAGCGCCGCCATGATCTGATCCGCCTGCTGCTGCTGGTCGGTGCTCGCCCCTTCCACGGGGACCGAGGCGCGCTCGACGTTGGCCTGGATGGCGATGTAGATCACCATGACCGCGAGGATCGCGCCGAAGGCGAGCCACAGCGTGAGCGCCTGGTTCTGCCCCGGCCGCGGCCGGCGCGGACGGATCGGGCGCGGCGGGCGCGACCGCACCGGCGGCGCGGCGGGCTCGGGGGCCGGGGGCGCCTCGGGCACGACCGCCGGCGGCGGCGGCGCGGGGCGGAGCGGGAAGTTGCAGGCGGAGCAACTCTCGCTGCCCGCCGGGTTCTCGTGCCCGCAGTCGGGGCAGCGGTTGGGATCGGACATCGGTTCCTCTCTTCGCAGGGGGGTCCGCCGACACTATAAGGACCCGCGCGCGACCGCGGCAAGCCGCCCGCGCAGGCCGATGCATCCCGGTGCGGGGCGATTGACCCGCGAATCGGGCCGGTGCTAGCGTCGTCCCCTCGATGAAGCCCGCCCGCCTCGCCCTGGTGCTGCCGCTGATCCTCGCCCTCCACGGGATCGCCGCGGCCGAAGAGGCCCGTTTCACGATCCTCCACACCACCGACCTCCACGGCGCCCTCACCGATTACGACTACCTCGCGGACCGGTCCGCGGACCGCGGGCTGACGCGGATCGCCACCCTGGTGGCGCGCGTGCGCGCCGAGGGGCCGCCGGTGCTGTTGCTCGACGACGGCGACTGCATCCAGGGCGGGCCGCTGGTGAGCGTCTACCAGCGCGATCCCGGCGGGCTGCCCGAGCCGATGATGGCGGCGATGAGCCGCATGGGCTACGACGCCATGGCGGTCGGCAACCACGAATTCGGCTTCGGCCTCGAAACGATGGCCGCGGCGCGCGGCGCGGCGCGCTTCCCGTGGCTCGCCGCCAACGTGGTGCGGGCCTCCGACGGTAGCCCCGCTTTCGCGCCGTCGCTGGTCAAGACCCTGGACGGGGTGCGGGTCGGGGTGGTCGGGCTCTGCACCCCCGCGGTGCCCGCCTTCGAGGACTCCGCCCACTACGCCGGGCTGCGCTTCGTCTCGCCGGTCGAGGCCGCCCGCGACGAGGTCGCGCGCCTGCGCGGTGCGGAACGTTGTGACGTCGTCGTGCTGCTGGCCCACACCGGGCTCGAGCGGGACCCGCTCAGCGGCGTGGCGCGGCCCGGCGACACGCCGGACGAGAACTGGGGCTACCGCCTGGCGCGCGAGGTGCCGGGCGTGGACGTGGTGATCCTCGGCCACACCCACGTCGTGGTGCCGGCGATCGAGACCAGCGGCGCCCTGGTCACCCAGGCGGGCGCGCGCGGCGAGCAGCTCGGGCGCGTGGATCTCACCCTGGCGCGCGGCGGCGCGGGCGCGCCGTGGACGCTGCGCACCCGCTCCGCGCGGGTGATGGCGATCCCCGACAGCGTGCCCGCCGATTCGGCGCTCGCCGCCCTGGCGCGCCCCTACCACGAGCGGACCCAGGCCGCGCTCGGCCGTGTGATCGGCGTCGCCACCCGGGACATTGGGGCGCCGCGCGGGCGCTTCGCTCCGGGGCCGCTGTGGGCGCTCATCCACCGCGTGCAACTCGAGGCGGGCGAAGCCGACGTCTCGCTCGCGGCCCTGCCGGACGCCGACGCCGCGATCCGCCGCGGCCCGGTGACGCTGCGCGACGTCGCGCGGATCTACCCGTTCGACAACACGCTCGGCGTGGTCGAGATGACCGGCGCGGGGCTCAAGCGGACGCTCGAGCAGTCCGCCCTCTACCTCGCGGCCTACACCTTCGAGCGCGACCGCCCGCTCGCCGAGCCGGACCTGCCGGCCTACAACTTCGACAGCGCGGAGGGCGTGGGCTACGAGATCGACCTGACGCGTCCGGCCGGAGACCGGATCTCCCATCTCACGTTCCGCGGGCGGGCGCTCGATCCGGCCCAGCGCCTGCGCGTGGCCGTGAACAGCTACCGGCTGAACGGGGGCGGCGGCTTCGACGCGGTGGCACGCGCGCCGCGCCTGTCGCACACCACGCGCGAGGTGCGCGACCTGCTGGTCGAGCACGTGCGCCGAACCGGCAAGCTGGACGGCGCCTTCGACCCGGGCTGGCGCATCCTCCCGGACTACGCCGCGAGCCCCGAACGTCCGTTGATCGACCTGCTGGTGCGCCAGGGCGTGGCCCCGATCGGGGAGGTGTTGCGCCTGGAGCCGGAGGCCCCGGCCCTGCGCGGCGATCTCGCGTACTGGCTTGGCCGCGCGTTCGGCTGGCGCGCCAAGCGGCTCTCGGGTGCCTTCGCCGACGTGCCCGACTCGCTCGAGCCCTGGGTGGACGGGGCCCTGCAACACGGCATCCTGGGGCGCGCCGCGAGCAACGAGTTCCTGATCCCCTTCGGCCCCGTGACGGCGCGGGAGGCGCTCGACTGGTGCGAGAATGCCGCACGGGTCTCCGGATACGCGATTCCCCCGGGTCCGGATGACGCGGCGTTCCGGCGCGGGCTGCTCACCGGAGTGAGCGACAACGCGGATTCCCTGGCGCCGGCCGTCCTCGGCTACCCCGGCGGGCGGCTCACGCGCGCGCAGCTCTTGGGGCTCGTCGCCAACACCCGCTTCCCGACGCTGCGCGTGCTCGAGACCACGGATTTTCACGGCGCCATCCTGTCGCGTGCCACCGATCGGGACAGCCGGCGCTCGATCGGCGGCTCCGCGGTGCTCGCCGCCTGGATCGAGCGGCTGCGCGCGGAGAATCCCGAGGGGACGGTGCTGCTCGACGGCGGCGACTGCTTCCAGGGAACGATGATCTCGAACCTCCAGTTCGGCCGCCCGGTGGTGGAGCAGATGAACGCGCTGCGCTACGCGGCCGCCGCGGTCGGCAACCACGAGTTCGACTGGGGGGTGGACACCCTCGTGGAACGCGCCCACGAAATGCGTTTCGCGGCACTCGGCGCGAACATGATCGAGCGCCGCGGCGGCCGGATCCCGCGCTGGGCGCGCGCCGACACCCTGGTGGTGCGCCGCGGGGTGCGGGTCGGCGTCCTCGGCCTGTGCTACCGGCGGACCCCCACGGTGACGCTGGCCGCGAACGTCGCCCACCTGCGCTTCGAGGACGACTCGGCGACCGTGGCGCGCGCCGTGCCGCGGCTGCGGCGACGCGACAAGGCCGAGGTCGTGCTGGTGGTGGGACACACGCCCGCCGAGTCCGACTCGCTGCGCCGCGCGGTCTCCGGCGACCTGGCGCGCCTGGCCCAGGGCGTGCGGGGCGTGGACGCATGGTTCGGCGGCCACAGCCACAATCGGGTCGAGGACGAGATCGGCGGCGCGCCCGTGATGATCGCGGGGTCGCACGGCCAGGTGGTGGCGGTCTGCGACCTGGTGGTGGACCCGGTGCGCGATCGGGTGGTGGAGCACGGCGCCCGCCTGCAGCTCACGTTCGCGGACGCGGTCACGCCCGATTCGGCGATGGCGGCACGGGTGGAGCGCTGGAGTCAGACCGTGGCCCCGCTGGCCGCGGTGGTCATCGGGCGCAACGCGCGCCGGCTCGGGCGCGGCGGCCCCGAGTCCGCGGTCGGCGACTTCGTGGCCGACGCCATGCGCGAGGGCGTGCATGCCGACGTCGCGATGCAGAACACCGGGGGCCTGCGCGCCGACCTCCGCGAGGGCCCGATCACGCGCGGCGACATCTACGAGGTGATGCCGTTCGACAACACCATCTACACGCTGGAATTGAGCGGGCGCGAGGTCGAGCAGGCGCTGGAAGACGGGCTCGCCACCAACCGGGTGACGCAGGTCAGCGGCCTCCGCTACGGGTTCGATCCCGACGCGCCGGCAGGCGAGCGGGTGACCTCCCTCACGCTGGCCGACGGCTCGCCGCTGCCGCTCGAGCGCGTCTACCGGGTGGCCACCAACAACTTCATGGCCACCGGCGGCGACAGCTACGCGACGCTGGGTGGGGGCCGCAACCGCCTGGACACCGGGATGCTGGTGCGGGAGGCCATGGAGGCCTACGTCACGGCCCGCTGCCGGGGAGGTGCTGCGCTCGAGGTGTCCCTCGACGGGCGCATCCGCCGCGAGCGCGCGGCCGTGCCCGTCGGCGGGGAGTGAACCCGGCGCCGCGGGCGCCGCGGGCGGCGCGGCTCAGCGGCCGAGGGCCTGCCCGGTGCGGCCGCCGCCATCGAGCAGACCGATCCCGGCCCGCTGGAAGTAGTACTTCACCCCGGTCGCGAGCTGCCCGCTCATCTGGCGCTGGAACGCCGGGCTACGGAGCAGGCGCGCCTCCACCGGGTTGTTGATGAAGGCCAGCTCCACCAGCACCGACGGGAACTCGACCGACTTCAGCACCACGAAGCCGGCCTGCTTGACCCCGCGCGATTCGAGGCGGCGGTCCCTCGCCACCTGATCGAGCAGGGATTCCGCCAGCAGCTCGCTCTGCTTCAGTGCGGAGCTGCGCTTGACGTCGTAGAGGATGCTCACCAGATCGTCCTCGGACTGGGCCGGGACGCCGCCCACCAGGTCGGCCGCGTTTTCGAGGTCGGCGAGATCGGCGTCGGCCTGGTCGCTGGCCCCGCGCAGGGACAGGAAGTAGACCTCGCTGCCGCTGCCCGACCCCCGCCGGCGAGACGAATTGGCGTGGATGCTGATGAACACGTCGGCGCGCATCTTCTCGGCGAGCCGATAGCGGTCGCGGAGTGGGATGAAGTAGTCGCGGTCGCGGGTGAGCACCGCCTTCACGCCGGGAATACCGTTCAGCTCGTCCACCAGCATCCGGCCGACGGCGAGGGTCACGTTCTTCTCGAGCACTCCGCCCGGCCCGCGCGCGCCGCTGTCCTCGCCGCCATGGCCGGGATCGACGACCACGATCCGCATTCGCTCCCGGCGCTTGACGGCGGCGATGCCCTCGAGGCGCTGGTCCTCGGCCGCCTCGGCGCCCGGGCGCGCGACATCGATCACGAGTCGGAACGGCTTGTCGTCCTCGGCCATGAGCCGGAACACGCGGAAGGAGATCGAGTCGGCGAGGAAGAGCTGGAACCGGGCACCGCCGTCGACGCGGGTGACCACCACCGAATCGACGACGCTGTCGCCCACGGCCATCACCGCGGGGACCCCCGCGGCCCGCACCACCGTTTCACCGGGGATGCTGAGGACGAGCTGGCGGGTGACGCCCGAGTCCGGGGTGACCGGGTTCACCGGAGCGGTGAAGTCGAGGACCACGCGGGTGTTCGCGGGAGCCGACCACGATCGCATCGCGGTGAGCGTGACCGTATCGGCCGCGGCCACGCCTGAGACGGCGACCAGGACCAGCAACGCCGTGGCCAGCGTCGCAGCCCGGCGCGGAAGAAGAGCCGTGTTCATCATCTGCGCGGGATCGCCCTCCCTGGCGGAGGCCGGAGGCGGCGGGCGCCGCCTCCGGCTCTTCGTCGGATCTGCTACTCGCGGACGCGCAGGGGAACGAATGCCACGTCTCCGTTCCGGTTGCGCAGCAGGACCGCGAAGTTGCCGCGGGTCCTGGCGTCGCGCACCAGCTTGGTGAAGTCGCCGACGCTCGCCACGGATTTGCCGCCGACCTCCTCGATCACGTCGCCCGCCCGCAGTCCGGCGTCATTCGCGGCGCTGCCGTCCTCGACGTCGGTGATCACCACCCCGGTCTTGACCGACAGCTCGGACTTCTCGCTGCCGGTGAGATCCCGGACCTGCAGCCCGGCCAGCGTCGGCCTCTCGGTCGGCTGGGGTTGGGGCCGCGCCTGGGCCAACGCCTCGGTGCTGCGCTCGGCCAGAGTGACGTTCAGGGTGACGCGCTTGCCCTCGCGAAGCACGGCCAGCGGGACGCGCTTGCCCACCGGGGTATCGGCCACCTTGAGGCGGAACTTCTGCAGATCGCCCACCGGAACCCCGTCGAATTCGACGATGACGTCGTTGCGCTTGATGCCGGCCTTCTCAGCGGCCGAGCCGGGATTCACGCTCTGGATCAGGACGCCTTCCTGCGTCGCGGCGATGCCGAAGCCCTCGGCCAGCTCGGGCGTCAGCGGAGCGAGGTAGACCCCGAGCATGGCGCGCTTCACGGTGCCGGTCGCCACGAGTTGCTCGGCCACGTGACCGGCGAGGTTGATGGGAATGGCGAAGCCGATGCCCTGCCCGCCGGGGTTGATCGCGGTGTTGATACCGATCGCCTCGCCCCGGATGTTGCAGAGCGGGCCGCCCGAGTTGCCGAAGTTGATCGACGCGTCGGTCTGGATGAAGTCCTGGAACCCGGGGGTCCCTCCCCAGATGTTCAGGTTGGAGCGTCCCTGGGCGCTGATGATGCCCATGGTCACCGAGCCCTTGAGCTCGCCCAGCGGATTGCCGATCGCGATGGCGTAGTCACCCACGCGCAGCTTGTCCGAATCACCCAGCGGGATCACCGGCAGGTTACGGCCCTCGATCTTGATGACCGCAACGTCGGTCTCCGGATCGGTGCCGATCACCGTGGCCTTGAAGCTGCGGCCGTCGTTGAGCGTGACATTGATGTCATCGGCATTCGAAACCACGTGGTTGTTGGTCAGGATGTAGCCCGACGGATCGATGATGAAGCCCGACCCCGAGGTGGGCCGCACCATCCGACGCTGCGGGTTGTCGCCGAAGAAGCGGCGGAAGAGATCGGAATGCGGATCGTCGCCGTCGGCGGCGGCGACCTTCTTCTTGACGTCGACGAAGACCACGGCGGGCAGCGCCCGCTCGACCACCGAGACGAACGGGCTCTCGGGCAGGTCCGCGGGGTTGGTCGACAGTTGGAGGCCGTTTCGGGCCGCCGTCGAGACGCGCTGAAGGTCGAACCCGGCGCTCAGACCCAGGCCGATCAACAGTCCGATCAGGATCAGGGCGGCGGCGGCCAAGTAGTAGTTGCGCGGGCGGGTGAATTCGCGTGTTACGCGGGTCATGGATCTCCTCCGTTTGGACCGTGGGCGCGTCGGTGAGCGCGCTCGCAGCGACGGGCGTCAGGGCCCCTCGGCTGAATGCTCCCATGAGGTTACCGTCGGAGGCGGCGAGCCTGTCATAGACCGGCAAAAAGTCAACGGCGAGGCGCCCTCCGACGGCATCACACGCCGTTAGACGATCGAACCGCCCGGAGGGTTCCCCGTAGCCTCTTCGCGGCGCCTCGTCGCCGGGCACCGGCCGGTCGAGCCGTCAGGACTTCGTCAATCTCCCCTGGCGGGCGGCTGGTCGCGGCGCCGCCTACGGCGCCTCCGTGGGCTCGAGCGGGACCCCCCGCTCGGCCAGGACGCGGGCGATCCTCGCCCGCTCCGCCGAGTCGGTCCGCGCCGCGGCGTAGATCCTCCAGTCGGCCCTGGCACCCGCCAGGTCCCCGGCCTGCGCGCGGGCCTCGGCGCGCAGACCGCGCGCCGAGGCGAGATCGGGGGCGAGCGCCAGCGCCCGATCGAGGTCGGGGAGCGCGCCCTTCGCCTCTCCCATCTGCAGCTCCGCGTCGGCGACGTTCTTGAACAGAAAGGCCTCGCCCGGAAAGCGCTTCACTCCCCGGCGCAGGACCGCGACCGCGGCGGCGAGCTGCTGGTTCCGGATCAGCGCGTAGCCCAGGTTGTTGTAGGCGTTCGCCGACGAGGAATCCAGCGCGAAGGCCCGCTCGAGATCCTGGACCGCCGCGGACCACGCGAGCTCGCGCATGCGGATCTCCGCCAGGCTGGCGTGGGCGGCGGCCTGCAGCACCGGGTCGCGCGGCGTGTGGCGGAGCATCGCCCGCAGCAGCGAGTCGGCGGTCGTGAGCCGTCCCCGGTCCATGTAGATCAGCGCCAGATTGCCCAGCGCTCCGGCGTTCTTCGGGTTTCTCCGCAGCGCCTGCTGGTAGAGCGACTGCGCCTCATCGATGCGGCCCTCCTGGTGCGCCGTCTTGCCGCGGGTCTGAAGGTCCAGCGCCGCCACGGCGTTCCTCCGGTCGCGCTCGCGCCACCCGAAGCCGGCCAGCACCGCCACCACGACCAGGACGGCGGCGACCAGGGCGCGCGCGCGCCATGACCGGCGGCGCGCGGGGAACACGCCTTCGACCTTCGCCGGAACCGACGGCGGGACCCGCTCGATTTCGAGCTCGAGCGTCGTGGCCTCGAGCCCGGCCGCGCGCACCCCGGTGAGCACCCCCAGCTCGTGCGCCAGGGTCGCGGCGTCGGGGCGCTGCTCCGGGTCCTTCTCGAGGACGCGCAGCACCAGCGCCTCGACCGCCTCGGGAGTCTCGGGGCGCACCTCGCGCAGCGGCCGGGCCGGCATGTTCGAGATCGAGTACATCAGCGCCAGCGGGTTATCCCCCTTGAACGGCAGCTCGCCGGCGAGCATCTCGTGCAGCACCGCGCCGAGCGCGAAGACGTCGGCCGGCATCCCCGGCTCGCCGCGGATCGCCTCGGGCGCCATGTAGCCGGCGGTGCCGAGGGTGGTGCCGGTCATGGTCAAACGCGAGGCCTGCGTCGCGCGCGCGAGACCGAAATCCATGACCTTGATCGCGCCGTGCTCGTCGAGCATCAGGTTCTCGGGCTTGATGTCCCGGTGCACGATGCCGCGCCGGTGGGCGGCGGCCAGCGCCGAGGCCACGTCGCGCGCGATCCCCAGCGCCTCGGCGATCGGGAGTGGCCCGGCGCCGATCTTGGCGCGCAGGCTCGCCCCGGTGATGAGCTCCATGGCGATGAAGGGGCGCGGGCCGTCGCGCACGAACTCGTAGAGCGTCGCGATGTGCGGATGCGTGAGCGCGGCCGCCGAGCGCGCTTCGCGCTCGAAGCGGCGCAGGCTCTCGGGATCGGCCGCGAGCTCGGGGGCGATGAACTTGAGGGCGACGCGGCGATCGAGGTTGAGGTCCACCGCCTCGTAGACCTCGCCCATCCCACCGCGCCCGAGCATCCGCCCGAGCTGGTAGTGCGAGACCTGTTGGGATTCCATGGCGCGGCGCGGACCGTATCAGCGGCGCGGGGCGGTCACAAGGTCCGCCCGCGTGGACCGGCCGCCCCGGGCGTGCGGTCTCCGCCGCTCCGTCCGGGAAGCCCGCGCTCCGGCGCGCGGCCGCCGCGCGACCGTGTCGGTTGCCCGCCTCGAATGTGCGGGCCGGTCTGGCGGCCGGGCGAGTCGAGCCTCGAGTACGCCTCGGAGGTGCGCCTCACCAAGACCGCGACCGACATCGCGCTCGTCGCGCAGGCCCACGCGCCGGGGTCAGGTCGGACGAGGCTCCAATCCGGTTGCACGCAGATCATCCGGGCAGCAAGTCTGCGGGAGTCGGGCCTCCCTACCTCGATCGACACCGTCAGGAGGCAGGGAGGGCGTCGGCGCCTCCATCGCGGGGCGTGGCTCCATCCCCTGGCGAACGACAGCCCTACGTGTAGCCGAGGTTCGGGTAGTACTTGCTCCATTCAGGGAAATCCAGTGTGTCTGCACCGGAGGGGTTTACAGACCAGGAAGGCGTACCGTGCATCGCCCATGGATCACCCGTTGACCCTCGTCGCGCCTCACCCTTCCAGTTCCACGCCAGCACCCCCAGCGGAACCCAGAGACTGCCGGCGGCCGACGACTGGTACATCACGAAGATCTTGAATGCATCTTCCCCCGTGTTCGTGAGCGCTGCCGGGAAGGCACTCAGAGGATTCGATGGGCTGTCGTTGGAGGTCAGCGTTGCCGTGCCACCAGACAGCGATTCGGTCTGTTGCGCGTAGAAGATCTTCGACTTACCGGCGGCTCCGTCGAGCACGAACACGCCACCCGAGCTCCACTTCTTCCCCGGCACCCAGACCCGGTGGGGTTTGATTTGCTGAATGAATGCGATCAACCCAGCGCGGGCCCCGTTGGGCGACACCTTGGCGGTCCAGGTGATGCCGGGGCCGAGAAGGCCCATCTTGTCGCCGTCGATCTTCACACTCCCGGTCGCCGACGTATACGAGTCCAGCTTCGGGCGCTTGACGTCGAAAGTCGCGGAAACGGTCTTGTTCACGTCCTTCCCGGAGGCCGTGAACACGCACTTGGCCTCGACCACGCGGCCGTCCGCCCCGTCCACCCAGTGAAATTCGGCCGCGAACTTGCCCGGGCCCGGGGGGGCAAACACCTCGAGCTTGCCCTGCGCGAAGTTGCACGTGTAATTCTTGATCACCTTCCCGGGGATGGACCAGTCGACGCTCTTGAGCACGCCCCATTCCTTGGTGAACTTGACCCCGAGCGTGATCTTCTCGCCAACGCTGACCTGAGTTGTGGCGCCCGTGATCTCGACGGCCATCACACCCTCTGGGAGAGACCGAAAGCGGAGGCCTCCTTCACTCGCGCTCCGAGACCTCGAGCTTCAGCACGTTGGAGCTGGCAGTCGCGGAACGCCCTTGCGAGACGATGACGCGCGAGACCTGTGCCCGGTAGCTCTTCGCGACCGTCAGGTCGTAGACCCGGCTGAGCAGCAGCTCGTAGACGACGTCCTGTCCGGGGGCCAGCGTCTCGACGGCCGAAGAGGAGACTCCCGCAGAATCGCGAAGTAGCCGGCCATAGGCCGTCATCTCGGCCGACTCGCCCTCTGCGGCGAACACCTTGTAATCGATCCCGGGCGCGAAGGGATAAGGCTCGTATTGGACGGGCTTGTCCGAAACATTTCGGAGTACCACCGTTACGGTGATCTTCTCTCCCGCCACGGACGATGAGCGGTCGGCTGACAAGGAGACGCGGCACCACTCCGTGACAGGGCCCCATTCTAGGTCGGACATCCTGGGTTCCTCTTGGATCGTTTCGACTGGGTGGGTGCAGCCGCAGACGACGCAGACGGCGACCAACGCACTGATGAACGAGGAGCGCACTCGGCGAGAATAGACCACGCTGTTCAAGACCGTCCATCGCTATTCGCATGCAAGCTCGGCCGACCCGACCGAGTCGAAGCGCAACGCGGCACCCCAGGGCTCCCGAGAGCCCACGGAGAATCGGCAGCCCTCCCCGAGGAGTCCGCGCAGGGCCGGCTGCGCGGGTTCTCGCGCTCCGCCCTGAATCGTCGGTGACTCGAGCCCGGTCTGCGCCCTCCTCCGGCTCCGTTTCCACTCACTCCCGCGGCGCCAGCGCCGGGCTTCGGGGTTCCGCACTCCTGGGTGAACTTGACGCCAAGGTCGATCCCCTCGCCCACCGTCACGGTCGCTTGATTGGCGGTGATCTCAACGGCCATGTGGATCCGCGTGGCTCGTCCCCAACGCCTCGATGACGCAGGCTCCCCGCAGGCCGTCGTCGGATGAACACCATGCGAGGGCGGTCCTCCATTCGGCCGGGTCCTTCTTCGACGACCAGGCCGCCAGGCCCAGCAGTACGCCGCCGCTGGCCGCCCCGACGTCACCGATGCAGTCCGCAGGGTGCACCAAGGGGGGCACTTTGACCTCCTGAAACGCCTTCGGAACGGCGTAGGCCCACTCGCTCGCTCGATAGCTCTCGCCGTTCAGATCGCAGACGACGACGTCTGGGCCCCGGCTCCGCCCGATCGGATCGGCCAGCACCGTCTTCAAGCAACGCGCCAAGCCTTCGCCGGTGCAGGGCTGGTCGGTCCAGATCGTGTTCTTCTCTTCGTCGAGCGCCACGCCACCGCAGACCGCGTATGGCAGTTTCTTCCTCGCCCGGCACTGCTCCTCGCGCTCCACGACGACGAACGCGGCCGCTTCTCCTGGAATGAATCCATCGATCGTGCTGTCGCTCTTCAAGCGCCTCGCCTCGTCCAGCCAGGCCAGCGTCTCCGGGTCGAGCCACGAGTCGACGCCACCCACGATGCAGTACCTGCAGGTCCCAGCGTTCAACAACCGCCGGGCGCGATGCAACGCCTCGAAGCAGCCGGCCGAGCCGACGCAGTAGTACTGCTTCCCTGCAAACGGAATCCTCGCCACCCTCTGGGCCAGCCGGGGAACCAGGACCGTGGCGATCCTCGTGCCCGGGATGCGAGAAGGCATCTGGCTTCCCGCTACGAGAAGACTCGTGGAGCCGATGTCCGTCTCGGACAGCTTTGCATCGAAGATCGCCTCCTTCAGCGCGGGGGTGGCCAGCGCGAGCAGTCGCTCGACGCCTTCGAGCCCATCCGTGAGTTCGGTCACCGGCGATGCCACGACGCTCTCCGGAAAGAAGAGGGCGGGATCGCGGACCAGGGGCTCGTAAGCCGGGTACTCCTGCAAGCGCACGATCCCGGCGCGCAGCGACGTGAACGCTTCCTCGGCGCGGTGCCCCACCGACGTCACCAGGCCGATTCCCGTGATGACGATCCGATCGAGGGGCTGTTGGCTCGCAGTGATCGGGCTCAGGAGACGGTCCTCGTCCGGGCCCCGGCGACGAGCTTGATCTTGCGATGACACCGGACTTTCGTACGCCACGTCAACACGACCTGTCCTTCGTCGGGCTCCAGGAGCACCGTGTCGAGGTCGCACCTCTGCGAAACCACCGCCCCGTCGATGAAGAACTCGGTGGCGACCTTGACGATGGGCAGCCGCAAGGTCAGCGTTCCGTCCTTGGACGCGTTCGTCAGGCGCACGAGCTCACCACCTTGAAGAAACCCGTCGCTCACGAGATCCGGCGCAGCGGCATTGTAGAAACGCGGGTCAAAGTCCGCCGGCAGTAACGGACAACGGCCGGTCTTCCAGCCGTCGTCGTAGGTCCCGGCATACCGTCTCCTCGGCTCCCAGCTCGGCGCGACGAATCCGAAGCACGCCGGTGGGGGGCGGGAGGAGTGCTTCGTCAGACGATGCAGCGGATCCTCCAGATTGGGGAGCAACACCTGGCGAAGGTCCTTCCGCCTGGGATTCGAGACCAGGCCTCGACCCACCGGATTACGCGCTTCGTGCGCCCACTTGCCGGGCTTCTTCCGACTCTTGTCCTCGCCGCCAAAGGCGCGTTCATAGACCAACGGCATCGTGGCGAAGGGTTCCGGCCTGGAAGGGAATGAAAAGAAGAGGAATCTCCGCCAACGACGATCGCCGATGACCCGAACGGTCTTGCGTAGAGGGCCCACTTCCAGGGTGACGTCGACCTGCGTGGCTCGGCCTCGAGGGGCATGCGCGGTGCCGACCAGCACGACGTCCGTGCCACGCTTCTCGGGCACGAGATCGCTCGCATAGCGCAAGCTCGACATCGCGGGCTCCCCCCAGAACTCGTCCGCCATGACGAATGCCCGCTGCTGGGGCGCCAGTTCGAGCGGTCCGCCGCTCCGGATCTCATAGGTCGCCTTGACGATCGTCAGCAAAGCATCGCTGCCATCCGGTTCGAGGGTCGGCAGCAGAATCGCGGCAAAGGGCGTCTGGTTCTGCAACTCAAGCACTCGTCACCTCGAGCAGCTCCGCAGGGCGGTCCAACGCCCGGTTGGGCTGGAGTTCCGGGCACTCGTCGCGCATACGAGGACCGGAGAGGCCCATGCCAGATCGATCCGCGGGACGCGCATCGCCCGGGTGCCACAGCGGCCGGGGCACGTTACTGTTTGCGGTCGAACATGCCGACATCGGGCTTCTTTTCAGGATCCTCACTCATGATGCTCGGCAGCACGACGAGTGGCGGCTGAATCTCGGGGAATGGCGGTGTGTTCGGGGTTGATAGCTTGTTCAGCAGCATGATGTCGCTGAGGCGACAGACGTTCTTGCCATCGAATTTGACATCGAACGAGTACAGCGCGAATTCAGCCTTCCCCTTGGTGGTGGCCGAAACCACGCCCCCCCCGGCCGAGCCGGCTTCGTCCCCCGAACTGGTCGCGAATACCGAGTCCTTCAGCATGATGGGATTGCCGTCGACGGTCACAGTCTGACTGCCCTGCGAGGTATCGGCTGATTGGGCAATGTTGGGGTACGGAATGGGGATTGGCCCCGCGGGGGACGGCGTCAGGCACACATCCGGGAAGCCCACCACCATTCCGGAGCTTCCGGCATGCACGACGGTCAGAAAATTCACGTTCAGCGTTGCTGGCATGATCCCCTCGCTTGTATGACGGCGGCGGCGCTTCCGCGGCGAACTCCCAGCTAATTGATCGCCACGCTCCCTCCCTTGATTCGCTGCGTGCCCTTCGCGCGGCTCAGGATGTGCTCGCCGCGGATCACGATCTTGCCGTCGCGGCGGATCTTGATCGAGGCCTCGCCACACCGGAGCGTCAACTCCTCACCGGCTTCGATCACGATGTCGCGATGGACGAGGCGCATGGGCTCGCTGGCGGGAGCGGCGGCAGCGCCTGGAGCGTCCGCGACCGCCTCCGCCGACCCCACGGTGCCCAGGATCACGCCCGGTCTTCCCGGCTCCTCCGGGCATGCGACCAACACATCGCTGCCGACGGTCAGCCGCGCCGCAGCCGTCGTGCCCGTTTGCAGCACCTCGCAGGGAACATCCGGTCCGCGTCCGGCACCGATGCGGACCCGCACCCTGCCGTCGGACTCGATCGCGACAACGCGCCCCCGTGAAAGCCCCAGTTCCCCCGCCAGGGCGCGCTTGAACACATCGGTGATCGCCATGATCGCTCCTCCTATGCGGTGACCGCGCGCTGACGGGCCACGGGTGCATCCAATTCGAGTTTCGGGAAGAGGGCCGGCTCCTGCATCCAGAGACGGGTGAGCTCCTCGCGCCTCGTCAAGAGATCGCCGAGATAGGGCGCCTGCTTCCAGCGCCCGGTCTCGAGCGGCTCGCCGTCGCGCCAGCGAATGTGCGCGTCGAAGCCCGCTCGCCGCTCGCGCCATAGCGCCCGCGTGGCTCCGGCATCTGGAATCGGGCGCAGATCCTCGAAGGTGGCGTCCTCGATCTCGAGCCCGCTCGATTGTTCCGCGATCACCGGCGGCTCCAATCCGGTAATCCTCTTGAACGCCCGTCCCGCGGCACGGGCCAGACGCGCGTCTCCCACGACCTCCATCAGCGCGTCGACGCATCCGGTGTAACCAAGCGTCCCGAGACCGGCAACGGCCGCGTCGCCAAGTTCGTGTCGGTGAGCGCAGGTCCTGAGAAGCTCGATGTCTGAGCGATCGCCGAGGCACGCGAGCAGTCGGAGTGATTCGGGAGAGACCCGCTCGCCATCCCCACAGACCAGGCGGAGTTTCCGGTGCGCCCACGGCAGCCCGCATCGCGCCGCGGCCTGAAGCGCCAAGTCCCTCACCGCCTGGTCGTCGTCCCCGACGAGCCATTGCGCCCAGTCGGCCCTGCCCCCCATGCGGCCGATCGCGCGCGCCGCGGCTCGCCGCGTTTCGCGATCCCCGCCAGGCACGGCTAGCGCGAGATTCCCGTCAGGAAGGCATCGGTGGAAGCTCAGAACCTCGATCGCGGCGGGATCGAGCCCCGCGCTCCGCTCGAGCTGGATCTCCAGCGCCGCGCGTGTGTCGTCCTTGAGGGGCATGTGGCAGAGCGCTTCCGTGATCCCGCGGCGCGCCGGCGGCAACGACACGGCGAGCGCCTGTCGGACGCCCTGCCTCGCCCCTGGATCGCGGGTCGTGAGCAGGGCCGCGGCCGCTGCGAAGGCTCGATCCGTATCGCAGCCCGTGAGCGCGGCCTCGAGCGACTCGCGCGATTCCCGCGCGCCCAGCGCCAGACCCTCGAGATGCGCGCTCAGGCGCGCCTCGAGAGCTGCCAGCCCGCGCAGGTCGAGGTTCGGAGAGCGCATGGTGATCCGTCGGCTCGACCACAGGATCTCGGTTTCTTCCAGGTGTTCTTCGAGGATGTCGAGAAGCACGTCCGCCTCAGTTCTGCGCGATCTTCGATCCCTTGAGGGTCAGGTCTCCCGACGCCTTGACGCTTACCTTGCCGCCGGAAATCACGACATCGCCACTCTTCTTGAGCGTGATGCTCGCCGATCCGGTCTTCAGGGTGATCTCATCTCCGGCCTGGATCGTCAGCTTCTTGCCGACATCGATCGTGGCATCCTTGCCAACGCTCTGGCTGTACTTCTCGCCGATCGAAACACCCTCGTCCTTCGCCACCATCAGTTCGCGATTGCCGGAAATCGTGATCGATTCGTCCTTGGCCACGGTTTCGGTACGACCGCCACCGATGGCAATGCTCTCGTCCTTACTCACCGACTCCTTCCGGCCACCGCTGATCGTGATCGATTCGTCCTTGGCCACGGTCTCGGTCCGGTTCGCGCCGATAGCAATCGTCTCGTCCTTCGCGACGTTCTCCGTCCGACTCCCGCCGATCGTGATGCTCTCCTCCTTGTCCACGGTCTCGGTGCGGTTGTTCTTGACGTGGGTCGTCTCGTCGTGGTCGATGGTCTTGGTGCGGTCGTGGCCCACCGAGTGGGTCTCGTCGTTCTCGACCTCGATGTCCTGGTTCTTCTCGGCGTGGATGAAGAGCTGCTCCTCGCCCTTCTTGTCCTCGAAGCGGATCTCGTTGAAGTTGTCGGGGCCGCCTTCCTTGGTGCTGCGGGACTTGATCCCGCTCTGCGTCTGGTGGTCGGGCAGCTTGTAGGGAGGCTTGTTCTGCCCGTTGTAGACGCTGCCGGTGATGATCGGCCGGTCGGGGTCGCCCTCGAGGAATTCGACCACCACCTCGTGGCCGATGCGCGGAATGTGCACGATGCCCCAGCTCTTGCCGGCCCACGGGTGCGCCACCCTCACCCAGCACGAGCTGCTCTCGTCGTGGCCGCCCTTGCGGTCCCAGTGAAACTGGACCTTCACCCGCCCGTGCACGTCGGTCCAGATCTCCTCGCCGGACTTGCCGACGACGGTCCCGGTCTGCGGCCCGGGAATGCTCGGCTTGGGCGTGATGCGTCGCGTCCGAAACGGCACCTTGCTCGGGACGGCGCTGAACCGGCAGCGGTAGAGCGTCTCTTTCGAGCCCGCGTCGAAGCCCTCGTAACCGCCGACCTGGACCTCGAGCTCGCTCGCGACCACGAGGTGGTCGCGGTTCTGATCCTCACGATGGAAATCCGTGAGCTTGAACACACCTCCCACCGCCAGTCCGCGCACGTTGCCGCCGCCGTGGATCTGCTCGTAGTCGGTCTGGGCCTCCTCGATCCGCGTGCGCGCGAAGTGCTGGCCACGATCGAGAGCGTCCTTGTCTCCCTGGGTCCCCTCGCCGCGCGCGCTGTAGGCGCCGACGTAGAAGCCCGGGTAATCGTAGATCTCCAGCTTGGCGTGGGCGTGGCCGCGCGGCACCGACGCCCGGACGCTGAGGTCCGCGCGCGACACCTCGAAATCGTAGTCGTCGAGCACGGCCGAGCCGCTCTGTAGCTCGTGGACGAGCTGCCAGTCCGAGATGTGATCGACCCGCGCCGCGCTCTCGACCGTCGCCGCCATGAAGGGGACCTTCTCGCAGCCCGGGATCGGATCGTGCGACGTGCTCGAGTCGGCCAGCACGACGAAGTGCTTTCCGTCCTCGTGCTCGAGGTAGTAATAGATTCCCTCCTCCTCCATCAGCCGGCTCACGAAGTTGAAATCGGTCTCCCGATACTGGACGCAGTACTCGCGCGGCTTGTAGGTCCCGTGGAGCCGTTCCTTGAAGTCCGAGAAGCCGTTCTTGCGGAACACGTCCTTCAGGATCTCGGGAATGGTCTTCGACTCGGCTTCCTTCGGATCGGGAAAGATGCGGCAGTCGGCGGTGCGAGTGAGGAGCCACAGCCAGGGGCGCAGGGTGGCGTGGTAGCGCGAGTAGCGCCCGATCCGTCCGGATTGCGAGAAGCGCGTCACCAGGCCGTTGAAGTAGCGCGGCTTGCCGGCGGGACGCTCGAGCTCGAGCGTCACGCTCTTTCCGAGCAGGTCCTCGAGCTTGACCTCGTGATTCTCGCTGAGGAGCTCCAGCTCGAACAGCGAAAGGCGTCCCAGCTCCTCGCTGGCCTTCAAGTGGAGGAGCAGCAGGACATCCTTACCCAGTGGGCTCTTCACCGCGATCGGCCTGGTGCTCATCATCACCCTCCCCTTGCGCTCGAGGCATGGTGGGGTCCACGATATCGTGTGCGCGGGGAAGATTACACCATGGGAGGCGGTCGGTGACAGGTCCGATGCGATTCGAATTCCGTTTCGGCGGAGACGATCGGAGCCCGCGCCCCGCGCCCCGCGCGGGGGCTCCGATGCGCGTCCTCGTCCTCGCGGACCTCGGTGGCCGCGGCCAGCGGCAGCCCGACGCGGCACAGCCGTTGGCCGAGCGGCCGCAGATGGCCCTGAGCCACGAGACCCTCGAAACGACCTTCGCGCGCCTCGCACCCGGGCTCCGGCTGCGGCTCGACCCCTCGGGGCCCGAGCTGGCGATCGAATTCGGCGGCATCGGCGAATTCCATCCCGACGAGCTATTCCAGCGCCTCGGTCTGTTCGAGGCGCTGCGCGAGACCCGGCGCCGGCTCCAGGATCCCGCCACGTTCGAGACCACCGCGGCGGAATTGGGCGGCGCGGAGGCCGCGACGCCGCGCGCGACCATCGTGGCGGAGGAGGACGCGGAGACCATCGGCCGTCTGCTCGGCAGCGCTCCCCGCGACCTCGGGGGCGTCCGCGTCGAGGGCCGGCTGCGCGAGGACGTGCGGCGCATGGTGAAGGGGATGATCGCCGCCGACGTCGTGCCGCAGGCGGATCCGCGCCAGGCGGAGTGGATCGCGTCGGTCGATCGCACGATCAGCCGGCAGACGCGCGCCCTGCTGCATCATCCCGCCTTCCAGGCGCTCGAATCCACGTGGCGCTCGATCGAGGGCCTGCTCTCGCAGATCGAGATCGGTGAGGAGATCCAGGTCTCGCTCCTCGACGTCACGCGGCAGGAGCTGGCCGCGGACCTGGTCGCGTCGGGCGGAGAACTCGAGCGGAGTGCCACCTACCGGCAACTGGTCGAGCGCGGCGCCGGCACTCCCGGAGCCGGTCCCTGGTCGGTGATCGTCGGCGGCTACGCGTTCGGGAGTAACCCCGAGGACGTGGTACTGCTCGGTGCGTTGGGGGCGATCGCCTCCCGCGCGGGAGGACCGTTCCTGGCCGCAGCGACGCCGGCGATCCTCGGATGCGGCTCGCTGGCCGCGGCACCGGATCCGCGGGCGTGGCGCCCGTTCGAGGCGGGGGAAGAGGAGCGCTGGGCGGCGCTGCGGAGCAGCGCATGGGCACGCTGGATCGGCCTCGCGATGCCGCGCGTGCTCTCGCGCCTGCCCTACGGCCCACGCACCGACGCCACCGAGCGGTTCGCATTCGAGGAGCTGCCGCCGGAACGCGACCACGAGGCTTACCTGTGGGGCAATCCCGCCTTCGCGTGCGCGACGCTGCTGGCGAACTCCTTTCTGGAGAGCGGTTGGTCGATGGACCCCGGCGACCATCTCGAGCTCGGGAGCCTCCCGGCCCATACCTACCGTCTCGACGGGGAGTCGCGGCTCCAGCCGTGCGCCGAGGTCGTGCTCACCGAGCGGGCGCTGGAGGCGATCCTGGGGCGAGGCATCATGCCCTTCATGAGCTTTCCCGATCGCAATGCGGTGCGCCTGGTCCGGTTCCAGTCGCTCGCCGATCCCGCCGCCGCGCTGGCCGGTCCCTGGAGTTGAGGTGGCGGACGTCCGCCGCATGACGGATCCCGACGACCTGCCGCCTCCCGGTGAGCCCGGGGTGCCGGCGCCCCGGGAGGATCCGCCCCCCCGCGGCGAGATCCCGCCGGGGCCGGTGATGGACACCTACCTGCTCGAGAAGGCCAAGGCCCTCCAGGCGGGAGGACACTTCGAGCAGGCCGAGAGGTGCTACCGGCAGCTGCTCGAACGCGACCCGAAATCCGTCAGGGCCCTCAACAACCTCGGCGTCCTCTACGAGACCCAGAAGCGGATGACCGAAGCCGAGTGGGCCTACCGCCGGGCGATCGAGGTCAACCCGACTCTGGCGCCGGCCCACTACAACCTCGGGCACGCGCTGCAGGTGGACGGGCGCCTGGATCAGGCCGAGCAGTGCTACCGCCGGGTGCTCTCGCTCGATCCGTGGTCGTTCGCGGCCCACTTCAATCTGGGCCGGCTGTTCGAGGACCAGGGGCGCCTCGGCGAGGCCGAGTCGCACTTCCGGCGCGCGGTCGAGATCGTCCCGGAATCCCCCGCGGCCCACAGCTGCCTGGGCGAGGCCCTCTATCGGCTCGGCCGCTTCGAGGACGCCCTGGCCTCGTTCGAGCGCTCGATCGCGATCGAGCCGCTCGCCGCCTCCGAGCACTTCAGGGCCGGCAAGACGCTGGACGCCCTGGGACGCCTCGCCGACGCGGCAGTGGCGTATCGCCGTTCGATCGAGATCGAGCCGAATTCCCCGGTCGCGAACGAGAACCTGGTGCGGGCGCTCGAGCGGCTGGGACGCTTTGGCGAGGCGGTCCAGGCGCTCGCGGAGTGGCAGTCACGCGCGCCCGAGGACCCCCTCGCGGCGCACCTCTTCGCGGCCCTCACCGGGGCCGACGTGCCGGAGCGCGCGAGCGACGACTGCGTGCGCGAGACCTTCGACCGCTTCGCCTCCGACTACGACGCGACGCTCGAGCGGCTCGGCTACCGCGGACCGGCGCTGATCGGGATCGCGCTGGCGAAGGACGGGCTCGAGGCGGCGGGCGCGCTCGAGGTGCTCGACGCGGGCTGCGGCACCGGCCTGTGCGCCGAGGTGCTCCGCCCCCACGCCCTCCGCCTGGTCGGAGTCGATCTCTCGGCCGCGATGCTGTCCTACGCGCGAAGGCGCGGGGCCTACGACGAGCTGGTCGAGCGGGAGCTGGTCGCCTACCTGGACGAGCACCCGGACGCCTTCGACCTCGTCGCCGGCGGGGACACGCTGATCTACTTCGGGGCGCTCGAGCCGGTGCTGGCGGCGGCCGCCCGCGCGCTGCGCCCGGGCGGGCGGCTGGTCTTCACGCTCGAGCAGCTTCCGGAGGGCGAATCCGTCGCCCACCGGATCGCGCCCAGCGGACGCTACCAGCACTCCGAGACCTACGTGCGGGGCGCGCTCCAGGCCGGGGGCCTCACCCCGCGGCTGATCCTGCACGCAGCGCTGCGCCACGAAGGCGGCTCGCCGGTCCCGGGGCTCGTCGTCCTCGCCGGAGCCGCCGAGTAGCGCGCGCGGCACCGCCGAATCAGTCGTGGATGCCGAGCGTCCCGCTCGCGCCCTGGCCGACGATGCTGTCGAGCATGGCGGTGAAGGAGTGCATTCCACCGAAGGACACCGTGACCTTGTTCTTGACGTGATAGAAGGGCTTCGAGAAGTCGGTGTCCTTGGCAAGCGCGCCCGCGGCGACACTCCCGGTGTTGCCCTTCTGGATGTGATGCTCGATGACCGCGTCCCGACGCCCGCTCGTGATCCCGATCCTCCCCATGACGGTCTTTTCGGAGGCGGCGGCGCGCTGTTGGTCGGTCAGCGCCTTGTAGTCCGCGACGTAGTTCTTCTTGGCCGAGTGCCGCTGCCCGAAGGTCACCGGGTCGTTCCGTTGATCGAAGCGGAAACTCCGGCTGAACGCTCCCCCGTCGGTCCGGGAGGTGTAGGCCCGGCTGGCGAGCCATCGGTTGCAATCCCTCGCGAAGGCCTCGTTGCCGGCCCGGGGCGCGTTGAAGGAGAGACAAACGACTGGCGCGAAATCCACGACCTTGCTGAGATCGTAGGCGCACAGGGTCGCGAGCGCGCCCCCCAGGCTATGGCCGGTGACGATGATCTCGTCCGCGCGCATCGCCGCGCCCGCCACCAGGGCATAGGCGCGCACGGTCTGGCGCAGACTGCCGTAGATCGAGAGGAAGCCGCGATGCACCATCACGTTGCCATCCCCCGAGCCATGAGGCCACCTGACCTGCGCGTCGTCGAAGTTCGCCGTCCAGTCGACGTTTTCCGGCCGCTCGCCCGGCTTCGCGGGCGTCCATCCGGCTCCCATCGCGTTCTCGGCGCCCTGGGGGGTCCCCCGCGAGCCGCGAAAGACGATGAAGAGCTGGTTCGACCGGCCCTTCCAGCCATTCATCGCCACATAGATGATGGCCAATCCCGGCCGGGTATCGGTGAGCACCAGGCCCTTGCCCTGGTTGTACGAATAGGTTCGCTGCGCCATCTTCAACACTCTCGATCTGATGACGCGCTCGGTCGAACCGCTCTTCAGGAACAGGTAATCGTCGATGGTGGGGAGCGCGAAATCGCCACCGTCCGTGGCGACGTTGTAGATCTTGGCCGCGTAGCAGATCGCTCGCCGCGTCGTATTCGCGGGGTACTTCAGGTTGCTGTCCGACTCCAGTTCGGTCCGGGTCGACCACTCGCTCTTGAGTGCTTTCACGGCATCCAGCGCCATCGGAGTACCTCCCTTGATCCTCGAACCGACCGCACGACCTCCGGGCCCGGACGGCAAAAGCATCGCCGGGACCGCGACCCCCTGCGAGCCCCCGCGGTCCTCGGCAGGACCGGGCGACCGCGTCCACGTTCCGCTCAGTCGAATCCGTACGCGAATTCGCCGTTCTCGACCTTGACCTCCACGCGCGCGATCGGCTTCCCCTCCATCATGCGCCGGAGGAACTCCTCGCTGATCACGGGCAGCACGGTGTTCGTCAGGATCGCGTCGATCATGCGCCCGCCGCTCTCGAGCTCGGTGCAGCGGCTGACGATGAGCTGAATGACCTGGTCGTCGTAGCTGAACGGCACCTTGTGATTCTGCACGATGCGCTTCTCGATCCGCTTGAGCTGGAGCCGCGCGATCGCCCCGATCATCTCGTCGCTCAGCGGGTAGTAGGGGATCGCGACCAGGCGGCCGAGCAGGGCGGCCGGGAACACCTTGAGCAGCGGCTCGCGCAGCGCCTTGGCGATGCCCTCGGCATTCGGCATCAGCTCCGGGTCCTTGCAGAGGTTCATGATCAGCTCGCTGCCGACGTTGGTCGTGAGCAGGATGAGGGTGTTCTTGAAGTCGATCAGCCGTCCCTCGCCGTCCTCCATCCAGCCCTTGTCGAACACCTGGAAGAAGATCTCGTGCACGTCGGGATGGGCCTTCTCGACCTCGTCGAGCAGCACGATGCTGTAGGGCCGCCGCCGCACCGCCTCGGTGAGGATGCCGCCTTCACCGTAGCCGACGTAGCCGGGGGGCGCGCCCTTGAGGGTGGAGACGGTGTGGGCTTCCTGGAACTCGCTCATATTGATCGTGATCACGTTCTGCTCGCCGCCGTAGAGCGCCTCGGCGAGCGCCAGCGCGGTCTCGGTCTTCCCCACCCCCGAGGGACCGGCGAGCATGAACACGCCGATCGGCTTGCCCGGATTGTCGAGGCTCGCGCGCGAGGTCTGCACGCGCCGGGCGATCATCTCCATCGCGTGGTTCTGGCCGATCACCCGCTGATTGAGCGTCCCGGCGAGGTTGAGTACGGTCTCGATCTCGTCCTTGACCATCCGCCCGACCGGAATGCCGGTCCAGTCCCCGACCACCGAGGCGACCGCCTGCTCGTCGACGCTCGGCAGGATGAGCGGCTGCTCGCCCTGCAGCGTGGCGAGCTCGGCCTGGAGGCCCTTGAGCTGGGCGAGCACGCGCTCGCGCTCCTCGGCCGTGAGCGCCCCGTTCCCTTCGTGACCCGGATGGGGGCCGGTCTCGACCGCCACGGCGGTCGCGGCCGTATCCGCCGCCTTCTCGAGCTTGCTCGCGGTGCCCTCGACCTTGCCGATCACGCCCCGCAGCTTGCCGCGCAGGTCGAGGATCCCGTCCACCAGATCCTTCTCGGCCTTCCAGCGCTCCTCCAGCCCTCCCAGGCGCGTGTGCTCGGCCTCGAGCTTCTCCCGCGCGTCGGCCTCGCGACGCGTGGTGTCCACGCCCACCGCCTTCTCGCGCCCGATGATCGCCAGCTCGGTCTCGAGCGCCTCGATGCGGCGCCGCGAATCATCCACCTCGGCGGGCACCGCGTGCTGGCTGATCGCGACGCGCGCGCAGGCGGTGTCGAGCAGGCTCACGGACTTGTCGGGCAGCTGGCGCGCCGGGATGTAGCGATGCGAGAGCCGCACCGAGGCTTCGAGCGCCTCGTCGAGCACCTGGACCCGGTGGTGCTTCTCGAGCGTGGACGCCATGCCGCGCATCATGAGGATCGCCTTCTCCTCGCTCGGCTCCGACACCTGGACCACCTGGAAGCGGCGCGTCAGCGCCGGGTCCTTCTCGATGTGCTTCTTGTACTCCGACCAGGTCGTCGCGGCGACGGTGCGGAGCGTGCCGCGCGCCAGCGCGGGCTTGAGCAGATTCGCGGCGTCTCCGGTGCCCGCGGCGCCGCCGGCGCCGATCAGCGTGTGGGCTTCGTCCACGAACAGGATGATGGGCTTGGGCGACGACTGGACTTCTTCGATGACCTGACGCAGCCGGTTCTCGAACTCGCCCTTCATGCTCGCGCCCGCCTGGAGCAGGCCGATATCGAGCGAGCGCAGCGACACGTCCTTGAGCGGCGGCGGCACGTCACCCGAGGCGATCCGCAGCGCGAATCCCTCGACCACCGCGGTCTTTCCCACGCCGGCCTCGCCGGTCAGGATCGGGTTGTTCTGGCGACGTCGCATGAGGATGTCGACGATCTGCCGGATCTCCTCGTCGCGCCCGACGATCGGATCGAGCTCCCCCTTGCGCGCCCGCTCGGTGAGGTCGACCGAGAACTGCCGCAGCGCGTCCTGCTTGCCCATCGCGGCCGGGGCGATCGCACCGCTCGCCTCCCCCGGCTCGGCTCCCCCCCCGACCTGGAAGCCGTCGCGCGCCGTCATCGCGTCCTCCGGCGATCCGGCCACGACCTCCTGGAAGCGGTCGGTGAGCGTCTCGAGCTTGATCTTGTCGAACTCCTTGGAGATCGCGAGCAGCTCGTTCCGCAGCCCGCGCTGCTTGAGGATGCCGACCATCAAGTAGCCGGTCCGTACCTGGGCCTCGCCGAACATGAGCGTGGCGTAGACCCAGCCGCGCTCCACCGCCTCTTCCACGTGCGACGAGAGGTCCGAGATCGATGTGGACCCCCGCGGCAGCCGGTCGAGCGACTCCGTGATGTCCTTCGCCAAATGGCCGGGCTCCAGGTTGAACTGACGGACGATATGGTGCAGGTCGGAGTCCTGGAGCTGGAGGATCTGGTGGATCCAGTGGATCAGCTCGACGTACGGATTGCCCCGCATCTTGCAGAACACGGTGGCCGCTTCGATCGCCCGGTAGGCGACGGGATTCAGCTTCCCGAACAGTGCGACTCGCTTGATTTCCGTCATGAATCAACCCCCGCTGCAGAAGCGATGTGAGACTCCGGATCCCGTCGTCATGCCGCCCGCCCCGCCGGATCGAGCACCAGCTCGCCGGCGTCCTCGCGGGCCGGCCGGCCGAGCAGCCAGGTCGTCCAGCCCAGCCGCGCCGGCCCGCCCAGGCGGAGCGGCGGAACCTCTTCCTTCCTGAGAATGACGTTCACGTCCCAGAACAGCTCCTCTCCGGCGTAGCTGCGCACCAGCACCGCGAGCCGCTCGAGGCTCTCGCCACCCGGGAGCAGCCGGCTATAGCCGGTGAAGTCGATCGGCCCGATGGCGATGCGGAATTTGTGCTGGCAGTCCCACACTCGCTCTCCGACGGTGGTGGTGCGGCCGAGCGCCGCGTTGCCGAGGCCGCTGCCGAGCCGGCACGGCGCGTCCGCCGGCAGCTCGATCCAGTGGCCGACGAAGCTCCGGATCTCGACGCGTGTGCGGAAAACGTCGGCCAGCATGCTGCTCAGGCCCTCGGCATGGTGCGTCGGAACTGCGAGATCGCCGGCGTGGTGGAGCAGGACGCGGTCCTGCCACGAGCCACGCCGGCGCAGGACGGGCGAGCCCATGCCGAGGAAGGCCCCGATGAACAGCGCGTAGCGGTCGGATTCCGGGCGGTCGTATTGGACGGCCGGCTGGGCGGTCGCCCAGGCGCGGTAGAAGAGGGCGAGCAGTCGATGGTGAAAGACGTCGACGAAGCGCGAAAACGTATGGTCGTGCTCGTTGGCCTGCCGCTCGCGGGCGAACTCGGTCAAATGGAGCGGCAGCGGTCCGTTGGGACCGAACAGCCCCGGGTAGTGCACGCGCAGCCGTCCCGCGCCGCCGTTTTCGCGGCGCTCGAACGACGCCAGGGCGGAGGGCGCGAAGGCCAGCGAGGGCTCCTGTCCGAGACGCGTGGGATCGTCCCGCACATGGCGGGACTCGCCCCAGCGTGGCCGGTCGGGGAAGGCGCACTCGAGCCGCCGCAGCGCCTGGAACAGGTCGAAGCGGTAGGGCTCCGCCGCGAGCCGCCGGAGCAGGGCGGCTAGAGGAGCGGCCTCTGTCCCACTCGCGATGGCCATCGGACGATTTCTCCCCGGTCGAGCGTGCGCACGACCGTCTCGGTGAAGGAATTGATCGACACGTAGCGGGCGAGGAACTGCTCCAGCACCGCGCCCAGCAGGAACACGCCGGTCCCACGGAACGCGGCTTCGTCGAAGGTGACGTCGAGCTCGAGGCCCCGCCCGAAGGCGATCGGTCCGCCGCTCGGCATCCGGCGCAGGACCGGTTTGGCCCGGACGGTCTTGAGACCCTCGATCTGCTTGAGCACCGGGGCGTCCCCCGGGTCGGCATAGAGCGCGAGGATCTCCCGGAGCGCGGCGGCCCCCACCCGATGGTCGGAGTCCAGCAGCGACAGGTAGTTGAGCGACAGGTGGCTGATGAGCCGCCATGCGGCGGCCCCCTCGGCGAGCGGAGGCCGCGGCTTGGTCGGCGCGCCCAGGCAGCGCACGGCGCGGACCGGCGCGCCCGACGTCATGGTGAAGTCGGTGCGCCCGCCTCCGAGGGACATCGTGAGCGAGAGGTCCCGGTTCGTGCACAGCGCCTCGACCCCGAGCTGGCGCAACCCGTTCGTCCACGGCGCCTCGTTGGCGTCCACCAGCGAGAGGAAGACCTCGTTCCCCAGGTAGCTCGAGCGCGGCTCCGCGGCGCCGCCCGATTCCGGGCGCCGGCGCTGGGCGCGGCGCACCGCGAAGTACGCGCCACGGTCCCGCTCCGGGGTGCGATCGGTCGTTCCGTAGAAAGGCAGGAATTCGCGCTCGCGCTCCCCCGCCGCGCCGTAGCCGACGACTTCCGAGATCTCGAAGACTTCGAAGTCGAGCGGTCGGGTGCGGTCGACCACGACGTGATACTCGTGAAACCGATCCGCGAGGTCGATGCGGTCCGTGCGCCGGGGGAACAGGTTGATCGCGGGCGAGCAGAAGAGCGCGAAATTGGAATCGCTCACGCCGCTCTCGAGCGCGGGCTCGCTGCGGTCGAGCAGGACGACGAGGTCCATCTCCGCCGCGTCGCAGCGGCGCGCGGCGGGTGCCAAGCCGGCGAGCTCGACGAACAGGAACCGGGCGGGGAAGGCGAAATACTCGGTGAGCAGGCGATGGCCGCTGAAGCCGCGCGTCCCCACGGGGAGCATGGCCTGGTCGTCGTCGAACCCGACGCCGCGGACGTGCGAGCGGTCGAGCACCTCCATCCACGGCGCCGGGACCTTGGCCGGCCGGGCGACGAGCGCCACCGCGTTGGCGAGCAGTTGCTCGTAGAGCTGCATCGGCGTCTCTTTGCTGCCGCGCAGGTGGAGGGTCAGGCGGTCGAGGGCGAGCTGGTCGAAGCGCATGCCGCCCGTGGTCCCGAGCCGCAGCCGGAGGCCGGCTTTGACGCCCGGGAGCGCGGGGATGCCGAGTGCCGCCGCGGCGCCGGCATAGCGGAAATACTCGACCTCCTTGATCTCGAGCGGCCAGAGCGTCACGTCGTGCGCGGTCCGGTACTCGCAGGCGGTCTGCTCGCCCTTGCCGATGACGCTGCGCAGCGCGCTGCCGTGAGGCACGGTGACGCCCGCCGCCAGCGAGCCCTCGGAGGGGTCGGGCTGGAGCTGGACCATCGTCATCGAGGGAATCGGCGCGGTGTAGCCGGGGTAGATGGTTTCGAGCAGATGCTGGGTGAAGCGTGGGAACTCCGCGTCGATCTTGAGCTGGACGCGCGCGGCGAGGAAGGCGAAGCCCTCGAGCAGGCGCTCGACGTAGGGGTCCGCGCATTCGAAGCCCTCGAGGTCCAGGCGCCCGGCGATCTTCGGGAACTCGCGGGCGAACTCCGCGCCGACCTCGCGCACGTGCTGGAGCTCGTGGCTGTAGTAGTCGAGAAGTCGCCGGTCCATGATCTCTCAGCTCTGGGCGGAACGCCCGGTCAGGCGACTCGCGATTCGGCGGCCTCGGTCACCGTGACCTCGCCGCTCTCGATGTCGACCTCGGTCTTGAGCAACACCCGCATCGGCACGGGGTCGGCCCACAATTCCCCTTCGATCTCGAAGCTCAGGGCATTGCGGTCCATCGCTTCGTCGTCCATCACCGCGCGCACATGGAGCGCGTGCGGGAGAATGCGCGGCTCGAAATTCAGGATGGCCTGCCGAACTTCGTTCTCGTATTCGGCGACCAGCCCCTTCGACAGCGTCACCCCGGCGAGGTCCCGCAGCCCGAAATTGACGGTCGATGACTCGACCATCGGGAACTCGTCGAGGCTCATGGTCTGCGCGAGATTGTCCGCGTTCAGGAGCCAGGTCAGGTCGCGCAGCACGCACTCGCGTAGCCGGCGCATCGAGAGCACGCGCCGATCGCGCGCCTCGGTCTTCTGGTCGGGCTCGTCATCCGTCAGCCGGTCGAGCAGCGAGGGCTGGAGCCGCTCCTTGGGCGCGATATCAGCCATGGCCCTCGCCCACGTCCGGAGACGCACCCTCTTCCGCGGCGGAGCCCTCGAGGTCGATCCGGCGCAGGTCCATGAGCGCGTACTCGGCGACGTCTGTCGCGATCATGCGCTGGCCCAGACCGGTGTAGGTCTCGGCGGTCCGCCCGACCCAGTCGGTCTTGCGGGCGAGTCGGATCGCGTCGTCATCGGAAGCCTCCGCGCCCGGGTAGCGGGTGGGGATCAGCCCCACGCTCTCGCCCCCGTTGGCCCACTGGAACTGGGCCGGCGTCCACACCAGATCGCGCAGGTCCGCCGGCTTCTCGACCAGGATGGTGCGGATGTTGCAGAACGGGATCCAGTAGTAACGCCCGTTGACGATCGCCTCGAGGACGGGCCCGAGCCGCGAGTCGCCGTCGGCGATCCACTCGAAGCGGCGGGCGGGCGGCTCCTCCGCCTGCGCTCCGGACATCGCCGCGCCCTCGGCGTCGCTGCGGAGCGTTCCGGGCGTGGCCGCGGCGGCTTCGTACGCCGAATGACGCAGCTCCTCGGCCTGGGCATCACGCCCGTCTGCCGTGAGTCGCAGCGCCTCGATCAGGAGCGCCACCCATTGCTCGGGCCGGCCGAAGACGAGCGGCGAGCGCTGGCCCCCGAACACCTCCGCGCGCAGCACCTCGCAGCGCAGCGCCTCGCGATAGGTTTGGACCATGGCGAGCGCCGCCGGGCTCAGCTCACCGGCAACGTTGAGCTGGGTCAGGGCGCGATCCCACTGGCCCAGCACCGAGAGCAGCTCGAACAGGAAGATCCGATGTCTGGCGTCCGACGGGTCGCTCCGCACCCGATCCTGCAGCTCGGCGAGGGTCTCGGCCAGTTTTCCGTCACGGAGGGTCAGGAGAGGAGACACGGCGTCACCCGCCGGCGGGCGCAGTGCTGCACGGCCGCCCGTTGGAACCGATGGGCCACGGTGGGTCAGCGCCCGGCCGTGACCCTCCCGGTCATCAGTAGGTCTTGTTCGCGACCAGATCCCACTTCTTCTCGATCTCGGCACCCACCTTGGAGCCCGAGAACGCGATGTACTTCTTGCTGATCTTGACGAAGTTGAGCGAGAACGACTCGCTGGGACGGTCTCCGCCGCTGCTGATCGAGTAGGAGCTGACGATCGGATCGCCCAGCTCGTAGCTCAGGTAGATCTGCTCCGGCTTGTCGGAGCCCGCGGTCTGGGTGAAGTGGATGGTCGCCTTGCCGAGGCTCTTGCCGCACACGGACTGCATGAACAGCTCGGGGGAGGCCTTGTCGGTCGAGCGGGCGAAGGTCGCCTCGGAGAACGACGGATTGCTGGTGTCGCGATCCCCGCCGCGGCCCGACGACGTGATCGACCGGCCCACGCCGAGCTGGAAGCTGTCGACGCTGATCCAGCCCTCGTGCCCCGGGACCTGCGACTCACCCTTAATCTCGGTGTCGAACTTCAGAAGAATCACGGGCGGCTCCTTTCTTCTGCCCCGGCCGCGGTCATGCGGTGGGCACTGGCCTGTGGAAGGCCGGAACGGGCGGAAGCCCCGCGACGGGGCTCCTACCCTTCCGTGCCTGTGAGATTCGCCGTACCTGGGACTACTTCTTGGCCGACGGCAGCCGCGAAACCAGGCGCAGCGAGACGGTGAGACCCTCGAGCTGATAGTGGGGCCTCAGGAAGAACGTCGAACTGTAGTAGCCGGGGTTCCCCTCGATTTCCTTGACCTGGACCTCCGCGCCGGCGAGGGGCTTTCTCGCCTTCTCCGCTTCGGTGGCCACCGAGGGATTCGCCAGCACGTATTGCACGATCCAGTTGTTGAGCCAGGTTTCCATGTCCGCGCGTTCCTTGAAGGACCCGATCTTGTCGCGGACGATGCACTTGAGATAGTGCGCGAACCGGCAGGTCGCGAACAGGTACGGCAGCCGGGCCGCCAGCCGTGCGTTCGCGGCCGCATCCGCGTCCGCGTACTCGGCGGGCTTCTGGAGCGACTGCGCCGCGACGAACGTCGCGACGTCCTGGCCCTTGCGATGGGTCAGCGGCATCATGCCGAGGTCGTCCAGCTCCTTGCTGCGGCGGTCGGTGATCGCGATCTCGGTCGGGCACTTCATGTCCACGCCGCCGTCGTCGCTGGGGAAGGTGTGGACCGGCAGGCCCTCCACCGTTCCGCCCGATTCGACGCCGCGAATCCGCGAGCACCAGCCGAACTCCTTGAACGACTTGTTGATGTTGACGGCCATCGCGTAGGCCGAATTCGCCCACGTGTAGTTGTCGTGCTTGGCGCCCTCGGTGTCTTCCTCGAAATCGAACTCCTCGACCGGGCTGGTCTTGGCCCCGTAGGGGAGCCGGGCGAGGAAGCGCGGCATCGCGAGCCCGATGTAGCGCGAGTCTTCCGAGTCGCGCAGCGAGCGCCACGCGGCATACTCGGGAGTGCTCTGGATCTTGGCGAGGTCGCGCGGATTGCTCAGCTCCTGCCACGACTCGAAGCCCATCAGGCCGGGAGCCGCGCCGGTGATGAACGGCGCGTGCGATGCGGCCGCGACCTTGGCCATCTCGCCCAGCAGCTCGACGTCCTGCGGGCCGTGGTCGAAGTGGAAGTCACCGACCAGGCAGCCAAAGGGCTCGCCGCCCAGCACGCCGTAGCCGTCTTCATAGATCTGCTTGAAGATCGGGCTCTGGTCCCAGTTCGTGCCCTTGAACTTCGCGAGGGTCTTGTGCAGGTCCTTCTTCGAGACGTTGAAGACCCGGATCTTGAGCATCTCGTCGGTTTCGGTGTTGCTGACCAGATGATAGAGGCCCCGCCACGCCCCCTCGAGCTTCTGGAATTCGGCTTGGTGGAGGATGACGGTCACCTGCTCGGTGAGCAGGCGGTCGATCTCGGCCTTGATGGCGTCGATGGACTTGATCGCGTCGTCCGAGATGACCGTGCTGTACTTCATCGCCCACTCGGCCAGCGTCTTGACGCCGTCGAGCACGGCCTCCTTGGTCTTCTCGGCCTTGTACTCCTTGCCGAGCAGGGATTCGAACTCGCCGGGCTCGAGCGTCTTGACGCCGGCCTGCGCCTGGGCCTGTTCGGCCGCCTTCCCGTCAGCCATTGGTCTTCTCCTCGCCGGCGGCGCTCTCGTCGCCTGGATTGGGAGCCGACGACAGCGCCTGCAGCAGCGTCGGATCGTTGAGGGCCTTCGCGACCAGATCCTCGGCGCGAGTCTTGCCGTCCAGGTAGGTCGCCAGGTTGGCGAGCTGGGTGCGCGCCTCGAGCAGCTTGCTCAGCGCTCCCACCTTGCGCGCCACCGCGGCGGGCGAGAAGTCGTCCATGCTCTCGAACGTGATGTCCACGCTGAGATTCCCCTCGCCGGTGAGCTTGTTGGGAACGGCAAAGGCGACGCGCGGCTTCATGGCCTTGAGTCGCTGGTCGAAATTGTCCACATCGATCTGCAGGGCCTTCCGGTCGGCGACCGCCGGCAGCGCTTCGGCGGGATTGCCGGAGAGATCCGCCAGGACTCCCATGACGAAGGGCAGCTGGACCTTCTTTTCCGCGTTCCCGATCTCGACGTCGTACTCGATCTGAACGCGCGGCGCCCGATTGCGGGCGATGAACTTCTGTGCGCTGGACTTCGAAGCCATGCGGCACCTCCTGACGGCGGTATGCGATCGGCGGGCGGCTCGGGGGGAGCGGCGTGGATCGCGGGAACACGTGCGAGAATCAGCCATGCGCCTTCCCGGGCGCTATTCTTCCCTCTCAACTCCTCCGATGGACTGGACCTCTGAAAGCCCGCCCGGGGCGATATCCTTCACGATTTCGAGGAAATCCTTGGAGACCAGGCGCTTGGCTCTCTGGAGCAGGAGCGGAATCGGGCTCGATGGCTCGTGGCGCCGGTAGTATTCGCAGGCCTTGTCGAGCAGCCGGATCACGTCCTCGCGGCTCGAGACCTCTCCGGACAGCCCGCCCGACCTTCCCGCGCCACCCGGCGCGCCATTGCCCGCGGCAGCAGGACTGCGCCGCGCGATCTGCTCGCTCAGCACGCGGTCGATGGCCTTGAGAGTGTCCGAGAGGCGGCTCAGGTCGACCGACCCCGCCGACCCGGCCTTGTCGGAAACCACGGACTGGATCTTCGCCAGGCTCGCCACCGAGCTGCGGGCGCTCACGGCCAGGGCTTCGAGCGCGGCGTCGTCCAGTTCGTCGAAGGCGATGTCGATCGCCGCGACGTCGAGCGGCGTCGTGTCCTCGTCCTCGCCGGACGCGGGGGCGCTGCCGTTCGCCCGCTCGACATCGCGCAGGCTCACCCGTCCCAGCACCCTCGAGCTGACCAGCGGCAGCTCGCGCAGCGCACGGACCTGGGCATCCCAGTCGGCCAGGTTGGCGAGCGTATTGAGGCGCAGCGTCGGGTCGTTCCCGTCCTCGGGGTCGAGCTGCGGGTGGACGCTGTCCCAGTACCGCTCGACCAGGCCGCTGACGATGGAGAGTCCGTCGCTCAGTCCGCCGATTCCGTCGGTTCGCAGCAGCGAGTGCGTCAGCTGGACGGCGACGCGGAGATCCTTGGTACGACGGAGCAACTCCAGCGCGCGGTCCTTGACGTCCGGCCAGGTCGGGTCCTGGCCGGGTATGACGCTCTCGCCAATACTCTGCTCGGGTTTCCCGGCGGCGGCCAGCTCGAGTTCACGGAACGCGGAGTCGTATTGGAGGTTGGGCCCGCACGGGGCGTCGGAGGAAACCTCCTGCAGCAATTGGCCGACGTCGATTGGGCTCATTGCGGAAAAACTCGCACTCCCCGGCTGGGGACCAGTTCACGAGGCGACACAGGTGATGTTTGGTCGTCGAACGGCGGGTGGGGTTGGAACTTGGCGCTCCGTACCGCGATATTCTGGGCCGTCTTGGCCCGTTCCGCAGCCTTCCGCGCGCATCAGCTTAGGGCAGGAAGCGCATGAATTTCAAGCGAAGTTTGCCGCGATGAATCGGAGCAGGCCGCTCCCGCCCCTGAAGCACGCGGGCAACCTAGCCGAATCCGCCCCCCAATGCCGACGGAGGTCCCGCCCTCCGGCACGGCGCCGGGCGCAGCCCCCGCGCGCCCTTCCGGGCTTCCGCGCGGGGCAAGCCCCCCCGGTTCAGAGGCTGCCGGGCAGGCTAAAGCTCAACGAACCCCGGCGGAAGGGGTGCCGGGCCGATCCGGGGCGGATGTCGTAGGAGATGCGGATCCGGCTCTGGCCGGCGATGAGCTGCCAGGTGACCTGGGGCTCGCTTCCCCCGCTGAGCGCACCCATGTCGAGCAGCCGGAAGAGCCCCCACGGCCCGGGGGCCCGGAGCGCCTGCGGCTGCGCCTGATCCGTCTCCGCGCGCAGGGAAGCGCCCACCGCGGGATCGGGTCCCGGCCATTCCAGGTGCATCGGCCGCTTGGGCCCCATGAAGTAGACCGCCGACTGCCCCCCCAGATCGAGGAACACCTTGCGGGGATTGATCGGAGGACCTTCGACGCTCGGCGTTCCGGTGCTGATGGTGAACTCGAGCCACGGGGTGTCGGGTTTGACCGAGAAGAGCGCCTCGCGGATCTCGTAGGCCCGGCGCACCACGCCCGGAAGGCCTCCGGTGAACGGCACCCCGGCCTGCGCCGCCGGAGTGGGCGTGCCGTCCTCGTTGACGTAGTCCTTGAGATACTGCTGGTGGAAGCTCCAGAAGGCGCCACCGGGCTTGAAGAAGCCGGCGAAGTCCTGCAGCGTCGCCTCCGCGCTCCGGCCCGGCGAGAGCGGGTACCTGCCGGCGAGCGTGCTCTGGAACTGGCCGACGAGGCCCGACCACGCGGCGGCCATCTCCGGGGTGGGCGGGATCGGCGGGCCGAAGCCCCCCACCTTCGTGGGGCTGCCGCGCACCGACTCCTGGCATTTCTTCATCGGCAGCCGCAACACCCGGGCGACCGGCTCGGTCCCCTTGGCACCGCCGAAATCGCCGGCCACGAAGTCCACCCACTGGAGACTCCTGCACACCGCGCTCTCCGCGGTGCCGGCGCCGACGCAGAGGATGGCCTGCTTGAGGACCGGGCTGCCCGACTGGGCCGCGGCGGTGACCTGCTCCTGGACCTTGCCCAGCTCCTGGAGGTAGAGGGCGCTCGCCGACTGCCCCGCGCCGGATGCGCCGCCCGCCGAGCCCCCGGCGCCGAAGCGTTGCGCGACCCGCTGGAACAGCGAGCCCTGGGAGCCGGCCCCCCCGCTGCTCACGAACTGGTGGAGCAACGCGAAGTCCTTGTCCACCTGGCCGAGGGCGAGCGCGGGATCCACCCCGAGCGTGGTCTGCTCGGCCACCGCCTTGAGCCCGAGCACGATCGGGGAGTCGGGCTCCTTGAGCTTGGCCATCATCTCCACGGCGCCGTTGAGATCGGACCGCATGTCGATCTCGATCCCGTCGAGCAGCGCCACCCAGTGCGCGGTGTAGTCGCGAGCGTAGCGCGTCGCCATCTCCGCTTCGAGCCCGGCCGGCGTGCCGTCCCCGGCGAAGACCTCGCGCACGATCCAGTCGTTGCGCATCCGCTCGCCCCGCCGCGCGAGCTCCGGCCGCACGCGGTCGTTCCACCCGCTGCGCGTGAAGGGCCCGCCCACCACCACCGCGTCGGTCACCAGCGTCGCCTTGCCCATCAGGCCGGGGAGCGAAGCCTCCGGGATCGTGGGCTCGATCTCGCGGATCATGCGGCGGTAGAACTGGGAAGGGTCCCAGGTGTCCCGCACCCGCGTGGAGGCCCGGGCCACCAGCTCCAGGTTCTCGGGACCCAGCGCCTTGGGCCCGAGGCTGCTGAGCCAATAGGGATGCGTCGCGAGGAATTCGATCTGCGCGTCGAGCAGGCTCCGCTTGCGCCGGCGATCCTCGTCGGGGCCGGTGGCGATCTGCGAGGCGAGCATCCGGCGCATGACTCGCGCCAGGGTGGGGGCGTCGTCCGCGACCAGCTTGTCCGCATTGTGCAGGAGCCGCACCGCCCGGAAGAGGTCGAAGTAGTCGATGAACGCGCCGGCGCCCGTGGCGGTCTGCGCGCTGAGGCTGTCGACCATGCGGTCCGCCGCCGGCCGGATGACGGCGGCGAGCGCGGCCTGGGTGTAGAGCTTGAGCGCCGGGTCGATCACCGCATCGCCCGAGTAGGCCCCCATCTTCCGCCACGTCGGCCTTCCCTCGGCCAGCGAATCCAGCACGACCAGCCGGGCCCTGAGGCCGTCGAGGGACTCGAGGTTGGCGTCCAGCGGGCTTTGGACCTTCACCGTCTGCGCGACCCTGCGTGCCGCGTCCCGCGTCCTGTCGATCACCCGCCGGTTGGCGCACGAGAACGACGAGAGCAGCACCGCCACCAGCACGAAGCTGGCGGCCAGGCTGCCGGCGATGATGACCCGGCGCAGCCGCTGGCGGGCCTTCTCGGCGCGCGCCAGCCCGGCCAAGCCCGCCTCGCCGGAGAGCACGCGCGAGAACAGGTCGCGCACGAAGAAGGTGCCGGACGTCGCCGGCTTGGCGCCGCCCGCGGGTGCGCCGCCGACCGCCGCCAGCGCCGGCGCCGCGACCAGATCGATCGGTGCCCCTTCCTGGGCCGCGCTCGTGAAGTAGACGCCACGGAACACCGGTGAGTCACCGCTCGGATCCGGCTGGAAGACTCCGCCGACGAAGCGGATCATCGGGTCGCGCAGGCGCTCGAGCTGCAGGGGGAATCCGAACGCGCGGGCGCGGGCGGCGTCCCCCGAGAGCGCCGCCACCCGCCGGAGCCGCCGCTCGCCCAGCACTCCGGCGAGCGCCTGGAACTCCCGGTCGAATTCCTGCTCCACCTCCTCGGCGCTGCGCTGCCGGTACTTGAGCGTCGCGCCCCAGATCTGGCCGCGCTCGGGATCGCCGAGGTCGGCGAAGAACTCCGAGAAACCGACGAGGCGGTCCATCTGCGTGACGACGGCGTAGACCGGGAACACCACGCCGAGGTGGTGCACCAGCTCCTGCAGGCGCTCGCGGACCCGGCCCGCGAGCTTGTCGAGCTCGGTCGTGGGGTGGCCGGCGAGCTGCTCGACGCCCACCACCAGCAGCACGCCGTTGATCGGCTTGCCGCGTCGCTGCCGGGCGAGCGTGCGCAGGAAGGCGATCCAGTCCTCGTTGTCCTCGAACTGGGCGGAGGTCCCGAGGGCCCGGCCCGCCATGTCGAGCACCACGGCGTCCTGGCTCAGCCACCAGTCGAATCGCCGGGTTCCGCCGATTCCGGCCACCGGGCGCCCGCCCCGTGTCTCGTCGTCGCCCGCAAACCTCAGCTCGGAACGGAGGACGAGGGTGCTCTTGCCGGCATCCGTCGGCCCCATCACCAGGTACCAGGGAATGGTCGAGAACCCGCCACGCCCCACCCGCTGCCTGAGATCCTGGATGGCCTCGAGCAGCTGGGCCTTCATGTCCTTGGCCTCGTCCACCTTGGCGGCGACCGAGCGCTCGATGTCCTGGTCGGCCTGGCGGGTGATGGTGCGCTCGATCTCCTCCGTCGCGCGCTCGGCCTGGTAGCGCCGCCACAGCATGACGATGACCACGACCAGCCCGACCATGAGGAGGATCATGAAGACGAGCAGGGCCACCCAGCCGATCACGCTCCACAGGGCGGCGGTCCCCGCGGCCACGGCGACGACGACGGCGCCGATCGCGACCCGGGGGCGGAAGAAGCGGCGCAGGAGATCCATCGCTCAGCCGGCGAGCCGCTCGATCGCGCGGGCGGCGCTCGCCGCGTCGTGCCGGGAGAGCAGGAAGATGACGAGCCAGGTCAGTCCGACCACGACCACGAAGGCCGCGACCGCGAGCCACGAGGGGACGCTCTCGGCGACCACCATCGCCAGTTCCTCGCGGCGCACCGCGCGGGGGGACAGGCTACCCGGCGCGATGCCGCGCACCGCGGCGACGTCGCGCTCGACCTCACCGGTGAGATTCGCGAGCGTCTCGAGCGACTCGAGCCGGTACTTCCCGGCGAAGCCGAGCGCCAGGCACGCGAAGCACACCTCGAGGGCCTCGATCCGCGCTTCGCGTTCGCGCCGCATGCGGTCGAGTCGGTCGAAGAAATCCTGGCCGGCGGTGTAGATGCCGAACAGCTCGAGCTGCAGCGGTCGCGCCATCCACGTGTCGCGCGCCGTGCCACCGGAGGAGAGCACCGTCTCGTCGAGGAAGGCGACGATCGCGAACGTGGCGGCCTCGATGTCGGCCGCGGCGAAACCCGCCGCGCGCGCCTCCAGGGCGAACCGATCGCGCAGCTCGAGCGCCCGGGTGCGCAGCGCCGCCGCGTCGATGGAGCCGGAGGCGCCGCGGAGCGCCGCGACCAGGCTGAGCCAGTCGCCGCAGAGGTCGACCAGGCGGGGGCCGGTCGCGGCGGCCCGGCCGGAGCCCTCCTCGTCACGGCTCCAGGCTTCGTCGGCTCCCGGTCGGTCCCCCGGCGGGCCGGGCGACTTTCCCGCGCGGGGCGCCGCACGCGAACGGGGGCGCGAGCCGCTCACGCTAGGCTCGCTTCCCCAGGAGTTCCATGCTCAGGCTGGGATAGTCGGCGGCGATGAAGAGGGCGAGGTTCTGGGCCTTGCGCACGTCTGCCCACTCGCTGCTGGCGGGATCGAGCTGGAAGTAGACCATGTTCGACTTGACCGGCAGCCCCGCGGGGGTCACCCGCAGGTACTGAAGCCCGATTCCCGGGGCCAGGGCCGCGATCAGGGCATCGAGTCGATTGAGCGAGGCGAGCTTGCTCTTGGCCGGGAAGTCCCGGATGAGCGTCCCCTCCTCGACCTCGGCCCTCACGCCGAGGAAGAAGCTGGCACTCGGCTCGAGCAGACGGGGATCCTGGAGCCGGCCGATGTGGCGGCCACGCTCGTCCTTCTCGAGGGGGATCACGGTCACCTTCACCTGGCCGCCGACCAGCTCGATCAGCTGCGTCAAAGTCTCGTTGAGCGGCCCGAAGGTCGAGAAGGGCGCGCCGTGGTCGTAGCGCGGCAGCTCGGTGGCGCGGGGGCGCGGGGCGAACGCGCACAGCGCTGCGGCGAGCGACACGAGCTGCAGGTAGACGTCCTCGGGATGGGCGCGGCCGTGCTCGATGACGTGCGCCAGGGCCGGGATCGCGGCGTTGACGAGCTGCAGGCCCAGCAGGTCGGCGGTCTCCATGCCGGCCAGGTTGACGACCCCGCCGGGACTGGGGCGCTCGTTCGTGAGCCGCGTGCTCTTCGAGTTGAGCTTGTTGTGCAGTCCGCGCAGGATCTGCATCAGCCACTCGGAGGCCGCGACCGACAGACAGGGAGGCACGAAGGTCTCGCGCAGGACGTAGCCGGAGCCGGGGTCCCGAACGACCTCCGCCACCTGGAGCGTGTCGTGATCGCCCAGCGCATCGTCCGGGAACAGGATCGCGAAGTTGCGCCGCGCCACGGTCACGCGGCGAGGATCCCCGCCGGAGTTCGCGTCCTCGAGGTCCTCGTCGTGCGGAGAGAAGCGAGGCCGCGGCAGTCCCGATGCGGCCCCGTCGCCGAGCTGGGGTCGTCCCGGCCGCGCGGCGGGCAGTCCGAGATGCACCGCAAGCACGTCCTGCTTCGCGTCGAAATGGCCCTCGATCGCGCGGGCGGACGGCGGCGCATCCCCATCCGGAATGGCGAAGGGGGTCCCATCGGGCAGAACGCCGCTTGCCGCGAGCAGGGCGATACGGCCGTTGCGCAGCGATTCGCGATCGAGCTTCAGCTCGGTGAAGCCCCACTCGAAGGCGCGCAGGGCCCGGAAGCGATCGTCGACGAGATGATGGAGGTAGCGATCCCACTGCTGGAGGTGCTGCGGGGCCAGCAGCATCCCCTCGTGCCAGACCACCGGCTGATGCCGCGACATGAGAGAGTCCTGTGGAAGATCAGCGCTTTATCGAGGTGACGCAGGAGGACCCGAGAGCCAGGCTGACCTTCTGGCCGCCCGTCTTCTTCAGCGGCGACGTGTAGTACCAGCAGGCGTTCTGGGACTGGCAGTAGTTGCCCAGAAAGATCACGTACTTCGCCTTCGGGTTCCGCTCGACCGCGATCACCTTGGACTTGCCCGGATCGACAAAATCCTCATAGAAGGACTTCTGCTGCGCGTCCTTGAGCAGCGCGTCACCGAATATCTGGTCCTCGCGAGTCCACACCTGCTCCGGCGTGGTCCCGGTGAGGAGCGAGGCGTCCGTCACTTGCACGACGTGGAAGAACAGCGGGAGCCCCCGGTCCTGGCCGCACGAATTGAGCATCGGATCGGCGACGAGCGTGAACTCGAGGCTCGGAGGTTCGTTCGAGAGAAACGGCATCGAGCTGCATCCGCCGAGCAGCAGGAGCAGCGCCGCGCACGCGGCGCCCTTGGGATGGGCGAACGTTCTTCGGCACACTTGGTTAGGGAGCATGACCAATCACAGTAGCGAGGTTTACGTGCGGACGTCAAGGCGATCGCGCCGCGGACCCGGCTCGCACCGCCCCTGAGGGCCGCCCGGTGGCGCCTTGGGACGGCGTGCGGTCGCCCGGCGCGCCTCACGTGGCGCCCGGGAGCGCCGCGCCGCCGAGCGCAGCTTGCTCCCTTACTCCTTCTTGAGCCTGAACCGGATTTCCGAGGTTTCCTTCGCCTTCACCGTCACGACCTGCGAGTCCGGGCGGAAGCCCTGGGCCACGACCTTGAGGGTGTAGCTGGCGGGCTTGAGGTTCTCGATGGTGCACGGGGCCCTCGCCGGCTGCTCCTGCCCGTTGAGGTAGACCGCAGCCTTGGTCCGGCCGGTGTCGATCTTGATCGCACCCGGAACCGTGGGCGTGAAGACGTGCTCGAGGGTCACCGACGCGCCCGCCCTCACCTCGACGGTCCAGTCGTGGAAGTCGGACTGGCTGATCCCGGCGCGAATGACGTGGGTGCCGGGCTTGAGGTGCAGCTGGAGCGTCTGGTAGCTGCCCGGCAGCAGGGTGCTGCCGATGTAGAAGCGGGCCGCGGGCTGCACGCGGATGTCGACGCCGCCCTCGCCCGGGCCCGGGGCCCCGATGAATTCGTCCACCGGCGTGAGGTTGACGAGCAGCGATCGCTTCTCGCCCCGCCGGAGCTTGCCGGCCTCCTCGAGGGTTCGCGGCGAGTAGCCGGTCTTTCGCACTTCGACCCGGGCCCCGGGAGGAACGGCGTAGCTCGAGTTGGTGAGCTTGCCCTGCGCCCGGCCGTTGATCAGCACCGTCGCACCGGGCGGGTCGGTGGCGAGCGCCAGCCACGCCAGCGTGTCCGGGGCGCCCGTCTGGCCGGCGGCGGGGGTCGGCGTCGCCACCTGGCCGGCGGCGGTCTCGTTGGGTAGCGGCATCGCGGAGATGTCGGGTATCGGCTCCTGCTGCTCCGGAACGGGCTCGGTCGCCACCGGAGGGATCACGGGCTGGCTCGGCGTCTCCACGGCGGCGCGGCCCGATTCCCCGGCCTTCTTGCTCTGGCATTGGAGACCGACGGTAATGGTCACTGCGACCACCACCAGCAGCGCCAGGGCGCCGACCGAGGCGAACAGGAGCTTGCGAAGCGTATCGGCCTTCGACCTGCCGGAGTCCGGCTTGCCGGCGGGACGGGACGGCCCGGGACGGCGCACCGAGGGTCCCTGGGCCCGGGGCTCCGGGGCGCCCACCGCCCGGCCCGCGGCGCTCGCCGGGGCCGGCGGGGCGGGTGCCGGCGGCGCGGGCGCGCGCGGGGCCGCCGCCCGCATGGCCTCCGCCTTCGCGGCGGCCTCGGCCTGTGCAGTGGCCCGCGCCTCGGCGTCCGCGCGGGCACGATCGAGCTTCTTCCGCTGCTCGATCGCCTCGGCGTTGTGCGGCTCGAGGTAGAGCGCCTTCACGAATTCCTGCAGCGCCTCGTCGATCTTGTCCGGTCCCGCCGCCGCCAGGACGCGGCCGCGATCGAGCGCCAGGCGGAGCTGCTTCTCGCGCAGCGACTCGGTCACCTCCCGCGGATGCTGGGCGTACTCGCGCAACAGATCCTTGGCCCGCAGCAGACCCATGCGCTCGATCACGGTCTCGAGATCGGCGCGGGCCTGCGACAGCTTCTGGTAGCGCGCCTCGGGCTCCTTCTGCAGCATCTTCTGGACCAGGGCTTCGAGCTCCGGAGGCGCGAGGGGATTGACCTCGCGCAGCCGCGGCGGCTGCACCGAGAGGATCGCGTTGAGCACCCCGGCGTAGGAGCTGCCGTCGAACGGGCGGCCGCCGCCGAGCAGCTCGTACGCCACCACGCCCGCGGAGAAGATGTCGCTGCGCTCGTCCACCCGCTCGCTCTTCGCCTGCTCCGGCGACATGTAGGCCGGGGTCCCGAGCAGCGAGCCCATCACCGTGAGGCCCTTGGAATCGGAGTCGCGGCGCGCGAGCCCGAAGTCCATCAGCTTGACCGTGCCCTCGGTGGCGAGCATCACGTTCGCGGGCTTGATGTCGCGATGCACGATGCCGTTCTGGTGCGCGTGCTCGAGCCCGCGGAACATCTCGCGCAGGATCAGCACCGCCATCTCCAGGGGCAGCGCGCCCGTGGCCTCCAGCCACTGCTTGAGGTCCTTGCCGTCCACGAACTCCATCGCGATGTACGAGACGTCCTCGTGGCGCCCGCAATCGATGATCTGGATGATGTTCTCGTGGTGCAGCCGCGCCGCGGCGCGCGCCTCGCGCTCGAATCGCGCCACCAGGTTCGCGTCCTCGGCCAAGTGCGGGAACAGGATCTTGAGCACGACCTTGCGATCCAGGGCCTTCTGGACCGCCAGGTAGACCGAGGCCATTCCGCCGCGGCCGATGCGCTCGAGGATCTCGAAGTTGCCGAAGTCCTTGGGCTCGCTCATGTCGATGTTCCGCCTGTGTGATGGACGTCCGGAGCCGCCCCGAGCATTCGCTTGGGGTGGAGCAATCGACTGGCCAGCAGGCCGATCGCCGTCAGCGCGAGGAGCAGCACGATCGAGGCGCCGACGATGAGCAACATCGTCGCCTTGCTCGACCGCGAGCGCCGGGGGCGCGCCGTCGCAGGCGCCGGGCGCGCGCGCACCGCGCCGTCCGCGGACTCGACCCGCGCGAGGACGACCGTGATGTTGTCGGGGCCGCCCCGCTCGCGCGCGAGCGAGATCAGCGTGCGGCACCCCGAATCCGGATCCGGCTCCGACGCCCCGACGCGCAGCTCTTCGTCGCTCACCAGACCGTGGAGGCCGTCGGTACAGAGGATGAGGGTGTCCCCCGGCGCCAGCTTCTCGCCCGCGCCCTCGACGTCGATCTCGACCTGGGGCCCGACCCCGACGCTGCGCGTGACCACGTTGCGGCGCGGGTCGGTGCGCGCCTGCGCGGCGGTGATCTGGCGCTCCCGCACGAGCTGCCCGACCAGCGAGTGGTCGTGGGTGAGCTGGCGAATGCGGCCGCCGCGCACGAGGTAGGCGCGGCTGTCACCGACATGGGCGACGGCCAGCTCGCCGTCCCTCAGGACGGCGGCGGTGCAGGTGGTGCCCATGCCCGCCAGCTCGGGACGGGACTCGCTCTCGCCGTGGATCCTGAGGTTGGCCGCCGCCAGAGCCGCGCGCAGCTCGCCCGCGAGGTTGGCGCCGTCGGACTGGCGCCACGCCGAGCCGATGGTCTCGATCGCCAGCCGGCTGGCGACCTGGCCCCCGCGCGCGCCGCCCATGCCGTCCGCCACGGCCAGGAGGAGTCCGCGGCGCCGGCCGTCCTCGGGATCCTCGGGCAGCCAGCAGCCGAAGCTGTCCTCGTTCTGCGCGCGCTTCAGCCCCGGATCGCTCGCCGCCCCGACCCTGACGTGAAATCGATCGATGCGAATGGTCTTCAGAGCTTGGCTCATGGGTCGAGCTACCCGCGCTGTGGATGGAGTCGCCCCGCAGGTGTCCGCTGGAGGCTCGGTCGGGTTCGGCGCGGGTCGGCGCGCGCAAATCCGCATCGCCAACCAGCAGCCGGACGACTGTAGGAAGTCGCGCCCCGCGCTGTCAACCGCCGCGAGCGGGCCCACCCTCGATCGCGCCGGGATAGCCGAACAGCTTCCGCTCGCGGATCACCCCGGCGACCTCGGCCGGCACCATGTCCTCCCAGCCCGGTCGCCCGAGCTGGATCAGCTCCAGCACCTCGTCGGTCGTGATCCGCAGGTCCTCTTCCTTGGAGTCGCGGATCGGCACCACGTAGCCGTGCTCCCGCAGGTGCGCGTAGAGGTGGCGCAGCTTCATCGGCACCTCCACGGTCTCGGCGGTGATCACCGAGCCGTCCTCGGGCTTGCGCATGGGATACACGAAGAGCTTGAGGTCGCTCTTGAACAGGCGCCCGATCGACTCGAGCAGCCCGCCGTCGAGGTCGGCGTAGTACTGCTCGTCCAGCAGGTCGAGCAGGCTCGGCACGCCCATCACGATGCCGATGCGTCCGCGCGTGTGGCGCGAGAGGTAGGAGGCGAGCTTGTAGTACTCGAAATAGCCGCTGATCAACACCATCCAGCCGAGCGCGCCGAGCAGGTCCACGCGCGCCAGAAAGTCCTGATGGTCGATGTCCTCCCCGTGAGCGAGATCCTGCAGGGTCATCTCCATGAGCACGACCGGCGCCGGGTCCCCGGCCGACGCTCCGTCGCGGAACTGGGCGAGGGCGTACGAGAGCATGTCGTGCGTCACTCTCGTCACCGGGCGGAAGCGGCCGCGCTCCACCAGCACCGCCTGCTTGTAGAGCACCTCGGAGGCCTGAACCACCTCGCCGCCGGCGCTGAACATCGCCGCTTCGGCCATGCCGTGCTGCACCAGCAGCAGGCTCATCAGCCGGTTGTCCACCCCCTCGAACGCCGGGCCCGAGAACTTGATCATGTCGACCGCGACGCGCTTGCTGCTCAGCCCATCGAGCAGGGACCCGATCACGCTGTGGGGATCCCCGTGATGGAAGAGCGCGGCGTGGACCAGATTGACGCCCAGGATCCCGAGCGCCTCCTGCTGCTGGAGGTTCTCGCGGTCGAGCATCAGCACGTGGGCGATGATCTCGGACGGAGCCGCGCGGGGCGCGGCCTGGAAGCGAATGCCCAGCCAGCCGTTGGAGTCCAGCGGGTGGCTGTAGCTGCGCGCCGCGACGGTGTCGGCGAAGACAAAGAAGGTGGTGCCTGCGCCCCGCTCGGCGTCGAGCCGCTCGAGCAGCAGCTCGTACTCGTACTTGAGCATCGTCGTCAGCCGCTCGCGGCTGACGTAGCGCTTGGACGAACCGTAGATCGCGTCGCTCACGCGCATGTCGTAGGCCGAGATGGTCTTGGCCACCGTGCCGGCGGCGCCGCCCACGCGGAAGAACCAGCGGGCGACTTCCTGCCCGGCCCCGATCTCGGCGAAGGTCCCGTACTTCTGCCCATCGAGATTGACCTGCGCCGCCTTCTGATGGGTGTCGGGCGCAGCGGGTAGCGGCGGAGCCGCGCGCGGCTCGCCGGCGCCGGGATCGGCGGGTTCGCGGGTCATGGTGTCGCGGGGCCGCCGCTCCCCGGGGCGCGCGGGCTCCGCGACCCGCCGACCTGCAGGTCCAGCGATTCGGCGATGCGGCGCCCGACCTCGGTGTTGTCGAGCACGCCGCGGAAACGGTCGCTGCCGGGACCGAAGGCGTAGAGCCCGACGTCGATGGCGGTGTGGCCCCAGGTGCTCCACCCGAGCGCCGCGTGCCGGCTCTCGATCTCCCCAATGGCCTCCGCGAGTCGGCGACCCGGGAGCGCGCGGTCGAGCATCCCCGCCTCCTCCAAGGTGAGGTGCAGGCCGGTCTCACGCTCCACCAGCTCCCGCGCCGGGTGACCGGCGCGGATCGAATCGGCCATGCGCTCGGCCGAACAGCGCACCGCCATCAGGGATTCGGGGTACACGCCCTCGAGCGGGGTGTCGCCCACGCGCCTCCCCAGCGACAGGCCGCCGGTCTCGTGATCGGCCGCCCCCACGACCAGGGTGCGGCCGTCGCGGCGGGCGAAGGCGAGGACCTCGCGCACGGTGTCGTCGAACTCGAGCGCTTCGCGGACGTGGCTCGCCGGATCGTTGGCGTGGGCGGCGTGGTCGATACGGCTGCCCTCGATCACGAGCAGGAACCCGCCCGGCTCGCGGGCGAGCAGGGGCAGCCCCCGGCGGACCATCTCGACCAGGCCCGGCGCCTGCTTCGGATCGCGGTCGATCTCGTAGGGCAGCTCGGCCGGCGCGAACAGCGCGAGCAGGGGAAGGCGCAGGTCGCCGTCGAACTCCGCGCGGTCGAGCACGACCTGGTCACCGCGGCCGCGGGCCTCGGCCACGAGATCCCGCCCGTCGGCGCGCCTGCCTCCCGCGGGCTCGGGCAGGAACCGGTCCAGCCCGCCGCCCATGATGAGGTTCACGCGATGGGCGAGTTCCTGCACCGCGATCTCGTCTTCCTGCGAGCGTCGGCGCACGTGCGCGACGAACGCGGCGGGCGTCGCGTCCGTTACCCTGCTCTTGACGATGAAACCCGTCGCCATGCCGCGCGACGCCGCGGCCTCCATCAGGGTCTCGACCGGGTTCCCGGCCGGATCCATCCCCACCACGCGATTGGCGGTCTTCACGCCTGAAGCGTAGGCGGTGGCACCCGCCGCGGAGTCGGTGATGCGCGAGCTGGACGATCCGGTCTCGACGGCGCCCACGAGGATGCTGTCGAGCGAGAGCGGCCGTCCTCGCGCGAGCCGGGCGAGGACCAGGGTGGCGGGCCCGCAGCCGTCCGGAATCATGATCACCACGTTTTCCGGGCGCGGCCCCGCGGGTGGAGCGGCCCCGCGCGCGAGCGGCGGGGCCAGTATCGTGAGCGCCAGCGCCAGCGCCACGCCGGCGCGATTTCGGTGGCTCGGCCCCGGGCTGGGTGCCGTCCGAGAAGCCCGGGCGCCGGGCGAGTGGCGGCGACAGCCGAGCGGTGACCGCGGGAGAATTCGCAGCCGAAACCGACCGAGCCCCTCGAGAATCGGGCGTCTCGGGCGGAACCTAGCGCCTGGCGAGCAGAGCATCCAGCCTCGCCTGCAGGCCGCTCAGGTCCTCCGGTTTCATTCCCTTGAGGACATCCGCGTGGGCGCTGCGGGCGTGAGCCAGCAGCTTCTGCTTGACCTCTTCGGCGTCCTTGCCCGTCGCGCTGAAGTTACAGCCGCTCATCCCCATCTGTTTGCACGTGAGACTGACCATCGTCCTGCTCCCTTCATTGGAAGCCAGCAAGCTCCGCGACCGATCATCGTGGCCGGCAATCCGGACGGCGCGCGGAACCGGCGCTCGAACATGCCACGATGACTGTCGGCTGCGGGAGGCGCGCGGTCAAGCGGGATCGGGCCTGCCGGCGTGCTCCGCCGCCGGCTGTGTGGCGCGGCCGCGGACGCGTTGCTAGACTGCGCCGCCATGCTCACGCCGGTCGCCTTCTTCATCTCCGATGCCCACCTGGGCGCGGAGCCCGCGGGGAAGGAGGCGGCCCGCGTGCGGCGGCTCCACCGCTTCCTGGCCTCGCTCCCCGGGCGCGCCGCCTCGCTCTACGTCGTCGGCGACCTGTTCGACTTCTGGTACGAGTACCGTACCGCGATTCCACGCCGCTATTTCCATACGCTCGCGGCACTCCGGCGCGTTCGGGAGGCGGGCGTCGACATCACCTGCATGACCGGGAACCACGATTTCTGGCTCGGTCGGTTCCTCGCCGAGGAGATCGGGCTGCGCACGCTCGAGGGGCCGCTCCCGGTCGAGCTTCAGGGCCGACGCATCTGGCTCCATCATGGCGACGGGCTGCTGGGCGGAGACGTCGGTTACAAGCTGCTCAAGCGCGTCGTGCGCAGCCGGCTCGCGATCGGGCTCTACGGCCTGCTCCACCCGGACCTGGGGCTTCCCCTGGCGCACTGGTTTTCCAACCTCTCCCGCCATTCGCGAGCCGAGAGCCAGCTCGAGGGCGAGCGGATGTGGCGAGAGGTCGCGCTGCCGCGGTTCGCCGAGGGCTTCGACGCGGTGATGATCGGCCACTTCCATCACGCCTACGAGCGGCACGAAGACGGCCGCGACTTCTTCGTGCTCGGCGACTGGATCGATCAGTTCACCTACGTCGTGCTGGAGGAGGGACGCTTCCGGCTGGAATCCTGGCCGGAAGGCTGACGCCGGTCGGGCCGGCCTCGCGCGGCGCCCCGCCGGGCCGCGGGCGCGACTCCCGCGAGGGCGCCAGCCACCGCCGGTGTCAGAACTGCGCGGAGAACGAGAACCGGTGCGTGTCGCCGACGTCGAGCCGCATCGGGACGAACGCGTAGTCGAGGCGCATGGCCTCGAGCGCGTAGCCCGCGCCCAGGCTCAGGGTCGAGGCGTCGTCGTTCACGCGCACGCCCAGTCGCACCGCGGCTCCGCCGGCATTGGCCAGTTCGCCGCCGATCATCGCCACACCGCCGCGCCCGCGGGTGAAGCGGCTTTCCAGCGCACCGCGCATCTGGAGTCCGTGGGCCGCGGCGACTCCGAAGGACACGCCCGTCTGGACGGCCGACGGCAGCGGCACCGCAGCACCCTGCGCCCCATCGATGGTGAACGCGGCCGCCGGTCCCAGGTTGTGGGCGCTCAGGCTCAGGCGCACGCCCGGCAGCGGCGCCGGCTCCCAGGAGCCCCCGAACCCGAAGGCGTAGGTCGTGGCCGCGCTGTTGGCGATGCGCTCGCGCACGATCTGCGCCAGCCCGCCGAGCGCGACCCCCGGAGCGACCCCCCGGCCGTAGCCGATCGCGAGTTCGAGATCGTTCGAGCCGAACGTGCCGATCAGGTTCCCCAGCTCGTCGCGCTCGTCGATCGGCTCGGTGTAGAGCGCGCGCAGCGAGGCGCTCACGCCTCCCCCCCACAGCCGGCCCGCAGCGGCGAACTGGTCGTGCCTCAGCTTTTCGAAGAACTCGTAGTGCGACCCCGCGACCTGAAGTCCCGACACCTCGTCGAGGCCGGCCGGATTCCAGAACGCCGCTTCCACGCCCCGCGCGAGGGACGCGTAGGCCCCGCCGAGCGCCGAGGCACGGGCTCCGGCGGGAACCTCGAGGAAGGCGAAGCCGGGCGGTCCGGCCACCGCCGGCGAAACGCCGAGGCCGAGGACGGCCAGAAGGACCAGCGGGAGGATGGGCGTGGCGCGAGTCATGGGGCTCCAGCATACACGAGGCGGGGCCCACGTGGGCCCCGCCTTCGCAGCAACGTCACGACGTTCGAGGGTCAGCGATTCTTACCCCTCTTCTCCCGCGCCGGTTCCCGCTGAGGCCGCTCGCGCGGTGCGCGGTCGATTTGCTCCCGCGCGGGCTGCGGGTCGGGCGCCCTGTGCTCCGGGGATCGCTCGACGCGCGGAGACTCCTGGCGCGGCGCCGGACGCCCCTCGGGCGCGCGTTGCACCCTCGGCGGCGGCGCGCGCTCGACGCGGGGTGCCGGCGAGGCCGGCTGGCGCCGGACCTCATCGCGCTGGCGGCCGGCATCGCCGACCCGGTGGCCGGCACCGTCGTCGCGGCGCACTTCGCGCACCGGCATGCGCTCGGGCGCGTCACGGCGCAGCACCGGGCTCGCGCGCTCGCGGCGCGGAGGATCGGAGCCTTCGTCACGGACACGGCGGTTGGCACCGATCGGCACTGACGTCTGCATCCCGTAGCGCGTCCGGGTCACGGTGCGGTCGAGGAAGCCGGGCGGCCGGCCGCCGCCTTCGCGCACCTTGCCGCCGGGGCCTCGATCCGCGGGCGGCCGGTAGCCGGGCGGGGGCGGCGACTTGTAGCGCACCAGCGGACCTCCCCAAAGCTTGTTCCAGCGGCCCCAACCGTCCCACGACGAGTACCAGCCCCTGTTCCAGGCCCAGTGGCGGTACCTCGGCCCAAGACCCGCTCGGGGCGAGTAGCAGTAGTACGGCACGAAGCCGACCCAGTAGGGCCGGCCCCAGGACCAGGCCCAGTTCACCCGCAGGTCCACGACCGAGCAGGTGGCGTAGTAGGGATCGAAGCCGTCCCACCACGCCCAATGGCTCGGGCGGTGGCAGTCGTAGCAGACGTAGCGGGGATAGCGCACCTCGTGATGGACGTAGTAGGACGTGTAGGCCGTGGCGAACGCTTCGGTGTCGTCCGAGCGCTCGACCGCGCGCCGGCGGATGCGCTCCATGGCGACGAAGGGATCGCCGACGATGCGGCCCTCGGCGGTGATGCCATCCTCCTCCTCGGGCTGCCCGACGTAGCCCAGCGCCTCGCCCTTGGGATCGTAGGGCCGCAGGTACCACGGCAGCGACCTGAACGGTTCCGCCGAGGCGATGGCCACGATGTAGCCCTCGCCCACCGGGCCCTGCACCACCAGGTCGACGCCGGCGTCATCGCTCGGGATGCGGTAGGTGTGCCGCCCCTCCACCAGCGCCGGCCGGCTCTCGTAGGGGAACAGCACGTGCACCGCCCCCTCGGCGTCGATCTCGTACACCAGCAGGTAGGCGTCGTGCGAGGCGCGCGCCTTGATCTGCATCGCGTCCCCCGGCTGGTAGACCGCATCGTTGCCGCGATCGGTCCAGACCTCGACCGAGAGATCGCCCGCGTGCGCCGGAACCGGCGCCGTGAGGGCGAGCCCGGCCGCCAGCGCCACCACCCACAACCTTCGTGCGCTCATGATTGAACTCCTTGCTGCAGGAAACCGCGCGACCCGTCGTCGCGGGGTTTCCTGCGCTCGCGGCGCTTGTCCTCTTTCCCAGTCGGCTCCTTGCGGTCCCGCTCCTTCTCTCTTCGCGATTCGATGCGCGGGGCCTTGCCGCCGTCCCTGACTTTCTCCCTCTCCCTGACCGTGCCCTGATGTTGCCGGCTCCGCCAGCCGTCGTAGTCCTGCGGCTTCCGATAAGTATCCCACCGTCGGTAATTCCGCGGGTAGCGGTAGCGGCCGTACTCGGGGTGCTTCTCGCGGATGCCGACGTAGCGCTGGCGGTAGATCGCGATCACGCGCGGGTGACTCGACCAGCCGTAGCGGAAGCCCAGCCCGGCGCACCAGTCGTAGTAGGGATCGAAGTACCGGTAGCCGTGACAATCATAGCAGTAATAGCTGGCATCGGGCCGCGACGACGCGCTGTAGGCGACCTCCGCCCGGGTCATCCCGTAGCCGTAGGCGCAGCCCGACACCGCCAGCAGGCCCGCGCCCATGCCGCTCCAGCGCGTCCAGCTCACCGGGGCACTCCTCCCGGCGCCCCGGCCAGGGGCCGCCGCACCCGGCCCTCGGCGCCCGGCGCCGGCCGCGCGCGCAGCTCGCGATTGCCGGGGTCCACCTGATAGGCCCAGTCCACGATCACGCGACCGGGGGTGACGCTCGTGACCCGGAACTTGGCGTAGTGGTCGTCGTACGTCCAGACCACGTAGCAGTGGCCGGCGATCGCCTCGACCGCGCCGGTGGGCGACCAGCCCGAGCCGGGCGCGAAGTCGACCGCGTCCAGGCTCGAGGCGTAGCCGGCGTCCTGGATGTCGGTGTCGGTGAAGGGGGTGCGGATCTGCGACACGCGTCCGTCGTCGTCGAAGAAGATGTCGGTGAGCTCGTCGTCCCAGGGACGGACGGTGAAGTCCGAGAAGTCGTACCCGCTGCGCGACGGATCGTCGTTGTAGTTCGTGAGCAGCAGCCCGGTGCCCGCCGGACGCGGCGTGTCGAACACATCCTCGTAGGAGAGATCGCTCTCGTTGCCGTAGCGGTCGTAGGCCGCCACCGCGAAGTAGCGGGTCGTGCCGTTGACGAGACTGGTCACGGCGAACGAGGTGCCGGTGGTGACGCCGACCCGGGTGTAGGGGCACTGGTCGCCGCTCGCGCAGGGGGACGCGTAGATCCGGTAGCCCTCGACGTCCGCTTCGGTGTTGTCGAGCCAGTAGAGGCGGACCCCCCGGTCCCCGGTCACGCTGTAGAGCCCGCGGGGTGCGGCGGGCGGGGTCAGGTCGCGCGGTGAGGTGTTGTGATCTTCGCAGCCCGCCAGCAGCAGCAGGCCGCAAGCAAGGGGTAGCCAGAGCTTGAGCATCCGAGGAGACCTCCATCGGGGGACGGCGTCTTGAAAACCCTGTCCGCGCACGGGGGCAACCCCCGTGCCACGCACGATCGGCCCCCAGCCGATCCGCCTCGACCCAGTCTATCCCCCTCGCCCGCATGGACTAAACGAATAAAGCCGCCCCCGGGGAACTCTCCGGGAGCGGCTGGAGGGTGTGCAGCGGCGTCGCGGTTGTGCGGTACGCGCTACACCCTCAAAACGAGGACACCGGCCGAAGCATCACGAGACAAGAGCCTCGACATCCCCCAGTGTTGGCCCACGTCGCGTTTCGAGCCGGTGTCCTACACCCAAGTGCGCTGTGTTCCGGGTCTGTAACCTACTGGACCGGGATTGCTTACGCGGTCCCAACCACTCGAACGGGCCGCTCCCCGGGAATCGGATTCACTCCAAGCTAGCCGGACCGAGAGGACGGTGCGTTGTCTCAAGACCGGGGCTCGTACCCTCGACCGGATCCTCCGCGGAACCGGCTAGCCCAGATGGTGGTCCAACCGCCGAAGCGGCTGAACGGTTTGGAGGTCCCCCCCCTCCGCTGGGTGATCATGAGCACCCGGCGTGCCAGAGACACGCGAGACCGCGATGAATCGCGCAACAGATTGCTCTGCACGTTCTTGAGGGAGCGAATCGTGGTCCGGTGGGAGACCGCGGCGGGGGTCCGCGGGGACACATTCTCGTAACCGAATTACGAATCCCGACGCCTTCGGGCTAAGTCGGCCCCCGGGAAGGGATTGGTTGTTAAGGAGTTTTACAGGAGGATTGGAAAGGATCCAGCGTGTCCTACGCCGGACGGCGCCGCTCGATCTTGAAGCTGCGGATTCTCGAGAGCAGCGTGGGATAGCTGAGGCCGAGCTCGCGCGCGGTGCGCGCCTTGTTCCAGCGATTGCGATCGAGCGCCTCGGCGATCATGCGGCGCTCGAGCTGCGTGACGTTGGAGCGCAGGGTCCTGCCGCCCGCGGCGGGCGCCGGCTCCGCGGCCGTCGTGGCCTCGCGGGTCTCGGCCGGCAGCAGCTCGACGTCGAGCAGCCCGCCGTCGTCGGCGAGGACGATCATACGCTTGACGGTCTTCTCGAGCTCGCGCACGTTGCCGCGCCACTCGTGCTCGAGGAATACGCGCATGACCTCGGGCGAGAAGCCCCGCAGCTCCTTCTCCATCTGTCGCGAGTACACCGCGAGGAAGTGCTGGGCCAGCACCGGGATGTCCTCGCGCCGCTCGCGCAAGGTCGGCACCCGCACGGTGATGTCGTTGAGGCGATAGTAGAGGTCCTCGAGGAACCGCCCCTCCTTGATGCGGTCGCGAAGGTCGCAGCCGGTGGCGCAGATGACCCGCGTGTTGACCTTGCGGCTGCGGGTCGAGCCCACCGGGCGGATCTCGCTGCGATCGAGCACGTGGAGCAGCTTGGCCTGGACCGACTCGGGCACCTTCTCGATCTCGTCGAGGAAGATCGTCCCGCCTTCGGCCTCCTCGAAGAGGCCGGTCTTGTCGCGCGTGGCGCCGGTGAAGGCGCCCTGCACGTGACCGAACAGCTCGCTCTCGAGCAGTTGCTCGGGGATCGCCGCACAGTTCACCTGCACCAGGGCCCGGTCGCGGCGGTTGGAGATCTCGTGCACGACCTGCGCGAGCAGTCCCTTGCCGGTGCCGGTCTCGCCCATGAAGAGCACGGTGGCGTTGCTGTCGCCGACCTTCGCCAGCAGGTTCATGATGTTGGCCATCTCGCGCGACTGCCCGACCACGCGCTGGACGGCGGGGCTCGGCCGCAGCCGGTCGCGCAGCTCACGGTTCTCCATCAGCAACAGCGAGCGCTGCGCCTCGACGATCGCGACCGCGGCGCTGTTGGCGAGCACCGCGAGCAGGTTGAGCTCGCGCTGCTTGAACGCGCCGAGAAGGTTGTCGTTGAGCCGGTCCACGTACACCAGTCCGATGGCCTGGGACGGGAAGTTGAGCGGGACGCACACCAGCGACCCCACCCCCTCGAGCGCGTCGGTGAGCGCCGAGGCGAAGCGCGAATCGGCCGTCACGCGGCTCGAGAACAGCGGGCCGTTCTCGACCAGGCGGCTGCCGCCGACGCTTTCGATCGCGCGCATCATGCGGCGGGCGCGATCACGCCCGAGCCCGTGCTGGGCCACCACGTCGAGCCGGTTGCCGTTCGAGCTGAAGGCCACGAACCCGCGGTCGCCGCCGCTCTGCTCGACCGCGAGCTTCACGGTCTGGGCGAGCAGTCCGTTCATGTCGGCGGTTTCGCGGAACAGTCGGTTGGCGTCCTCCAGCGCGCGGAATTCGTTGCAGGTCGAGAGCGACACCGCCACGTACTGCTGCTCGATCTGGCGCCGCAGCTCGATCGCGCGCTCCGCCGCCTCGGGCGAGCCGCCGTCGGCGGGCGCCGCGTCGGCGAGCCATTCCTCGGCCCGCTCCAGCAGCGACAGCGCCTGGTCGTAGTGCTCGCGTTCGGCTTCGAGCCGCGCCAGCGTCAGCAGCGCCTCGGCGGCGTGCGCGGTCAGGCCCAGCCGGCGGAACAGTGCGGAACCGCGGCGGTTGGAGTCGATCACCGCGTCGAGCGGGAGCCGCATCCGCGTGCTGGAGGGCAGCAGCAGCAGGTATTCGCCCCAGGCGGCGAGCGTGGTGGCGAGCTCGTAGGTCTCGCTCAGCAGCTCGAAGCTGTGGGCCGCCGCCCGGATGCGGGCCTCGAGGCCGACGGCGTTGCCGCGCATCGCCTCGAGGCGCGCCAGCCCGCGCTCGGCCACCGCCTGCTCGATGCGGTCGCCGATCTGCTCGGCCACCGCCGCACCCCGCAGCAGATGGATCTCGGCGGCGTCGCGCGCGGAGTCGGCCAGCAAGGCGAGCCCGAGGCGGATCTCGATCTCGGCCACCAGGTCGCCCTCCGGCGCCAGCTCGATCGCCTCCTGCAGCGCGGGCTCGAGCAGCTCCCTGGCACCCTGCGCGTGACCGCGGTCGAGCTCGATCTCGGCGAGGAACTCGCGCGCGAGCAGCGACTCGCGCTGGGCGCCCACCTGCACGGCGAGCGCGAGCGAGCGGCGGAAGTTCTCCTCGGCGCGCTCGAGCTGCCGGCGGCGGCGGAACAGCATGCCCAGCGCCAGCAGGGCGACGGACTCGCCCTGCAGGTGGCCGGTCTCACGCGAGATCTTGAGCGACTGGTGGAAGTTCTCTTCCGCGAGATCCCACTGGCCGAGGCGGAAGCGGATCAGGCCGAGGTTTTGGTTGTGGCCGCGCATCCGCGCGTAGAGTCCCGCACGCTCGTCGAGACGCAGCGCCTGCTCGAGGAAGCGCGTGGCCTCGCGCCACTCCCGCAGGTTCTTGTACACCAGGCCGAGGTTGTTGAGCGCCGTCACCAGCCCGTCCACGTCGTCGATGCGGCGGAAGGTGGCGGCGGCGTTCTGGAGCCACTCGATCGCCTCGTTCGCTCGCCCGAGACGCACCGCGCACAACCCGAGGGCCACCGCCACCTGGCCGACCGTGCGGTGCTCGTCGGTGTCGCGCAAGGCGGCGTAGGCGTACAGCGCGTAGCGCCGGCTGTGCCGGTACTCGCCCTGCTCGATCAGGGCGTCGGCGATGCGCGCGGCGATGCGGGCATTGAGCCGCGGGTCGTGGAGCAGTCGGGAGAGGCCGCGCGCCTCGCGCAGCGCGCGCAGGGCGGCCTCATAGTCGCCGCGGCGGGTTTGCGCCTCGGCCAGGCGGAGCAGCACGCGGGTGCGGTCGGTGGGCTGCCCGGGGCCGGCATCCCGGAGCGCCGCGGTGTAGGCCTCCACCGCGCCCGGAAAGTTGTCTGCTGCCAGATGCAGGTCGCCGATCGCTTCGCGCTGTTCGGCACCTTCCTTCGAGGGAAGATGGGCAGGCGTCAGATCGGGGGGGATCGCTCGCTGCACGTTTGATTCCTCGATTTACATTCTCATCACGCGAGTATGCTCCGGCGAATCGGACCGGCGCATAGGACACGAGACTGCCGGGATTTCGGGCTCCGCGTGGTGACGGAGAGCTACAACCTGATTCCCGGGAAACGCGTCGCCCACAGCCACCCTCTCCACGCGAACAGCACGCTTCGCGCTCGGTCCGGCTGCCGCAGCTCGCCCGCGTGCGTCCGCGATCCGATCTCCGGGGTCTTGATCGGCGTCGCGGTCTGACCCACGTCGGGTTCGCCGCTGTTGCCACCGATGCCGGGCTGGCGGGCATCCGCGTAACTGTTCGTGATCACGCCCAGATGAACCCTCGCGGCGTGCGCGCTCGGCGCGCCCGCGGCGACGGCCACTGCGATTACCAGGGCCAGGGTGACCACGAGCTTCCTGAGTACGTTCATGCGCTACCTGCTCCTCCGCGTTAGCGGTGAGAGAAAACGACGTCCCGCGGCGTGGTCCGGAGGAAGACCAGCGGGACTTGCTTCTGAAGCGGGGACCTCAGGTTCGTCTTTTCCTGTGTCGAGCCTGCGTCAAGTATCCGCCCGCCCCGGCAAGGCGTCAACGCCTCATTCGCTCCGGATTACGGCGACGCCCCCCCGTCCAGCGCCTCCTGCGCGGCCAGCCGCGCGAGCCCGTAACGAAGGCCCTGGGTCGAGCAGAACAGCCCCTCCGAGGGGAACCGCTCCGCGAGCAACCCGACCACCAGGGCCCCGGCCACCACGATGTCGGCCCGCCCCTCGCTCATCGCCGGCCAGCCCCGGCGCTCGTCCTGGCTCGAGCGGAGCAGGCGCCCGATCAGCGCCTCGAGCCGCCCGCGCCGGATGCACCAGCCCTCCAGCAGTCCCGGATCGTAGCTCGACAGCTCGCGGTCGAGCAGGCCCAGCACCGTGATGGTGCCTCCCACCCCCGCGAACAGCGGGGAACGCTCTGGCATATATGCACATTGATGCATAATTGAAGAGCGGACCTCGGCGCGGAGTGCGGCGACTTCGGCGTCCGTGATCGGGTTCGACGTCAGGTGGCGCTCGGTGAGGCTCACGGCACCGAACGGCAGGCTGGTCCAGCGTCCCGTCCGCTCCCCCGCCCCGCTCACCACCTCGGTGCTGCCGCCGCCGATGTCGAACACCACGCACGAGCTCTCCCGGGCGGTGGGACCGAGCCCCAGCACCACGGCGCGATAGACCATGCGGGCTTCCTCGTCGCCGCTCAGCACCCGCACCGGGATCCCGGCACGCCCGCCGATCGCGGCCGCCACCTCGCCGCCGTTCTCGGCCTCGCGCAGCGCGGCCGTGGCGCCGATCAGGATCGTCGCGGCTCCGAGCCCCCGCGCCCGCCTGGCGAACTCGGCCGCCAGGACCGCCGCGCGCTCGGCGGTCCCGGGCTCGATCCTCCCCGTGCGGCCGAGACCCCGGCCCAGCCGGCAGGCTTCGCCGGCCCGCGCCACCGTGATCACCTCCCGGCTCCAGGGGCCGTCGGGGAACTCCGCCACCAGCAGGCGAACCGAATTCGAGCCGATATCAATTGCACCGACACGCATATGATTCGCGGGCCTCACAGGAGGTAGTCCTCGAGCTCGGTGAACTGCCGCGCCGGGGCCGAGGCCGGATCCGCGACGTCGGGGGCAGGCTCCGGCGCGGCGGGCGGCCCCGGCGGATCATGCGGGGCCCGCGCGCCCGGGGATGCGTCCCCCACGGGGGCAGCGCCGGGGCCCCCCGGGCGGCTCGCCTCGGAGGCCTTAGGGGTGCGCCCGCCCTCGGAGGCGGACCTCCGGGGAGCGATCGCGGGGGGCCCACCGCGGTCCCTGCGGCCCGGGGCCTCCACCGCCCGCGACCGGGGAGGGCGCCGGTCTCCCGCGGGTCGCGGGCCGGCGGACGCGGCCCGGCGCTCGGGGGTCCTCGCGGGGCGGCGCGCCGCGCGTCCGCGCTCGCTCATCGCCCACGCGAGCAGCTGGCGCGCCTCGGGGTCGTCGTCTCGCAGGCGGTAGACCACCCGCTTGCCCAGGCGCGCGCTCCGCGCCAGTCCCTCGCGGCGCAGCGCCTGGAGGTGACGCGTGGTGCACGACTGCGACAGGCCGACCTGCGCGGCGATCTCGGTGACGCAGCGCGGACCGGCGGCAAGCCGCACGACGATGCGGAAGCGCGAGGCATCCCCGAGACAGGCGAGCAGGTGGCGGGTGCGGTCCGTGGCGCGCATGTGCATGACCATGCATATCATTCGCGGGCGTTGACCGCAACTCCCGGGCTCTGATAGCGTGCTTCGCGCGTCTTCCCGTCCCGGAACCATCCCATGTCCAGCCTATCCGCCCACGCCAGCGGCGATCCCGCGGCGCCGAGCTTTTTCGGACTCGGTCGCGCCGCGCTCGCCGAGCGCTTCCTCGAACGCGGCGAGCCCGCCTATCGCGCCGGCCAGCTGTTCTCGTGGGTCTACCGCAAGCGCCAGCGCGGCGCCGACGGGATGACCGACCTGCCCGGGGCCCTGCGCCGTGATCTGTCGCGCTACTGCGACCTCGCGCTGCCGCCGGTCGCCAGCCTCCACGCCAGCCCCGACGGCCGGACCCACAAATTCGTGCTCGAGCTCTCGGACGGCGCGCGCGTCGAGTGCGTGGCCATGCGCACGCCGCGGCGCCTGACCTTCTGCATCTCGAGCCAGGTGGGATGCGCGCTCAAGTGCTCGTTCTGCGCCACGGGCCTGATGGGGTTGCGCCGCAACCTGCGCCCGGAGGAGATCGTGGCCCAGGTCGTGATCATGGGCGACCACACCGCCTGGTCCGACGAGCGCTTCAACCTGGTCTTCATGGGCATGGGCGAGCCGCTCGCGAACTACCGCGCGGTGGTGGACGCCATCCGCATCCTGCACGACGCGCGGGGTCTCAACCTCGGGGCGCGCCGCCTCACGGTCTCCACCAGCGGCCTGGCACCCCAAATCCGACAGCTGGCGGAGGAAGACCTCGCGGTCGGGCTCGCGCTGTCGCTGCACGCCACCACCGACGCGTTGCGCGACGAGCTGGTGCCGGTCAACCGCCGCTGGCCGCTGGACGTGGTGCTGGCCGCGGCGCGCGACTACGGCCGCCGCAGCGGACGGCGCGTCACGCTCGAGTACACGCTGCTCGCGGGCGTCAACGACCGCCCCGAGGACGCCGAGCGTCTGGGGGCGATCGCCCGCGACCTGCCGAGCAAGGTCAACCTCATCCCGTATAACCCGGTCCCCGGCCTCCCCTACCTCCGCCCGAGCCCCGAGGCGGTCGAGGCGTTCGCGTTGAGCCTCTACCCGCGCGCCCCGGCGGTCATGGTGCGGCAGACGCTCGGAGGCGAGATCTGGGCCGCCTGTGGCCAGCTCGGGGGCCTGAGCGCGGGGGCATGAGCACCACCCGGGTTTCGGCGTCACCGTGAGCCTGCGCGCGCGACTCCTGCTGTCGCTGCTGGCCCTCGCGCTGCTCCCGACCCTCGTCTTCACCCTCTTCACGCTCGACCAGCTCGGGCGATCCGCGGAGCGCTGGTTCCGCCCCGGCGTCCACCGCGCCCTGGAGGAGGCCGTCGAGGTCTCGAAGCACGGCTTGATCCGCATGGAGAGCACGGTCCTGGCGCTGGCGGACGAGCTCGCGAGCCGCGTGGGGCGCACGGGAGGCCCCGCGCGCGACGCGGAGCGGCGCACGCTCGCCGAGGGCCTGCTGCGCGCGTCCGGGACGGACGTGGTGCAGTTCTATCGCCGCAAGACGGGCGGCTGGACGTTGACCCAGCAGGTCGTCGCACCCGGGATCCTCCTCCCCGAGCCGCCCGACTTCTCGGCGGAGATCGCGAGCGTGCTGCACAGCACCCGCGTCATTCACGACGACCGGGGAGCGCTGGCGGGGGTGAGTCCGCTGGGCGAGGACGAGGCCGTGGCCGCCGCGATGTGGGCTCCGCCCGGGTACTTCGCGCAGCTGGACAGCATCGGCGTCGCCCTCGGCTACTACCGCCGCCTGGGCGTCGTCGTGGACGTCCAGCGACGGTCGATCTGGCTGCTGGTCGCGCTGCTGGTGCTCGGCGTGGCGGCGCTGGCGCTCGCGGTCGCCCACGTGCTCGCACGCGCGATCGCGCGGCCGCTGCGCGATCTTGCAGGCGCGCTCGAGCAGGTGGCCGCCGGCGACCTCGCCGTGCGGGTGAACCCGCGCGGCGCGCGCGAGATGCGCACCCTGGGCACGGCATTCAACGCCATGACGGGACGCCTGGCCGACGCGCGCGACGCGCTGCGCGAAGCGGAGCGCGACGCGGCATGGCGCGAGGTCGCGCGCCGCCTCGCGCACGAGTTCAAGAACATCCTCACCCCGATGTCGCTCTCGCTGCACCGGCTGCGGCGGCGTACCGATGCGGTGGCGGAGGACCAGCGCGACGTGGTGCGCAGCGGCATCGGGGCGCTCGACGGGGGCGTCGAGCAGCTCGCGCGGCTGGCCCAGCAGTTCTCCGAGTACGCGCGCCTGCCCGACCCCCGCTTCGAGACCCTCGACCTGACGGACGTGGCCCGCGCGGCGGTGGAACTGCACGAGCACGAAGGGATCGAGGTCACCCTGCGCGCCGGGTCGCGGCTGCCCGTGCGGGGCGATTCTCTGCTACTTTCCCGTGCGATCCACAACTTGGTGCTGAACGCCTGCGAGGCCAGTCCGCGGGGCGGACAGGTCGAGGTGCGGACCAGCGCCGAAGGCGGCAACGCCGTGCTCGAAGTGCTGGACCAGGGGCCGGGCGTGCCCCCCGATCTCGTCGGGCGCGTCTTCGAGCCCTACGTCAGCACCAAGAAGCGCGGCAGCGGGCTGGGGCTTTCCCTGGTGCGCGACATCGCCATCCAACACGAGGGCACCGTGACGATCGAAAACCGCGTCGATGGGGCGCTCGCGCGCCTTCTCCTGCCGCTCGTGGCCGCGGACGGCGGGGAGGTGACGACGTGAACCGGACGGGTGCGCTCGAGATCCTGGTGGTCGACGACGACGAGACCATCCGGCGCCAGCTGCGCGGGGTGCTGGAGGACGAGGGCCACCGGGTCTCGGAGGCCGAGAGCGGCGACCGCGCCGTCGAGCTGCTGGCGGAGAAGCAGGCGGACGCCGTGCTGCTCGATCTCAACATGCGCGGCATGCACGGGCTGGACGCGCTGACCCGCATCCGCGAGATGGCGCCGGACACCGCGGTGATCGTCGTCACCGGCGAGAAGACGACGGAGAACGCGTTCAAGGCCGCCCAGCGGGGCGCGTTCGATTTCATCGAGAAGCCGGTCGGCGACGTCGTGCACCTGCTCGAGGTCGTGATCGAGGCGGTGCGGGTGACCCGGCTGCGGCGCAGCGTGCCGCAACCGGGGGACGCGGATCTCGGCATCGTCGGCCGCAGCCCCGCGGTCGAGGCGCTGATCGCCGAGATCCGACGCGTGGCCCCGTCGCAGGGACGGGTGCTGATCAGCGGCGAGAACGGCTCCGGCAAGGAGCTGGTCGCGGCGGCGATCCACCGCCTGTCGAAGCGCGCCCTCGGGCCGTTCGCCAAGATCAACTGCGCGGCGATCCCCCGCGACCTGGTCGAGAGCGAGTTGTTCGGCTACGAGCGCGGGGCCTTCACCGGAGCGGTGCAGGGCAAGAAGGGACGCCTCGAGGCGGCGGACGGCGGCACGCTCTTCCTCGACGAGATCGGCGACCTGTCGCTCGAGGCGCAAGCCAAGCTGCTGCGGGCGATCGAGTCCGGCGAGCTCGAGCGGGTCGGGGCCACGCGCACGCTCAGCTTCGACGTGCGCATCGTCTCGGCCACCAACAAGGACCTCGCGGCGGCGATCGAGGGCGGAGACTTCCGTGAGGACCTGTTCTACCGGCTGAACGTCGTGCCGTTGCGGGTGCCGGCGCTGCGCGAGCGCCGGGGCGACGTCGCGCTGCTGGCCAGGCACTTCCTCGCGCAGTTCTGCGCGGCCGAGGGCAAACCGCCCAAGCAGCTCTCGGACGAGGCGCTGGTACTGCTCGAGGACTACCCCTGGCCGGGAAACGTGCGCGAGCTGCGCAACCTCATGGAACGCGCCGCGATCCTGGTCGAGGGCGACGCGGTGCGGGCCGAGGATCTCGCCACCTGGCTCGAGAGCGCGACGGCGCGCGACGGCGGCGCGGGGCTCCGCGGCGAGATCGAGCGGCGCGAGGCGGAGGCGATTCGCCGCGCGCTCGAGCAGGCCAAGCACAACGTCACGCAGGCGGCGGCGAACCTGGGCATCGACCGCACCAACCTGCATCGCAAGATGCGCAAGTACGGCATCGAACGGCATTGAGCGCGCCCGCGCGCGAGGTCGGCGCGCTCCGGAGGACCGCAGCGGCGCGGCCGCCGCCGTGGGGCGGGCGCCACACCCGCCGTCGCCGGCGACCCGCAACGCCGCGCGACCGGGAAGGCGGCCGGGGGAGGTCTGAGGCATGGTACGCGGCTTGCGACCCGCCGGGAGCGCACCCCGTCAATCCCCTGCGAGAGGAGGCACCGTGAGATCCCGCACGCACTCGCCGGCGCCGCGCGTCACCCGGGCGCTGGCCCTCGCCCTCGCGCTCGTGGCGGCGGCCGCGGGCGCGCACCCCGCCGCCGCGACGGCGCCGGTCCTGGCCGCCGCCGTGGCGGCGGACTCCGCGCGCGGCCCGCTCCAGTTCGCGCCGCATCCGGGCGAAGATGACCGCGACGATCCCGGCGCCGGATCGGACTTCGAGGGAACCGGCCGCGACGAGTGGCTGCGCGCCCGCTTCGGCGACCCGCTGCTCACCGATCCCGAGGAATGGCGGGCGAGCGCCCAGGGTTTCGGGGCGTCCTCGCCGCGCCTCGACTACAACCGCGTCGATCGCCTGCGGCTCGGCCTGGGCTACCAGATCCAGCCCGCCCAGCCGATGGTCCCGCGCGTGGGCGCGCGTCTCGAATTCGCGTTCGACCGCAAGCGCGTGCTCTACGGACTCCAGATCGAGCAGCCGCTGGCCCGCTCCGGGCGGCTGGCGGTCGGAGCCTCGCTGGTGCGCGGCACCGATCACAGCGAGCTCCAGCAGGTCGACGACCTCGAGAGTTCCATCGCTCTGCTGTTCGGGCGTCAGGACTATCGCGATTACTTCGAGCGCGAAGGCATGGGCGCCTACGTCGCCTGGAGGGTGCCCGACTTCTCCACCGTCGGGCTGTATCTGCGCCGCGACACCTACCGCTCGTTGCCGCTCAATTCCCGGACGCGCTCCTGGTTCGCGCGCGACCGCGCGCTGCGGGACAACCCGGCGATCGACGAGGGCGAGGTCCACGCCGCCGCCCTGCGGCTGGAACGTGCCGCCCACCGCAGCGACCGGACCCGCGCCGGGGTGTACCACTGGATCGAGCTGGAGCGCGCCGGCGATCGCCTGGGCGGGGATTTCACCTACGCGCGGATCCTGGCCGACGTGCGCAGCGTGGTCCGCCTGTCACCGGCCACGACGCTCGCGCTGCGCGCGCTGGGCGGACACACCTTCGACGGCGCGCTGCCGTTTCAGAAGCAGTTCGTGGTCGGCGGGGTGGACGGCCTGCGCGCCCACGCGTTCGGCGAGTTCCGTGGCGACCAGGTGCTCCTGGCGCAGGCGGAGTATCAGCTCGACGTCTGGCCGTTACGCGGCAGCGCGGTGCACGGTGGACTGTGCGCGATCGCGTTCATCGACGCCGGACGTGCCTGGTTCGATCGCGCCGGGCGCTACGACCTGGGCCGCCAGCGGCTGGCGGCGGATGGCGGCGTGGGGATCGGGCTCTCCGACAACCGGCTGCGCGTCTACTTCGCGCGGGACCTGCAGGAGTCCGATGCGCACTTCCTGGTCAGCGTGAGGCTGCAGCGCCCCTTCTAGGGCCCGGAACCCGCGTGCGCCTTCCGCTCCCCGCTCCTCGCCTCCGGATCCGGCCCCCGCGCTGGGGCGTGGCCGCGTTGCTGGTCGTCGCACTGCTCGGCGCCGCCGGGAGCGCGCGGGCGATCGAGATCTCGCTCGATCCCCCGTCCGAGCGCGGCGGCTACGTCTGGGTGGACGTCACGCTCGACGACGTCTTCTCCACGCGGGTCGCGGAGAGCCTGTCGCGCGGCATGCCGGCGACGCTCGAGATCCATGCCGAGCTGTGGCGCCGGCGAACCGCCTGGTTCGACCGCCTCGAAAACACCTTCCACGGCTCGGTGCGCGTCCGCTTCGACGTGTGGAAGGACACCTTTCGCGTGGAGCGCTCCGGCGCGCCGCCGGTGACCTACGGCACCCTCGACTCGGTGCGCCTCGCGCTGTCACGCGCCTTCGCGATCCCGGTCGGTCGGGTGGGGGATCTGCAGCCGGCCTCGCGCTACTACGTGGTGGCCTCGGCGGTGCTCCGGCCGTTGACCGTGGAGGACGTCGAGGAGGCCGAGGGATGGCTCTCGGGCGAAGTGGAGAGCAAGCGTCGCTCGGGTCTGGGCATCATCACGCAACTGCCCCACGCCATCTTCGACGCCGCGCGCAATCTCGCCGGCTTCGGCGACCAGCGCGCGCGTGCCGGCACGGCGGATTTCAGACTCGAGGACCTGTTCCCGGGCGGCCGCCAGCCCTGACCGCGGCGGGGGCGGGGTGCGACCGGCGACGCGATCCGCGTCAGGGCAGCAGCGTGATCCGCGCGACCCGACCGCCGCCGTCGCGCGCCCGCGCGAGCAGCACGCCCGGCCCGACCGGTCGGCCGAAGCGGTCGCGGCGGTCCCAGCTCCAGCTCACGCTCCCGCCTCCCGCCTGCGGCTCGAGCGTGGCGATGCGCCGGCCGGCGAGATCGAAGAGGTCCACCGGGGTCGTCGCACCGCCCGCCCGCGCCAGGGTGAGGCTGCCCCGACTGGGATTGGGAAAGGCCGCGAGATCGGACGGCCCCGCGGCGAGCTGCGAGAGCTTCACCATGAACGCAGCCAGCTCCGGGACGTGGCTCGGCGGCGTGAGCGCCGAGTTCTCGATCGAACCGGAGTAGTTCGCGAGCGCGTCGCCGAACAGCGCGCGGAAGTCCTCGGCGAAGATCTCGTGGGGGCGAAAGGCGTGGGCGCTGGCCGCCGAATAGACCTGCTCGTCCTCGATGCCGCGCAAGCGCCGGTAGGCGCTCCAGCCCGTGCGGTCGCCGTCCGGCAGGTGCTCGAAGTGGACGATGTGGCCGATCTCGTGCGCCACCTCGGCGTGCTGGTGCCCGGGGATCAGCGGCCGAACGCCGGGCGAGAGCAGGATCAGCCGCGGGCCGGTCGCGGACGTCAGGCCGTTCCGGCGCGGGTAGGGCAGGACATAGATGTCCGCCCGCAGCCCGTCGAGGGGATAGCGCAGGCCGGCGAGCGCCGCGCGCACCTCGCCGGGGTCGAAGGGATGGAAGGCCCCGTCGCCGGGATTCGCGATCGCGGGGTCCGCGGTCGAGGTCACGAGCTCGAAGCGCGCCCCGCCGGGAAGCACCAGCCACAGCCGGTTGGCGGCATCCCGCCGGCAGTAGTCGCGCAGGGTCTCAGCGGCCGAGTGGAGCACGATGCCGCCGGCGCGTCCGGTGGCGGAGAGCTCGTCCGCGCGCGCGCCGGCGGGGGCGCCGGCGAGTACGATCGCGGTGGCGAGGAGCGCGGCCAGCAGCGGGCGGATGCGAGAGCGGGATCCCATCACCATGCGCAAACGCCACATCCGTGCCATGCGCGGTGCAGCGACGAGGCCGCGGCCGGGCGCCGGGCGCGGGGTGCAACGCGTTGAATCGCAGGGCGTTCAGCTTCCGACTGGGTGACCGCGCGCGCTCGGGCGCCGAAGCGCGATCGAACGCATTTGCCGGCGGCCGGGGTAAAGCTCCCAAAGATCGCGTCCGGTCTGGGCGGACGCACCCAGGCGCGGGCGGCTGCCGGGTGTCGGGTCATGGCCCGAGTATAACGGCGCGCGGCCGCCGCCTCCGGGCGCGTTCAGCGCCTCGGCGGCGCCCGCGGCACGGGTGTGGCCTTCGCGGCGGCGCGCGGGGGGCCCGGCCCGCGGGCCAGCGCGACGCGGCCGGCAGACGCCGGGATCGGCGCTCTCACCCCCCCTAGGGCGTCACGGCGCCGGGCGCGGGCGGTGGTCCGACCGGGGCCGGCTGCGGCGGGTTGAGGCCCACGTCCGTGGGCCTGCCGCCGAAGCGCGAGATGACGAACGCCCCGCTGCCGATCGTGGCCAGTCCGACGCAGAGCAGCACGCCGAGTAGCGAGAAGAACAGCGCCAGCGACCGGACGAGCCCGGGAGGGCCCCCGATCAGCACTCCCGCCACGAAGAACGCCGTCACGAAGAGCTGACCGACGAGCAACGGGAGCATGAATCCGCCCTCCCCGAGCGGTCGCCGCAGCACCTTGCTGCCGAGCACGTAGGACGCGGCGATGTGGCCGCCCCACAGCACCAGCCCGTAGAGGACGGGCAGCAGCAGGCCGAGCGGCAGCCCGATCACGGTGACCATCAGCAGCAGGCCGGAGAACGTGACGAGCGCGGGCAGGATCAGCCCGAGCCCCAACGATGCGCCGGTGCGCCGCGAGCAGGTGACGGCGACGCGCAGCATGCGCTCGGGCATGATGAGCTGCAGCAGCCAGCCCAGCAGCAGGGTGAGCACCAGGCCCGAGAGCAGCATGAGGAGCATCAGGGAGACGCCGGGCAGCCCGAAGCTGATGGGCAGGAACCCCACCGAGACGGTCTGCCCGCCGACCTTCGCGCTGTCGGCTTGCTGCAGCAGGCCGCCGACCGCGACGGCGTCGCCCCGCACGGAGGCCCGCGGGCCGAGCTTGACCGAGCCGAACACGGCGACCACGTCCCCGGCGACCTCGCCGTCCACTTCGGCGGAGCCGAAGACCGCGACGACATCGCCCGCCACCCGCTCGTCCTCCCGGACGTGCACATCGGCGAACACCCGGACGACGTCCGAGCCATCGCCGTCCACGCTCACGACCGGCCCGTGGACCCTCACCCCGGCGCGGTCACGCACCGACTCGACCACCGAGTCGACCACCGAGCCGGCCACCTTGACCACGACGCCGCGCTGCCGGACCTCGACCGTCGCGGGCGCGCGGGAGGCGCGGCGTTCCGCGCTCGTCTGGGGCCGGCCGTCGATCAGGATGCCGGAGTCGGTGACGCGGATCTCCCGCACGGTGCGCGAGGAGTCGGCGGCGCGCGACGCGGCGGCGTGCGCGGACCCCGCCACGACCGGCAGCGCGAGGATGCCGGCGGCGCACAGCGACCACCACGAGCGCGCCATCGCGCGCCTAGAAACCGAGAATGTCGACATGTTGGACCTCGGGTCCACGCGCTTCGCGCGAACGCATCCACCACAGCACCAGGGCGCTGGCGGCCGCCGCGGCCGCCAACATGGTCAGGATCGCCGGGCTCGAGAACACCACCAGGAACGTGCGCGCGAGCGGCGCGAGCACGTCGCCGATGGACCGCGCCAGGCCCCAGACGCCGGCCACGCTCAGCACCGCCGCCGCGAGCCAGTGGAGCAGGAAGACGAACGTCAGCGCCAGCTGGCGCGACACCTCGGCCGAAAGACCCTGGAGCGCCAGGCGCGAGCCCGGCAGCACCGCCCAGGCCACCACGGCGAACGCGCTCGCGGCCAGCACGGCCGCGTAGCCCACCCCGAGGCGGCGGGCCCAGCGCTGCCGCACCAGGGACGGGACCACGCGCGCCAGCACGCGATCGGTGAGGCGCGGCCCGGGATCGTGCAGCGGCAGGGCCTCGAGGGCCGCCACCACCCGCCGGAAGCGCGCAATCCGCGCGGCACACACCCGGCACCCGGCGGCGTGCGTGCCGAAATCGGCCGCCTCCGCCGAGGAAAGATCCCCCTCCAGCAGCCGCTGGAGGCGGGTGGCGTCGGGACAGCCGGTCATGACGCGTCTCCCTCGATGCGGCGCATGAGCAGGGCGCGGGCGCGGTGGATCCGCGCTTTGACCGTGCCGAGCGGCAGGTCGAGCGCCGAGGCGATCTCTTCGTAGGACAGGTCCTGTTGATGACGCAACATCACGACGATCCGATAGTGTGGCGGCAGCGAGTCGATCAGCTCCTGCGCGCGCCGCTCCTCTTCACGATGCGAGAACTGTACGTCGGGCCCGAGCGCCGGGTCCTCGATCTCGATCGTGTACTCCTCGGTGCTTCCCGCCTCCCGCTGCGACAGTGAAATCGGTCTCACGCGACGGCGGCGGATGTGGTCGATACAGAGCCGGGTGACGATGGTGTACAGCCAGGCGGCGAATGGCCGGGCGGGGTCGTAGCGATCGAGCGCCCGGAACACCCGTACGAACGATTCCTGCGTCAGATCCTCCGCGTCCTCCGCGCGGCGCACCATGCGCATGGCGATGGAGTAGACCTGGCGCTGGTACCGTTCGACCAGCTTGCGGTAGGCCCGTTCATCCCCTTCTCGGCACCTTCGGAGAAGCTCGGCGTCCTCACCGCTCACCGTGTCGGCACCTTCAGCCCCTCCTACGCGGCCCCCAGGCCGGAAGTTTCATGGCGCCGCACCTTAGGCGGGGCTCGTAGGACGGTCAAGACGGCCTCCGGCTTGCACTTTGCAACACCGTCGATCTTGACTCGCGGGCGTCCGATCCTTAGCCTGCCGGCGTCATGACCACCATCGGTGAGTTGGCTGCCAGAGAAATCCTGGACTCCCGGGGCAACCCCACGATCGAGGTGGACTGCCGCCTCGACGGCGGGGCCTTCGGGCGGGCGGCGGTTCCTTCCGGCGCCTCCACCGGCGAGCACGAGGCCCTGGAGCTGCGCGACGGCGACCCTGCACGCTTCGGCGGCAAAGGGGTGCTCAAGGCGGTGCGCAACGTCCACGAAATCATCGCCCCGCGGCTGCTCGGGCTCGACGCGCTCGAGCAGGTGCGGGTCGACCACGAGATCCTCGCCCTCGACGGCACCCCCAACAAGGGCAAGCTCGGCGCCAATGCCATGCTCGGGGTTTCGCTGGCGGTCGCGCACGCCGCCGCCGACGCGCTCGAGTTGCCGCTCTACCGCTACCTCGGCGGGGTCCACGCCCGCACGCTACCGGTCCCGCTCATGAACGTCCTCAACGGTGGGAAGCACGCGGACAACAACGTGGACCTGCAGGAGTTCATGATCGTGCCGCTCGGGGCCCCGAGCTTCCGCGAGGCCCTGCGCTGGGCGACGGAGATCTTCCACACCCTGGCCGGCGTGCTCAAGAAGCAGGGCCTTTCGACCGCGGTGGGCGACGAGGGCGGTTTCGCGCCGAGCCTCCAGTCGAACGAGGACGCCCTGCGGGTGCTGGTCGAGGCGATCGAGCGCGCCGGCTACCAGCCGGGCGAACAGGTCGCCCTGGCGCTCGATCCGGCCGCGAGCGAGTTCTTCCAGAAGGGAGCTTACGTGCTGGCGGGAGAGGGCGGGCGAAGGCTGAGCTCCCAGGAGATGGTCGAGTACTACGCCGGACTCTGTGACCGCTACCCCATCGTCAGCATCGAGGACGGCCTCGCCGAGGACGACTGGGACGGCTGGGCCGCGCTCACCCGGCGGCTCGGGTCGCGCATCCAGCTCGTCGGCGACGATCTCTTCGTCACCAACGTCGAGCGCCTCACGCGCGGCATCAGGGGCGGGGTCGCCAACTCGATCCTGATCAAGGTCAACCAGATCGGCACGCTCACCGAGACGCTGGCGGCCATCGAGACCGCCCACCGCGCGGGCTACGGCGCGGTGATCTCCCATCGCTCCGGGGAGACCGAGGACGTCACCATCGCCGACCTCGCCGTCGGCACGAATGCCGGGCAGATCAAGACCGGCTCGCTGTGTCGCACCGACCGCGTCGCGAAGTACAATCAGCTCCTGCGCCTGGAAGAACAGCTCGGCGCCAGCGCCCGCTACCCGGGCCGCTCCGCCTTCCGCGCGGGCGCTTTCGCCGCGGTCGCCGCGCAGGGGGCCTAGGGCGCGCGCCGCCGCGGCACCCGCCGTCGCTGGCGTGGCCGCGTCGCCGGCAGGATGCCGGCGGGAAGGAAGAATACGGGGACGTCATGCGCGACATCGGCAACCGCATCCGGCGCTACCGGCTCTCCCGCTACGCCCCTCCGGACGACCCGGTGCGCCGTGGCCTGCGTTGGGTGTGGGCGTTCGGCGTGCTCTGGTTGCTGTGGGCCGGCGTCATCAGCGACCACAGCTTCTTCAGGATCTGGCGCCTGGCACAGGACAACGCGCATGCGGAACGCGATCTGGAGCAGAGCCGGAGGGACAACGCGAGGATCGACTCCGAGCTTGGCGACCCGAAGGCCGGCCGTGAACGCGCCGAGCGCGTGCTCCGCGAGCGGAACGGAATGGCGAAGCGCGGCGAGATCATCTACCGCGTGGAAGGCGACACGCCCGACAGCCTGGCCCGCTGAGCGGCCAGGCCCGCGGGCAAGGCGTCGCGGTCGAGCGACGAGCGGAGTCGTGGCCCTGGGCCACGCCGGAGCGAGGAGCCGACCGCGCAACGCATCCCGCGGGCGTTTGCGAACGGAGCCCTAGAAGCCGATCGCGAGCGACATCCTCGCGCCAATGCCGCTCATGTCGAAGTCGAGCGGCTTGCCGTCGACCATGACGGGCACTCCGGTCTCGCGGTCGAGCATGTCCCGGATCTTCGCGTCGCGGTAGAACGCGCCGATCATCGCGGAGACGCGCGAGGCGAAGAACATGTGCACCCCGCTCTCGAGGTAGTAGCCGGGCGCGTCCCGGGTGGCGGTCTGGACGAAACTGCCGCCCAGGGTGGTCTGGGGATCGGTGTTGACTTCGGTCTGCTGAAGCTGGGCCTTATTGCCGACCAGGCTCAGCAGCCCGCCACCCATGAAGAAGCGCGCCTGGAAATCCCCCTGATTGTAGGGCTGCAAGTAGTAGTCGGCCCCCAGGTGGATCGGCACCGAGAGCACCTCCCCACGGATCAAGATGTCCTGCTGGATCAGCGGAAGGAACTCGCGCTTCGTCTGCGCCTTGATCTGGCCCACGCCGACGTTCAGCGTGACATTGTGGCGGACGAAGTAACGCAGCTCGGCGTCGAACCACCAGCCCGACGAGATCCGCTCGAGCCCCTCCCGCCCGCTGGGCTCGATCACCCGCCGGTTGTAGAGATCGAGCACATCGTTGAATCCGCCCGCCGTGATCGAGGTCGGGTTGGCCGAGAGCACCAGGCTGAGCCGATGCACTTCCGCGGCCGCGTGGGCGTCGCCCGCGCGCGAGGCGAGCGCGACGAGAACGACGAGGACGACGAGGACGATCAGCGCGACGGGCCGCATTCGTTTCAACGGAAACCTCCCCGCATGAGGGGTCGACACTGGCACGGTCGGTCACTTCATCCCGGTCGGGAGCGCGGAGAATAGCCACGGGTCGCGGGCGGCGCAACCCGCGAGTCGGACGAGGCTTGGATGAACGACCGGACGCCGGCTCGCCGGCCGGTCCGCGCTCCCGCTCTCCGCGCGCCCTCCCCGCGCCGCGCGCCCACGCCGCCTGCAGGGCGCGGGGAGCGGGAGCGCAGCTTGACACGCTCCGGCGGGGACGGCTAGAGTGCCTGCAATTGATGCGGGGTGGAGCAGCCTGGTAGCTCGTCGGGCTCATAACCCGAAGGTCGCTGGTTCAAATCCAGCCCCCGCTACCACTTGAGCCTCGGGAGGACTTCCTCCCGGGGCTCGACCCTTTTCCGCCGCCTGCCGGCTCCGCCCCCCCCCGAGGCCCCGCCCGACCGCCCGCGCGGAGCCAACCACGCGACCGCCGCGGCGCATTCGCCGCGGCGGTCGTCCGGCCCGCCCGCACCCCGCGCCGCTCGGCGCGCTCCGCCTCAGTGCCCGAAGAGGCGCATCAGCGCGATGATCACCAGGGTGGCGATGATCATCGGCACCACGAACAGCCACGAGAACAGCCGGGCGTCGAACTTGAGGTGCATGTAGAACATCGCCACCAGACAGAATTTCAGCGCCGAGAGGGTCAGCAGCGTGGGTACCAGCACCGGGTGCATCGCGGGGATGTAGAACACCGCGACCTCGACCGCCGTGATGAGGGTGAGGATCACGGCGATGCCGACGTATTCCTTGGCCCCCGGGTGCGCGCGCTCCCGGGGCCGGGCCTGGCCTTCCAGCGGTTCCGCCATGCTCGTCCCCCCTACTGAATCAGGTACACCAGGGTGAAGATCGCGATCCAGACGACGTCCACGAAGTGCCAGTAGAGGCCCGCGATCTCCACGTCCAGGGCGCGCTCCCGGGGAAGCCTACCCTGCATGGCCATCACGAACAACGTCCACAGCCAGATCACCCCGACGGTGACGTGCGTGCCATGAAAGCCGGTGAGCACGAAGAAGGTGGTGCCGAAGAGGTTGGTCTGGAGTGCGAGCCCTTCGAAGTAGAACTGGGTGAATTCGTAGCACTGGCCGGCGAGGAACGTCATGCCGAGCAGGGCCGTGGCGGCGAGCCAGATGCGCGTGCCACGGACGTTGCCGTGCTGCACCGCCGCCAGCGCCAGCACCATCGTCAGGCTGCTCATCAGCAGGACGAAGGCGCTCACCGAGGTGAACGGGATGTTGAGGATCTCGTGCGGGTGCGGCCCCACCTGATCGCGGCCGCGGTAGACCAGGTAGGTGGCGATCAGGGACCCGAAGAACATGCATTCGGAGCCGAGGAAGGCCCAGAACAGCATCTTGCGGCTGTTCAGGCCGGTGCTGGTGGGGTGCGCCTCGTGAGCCGCGACGGTTGCGGTGGCGACGGCCAAGTCAGTGTCCTCCTCGAGCGCGTCTCACGCGATCAGGTGCAGGGCTCGAACGCCCACGAGTAGATGCCGTACAGCGTGATCAGGACGCCGGGGATGCCCAGCCACCAGCCGAACACCATCCCCGAGAGCAGCAGCGTGATGCCGAGCGCGCTCGCCATCGGCCAGTGGGAGCCGGGCGGCATGTGGATCGGGCCTCCGATCCGGTTCGCGGTCTTCACCAGCTCGGGCCCCTCCCTGTGCCACAGCGGGTCGAGGCTGTGCACCGTGGGAATGGTGCCGAAGTTGTGCGCCGGCGGCGGCGAGGGGATCGCCCACTCGAGCGTGGCGCCGCCCCACGGATCGGGGCCGGCGACCTCGCCGTGACGCAGGCTGCGGGAGACGTTCCACATGAAGACCAGCACCGCGGCGATGATTCCGAACACCCCAGCCGTGGACAGCAGGTTCATCCAATCGAAGCCCATGTGCGGGGCGTAGGTGTAGATGCGCCGCGGCATGCCGAGCAGGCCCACGAAGTGCATCGGAAAGAAGGTGACGTTGAGCGCGACGAAGTTGAGCCAGAAGTGGAGCTGGCCGAGGCCCTCGCCGAGCTTGCGGCCGGTGATCTTCGGGAACCAGTAGTAGATCCCGGCGAAGATGCCCATGATCGCTCCGCCATACAGCACGTAGTGGATGTGCGCGACGACGAAGTAGGTGTCGGTCTGCTGGAGATCCGCGGGCGGAGAGGCGTGCATGAAACCGGAGAGCCCGCCCATCGTGAACATGGCGATGAACCCGAGCGCGAAGAGCATCGCGGTCTTGAACTCGATCCGCCCGCCCCAGATGGTGCCGAGCCAGTTGAAGATCTTCACCCCGGTGGGTATCGCGATGAGCATCGTCGTGAGGGCGAAGAACGAATCGGCGAGCGGTCCCAGACCGACCGCGAACATGTGGTGACTCCATACGCCCCATCCCATGAAGCCGATGAAGATGCCCGAGTACACCACCACCGGGTAGCCGAACAGCGGCTTGCGCGAAAAGGTGGGCAGCACCTCCGAGATGATGCCCATCGCCGGCAGGATCAGGATGTACACCTCGGGATGGCCGAACAGCCAGAACAGGTGCTGCCACAGCACCGGATCGGCGCCCGCCGCGGGCACGTAGAAGTTGGTCCCGGTGAAGCGGTCGAACAGCAGGAACACCAGCGCCACCGTGATCACCGGAAACGCCAGGATGATGAGGAACGAGGTGACGAGCGTCATCCACACGAACAGCGGCATGCGCATGAGCTTCATGCCCGGGGCTCGCATGTTGACGATCGTGACGATGAAGTTGAACCCGGCCGCGAGCGAGGCGATGCCGAGGATCTGGAGGCCCACCGCCCAGAAGTCGACGCCATGCCCCGGGGAGAATTGCTTGGAGGTGAGGTTGGAGTAGCCGAACCATCCGACGTCCGGCGCGCCGCCGAAGAAGAAGCTCAGGTTGAGGAAGATCGCGCCGAACAGGAAGATCCAGTAGCTGAAGGCGTTGAGGCGCGGAAACGCCACGTCGCGGGCCCCGATCATCAGCGGGATCAGGAAGTTGAAGAAACTCGCGGACAGCGGCATCACGGCCAGGAAGATCATCGTCGTCCCGTGCATGGTGAAGAGCTCGTTGTAGAAATCGGGGCTGACGAGGGTGTTGTCCGGCCGCATGAGCTGGAGGCGCATGATCGTCGCCTCGAGCCCGCCGATCAGGAAGAAGACGAACGCCGTGGTGCCGTAGAGGATGCCGATGCGCTTGTGGTCGACCGTGGTGATCCAACTCCACAGTCCCGATTCGGCCTGGACGGGAGCGTGGATCGCGGCGGTGGTGGTGGCCATGGTTCTTCCTTTCGACCGGCTCTACTTGAGGCTCTGCAGATACGCCACGATCGCCGGGACCTGCTCGGGCGACATCGCCATGTCCTTGAGACTGAGCATCTTCGCCCCCGGCTTGCGCGCGGGAGCGTTGATGATCCACTTGCCGAGGTCGGCCGCGTCGTTCGGGAAGATCCCACCCGCGATGGTCGTACGGCTCCCGACGTGGGTCAGGTTGGGACCGATCACGCCGGCGGAGACGCCCTGTATCATGTGGCAGACGATGCACTGCCCCTGGGTGAAGTACTGCTTGCCCTGGGCGGCCAGCGTGCCCGCCTCGGGCTCGATCGGCGGCAGCTGCTGCGCCGCCACCCAGGCCTGGAACTCTTCCGGAGCCTGGACCATCAATGCCATCCGCATGTTGGCGTGGGAGGTCCCGCACAGCTCCGCGCACTGCCCCGGGTACTGGCCGATGTCCGAGGGCGTGAACCACAGGCGGTTGGTGCGGCCCGGGATGACGTCCCGCTTCCCCCCCATGGCGGGGAACCAGAAGCTGTGGATGACGTCGGCGGTCTCGAGGCTGATGTTCACCGGCACGCCCACCGGCACGTGCAGCTCGCTCGCGGTGGTGATGCCGAGATCCGGATACTGGAATTCCCACCACCACTGGTGGCCGACGACCCGGACCTGGAGCGCATCCTCCGGGGGCGGGGCCTGGCTCTTGAAGATGGTGAGCACGGTCGGCACCGCCACCAGCGTGAGGATCAGCGCCGGGGCGATCGTCCACCCGATCTCGAGCGCGGTGTTCCCGTGGATCGGCTTGGGATCCGGCGCCCCCGGGCGGCTACGGAAGCGGATCGCCGCGTAGATCAGCAGCGCCTGCACCACGACGAAGATGATGACGACCCAGAACGTGAGCTGCTCGAGCAGGGTCTGGATCCACTGCGCGTAGTTCGAGTGCGGATGGAGGCTGCTCTGCGGGTAGTCCTGCATCGAGCAGCCGGCGACGAACGCCAGCGGCAGGACCACGAGTAGCGCCGCCATCAGGCGCCGGAACATCATCGGATGCGTGCGAAACCTCATGCGCTCCCCTATCGTGAAACTGCGGTACGCGCCGGGGACGCGTGCCGCAGAGAAAAACCGCGCGGGACCGTACCATGCGCGCGCGCCGGAGTGAAGCGCGCCGATCGGGCCGCCCGGGTCGCCGCCGGCGGGCTCACGCGCGCAGGCTGCGGACGACGGCGTCGACGGTCAGCATCAGGTACAAGCCGAAGAGGTACAGGATCGAGAATCGGAACAACCCCACCGCCCGCGGGGCGCTCGGCTCGCGGAGCAGAGCGAAGGCCTTGCGGACGAACAGAAACCCCAGCAGCGCGGCCGCAACCAGGTAGACCGGCCCCGCCAGCCCCAGCGGGACCAGGGACAGGGTCAGCGGCACCAGCACCAGGGTGTAGCCGAAGATGCGGCGGCGCGTTTCGGGCTCGCCGTGCGTGACCGGGAGCATCGGGATGCCGGCGCGGGCGTAGTCCTCGCACCGGTTGAGCGCCAGCGACCAGAAGTGCGGCGGTGTCCAGAGAAAGACCACCAACGCGAGCAACACCGCCGGCATGCTCAAGCCGCCGGTCACCGCCGCCCAGGCGATCAGCGGCGCCGAGGCCCCGGCGGCGCCGCCGATGACGATGTTCTGGGGCGTGCGCCGCTTGAGCCAGACGGAGTAGATCACCGCGTAATAGACGATCGAGAGCATGCCGATCAGCGCCGCGGGCAGATTGGCGAAGGTGAGCAACGTGACCCACGAGAAGCCGGCGAGCACGAAACCGAGGCCGAGCGCGCTCGACGGCGGCAGCGCCCCGGACGGCAGTGGACGGCGCGCGGTCCGGAGCATCAGGCCGTCGATGTCGCGATCGACGTAGTGGTTGAAGGAGGCGGCCGAGGCCGCGGCGAGCGCGATGCCGGCGAGCGTTCCCCAGAACAGGGCGGGGGGCGGGAATCCGCGTGCGGCGATCAGCAGCGCGGGCACTCCGGTGAGGAGGACGAGCGTCACGATGCGCGGCTTGGTCAATTCGAGATAGGCAAGAGCCGTCCGCCTGGCCGAGATCCCGGGAAGCGCCAGACTCAAGACGCCTCCGCGGTCGCCAGCCGGGCGACCGCCGCCGGCAGCGCCGCCGCGCGGAGGGTCACCGTCACCATCACCGCCAGGATCGCGGCCGCGGTCGCGATGTGGGCCGCGGACAGCCACGGCGGCGTGCCGAGCAGCACGTTGCATACGCCGAGCACCGCCTGGCTCAGCGTCAGCCACAGCGCCATGGCGGCGCCCGCGCGCACCGCGGGCTCGGGCGCCGAGCGCGAGCGCGCCGCGGCGAAGAACATGACACCGGTCAGCAGGTAGGCGCCGTAGCGGTGCAACACCTGCAGGCCCGTCAGCCCTTCGAGCGGCGGGAACCACTGGCCATTGCAGGTCGGCCAGTCGGGGCAGGCCAGCCCGGCGTGATGCGTGCTGACGACGCCACCGAGAACCGCCTGCACGTAGACCAGCACGGTCGCCACGCCCACCGTGGGGAATAGCCCGGGCGGGCGTAGAACGGTGGGAACTGTCGCGGCGGGTCCCTCCGCCTCGCTGCGGGCGATCAGCGTCAGAGCGACCATGATCGCGAAGAGCAGGAGCGCCACCGCGAGGTGCCCGCCGACCACCGATGGGTCCAGCAGCTTCCACACGGTGAGCGCCCCGAGCAGCACCTGTGCGGCGAGCAGCACCAGCGCCAGGACGGTCAGCCCGCCGAGTCGCGAGCGCAGCGTCCCGCGCGCCAGCACCCACGCCGCCGTGGCCACCAGCAGGACGCTCACGCCCAGGGCCAGTAGGCGGTGGAACCACTCGACGAGGACGTGAAACTCGAACGGCGGGATGAGCCGCCCCTGACACAGCGGCCAGTCGGGGCAGGCCAGCCCCGAGCCGGTCGTGCGCACCACCGAGCCCACGACGATCAGGCCGAACATGGAGAGCGTGGTCGCCACGCCGAGCCTTGCGGCGATCGAGAACTGGCGGGTGGAAGTCATCCGAGCCTCATGAAGCGGAATCGGCAGCCGGGAGCAGGGTGCGAAGCTTCGGACTCCGCGCGCTGCGATGCGATCGGCGGGAGTGCAGCCGCCGGGCGGCGCGGACCGGGGCCCGCCGGGCGCGACCCACGGACGGAATGACCATGGATCGGCCGCGGAAGCTAGCACATGACGCGCGGGCTTGAAAGCGGAGCGCTGGAGGATCGCCGGCCAAGCACCGGGCTCCGGGGTCCGCGGGGGGACCGGGTCCCGGCGCTACTTGACCGGGTGGACGTCCTGCACGGCGCTGGGCGGAATGCGATCCTCGCCGATCAGAAACAGGGCGTCGCTCGGCGGGATGTCCACCTGGCTCACCTGCAGGCCGTCGTTCACCAGCGGGGCGACGGTGCCCCGGATCTTGGTGTACGCGCGCTCCAGCGGCACGCGCTGCGTCGAGGAACTCGGGTTGACGAGAACGACGCCGTTCTGAAAGTCCCGCCGGTGGACCATGGTGACGCCGGACTGAAAGTGCACGTCATCGAGCCACACGTCCCCGGCCTCGCCCGCAAGGTAGAACCGGAGGTCCGAGGATCCCGACTGTTGGGGCAAGAGGGTCACCTGGTACCGGCGCCAGTCGGTCGTCAGCTGCACGGACCGCGAGGCGAAGGACCCCGCCTGGATGCCGCGCCCCGCGACCACCCAGATCGAGCGAGGGACGGCGGCCTTCGCCCAGAACGTGGCCGAGTACTGCGCGCCGGCCACGAGCGAGAGCGTTCCGGTGCTTTGCAAGGCGATGCCCCAGCTCACGGCGGCCGCCGAGGGCACGGTGACGTGCGCGGAGGCCGATCCCTCGGCCGCGGTGGAGGCGTCGCGCGTCAGACTGGACGGAACGCCGTGCACGAAGAGCCAGCCGGTCGAGACGTCGGTCTCGAAGTCCGGATTGACCACGGCGTCAGGGCCGCTCCCCGCCCAGATCATCTGGGTGGCGGGACCCAGCGCCTCGCCGAGCCAGCCGGTGTGTTGCAGCAGGGGCGAGGCGCGTCCGGTGGTGAGGTCCACGGCGTACTCGTCGTACCACCACTCGTGGTAGGGCGCGGTCCGCACGTCGCGATCCCCGGGCCCGAAGACGCCGAAGCCGTCGCCGAGGGCGGCGCTGCCGAGGCCGAAGCGCACGCGGCGGGCGTTTTCCGCGGAGTAGGGGTCGCCGGCGTTCAACACCGGGCTGAAGATGTAGTTGCTGCGCGGCGCGCGGAAGAGCCGCTCGTCGGTGAAGTAGCCGCCGGGCTCGCGATACATGTTCTCGTACCAGGTCCCGCCGTTCTGCAGCGGGAACCCCTCCCGCATCCAGCCATTGAAGCTCTGGTACTTCGTGCCCTGCCCGCAGTTGCCCACCAGGAGGTAGTCGGGACCGCAGAGGCGGCGCAGGCGGCTCGCCAGCGTGTCGGTGCCGGCCTTGAAGGCGTCGCGGAACGCCTGCATCGACCCGTATCCGGCGCGTTGCACGTCGATGGTCCCGAATTCGGGCTCGGTCCAGGCGATGTCGTCGCAGTAGACGTCGATGAAGATGCCATCCCACATGCCGGTGCGGAGGATCGCGTCGTAAAACAGGTCGGCGAGGCCCTCGGCCACGACGAACCGGCCGCCCGTTTGCTTCGCCAGATTGGCGTTGTAGAGGCCGTGCAGGCTGCCGTCGGTGTTGTAGAGCCAGCCGTCGAGGTCGTCGATCAGCCTCCGTTCGCGCATGCGGATCGTCGTCGTATCCGGATCGTTGACGAGCCAGGTGTTCTCGCCGGCGACAATCGCGAGCAGCACGATGTCGGGGCGCCGCTGGCGCAGGGCGGCGAGGGCATCCGGGCGGTTGGGGGTGATGGGGTAGGCCTCCACCGCCACCTCGTGGTAGCGCGCGATCTCGTCGAGCACCTGCCCGTCGAGCACGCCGCTCGCGTCCCACAGCGGATAGCCGGTGGCGCGTTGGGAGCCGTAGAGTCCCAGCCGCGGGTACGCCAGCGGCGCGGCGGTCGCGGCCGCCTCGAGCAGGCAAGCCGCGAGCGTCGCGCCGAGGGCGGCGAGCAGGGGAATCGAAAGCGTGCGATGCAGCATGGGACCCGCCCGGGTTATCGGCTTCGGCGCGGCCGGAATTGAGCCCGATGCTACGGCGAGGGTAGTGCTTCGCGGCGGCCGATGCTAGTCTGACCTGGACCATGCGAGCCGAGTCCGTGCGCGAAGATCGAGGCTACTGCCGTCGCGTGCTGCCCCACGTTTCCCGCACCTTCGCGATCAACATCCGGCTGCTGTCCGGCTCTCTGCGGGACGCGGTGGAGGTGGGCTACCTGCTGTGCCGGACGGCGGACGCCCTCGAGGACTCGTGGCCCGGCGAGCCGTCGGCCGTCGAGGGGCGTTTCGACCTGCTCCAGGCCGCGATCGGCGGCGACGAGGCTGCGGCCCGCGCGCTGGCCGCCCGCGCCGAGCCGCTCGCCGCGGAGCGAGCGGACCTCGCGCTGGTGGCGAGCCTGCCGCGGGTGTGGCGGGCGTGGCGGGCGCTTCCTTCCCCCGACCGGGAGTGCGTCGGCGAGGGGGTGGCGACGATGACGGAGGGGATGCGCCGCTACGCGGGGCGGGCCGCGGGCCGACCCCCGGGCCTTCCCTACCTCGACACCGAAGCCGAACTCCACGAGTACTGTTTCGTCGTCGCCGGCTGCGTCGGCGTCATGCTCACCCGCCTGGCCGCGCGCCGCGCGCCGGCGGCGGCGGCGGTGGAGGCCCGGCGTCTCGCGCTCGCCCCGCGGGTGGGCGAGGCCCTCCAGCTCACCAACATCCTGCTCGACTGGCCGAGCGACGTGCGCCGCGGCCGATGCCACCTTCCGGCGGAGTGGCTGGCGCAGTGGGGACTGGCGCCGGAGGCGCTGGTCGACCGGGACCACCCGGGCGTGCGCGCCCTCGCGGAGCGGCTCGAGGGCATGGCCCGCGGCGCCCTCGCGGCGGTGCCGGACTACCTCGACCTCTTCCCGGTCCGCATGGCCCGCTACCGGCTGTTCTGCCTGTGGCCCGCGCTGTGGGCGCTGGGATCGCTGCGCCACGCGCACCACGATCCCGAGTTCCCGTGGGGCCTGCGCCGCCCGCGGCTGCCGCGAGCCGAGCTGTGGCGCGTAGCACTCACCTCCCTGCTGGTCGCGCACCACGGCGCGACGCTGCGGCGCCTGTACGCGGCCGCGGCCTGAGCGGAGCGGGGGCCCCGAAGTCGAGGCGCCGGGAAACGGAGCCTACCCCAGTTTTTCGGTGAGCACCGGCTCGGTGGGCCGCGCCGCTTCGCGGGCGGCGAGCACCCGCAACCGGAAGAACACGTAGATCGCCCCCCCGAGCAGAACCAATGCCGAGAGGCTGGTGGCGATGGGCGCGCCCATCACCTGCGCCACCCAGCCGGAAATCAACGCCCCGGCGGGGGCGGTCCCGATGAACATCAGCGTGTAGAGGCTCATGACGCGGCCGCGGAAGCGGTCCTCGGTGGTCAGCTGCAGCAGGGTGTTGGTGCTGGTCACGTAGAGGATCAGCCCGAGCCCGATGCAGAAACCCATCGCCAGCGTGAGCGGCAGCGACCGCGACCAGGCGAATGCCGCCATCCCGAGGCCCGAGATGGAGAGCCCGAATCGCAGATTGCGCCGCAGATCCCAGCGGTCGAGCCTGCGGGTCATGACCACGGCGGCGGCGAGCGACCCCAGGCCGAATGCCGAGACCATGAGCCCGTAGCCCTCGGCGCCGGTGTGGAGGATGTCGCGCGCGTAGACCGGCAGCAGGACCATGTACTGGAATCCGATCCCCGCGGTGAATCCGAGCAGCAGCAGCAGGTTGCGCAGCGGCCGCACGCTCCAGGCGTAGCGCACGCCCTCCATCACGTGCGTGCGCGTCCCGCCGCCGGCGGCCCCGGCCGCGCGCGGCGCGATTCGGATGCGGGCCAGGCTCCAGATCACCGCGAGATAGGACACGGCGTTGAACCAGAAGCAGGCCGCCACGCCCATGCCGGCCACCAGCAGGCCCGCGACGGCCGGCCCGATCACCCGCGCGGTGTTGAAGGCCGCCGAATTGAGGGCGATGCCGTTCGAGATGTCGTCCTTGCCCACCATCTCGATCAGGAACGCCTGGCGGGTGGGCAGGTCGAAGGCGTTGAACACGCCGAAGACCAGGGCCAGTGCGAGCACCATCCACGGCTGCACCACGTGGGCGCTGACCACGGTGGCGAGGGCGGCGGCCTGGAGCAGGGCCAGGCTCTGGGTGAGGAGCAGCATGCGGCGCTTGTCGACGCGATCGGCCACCACCCCCGCCCACAGCGAGAGCAGCAGCACCGGCAGGAACTGGAGGAATCCCAGGAGGCCGAGCATGAACGCCGAGTCGGTGAGCTCGTGCATCAGCCAGCCCTGGGCCACGCTCTGCATCCAGGTGCCGACCAGCGAGACCAGCTGGCCGCTCCAGAACAGCCGGAAATTGCGGTGACGCAGGGCGCGGAAGCGGAACGCCATCGCCGCGCGGACAGCCGGTACGATCATGGAGGGGCGACGCTATCACGCGTCCGGTGCGGGGTCACGGCGCTCCCGCCGCGCCGCCGAGCCGCGGCAGCGCGAACTCCGCGATCGCGCGCGCGAACCACTCGGGATGCGAGAGCGGATGCAGGTGCCCGGCGCCCGGCGACACGCGCCGCTCGGCGCCGGGGATGAGCCGCTCGAGTTCCGCGGCGGCCGCGAGGGCCGGCGCGCTCTCGCGCTCGCCCACCAGGATCAGCGCCGGCGCGGCGAGCCGCGGCAGCTCGGCGCGCCCGTCGTACTCGAAGGCCAGCCGCACGCGGTCGAGGGCGAGCCGCAGCGAGACGTGGCGGATGCCGTGCCGCATCAGCGCCAGCACCGGCCCCTCGCAGCGCGGATCGAGGACCCAGCCTCCGCGCGCGGCGAGGCGGCGGCCGAGTGCCAGGGCGGCGCCCGCGGGCAACCAGCGCAGGCCGGCCAGCACCAGCGGCTGCTCGACGTAGCGCGCCCAGCGATGCCCGCGCGCCGCGGGCACGCGCGCGAACGAGCTCGAGAGCACCAGCGCGCGCACGCGCCCCGGGTGCCGCGCCGCCCAGCGCTGGGCCAGGGCCCCGCCCAGCGAGTGGCCGACCACGCCTGCCGCTCCCGGCGCCCAGGCGGCGGCCACGCGGTCGAGATCGTCGAGCAGCGCCGCCCATCGCGCCCGGCCGTCGAAGCGCGCGCGCAGATCGAACGTCACCACCCGAAAGCGCGCCGCCAGCGGCCGCGCACAGGCCAGGTAGGCCTCCTTGAAGCCGGGCAGCGGCGGCACCAGGAGCAGCGGCGCCCCGGCGCCCATCGCCACCACCTCGGTCGTGCCGCCGGCGAGCTCGAAGCGCCGCGGCTCCCAGCCCGCGAGCCATGCGGGGTCGGCATGCTCCTGCCAGCCCGGCCCGAGGTGCGCGCCCACCGATCCCATGCCGGACCATGATACGCTGCGTGGAGCGCGCCGTGCGGGATCGGGCCGGCGGCGGATGCGCGGCCCTTTCGGGAGGAGACGTTCATGGCCAAGACTCCCTCCGTCCTGGGATGTCCCTCGGCGCCGGCGGTGCGGGCGTCGATCGAGCACGACTCGGCTCGCGCCGGCCGCTGACCCGCTCCGCATGACGGCCGTGCCGCGCCGCTTTCCCGACGGATTCCGCTGGGGCGCGGCCACCTCCGCGCACCAGGTCGAGGGCGGCAATCACGCCAACGACTGGTGGCGGTTCGAAGAGCGTCCGGGCGCGATCCGCGACGGCGCGCGCAGCGGCGACGCCTGCCTCCACTACCAGCGCTTCGAGCGGGACTTCGCGCTCGCCGCGGCGGATGCGCACACCGCCCACCGCCTGTCGTTCGAGTGGAGCCGGATCGAGCCCGCGCCGGGGCGATTCGATGTCGCGGCGGTCGCGCACTACCACGAGGTGCTGGCGGCGCTACGCCGCCACGGCCTGCAGCCGCTCGTCACGCTCCACCACTTCACCAACCCGCTGTGGATCGCCGACCGCGGAGGCTGGGAAAGCCGCGACACCGTGGACCGCTTCGTGGAGTTCGCGCGCTTCTGCGCCCGCGAATTCGGCGGCGAGGTGGACTGGTGGTGCACGGTGAACGAGCCCGAGGTCTTCGCCTTCCGCGGCTGGTCGGAGGGCGTCTGGCCCCCCGGCACGCGCGACGACGGACTCGCGCTCCGGGTGATGGCGCATCAGCTCGAGGCGCACGGCCGGGCCTACCGCGCGCTCCACGAGGAGGACACCCGCGACGCCGATGGCGACGGACGCGCCGCGATGGTGGGGTTCGCCAAGCACCTGCCCCAGCTCGAGCCGGAGCGGGCGTGGTTCCCGCCCGACGTGGTGCGCGCCTGGTTCGAGAACCGGGTGTTCAACGACGCGGTGCTGGAGGCGGCCGTGACCGGCGAGATCCGGCTCTCGATTCCCGGTGCGCCCGCCGTGCGACGCCGCGTGCCGGAATTGGAGCGCAGCCTCGACTACGTCGGCCTCAACTACTACACGCGCTGGAAGGTGCGCGCGCTCGGACCCGAGCCGCACGTCGCCCGCCGCGGCGCCGCGCTCACCGATCTCGGCTGGGAGATCTACCCCGGCGGCCTCGAGGAGTCCCTGGTGCGGGTCGGCCGCCTGGGGTTGCCGGTGCTGGTGACCGAGCACGGCTTCGCCGACGCGCGCGACGCGTTCCGTCCTCGGGCGCTGGTGGAGTCGCTGCTCCACCTCGCCCGGGCGATCGAGCGCGGCGTGGACGTGCGCGGGTACTTCCACTGGTCGCTGATGGACAATTTCGAGTGGGCGGACGGCTACCACGGGCGGTTCGGGCTCTACCGCGTGGACTTCACGCGCCCCGACCGCCCGCGCGAGCGCACGCGCAGCGCGGGGATCTACGCGCGCATCGCCGCGGCGAACGCGATCGAGCCCGAGGTGGCGGCGCGCGCCGGCCTCGCCCTGTAGCGGCGCGGGCGGCCCGCCGGGGCGCCAGGCCCGCGCCGGAGCGCGTCCCGCGGTGCAGGCGGCGCGGGCGCCGTCCCCGGTGGGCGCCGGCGGCCCCGCGCTGGGGGATCGGCCGCTCCCGGCGCGAACGGGAGCGCGGCGCCTCATCGGCTTGCCCCGAGCGGTGAAGGCGTCTAGCCTGGACTATTCATGAACCGCCAGCCGAGACCGCGAGCTGTGCGACAGCCGCAAGGAGTTCCACCGGCCGCGAGGGGCACCCGCGAAGCGGGTCCCGTGTCGCTCACGTCGAGGAAGCGGCCGGTGGAGCGACGCCGCGGATGGCGCGCAGATCGCGGTCGCAGGCGGCGGGTTCATGAATGGTCCAGGCTAGCATGCGAGCCGCTTGCGGGCGGCGGCGCCCGGGCTTCGCACTCCGCCGCGGGAGGCTTCGGCGTCATGTGTCCGTTGTGCAGGGAGCACGAGGGTAAGGGCTGCGAGATCGTCGAGCGGTCCAACGGGCGGCTGGTCTGCACCTGCGGGCGGCATTCGTGGCCGAACGCGGGCGCGCTGCTCGAGAGCTGCCGGCGGCAGAGCCTGACGGTGGAGCGCACGCTCCACACCTGGACCCAGGGCCAGTGAACGGCGGCCGGGAGCGCCGGGCGGTTGCCGGCGATTCCCGGACTGCGCTAGGCTCAATGCACCCGTGGCCGGACAGTGGAGCATCGCCATGACGCGCCGAAGCGACCCCCTCGAAGACCTGCAGCGAGAAGTCGAGCGTCTGTTCCACGACCTGGTGTACCAGCGACACCCGGCCTCGCACTTCAGCGAACCGTCGTGGGCGCCGCCCGCCGACGTCCTGGTCCTTCCGGGAGGCGCCCGCATCCTCTTCGAGCTGGCGGGCGTGCCGCGTGAGAGCGTCCGGGTGCTGCTGCGCGGCCGGGTGCTCGAAGTGAGCGGCCGGCGCGAGCCTCCCAAGGAGGTGCGCGGAGCGCGCTACCACCGCGCGGAGATCTTCTTCGGCGGCTTCCGGCGCCTCGTCGAGTTGCCCTGGGAAGCCGACCCGGAACGGGTCGAGGCGCACTTCCGGGACGGCATGCTCGAAGTCCGGCTGGTCCCGGTGCCCTCGGGGCAGCCGGCGGACGTCGCCGTCGAGCGGAAGTGACCCTTCCGGGGCGAGCCGCACGAGGCGAGACCCCGCGGTAGAGGACCCGATGCCCGGACGGCGAAAGAAGGTCCCGATCGAGACCCCCCCGGAGCCCACGGGCGCGCCGGAGCCCAAGGTCTTCCCCACCGAGGTGCCGGTGCTGCCGGTGCGGCACACGGTGCTGTTCCCGCTCGCCCTGCTCCCGCTCAACATCGGCCGCGACAAGAGCGTCACGCTGCTCAACGACGTCATGGCGGGGGATCGGACCATCGCCATCTTCACCCAGCGCCAGGGTGAGACCGACGACCCCGGGCCCGACGATCTGTACGAGGTCGGAACCGTCGGCACGGTGCTGCGCATGATCCGGTTCGGCGACAACCGGCTTTCGATCCTGGTGCAGGGTATGAGCCGGGTGCGCCGGGTCGAGACGCTCGCGACCGATCCCTACCTCAAGGTGCGCGTGGAGTCGCTCGAGGAGACGGTGACCGATGACCTCGAGACCCAGGCCTTGGTCAAGACCGTCGGCGACCAGTTCCAGCGCGTGGTCTCGCTCTCGCCGCTGGTTCCGGACGAGGCGGTGCCCGCCGCGCGCAACCAGCCCGGCCCCGGGCGGCTCGCCGACTTCATCGGATCGCTGCTGGACCTGCCCGGCGAGGACAAGCAGCGCCTGCTCGAGATCCTCGACGTCAAGCAGCGGCTTACGTCCGTGAGCGAGATGCTGATGCGCGAGTTGCAGGTGCTCGAGGTCGGCCAGCAGATCCAGGAGTCGGTCCGCGAGTCGATCGACCAGCACCAGAAGGAGTTCCTCCTCCGCCAGCAGATGGAGGCGATCCGCAAGGAACTGGGAGAGGGCGACGAGACCCGGCGCGAGATCGAGGAGCTGCAGGCGCGCATCGAGAAGGCGCAGATGCCACCCGAGGTGCGCAAGGAGGCGGACCGCGAGCTGTCGCGGCTCTCGCGCATGCCGCCGCAGGCCGCCGAGTACACGGTATCGCGCACCTACCTCGAGTGGCTGTGCGACATGCCGTGGGCGGTGACCACCGACGACGACCTCGATCCCAAGCACGCGCGCGAGGTGCTCGACGAGGATCACTACGGGCTCGAGAAGATCAAGGAGCGCATCATCGAGTACCTCGTCGTGCGCCGCTACAAGACCGACGCGCGCACGCCGATCCTGTGCTTCGTGGGTCCGCCCGGCACCGGCAAGACCTCGCTCGGCCGCTCGATCGCGCGCGCGCTGGGGCGCAAGTTCGTGCGCCAATCGCTCGGGGGCGTGCGCGACGAGGCTGAGATCCGCGGGCACCGCCGTACTTACATCGGCGCCCTCCCCGGGAACATCATCCGCGGCATCCGCCGCGCCGGCTCGCGCAACCCGGTCTTCATGCTCGACGAGATCGACAAGCTCGGCACCGACTTCCGCGGCGACCCTGCCAGCGCGATGCTCGAGGTGCTCGACCCGGAGCAGAACACCGCGTTCATGGACCACTACCTCGACGTGCCGTTCGACCTCTCGCAGGTGATGTTCATCACCACCGCCAACTATCTCGACCCGGTGCCGCCGGCCCTGCGCGACCGCATGGAGGTGATCGAGCTCGCCGGCTACACCGACAACGAGAAGCTCGCGATCGCCCGCCGCCACCTGATCCCGAAGGTGGTGCGCGAGAACGGCCTGGAGTCGCTGGGCATCACGTTCACCGACGACGCGATCCTCCGGGTGGCCCACGAGTACACGCGCGAGGCGGGGCTGCGGAACCTGGAGCGCGATCTCGCCAACCTGCTGCGCAAGACCGCCAAGCGGATCGCCGAGAACGCGGACCCGCCGCGCGAGATCACCGCCGAGCGGGTGCGCGAGCTGCTGGGCCCCGAGCGCTTCCAGGAGGACAAGGTCTCGCTCCTGGACTCCCCCGGCGCGGCACTCGGCCTGGCGTGGACACCGTCCGGGGGCCAGGTGCTCACCATCGAGTGCACGCTGATGCCGGGCTCGAAGCAGCTCATTCTCACCGGACAGCTCGGCGACGTGATGAAGGAATCGGCCACCGCCGCCCTCTCCTACGTCCGCTCGCGGGCGGAGGAACTCGGCATCGACCCGGAATTCTTCGAGCGCTCGGACCTCCACGTCCACCTCCCGGCGGGCGCGATTCCGAAGGACGGGCCGTCGGCCGGCATCACGCTGTGCGCCGCCATGGTGAGCCTGCTCGCACGCCGCAAGGCGCGCCCGGGGATCGCCATGACCGGCGAGATCACGCTGAGGGGCATGGTGCTCAAGGTGGGCGGGATCAAGGAGAAGATGCTCGGCGCCTACCGCGCGGGCATCAAGACGGTGATCCTGCCGGCGGACAACCAGGGCGACCTCGAGGAGGTCCCGGTCGAGGTGCGCACCCACATGATCTTCGCCCCGGTCGAGCGCATGGACCAGGTGCTGCAGCTGGCTTTGGAGCCGGAGGCCGTGGGGAGCCCGCGCAAGGTCGCCGCCGGCGCACCCTCTCCGAGCCCGATCACCACCGAGACGGTCACCGCCACCCGGCGCGGGAGCCGGAACTAGTGTCCTGTCCCAGGAGTAGCTTGACCACAAAGGCGCCCGCGGCGCCCGGCGGGCAAGGCGCGACGACGACATCGTATCAAGGAGATACGTCGAGGAGGAGCAACGCCGCCCGCCGGGATGCAGCGGTCGCCGACTGGCAAGCTACTCCTGGGACAGGACACTAGGCTCTGACGGAGATTGCAGGCGGCTCAGGCCGGAGTGGTCGCGAAGAGCCGCCTGAGCTCCGCCGCCACGTCGTCGAGGTCCACGAGGTCGGGGGCGACGCCGTGCGCCCGATGCTCGAGCGCGTAGCGCACGCCATCGGCGAGCGGCACGATCCCGCCGGCCCGCAGCTCGCGCGCGATCACCGGGATCTCGGTAGTGCGCAACTCCTCGAGCAGCTCGGCCGGGCTCGGCTTCATCATCAAGCCGACCGGGTTGACCGGCCCGAGTACGAGATCGGGGCGCACCTCCCACTCGCGCAGTCGCCGCAGCAGCAGGCCGAGGTTGCGCGACTCGAAGCCCGCCCCCGCCCGGAAGCGCCGTCGCATCGAACGGGTCAGACGCTGGAAGAAGCGCCGGTTGCCGGCCGCGAGCGCCAGATCGGTGAGCGGGGCGCTGAGGATCACGGCCCGCAGATCGCGGACCCGGAGCGCGGCGGCCTCGAGCTCGAGCAGCACCGGGACCCGGGACACGAAGTCCCCGTGGCCGGGCGGCGGGATGCGCATCAGGCTCTCCAGACTCAGGCGCATGCGCAGGGGAAGCGCGGCGCGGCGCCAGCGTCGCTCGAGCAGGTCCTCGGCGCCGAGCCCCAGCTCGTGGCGCTCGAAGTCCGGGATGCCGGGCAGCAGGGCGAAGATCGGGACCGGGCGCTTGAGCTCCGCGAGCGCGGCGCTCAATGCCGGCGAGGGCCCGGCGAGCACCCCCTCGGCGCCGGCGTCGAGCGCCTTCGACATGGTCACGGCGAGCGACTCCGGCTCGCGGTAGCGCGCCATGACCTCGAGGGCCCGATCGCGGGAGGCGCGCACCAGGCCGTTGAGGGACTCGGCGCCGAGCAGCAGCCGGGGCGCCTGGAAGCCGCGCTTCACGCGCCCACCGGAACGGTCGCTCCGCCCTGGCGCGCCGAGGCGTAGAGCGCTTCGACCGTGCGCTGGACGCGCAGTGCCGCCGCGCCGGTGTTGGGGGGCTCCGATCCTCCGGTCGCCCACTCGAGGAACGCGGCATCCATCAGGTACGGCGACTCGCCATCGAGGTCGAAACGCGCGAGCTGCGGAAGCTCGGCGTCGCGCACCCGCGTGTGCCCCGCGGGCCATCCGCCGCGCGGCCCGACCAGGTCCAGCTCCAAAGCGTCGTTGGAGACCAGCAGCTTGCCGTTGTCTCCCTCCAACTCGACGACCGTGGCGGGCTGCGGGTAGCCGGGAACGCTCCACGAGGAGTCGAAGCCCACTTCGAGGCCGCTGGCGAGCGTCATCATCCCGTGCAGCTCGTCCTCCACGCCGCCGTAGATCCGGTTCCAGGTCGCGCGCACCTGCAACGGCTGGCCGAAGCTCCACAGCAGCAGGAAGAGCAGGTCGGAGGCCATCTGCGACACCACGCCCCCGCTCACCAGGGCGGGGTCGAATCGGGCGCTCTGCTGCGCGCTGAAGACGCGCGAGGCGAACATCGACGAGCGCACGTGGCGCGGCGCGCCCACCGCCCCCGCCGCGATCGCCGCGTGCGCGCGGACGAACACCGGCTCGAACGCGAGCGCGTGGGCGCCCGCGAGCTTGAGCCCACGCTCGGCCGCCAGGTCCGCCAGTCCCGCCGCCTCCTCCGCGGTGCGGGCCATGGGCCGCTCCGCCAGCACCGAGGCGCCCGCTTCGAGCGCCAGGCGCGCCATCGGACCGCGCGCGGCCTCCGCGCTCGAGACGATCACCACGTCGGGGTGGGTGCGGGCGAGCAGCTTGGGCAGATCCGCGAATCCCGGAGCGAGGTGGCCGATGCCGCGCAGGCTGGTGCGCGCCGCGCGCCGCGGATCGCAGAAGCCCACCAACTCGCAGTCCGGGATCGCGGACAGCACCGAGACGTGGGCGACCCCGAGCCGGTCGAGGCCCGCGACCGCCGCCCGCACCGGGCGCAGGGGCGCGGGGGCGCGCGAAGCGGAGGCCTCGTCGCGGGCGGAGGAAGCGGCCAGATCGGTCATCGGATTCAAGACGGTGCCCCCGGGGAGAACACGCCGCGAGTCCATCGGTCCGGTCCGACCCGATGCGCGCGCGAGCGTGAGGTGCGGCGCGCAAGGCTACACGCGCCCACCCCGTGAGGGCAATGGCGGTGCCGCGGCCGCGCGGAGGCCCCCGGTCCGGAGGCCGGGGGCCGAAAGGGCCGTGGGCACGCGGTTCAGCCCGCCAGCGAGAAACGGATCTCCACGTCCTGGCGATCGGCGCTGTCGATCTTGAACAGCTCCTCCCGCGTGAACGCCAGCCAGTTGGCGACCACGACGTCCGGGATCTGCTGGATGCGGGTGTTGAAGGTGGTCACGGTGTCGTTGTAGAACTCGCGCCGGTCCGCGATCTGGTTCTCCAGCTCGCTGATGCGGCTCTGCAGCTGGAGGAACGAGGCGTCCGCCTTGAGGTCCGGGTAGGCCTCGGCCACGGCGAAGAACTGGCCGAGGGCCTTGGTCAGCATGTTCTCGGCCTCCGCCCGCTGCGGCACCGTGTGCGCCTTGAGCAGCGCCCCGCGCGCCTCGCTCAGACGGTTGAACACGTCGCGCTCGTGCTGCATGTACCCCTCGCAGGTCTTGACCAGCTTCGGCAGCTCGTCGTGACGCTGCTTGAGCAGCACGTCGATGTTGGCCCACGAACGCCCGATGTTGTTCTTCAGCGCGATGAGGCTGTTGTAGATGGACATCAGGTAGCCGGCCGAGCCGATCAGCAGGAACCCGACCGCGACCGTGACGAGGATTTCACCGACGTGCATGGACATCGCCTCCGATTGGATTGGGAACTGCGGCCGTTTCCGGCCGTGACTAGCGGAATAGATGACCCGACGCCAGCGCGTGGAGCCAGTAGCCGAGCCCGGCGGTGGTCAGCGCCGGTCCGCCCACCAGCTTCAGCATCGCGTTGAGACCCAAGCCTGTCGTCAGATCGCGCTCCGACTGCTGGCTGATGATGAAGGTGGGATCGTTCTCGCCCCGGCGGATCACGCCCGTGGCGTCCTCGATCAGCCCCTGCACCCGCCCGGCGGCCCAGCCGCCGGTCCCGGTCGCGGCCAGCGGCTCGCCCTCCGACACGGTGAGGACCCGCCCGCGCGGGACCGCGGTGCCCAGCACGTACACGCAAAAGCCCTCCTCGAGGATCCGCTCGCGGAACCGCATCGTCCCCAGCCGCCAGACGTGCCGCATCGCCAGGTCCTGCTCGGACATGTACTGCGCGTAGCACTCGGGCAGCGTCAGCCCCACGCACTCCTCGGTGACGCCGAAGCCGATGCGGCAGTCGGCGCCCTGCGGATAGACCATCGCCACCCCGGTGTCGTCACGGACGAAGAACGGGTGGCCCGACCGGTTGCGGTGGACGATGGACCAGCCGCGCCGGCCGGTCAGGGTGGCGATGTCCAGCTCCCAGTAGGCGCACGGCCGCGCCGAGAACGGTGCCGTCTGCGTGCTGCGCGCCACCACCTGGCCGCAGATCTCGACCAGCCCCATCGCCATCGAGCGGATCTTGGCGGTGGGCGTGTTCTGGATCAGGCGCCGGACCCGCAGATCGCGAAAGCCGCGGTGGAACAGCACCGGGCCCGCGCCCAGCGCGAGCGTGGCGTAGAGCGGCAGCTCGAACCCCGCCATGTCGCCCCCTAGTGCTCCGTACCGGAAATCATGCACATGCCCCGCGGGTCCTCGCGGTCGCCCGCCGCGTTGCTCCTCCTCGACGTCTCTTCCGATACGACTTCGTCGTCGCGCCTTCTGGGCGACCACGATGCCTCCGCGCGGACGCGCACATGACCTCCGGTACGGAACACTAGAACCCGGCGCTCGAGGCCAGGGAATCGGCCGCGGCGGCCAGGTAGAGTAGCCCCACGAGCGTCAGCGCCGGACCGACCACCACTCCGAGCGCCCGCAGCGCGCCGACCGGCGCACGCGCCGGATCGGGGGCATGGTCCGAGATGATCAGGTGCGCGAGCTGGTCGCCGGGTCCGATCCGCATCTCCGGCCCGGGGGCGGCCTCCGCGAGGGCCGCGATCGCGCGGTCGTCGGTGCCGGTGCGCATCCACTCCACCTCGCCCGCCCGTTCGAATCCGCGCGCCCGGCTCGCGTAGCCGATGACGTGGCACACCGCCCCGGCGGGCAGCGCGCGCTCCACCAGGCGCATCGGTGCCCCGCTCATGCGGAGCCAGACCGCCTCGGGCAGCTCCCGGATCAGGGCCTCGAGGTTCTCGCTCAGCGCCTCACCCGACTCGACGCGGCGCTCGCCGCTCACCGCCAGGTCCCAGCGCCCCTCCGGCCCCGCGACCACGGCGTGGGCCCCGTCCCCGATCAGCCGGAACGAGCGCGCGACGTCGAGTGAGGCCACCACCGCGTCGTCCGCGGAGCGCACTTCAAGGCGATAGCCGGCACACGGGCAGGCCGTGAGCGGCGAGAACAGCGGGCTCTCGAGAGCGACCCGGCCGTGCGCGCACACCAGGCCCTCGCCGGCGTCCGCGAGCGGTTGCAGCCGCAGTCCCCGGTAGCGGCGGCGCAGCCGCAGGGCGCGCAGGCCGTCGCTGAACAGCGGTCCACCGCCCACCACGGCGGCGGCCGCGAAGACCACCCCCGCCATGGTGGGCTGGAAATCGATAGGCAGGCTCATGCGTGCAGGTTATCGGCGCGAGCGGCGGCGCTCCGCAGCCGGAAATGGGCGACTACCCCCGGGGGCCGGCGCACGCGCGCTGCGGCGGGGCGTCGCCCCCTGGACCGGCGCGCGCGATGACGCTAACTTGGCGGACTATGCGATCGTGGCAGGCTCTCATCCCGCTCGTGGCAGCCGCCGCGCTGGCCGCATCGATCCCGTCGGGGTGCGTTCCGGGCATCGGCCCCGCCGGGCAGGGCGCGTTCGAGCCCGATTCGGTGCCCGATGCCTACGCCCGGCCCACCGCCGCGCTGATGTGGCCCGACGCCACCCGCGCCTTCCAGGTGACCCCCGCGGGCGATCTCTACAATGGAGCCTGGACCGTCGCGATTCGCCCATCGGCCGACGGCGAGCCCGCCGCGGGCCCGCGCGTGATCGCCTACGAGCGGCGCTGGATGCCGGTGGCGGTCTGGACCCGCCGCGGCGGGGACCTCGAGTGGCGTTTCTCTGCGGTGGCGCTCCCCGAGCCCGCGCCGCGCGACTCGGGACTGCTGGTCTCGCTCCGGATCGAAGTCGCGAACCGCGGCGCCATCGAGCGCTCGGCACGCTTGAGTCTCGAGCTGGGCCCACCGCCCGACGATCCGGTCTTCGTCGCCTTCGATGCTCCCGAAGCCGCCGCCCCGCGGTTGCGCTGGGGCACGGGCGCGGGTCGCGACACGGTCGAGGGCTGGTGCCAGGAGACGCCGGGCGGTGCGGTGTGCGAGCGGACGTGGAAGCTCCCGCCGCGCGCGACGCGCTCGCTGCGGGTAGTGCTCCCCGCCTATCCGACACCGGAGGGCTCGCTCGCCCGTTGGGCGCGCGTCCCCCACGTCGCGCGGCTCGCCGAGGCCCGCGCGCACTGGACCGCCGAGATCGAGCGCTCGACGCGCTTCGATCTCGGCGACCCCGAGGTGGAGGACGCGCTGCGCGCGGCGGAGGTCGTCCTCCTCTGCTGCCGGGAGCGGCGCGGCGATCGATGGGTCCCGATCGGAGGCCCGTTCCAGTACCGCGACGTCTGGCTGCGCGACGGCGCGCGACTGATCCACGCGCTGGGCCTGCTCGGGCGCACCGACGAGGCACGGGAACTGGCCGAGGGCCTCGCCGCGTTCCAGTGGCCGCAGGGGCCGTTCCTCAGCCAGCGCGGCCAGCTCGACGGCACCGGCCAGGCGCTGTGGGCGTTCGAGCAGGCGTACCTGCGGCCGGGCGCGGGCCCCGACGCGGCGCCTGTCACCGACGCCGCGCGGCGCGCGTGGCGCTGGTGCGAGGAGCAGCGGCGCGTCGGGAGCGCCTCCGGCATGCGCTTCGGCCCGATGCTGCCCTTCGGCGAGCCGCGCGACGGCGAGCTGGTGCGGGCGCAACTGGTGGGCAACGACGCCTGGGCGATCGCGGGCTACCGCGCCGCCGCGCGCCTGCTGCGCGCCGGCGGTCGCGTCGACAGCGCGATCGCGGTCGAGCGCGCCCGGAGCGCCTACCTCGGCGACTTCGAGCGCGCGCTGGGGCGCACCCGAAGCCGCGATCTGCCGCCGTCGTGGCAGGAGATCGGGCTGGATTGGGGCAACCTCGCGGTGGCGTGGCCGTGTGACGCGCTTCCGGCATCGGACCCGCGCTGCGCGGCGCTGGCGCGGCGCGTCTGGGCGGTGGTCGGGGGCGCGGGGCTATGCTCTTACGCGACCCCGGATTCGCTGCACTATTACCTCGGCGCCGATCTCGGCACCTGGGCGCTGCTCGCCGGTCGGCGCGCCGCGGCCGACAGCGTGCTCGCCGCCATGCTCCACTGGCGCTCGGCGAGCGGGGCGGCGGGGGAGATCTTCTCCGCGCGCAGCCGTGACTACGGGCGCAACCTTCCCCCGCACCCGACCAGCGCCGCGGCGCTCGTGACGCTGGTGCGCCACGCCCTGATCTTCGACGAAGGCGACACGCTGCGGCTCACCCTCGGCGCGCGCGAGCGCTGGTGGCGGGGGGCGAAGGTGCGGGGCGCTCCGACCCGCTGGGGCACGATCGATCTCGAGTTCGGAATGAAGGGGGACCGGGCCGAGTGGCGCTGGACCCCGGTGCGCGCGTGGACCGCGCTCACGCTCCCGCCGGGAGCGATCGCGGCCGGCGCGCCGCCGGCGCCGTTGGTGGCGGGTGGAGCACCCGGCGTCGTGCTCGCGCCCCCCGGCGTCTCCTCGGCGGCCGTGACGCTGCGCGCCGCCCCGGGAGCCGAGCCATGAAGCGCCGCCCGCGGGGCACGCTCAGCTCCCGCTATCGCCACCGTGGCCGGGACCCCGGCGCGGGACACCGCTGGTGGATCCTGCTCGCCCTCGTGGCGATCGCGATCGTCGGCTTCCTCGGGCTGCGGCGCTGGGGCGGGCGTGCCGCCGCGCCGCGCCCGGCGGCGACGGCGCCGGCGCCGCCCGCGACCCCGGCGATCCCCGATTCGATCGTGGCTCTCGACCTCGAGGCCGCCTCGCGTCGCGTCTTCGAGCTGGTGCGGGCCAAGCGTTGGTTCGAGAGCCTCCCCTACTACCGTCACATCGTCGCGCAGCCCGGGGCCAACTGGCTCGCCCATTTCGATTACGGCACGGTGCTGCACAACGCCTCGGTCGAGACCCGCCCGCGCTCCGGCCTGCTCTCACCGCTCACGCGCTCGAGCTTCGAGCGGGTGGCGATGATGCGCGACGCCCTGGAGCACTACGACCGGGCGCTGGCGCTCGCGCCGGAGTCCGCCGACCGCGCCGTGATCCTCGCGGGGCGCGCGCACGACCTCAACGCCTGGGGCTTTCCCTGGGACGCGATGACCGACTACCGCCGGGCCGCCGCACTCGACCCCCAGTGGCGCGAGCATGCCGCGTACTACGAGAGGGTGCTGCGGAATCCGACGATGAAGTTCCGCTAGGCTTCGTTCGCAAACGCCCGCGGGCTGCGTTGCGCGGCCGGCTCCTCGCTCCGACGTGGCCAAGAGGCCATGACTGCGCTCGTCGCTCGACCGCGACGCCTTGCCCGCGGGCGTTTGCGAACGAAGCCTGGTGCCTGTTCCAGAGTCAGAGGGCCGCGTTGCGCGGCCGGCTCCTCGCGCCCCAGGGCGCTCTCAGCGCGCGCTGGCGAGCGCGCGGCCGCCGTCGATCGAGTAGGTAGCGCCGGTGATCCAGGCCGCCTCGTCGCTGAGCAGGAACAGCACCAGCGCCGCGACTTCCTCCGGCTGCCCCACGCGTCCGAGCGGGTGCGTGCCCTTCGAGCGCTCGAGGAAGGCCGGGTAGTCGGGCACCGCGTGGCTCACGGTGTGCAGCTCGGTCACCACCACTCCGGGATTGACGGCGTTGACCCGCACGCCCCGCGGAGCGAGGTCCAGTGCTGCGCAGCGGGTGAACATGTCCACGCCCGCCTTGCTCACGCAATAGGCCAGCAGGCCGGCGTAGGGCCGGAGTCCGGCCACCGAGGAGATGTTGACCACGCTGCCGCGCCGCGCGATCAACTGCGGGGTCGCCGCGCGGGTGAGCAGATGCATCGAGCGGAGGTTGGAGTCCATCATCCGGTCCCACTCCTCCGGTCCGGTCTCGAGCAGGCCGCCGCTGCCGATGACGCCGGCGGCGTTGACCAGGCCGTCGAGCCCTCCGAAGGTCGAAATGGCCTGCTCGACCCAGGTGCGGCACACCGCCTCGTCGCGCACGTCGCCGGTGACGGCCAGCGCCCGGCCCCCGGCGGCCTCGATCGCGCCCACCGTGCGGTCGAGCCGCTCGCGCCGGCGCCCGGCGGCAACCACGTGCCCGCCCTCGGCGCCCAGCGCGCGGGCGCAGGCCTCGCCGATCCCGCTGCTGGCGCCGGTGACCAGATAGACCCGTCCGTCGAAGCGCTTTCCCTCAGCCATCCGAAGCACCGCCTCTCGATGGGGCCGCAAGTCCATACTCCGCTTGCCCGCATCGGGTTGCGGGCATCGGAGCACCCTACGCCAGGTGCCGCCGCATGTCCATGTCCACATTTTGAACAATGTTTGTTACATGTTCTGTGAAACGTTTGCACAATCATAGTATCGAATGGAGGGTGAGATTCGCCCCGCCGCGGGACCTCCCGCGCCAGGACCCGCACCCCGGAGGATGACCTTGCCTCGTCCCGCTCGCTTCACGATTCGCGCCGCCAGCGCGCTCACGGGAATCAACCCCAATACCCTGCGCGCCTGGGAGCGCCGCCACGGGCTGGTGCGGCCGGAGCGCACGCCCAAGGGGTACCGGCTCTATACCGGCGAGGACATCGAGCGCCTGCGAGCGATCTGCCGCGCGATGCAGCAGGGCATCTCGGTGGGCCGGGTGCGCGAGCATCTCGAGGACGCCGAGGGCCCGCTCGGCGCCGAGCTCGAGCCGAGCGCTCCTCGCCTCTCGGGGGGGCCGAGCGCGACGCGCGTGATCGAGGTCTCGCTCGCCAACGCGGGCCTCGCGGGCACCGCCTCGATCCGCGTGCCGGTGCAGGGTGGTGCGGCCACCGCCACGCAGACGCTGCACGATCTCTCGGTGCAGATCGAGCAGGCGGCGCTCCGCTTCGACCGCGCCGCGATCGAGCGCGCCTTCGGCCGGGCGGTCGGACTCTACTCGCTGCGGCAGGCCTTCGCCCTGACGCTTGCGCCCGCGCTCCGACGGGTCGGCGAGCGTTACCTCGAGGGCCTCGGCAATGTCGCGGAGGAGCATGTCCTCGCCGCGTTCGCGCGCGAGCGGCTGATCGCCGCACTCGCCGGCCTGCGACCGCTTCACCAGCCGCCGCGCGTGCTGTGCGCCTGCGTTCCGGGCGAGCAGCACGAGATCATGCTCATGGTGCTGGCGCTCGAGGTGGGCCTCGAGGGCGTGAGCACCCTCTACCTTGGAGCCGACACGCCGATCGAGGCGATCGCGCACACCGTCGAGAACTCGGGCACGCAGGTCGTGGCGTTGTCCGCCACGCTCGCCCTGCCGCAGGAACCGATCCTGACGCTGCAGCAGCTCGTCGCGGACCGCCGGCGCAAGCCCACCCTGATGATCGGCGGCCCGGCGGCGGCGCGGAACCGCGATTGGCTTCTCGCCAACGGCATCGAGCCGCTCGCCGAGGATCCCCTGGAGGCCGGGCGGCAGGTGGTCGCGCGCGTGATGCGCGACTGAGCGCGGCCGGCATGCGCCGAGCCCGTGAGGTCCGCTCGCGCCGCAGACGCGCGCACGCGGCGTGCGCCGGCGCCGGTGACATGCCCCCGTGCCGCCCGCTCGCGCCCGCGGCGGGCGCGGGCGGCTTGCGCCCGCGCGGGCGACGCGCGCCCGCGCCAGGACCGAATCTTGACCCTCCGCCGGGCGCTCTGATTTAATCCGCGGTGGTTTCGCGCGCCAGTGCCGCGACCGCCGGACGCGGTCGCTCCGCCGTGGATCAGCATCCACCCACCAGGGACGGGCCATGCCGCTCGCCGTGATCGACGGCGCCCTACTCGCCGCCGCGGTTTGGGGCCTCGGCCTCGCCGCGCTCCTCGCCGCGCTTCCATCGCCGCGCGCGCGCGGCGGATCGCTCGCCGCCCTCCTCCCCTCCGCGGCGCGCGGCACCGCGATCGTCGCCTCGCTGGCGCTGGCGGCGGTCGGAGCGCTGCGCTTGGCGGGACTCGAGACGCCGCCGCTGACCTGGGACGCCGGGCTCCCCGGCGGTCGCTTCGCGCTCGGCGTGGACGCGCTCGCCGCGCCCTTCGTGCTGCTGCTCGGCGTGGTCGCCGCGATCTCGTTCGCGGCGCGTCCGGCGGCCGCGCCCGGCGGCGCGTCGCGCGGGGAGCGTGCCGGAATGGCGCTCCACGCCGCCTTCGCCCTGGCGCTCGCCGCGGTCTTCACCGCGCGCCACGCGCTGCTCTTCCTGCTCGCCTGGGAGGGCATGACGCTGCTCTCCGCCGCCCTGGTGGCGAGCGACACGCGCAGTGCCCGGGCCCGCTCGGCGTGCTTCGTCTACCTGGCGATCTCGCACGTCGGCGCGGCACTGCTCGGGTTCGGGCTGCTGAGCCTGGCGGCGCGCGCCGGATCCTTCGACTTCGCCGACCTCGCCGCCGCCCTTGCCCGCCTTCCCGCGGCGGAGGCCTCCCCGCTGGTGTGGCTCATCAGCGCGGGGCTGGTGGTCAAGCTCGGCCTGGTGCCGGTGCACGTCTGGCTTCCGCTCGCGCACCCCGAAGCGCCGGGCCCGATCTCGGCCCTGCTCTCCGGCGCGATGGTCAAGGCCGGGCTCTACGGCCTGCTGCGGTTCGCCTGGCAGATGCCGGGGCTGCCGATCGCGGGCTGGGGCATGACGCTGGTGGCCCTGGGCACGATCACCGCGCTGATCGGCGCGCTCTACGCGGTCGTGGAACCCGACGCCAAGCGCCTCCTCGCCCACTCGACGGTCAAGCACGCCGGCCTGCTGGCACTGGCGCTGGGGCTGGCAGGAGCGCTCGCCCGCAACGGGCAGACCGCGCTCGCCGGCGTGGCGCTGGCGGCTTGCCTCTACCACGCGGTGGGCCACGGGTTGTCCAAGGCGCTCGCCTTCCTGTCGGTGGCCGAGGCGACGCACGCGGGCGGCAGCCGCGACCTCGAACGCCTGGGCGGCCTGGCGCGGCGGCTGCCGCGGCTCTCCGCGGGCGCCCTGGTCGCCGTGCTGTCGCTCTCCGGCCTGCCGCTGCTGAGCTGCTTCGCCGGCGAGTGGTTGATGTTCCAGGCGCTGATCCGCGGCTACTCCGAGGGTCCCCCGCCGCTGCGCCTGCTGGCGCCCTTCGCCGGCGCCGGCCTGGCGCTGGCGACCGCGCTGGCCGCCGCCGCGATGGTCAAGCTCTACGGCATCGGCTTCCTCGGCCGCCCGCGCACCCCCGCGGCGGCGGCGGCGCGGCCGGTGGCGCCCGGCATCGAGAACGCGCTGCTGCTCCTCGGCGGCCTGGTGGCCGCGTGGGGCCTGCTCGCGACCTGGGCGATGACGGCACTCGGCGCCCCGCTGGGTGCCATGCTCGGGCCCGCCTTCGACCCCACCGCTCTGGTCACGGCCGGGGGGCTGGCGCTCGCGCCGCCGCCAGCGACGAGCGCCAGCATCTCGCCGCTCGCGATCGCGTTGCTGCTCGCGGTCTTCCTCGCCGTGCCGTTCGCCTGGGCGCGGGCGAGCGGCGGGCGCGCCGAGGTGCGGCGCGCGCCGTCGTGGGCCTGCGGCATCCGCCTCGATCCGCGCATGCAGTACTCCGCGCTCGGTCTCACCAAGCCGCTGCGGCTGATCTTCGGGCGCCTGCTCCAGGTCGAGCGCGAGGTCGAGGTCCTGAGCCAGGGCTCGCCCTACTTCGGGCGCGCGCTCCGCTTCCGCTCCGGCATCCCGCCGCTCGCCGAGCGGATGTTCTACCAGCCCCTGGTGCAGGCGGTGCTGTGGGCCTCGGACCAGGCGCGAAGGCTGCAGGCCGGGAACCTGCATCTCTATCTCGGCTACCTGCTCGCGACGCTGGTGGCGCTGCTGGTGTGGGCGCGCTGAGATGACCGCGCTGCTGGTGCTGCTGCAGACCGCCCTGCTGGTCGCACTGGCGCCGCTGTTCAACGGCGTGGTGGGAGCGCTCAAGGCGCGCCTGCAGATGCGCCGGGGAGCGCCGGTGTGGCAGCGCTACGCCGATCTCGCGCGGCTGATGGGCAAGGAGTCGGTGATCTCCGAGGACGCCTCGTGGCTGGCGCGCGCGGTGCCCTACCTCACCCTCGCCGCGATCCTGGTGGCGGCGAGCTGGACGCCGGTGCTGCTGGCGCGGAGCGGCATGTCGTTCGCCGGCGACCTGGTGATGACCGTGGCCCTGCTCGCCGCCGCCCGCGTGCTGCAGGCGCTCGCGGCGCTCGAGGCGGGCACCACCTTCGGCGGCATGGGGGCGAGCCGGCACCTGGCACTCTCGGGCCTGGCGGAGCCGGCGCTGATGCTCGCGGTGTTCACGCTCGCGATCGGCGCGCACAGCACCGACCTCTCCACCATCAGCCGCGCGGTCGCGACCGCCCCGCTCGGCTGGCTCTCGCCATCGCACCTGCTGGCACTCGCCGCGATCTGGCTGGTGGTGGTGTCCGAGACCGGGCGCGTGCCGGTGGACAATCCGGTGACCCACCTCGAGTTGACCATGATCCACGAGGCGCTGGTGCTCGAGTATTCCGGCCGTCACCTGGCTCTGCTCGAGTGGGCCGGAGCGGTGCGGCAGATGGTGCTGCTCACGCTGGTGGCGAGCCTGTTCCTGCCCTGGGGCATCGCGCTCGAGCCCGGCTCCGTGGCGCTGTGGCGCGGGCTGGCGGCGTGGCTCGGCAAGCTGCTCGCCTTCGCGGTGGTGATCGCGGTGAGCGAGTCGGTCACCGCCAAGATGCGACTGTTCCGCGTGCCGGAGTTCCTCGGCATGGCGTTCCTGCTGTCGCTGCTGGCCCTCGCTTCGGCCTCGTTGCTGCGATGACCGGCGCTCCGCTGATCGACTGGCTGCCGCGCAGCAACGCGATCAACCTCCTGGCCGGCGTGTTCCTGCTGAGCGCGCTCTACGCGGTCACCCAGCGCCGCACCGCCGCGTGCATCACCGCCTACACCTGGAATTCGCTCAGTCTCGCGGCGATCGCGATGTTGGTGGCGCTGCTCACCGGGGCGCGCCACATCGGGGTGGCGGCGGCGCTGGTGCTGGTGAGCAAGGGCTTCCTCATCCCGCGCCTGCTGCGTCGCGCGCTGGCCCGCTCGCGCTCCCGCGCCGAGGCCGAGCCCTATGTGAGCATCCAGCTCTCGGCGCTGCTGTGCGGCGCGCTGGTGGTCATCGCCTTCAGCCAGACCCGCGTGCTGTTCGGAGAAGGCGTGTCGATCCTCGCCTCCTGCCTGCCGGTCTCGATCGCGACCACGCTGGTCGGACTGTTCCTGATGGTCAGCCGCAAGCAGGCGCTCGCCATGGTCGTCGGCCTGGTCATCCTGGAGAACGCGATCTTCCTCGCCGCGGTCTCGCTCACCTACGGCATGCCGCTGGTGGTGGAGATGGGCGTCCTGCTCGACCTGCTGGTCGGCACCGCGCTGCTCGGCATGATGGTCGGCCGGATCGAGGAATCGTTCGCGACCGACGACGCCACCCGCCTCACCTCGCTCCGGGGCTGAGATCGTGGGCTGGATGCTTCCGCTGGCCGTCGCCGCCCCGCTCACCGCACTGCTGTGCCTGCCGCTGGCGCGCACGCGCTGGGCGCGCCCGGTCTCGATCGCGGGCTCGGCGGCGGTGCTGGCGCTGGCGCTGGCGCTGGCGTGGCGGGTGACGGCCGGCGGTCCGCTGGTGGCGGCCCGGGGCTGGCTGCAGGCCGACGCGCTCTCGGCGCTGCTGGCCTGCATCATCGGCGCGGTGGGACTCGCCAGCGCCTGGTACGCGCACTTCTACATGGCCCGGCAGGAGGAGGGTCACGACGCCGCGAGCTGGACCGGGGGGCGCTACGACGCGCTTTTTCACGGCCTGGTCGGCTCGCTCATCGTGGCGGCGCTGGCCAACAACCTCGGCCTGCTGTGGGTGGCGATCGAGGGCAGCACGCTGACCTCGGCGCTGCTGGTGGGCTACTACCGCCGCCCCGGGGCGGTCGAGGCGGCCTGGAAGTACCTGATGTTGTGCTCGGTCGGCATCGCGCTCGGCCTGCTCGCCACCGTGCTCATCTACTACTCGGCCGTGCCGCTGGTCGGCGAGGGCAGCGTCGGCCTGCAGTGGACGGTGCTGGCGGCGGCAGCACCCGCCCTCCAGCCCCACTTCGTCAAGCTCGCGTTCGTCCTGGCGCTGGTGGGCTACGGCACCAAGGCCGGGCTCGCGCCGATGCACACCTGGCTGCCCGACGCCCACAGCCAGGCCCCGACACCGGTGAGCGCGTTGCTCTCGGCGGCGCTGCTCGCCACCGCGCTCACCGCCGTGCTGCGCTTCCACGCCATCGCCGCGCGCTGCCTCGGGCCGGACTTCTCGGGCGGGCTGCTGGTGTTCTTCGGGCTGCTCTCGATGGCGGTCGCGGCTCCATTCATGCTCATCCAGGGCGACTACAAGCGCCTGCTCGCCTACTCCAGCGTCGAGCACACCGGGCTGGTGGCGCTGGCGGTCGGGCTCGGCCACCCGTTGGCGATCCTTGGCGGGCTGTTCCACCTGGTGAGCCACGCGCTGGCCAAGACGCTCGCGTTCCTGGTCGGCGGCTCGCTCGCGAGCGCCACCGGCGCGCGCCGGCTCGACCACTGGAGCGGCGTGGTCCAGGCCGCGCCCGCGCTCGGGGCGCTGTTCGTGATCGCCGGCGTCGGGCTCGCCGGGCTGCCGCCGGGAGCGCTGTTCCTCTCGGAGTGGCTCACGCTCGCCGGCGGCCTCGCCGCCGGCCGCCCCGGCGTGGTTGCCGCGGCGATCGCGCTGCTCGCGATCGTCTTCGCCGGACTGGCCTTCCACTGGACGCGGGTGGCGCTCGGTCACCCCTCGAAGCACTTCCACGATTCGCTGCCGGCCGCCTCACGCCGGCCGCTATGGCTGCTGGCGGCGGCCCTGCTGCTGCTCGGCGTCTACTTGCCCCCGCCACTGCGCCACCTGCTCGAGCAGGCGGCGCGGGTCATCCGCCCATGACGCTCGCCCGGCCCGAGGAGCGGTTCCCGCTGGAGCGCGCGCTGCGCGGCATCCGCGAGCGCTTCGCCGACGCGGTGATCGACGCCGACCGCATGAGCCTGCGCGAGCATCTGGTGGTGGTGCCCGCGGCGCGGCTGCCCGAGGTCGCGGGAGCGATCCCGCGCGAGTGGGGCGGCGCGCTGATCGCGGCCTTCGCACTCGACGAGCGCGAGCCGCACGGCCGCTTCCGACTGCACTACCAGTTCTCGATGGCGCCCGAGGACGCCGTGCTCACCCTGATCGCCGCGGTCCCCGGCGAGGCACCGGCGTTCCCGTCCGTCACCCCCGCGGTGCCCGCCGCGCACTGGCTCGAGCGCGAGATGCGCGACCTGCTCGGGGTGATTCCCGAAGGACATCCCGACCCGCGTCCGTTGGTGGCGCACGACGGGTGGCCGGAGGGCGCCTATCCGCTGCGCAAGGACTTCGCGCCGCCGCACACCTGGTCGTGGGCGCCGCGCTTCGCCTTCTCACCGGTCGAGGGCGAGGGCGTCTTCGAGATCCCCGTCGGTCCCACCCACGCCGGCATCATCGAGTCCGGGCACTTCCGCTTCTCGAGCGTGGGCGAGGCGATCCTCAAGCTCGAGGTGCGCCTCGGCTGGAAGTACCGCGGGCTCGAGACGCTGGTCCAGGGCCAGCCGCTCTCGCGCGGGCTCGAGATCGCCGAGCGCGCCTGCGGCATGTGCGCGTTCTCGCACGCGCTCGCGTTCTCGATCGCGGTGGAGGAGCTGTCGGGCGCGCTGCCGCCGCCGCGCGCGCGCGCGATCCGCTCGCTCGCCGGCGAGCTCGAGCGGCTCGTCAACCACGTCGGCGACATCGCCGGCATGCTCACCGACGTCGCCTACGTGGCGGGGGCGGCGGAGGGGCTGCGCATCAAGGAGGTGCTCCAGCAGGCCGGCGACGTGCTGTTCGGGCAGCGCTTCCTGCGCGGCGTGTGCGTGCCGGGCGGCGTGCGCCGCGACCTCGACGAGGCGCAGCAGCGGTGGCTGCGCGACGTGCTGAGCGCGGTGCGCGCCGACGTGGAGGACCTGGTGCGCTCATGCCTGGCGAACGCCGCGGTGCTCGACCGCCTGCAGGGCACCGGCCGGCTGGCGCGCGAGGTCGCGGCGGATCTCGGCGTGACGGGCCCGGCGGCACGCGCCAGCGGCATCCCGCGCGATGCCCGGCGCGACCACCCCTACGCCGCCTACCGCGAACTCGACTTCCAGGTGCCGGTGCGCGAGGGCGGCGACGTGCTGGCGCGGCTCGAGGTGCGGGCCGACGAGATCCACGAGTCGCTCAACATCATCGACCAGCTCCTGCTGCGACTGCCCGGCGGCCCGCTGGTGCAGCGTCTCGGCGGCCTCACGCCGGGGCGCTGGGGGCTCGGCCTGGTGGAGTCGCCGCGCGGACTGCTGGTGCACTGGCTGCGCCCGGGCCCCGGTGGTTCCGTCGCCGATTGGCGCGTGCGCTCGCCGTCGCACGCCAACTGGCCGGCGGTGGCCCACGCCGTGCTCGACGACATCGTTCCCGACTTCCCGCTGATCAACAAATCGTTCAATCTCTGCTATGCCTGCGTCGACCGCTGAAGCGAGGAGGCGCGGCGGGACCGTGGCGCGCGGCGCGAAGCGCGTGGCCCGGTCCGATGCGAGGCGCGCGGCCGGCTTCGATGCCGGGCGGGCGGGCAGATCGGGGACGCATGTAGGAGGCCGGCGATGTGGGACATCCTGAGACGCTCGCTGCAGCGCGGCGTGCGCACGGCGCGTCCCGCCCTGGTGCTGCCCGCCGGCGTGACCCCCGTGCCGCGGGAGCCCGACGCCGAGATCGAGGTCCTGGGCCAGGCGCTCAGGGTCGAGGTGCAGCGCCTGTTCCGCCGTTCGCTGCGACTCCGCCACGTGGACGCCGGCTCGTGCAATGCCTGCGAGAGCGAGTTGCAGGCGCTGATGAACCCGTTCTACGACCTGCAGCGCTTCGGGATCGACGTCGTCGCCTCGCCGCGCCATGCCGACGCGCTGGTCGTGACCGGCCCGCCGGCGCGCCACATGGAGGAGCCGCTGCTCCTCGCCGCCGAGGCCACGCCAGCCCCGAGGCTCGTCATCGCCCTTGGAGACTGCGCCTGCACCGGCGGATTCTGCGCCGGATCGTTCGCGACGCGCGGTGGCGTGCACGAGGTGCTCGACGTGGACCTGCGCATTCCCGGCTGCCCGCCGCGCCCGAACGAGATCCTGCGCGGCCTGCTCGGCGCGGTGGGGAGGCTCGCGGGTCCGCGCCGGGCGCCCGCCGGATTCCGTTCCGCGACCGACGGACGGCGCCCTCGCTAGC
>MFFQ01000065.1:18730-33058 GCA_001780165.1 Candidatus Eisenbacteria bacterium RBG_16_71_46 | reverse complement strand
GAGCGCAAACGCGCGCGTTGTCGCAAATGCACGCACGAATGGAAACGATTGCGACGCGCGCTTTCGAGCTGTGCGTTGGTATGATATTCGTTGATCAGAAGTTCGACATTTTGTAGCCTACTCGCGACGTGCAGTCCGCTCAGTGGTGTCCGCGCCCCGGTCGTCCCCCAATCCTAGGCTCGGCTGCCGCTGCTTTTCATCGGGCGAGCCTCCCCCGCTCGTCCGGCGGGCAGGCGCGGAGAACGGCTCCCGCCCATCTTTGAGGTGGGTTCCGTGATCTGCGAAGGCGGGCGGGTCGTTCGCGGCGCCGCTCCCGGGGGCGCAAGGTGCAATGCCCCTGCTTTCGGGGTGGATCCGAGGTTTCGGCGCCGTGTTTGGAACAACATCTCGAGCCGCACCCGCGAGGACCGCATCCCCTCGCGCGTGGATTCGATTTCCACGAAGGAGGATTCGACCATGCATCGAAGATTGCTACTCGCAGCATCGCTCGTCGTGGCAGCCTGCACGATCCTGATCACCCCGGTGGCGCAGGCCTGCCCGGGCGGGATCTACCAATTGGACATGCGTTGGGAAGGTGCGCTTCCGGCTTCGTATCCGGTCACCATCGAGTTCTTGTCCTACGACGGCACGAGCGCCGATCCCACGAAACTGAAGGGCACTTCTTCGGTGGACTGGGACGGCGTGTCGGTCACCAACTGGCTCTGCGACGACTTCGCCTGCATCACCGCGGTCCGCGAGGAAGGCGGCAAGCTGGTGGTCGAGATGGTGGCCAGCGGCTGGAATAGCGGCAAGTTCCGGACCGAGACCGCGTGGGAGGTCGTCGTCGGCGGCGAGCGCAGCTTCTTCCACAAGCACACCTCGTGCTCGCAGCCGATCCTACTCGAGGTGCCGCAGGCGGGCACGCCCGCCGGGACGTTCTTCTTCACCGGCGGCTTCGGCTCCTGCTTCGCCGGCGCGGATTGCCCCATGGGCGACAAGGCCTACTGCCTCACCGGCGAGTTCCACATCTCGCTGGCCTCCTGCACGCCGGGGCCGATCACGTTGAACCTCTACGAAAAGGATTCGAACCTCAAGGGGACCTCGACGGCGACGTGGACGGGCACCGATCTCATCAACATCGTCTGTGACGACCTGGCGTGCATCCAAAGCGCCTCGGTGCAGGGCGGCGAGCTGGTGATCGTCTTCGAGGCGAGCGGTTGGGGAAAGAAGGGCGAGTTCGCAACGGAGACCTCGTTCGAATTCGATCTCGGCGCCTGCGGCGTGCACAAGCTCACGAAGCTGCACACGTCGTGCTCGCAACCGATCTTCCTCGACCACCCCTACCCGGCCGGAAGCGGAAACATCATCTTGACCGGCGGCTGCGGGGCCTGCTACCAGCACTCTCCCACCCCGACCTGGCAAGGCAGCTGGGGGATGGTGAAAGTGCGATACCGGTAGGCGGCGGCAGCGCAGTTGGCTCGCGCGCAGCGGGGCGGGGGGCTTCGAGACCCCCGCCCGCTGCGCTTTCCGAGCGCGCCCGCGCGTCGAGGATCGGGCACTGGTATAGCGTCACCAAACCGTCGGGGTCATTGCGCTCCCGAAGCTCGGGGCGCCCGCGATTGCGAAATCCCCGCGGCCCCGTAGCGGCGCGCCCCGGCGGCGGAAATCCGGGTTTTCTGGCCTCCTGCACGGTGAAAGACGCTGGTATCCCCGCCGTGGCCAGCGTAGGCTTATTCCGGTCGGGAGAGGGCGCGGCGGTCAGGCGGTCTCCCCCGTAGCGTTGCCCTTTGCTTCCCCACCCAGCACGAGGAGTATCGCCATGACCTTGAGACCCCGCTTTGCTTCCCTGACGGTCGTTGCGCTGCTGACTTGCGCGGCGATCATCCCGACGCTTCCTGCCCGGGCAGCCGAGCCCGTGGCGCAGCCGCCCCGCCGGGCCGGGCTCGACCGCGTGGTTCGACCGGTCGTCCAGGCGCCGATCTACGCGCCAGGGCAGGCGATCCATGTGCCGCGCGAGCTCGCCCGCCTGTCGGTCGAGCCGGTCGAGGGCCTGCCGCCTCTGCCGGACGTCGATTGGGTCGGCCTGGCCCCGATCATCCGCTCGCTCCGTGACGCGGTACCGGCGGCGGTGGACCTCATCAACCCCAACGTGCGCATTAACAACACCGCCGGCGATCCGGCCGGGAGCACGCAGTCGGAGACCAGCATCGCCGCGCTCGGCATGAACCTCGTGGCCGGGTGGAACGACGGTAAGAACTTCAACGTGAATCCCGGCGGGTCCGGCTACGGCTACTCCTCGGACATGGGCGCCACCTGGACCGACGGCGGCGTTCCGCCCGCGGCGGGCGTGAACGACATCTACGAGGGCGACCCCTCGCTCACCGTGGACAACGCCGGCAATTTCTACTACGCCAATCTCTACACGCCCGATGGGGGCTTCACCTCGGGGCTCTCGGTCAATCGGGGCACGTTCAGCGGCACCAGCTTCACCTTCAACCCGCCGGTGGTGGCCGCCTCGAGCGTATCCGACTTCCTCGACAAGGAGTGGATCGCGGCCGATCCCGTGAACGGGAACGTCTACCTGAGCTGGACGCGCTTCCTCGGCGCAGGCGGCAACCGGATCGAGTTCTCGCGCTCCACCAACAACGGCGCGACCTGGTCCGCCCCGCTGGTGCTCACCAACAGCGCGCTCGAGAGCGTACAGGGCTCGCGCCCCGCGGTGGGGCCGTCCGGCGAGATCTACGTGGTCTACTACGTCTACGACTTCGGCAGCAACAACAACTACATCCGTATCCGCAAATCCACCGACCAGGGCCTCACGTTCGGTCCCGAGGTGACGGTCGGCGCCGGCGCGCTTCCGATCTTCAGCAACTTCGGCTCCGGCCCTCCGGGCTTCAACCGGCAAGGCGCGGTCGGATTCCCCGGGATCGCCGTGGACCGCAGCGCGAGCGCCAACAACGGTCGCGTGTACGTGACCTGGGAGGAGTCGGTGGACTACTACAACGACCCCCTCGGCTACGGCGCCGGCGTCGCCGAGTCCGAGCCCAACGGGCTCGCCGACCCGCCCGATCCGTTCACCCTGGGTGACGCCTTGCTCGGAACCCTGTCCTCGACCGCGGACCAGGACTGGTTCTCGTTCAGCGGCACGGCCGGGCAGACCGTGATCTTCTTCCTGGTTCCCAACCCCAACGCCGACGGCTACCTGCGGATGTTCTGCGGTGGTCGCAACACCGCCAACCGCGCGGCGTTCTCGTACCTCGGCGGCGGCCAGGCGCTGATCGTGTTCACGCTGCCCAGCACGGCGACGTATTACGTGCGGGTGCTCGCCGCCTCCGCCAGCATCGGCAACTACGTCGTGTACACCGGCGTCCACATTCCCGCCGCGTCGGACGTCGGGCGCGACCACCGCGACGTGGTCTTCTCGAGCTCGACCAACGGGACCATCTGGACGCCCAAGAAGGTGGTCAACGACGATCCTCCGCTCTTCGACAACACCTTCCCCGAGGTCGCGGTCGACGCCCTGGGGGACGTTCACTTCGACTGGTACGACCATCGGCTGGATCCGGCGTGCGGCATCGGCACCGACATCTTCTACACGCACTCCGGCAACGCCGGCGGGATCTTCGTGCCGAGCACTCAGGTGAACGACGGCGGCTCGATCAACTGGAACAACGTGAGCAGCAATCTCGCGCCCAACATGGGCGATTACGGCGCGCTGGTCGCGGATGGGGTCAACGTCTACGCCAACTTCACCGACGGCCGGCAGGGCACCCCGGACTCGTGGGTGTCGAAGATCGTGAACGACGCGCCGACCCCGGTGCTGCTGTCGCTGATCGATGCCACGGCGGAGCCCGACCGCGTCAGCCTCGCGTGGCATGCCCCCGACGCGAGCGGCCTGGTGGCGACGTTGTTCCGTCGTCCGGACGGCGGCGCGTGGACGGCGCTCGGCGAGCTGAGCCCCGACGGCACCGGCCGGCTGGCCTTCGAGGATCGGAACGTGGCCGCGGGCTGGTATTCGTACCGGCTGGGCGTCCGCGAGCCGGGAGGGGCCATGGAGTACCAGGGCGAGGTGCGGATCGAGGTGCCCGCGGCGGCGGCGGCATTCGCGCTGTCGGTGCGGAACCCCGCGACCCGCGAGCTGCGGGTGGCGTTCGCGCTGCCGAGCGCGCAGCCGGCGCGCCTCGAGCTTCTGGACATCTCGGGCCGCGCGATCAAGTCGATGCGTCTGAACGGTCAGCGCACCGGCGAGATCGATCTCGCGGCGGGCCTCTCGCTGCGGCCGGGGCTCTACCTGATCAACCTCGTCCAGGACAACCGCCGGATCACGAACAAGGCGGCGTACCTGCCGTAATCGCATCCTCTCGCCAGCGGGGCCGGCCCTTTTCGGGGCCGGCCCCGTTCGGTTTGCGGACGGCTTGCAAACGCCCGCGCCCTTGACCAGACTACGCTCGACTCTGCGGCCGCCTCGTCATTCGGCACATCGCAGACCCGCCTCCCGGAGGGCGTTGCCATGGCTGGAATCCCGCTGACCGTCAACGGCAAGGCGCAGACCCTCGACCTGAGCCCGGACATTCCGCTGCTCTGGGTGCTGCGCGATCACCTCGGCCTCACCGGCACCAAGTTCGGCTGCGGCGTGAGCCAGTGCGGCGCCTGCACGGTGCACGTGGACGGCGAGCCGATGCGCTCCTGCACCACCACCGTGGGCGACGTCGCCGGCAAGCGCGTCACCACCATCGAGGGCCTCGCACCCGGCAAGCTCAACGCGGTGCAGAGCGCCTGGATCGCCGAGCAGGTCCCACAGTGCGGCTACTGCCAGTCGGGCCAGATCATGGCGGCGACCGCGCTGCTGGCGCGCACGCCCAGTCCCACGGACGCCGACATCGATCAGGCCATGTCCGGGATCCTCTGCCGCTGCGGGACCTACCCGCGCATCCGGCGTGCCATCCACCGCGCGGCGAAGGGAGGCGCGAGATGACGACCGGAACCAGCCTCACCCGCCGCGACTTCCTCAAGCTCGGCGCCCTCGCCGGCGCGGGCCTGGTCATCGCCTTCCGCATCCCGGACGCGGCCGAGGCCGCGACAGGCGCCTTCGAGCCCAACGCCTGGCTCGCCATCGATCCGCAGGGTCGGATCACCGTCTGGATCGCTCGCTCCGAGATGGGCCAGGGTGTGCGCACCTCGCTGCCGATGCTGGTGGCCGAGGAGCTCGAGGCCGACTGGTCGAGCATCCGGTTCGAGCAGGCGATCCCGGCACCACGCTACGGCAACATGAGCACCGGCGGCAGCCAGAGCATCCGCAGCATGACCGAGCCGCTGCGCAAGGCCGGCGCCGCCGCGCGCGAGATGCTGATCTCGGCCGCGGCGGACACCTGGAAGGTGGATCGCGCGACCTGCCACGCCGAGAATGGCGCCGTGATCCACGCGCCGAGCGGGCGCAAGCTCGCCTACGGCGCCCTCGCGGTCAAGGCGGGCACGCTTCCCGTGCCCGAGAACCCGCCGCTCAAGGATGCCAAGGATTTCAAGATCCTCGGCACGCGTAGGGCGCGGCTGGACGTTCCGGCCAAGGTGGACGGCAGCGCACAGTTCGGACTCGACGTGCGCGTGCCCGGCATGCTCTACGCCATGGTCGAGCGCTGCCCGGTGTTCGGCGGCAAGGTCGCGAGCGTCGACGCCGCGCGCGCCGAGGCCGTGAAGGGCGTGCGGCGCGTGCTGCAGATCGGCTCCGGGGTCGCGATCGTCGCCGATACGCTGTGGGCGGCGCGCGACGGCCGCGACGCGCTGCGGGTGACCTGGAACGAAGGGCTACTCGCCAGCCTCGACAGCGCCGGCATCCGCAGCACCTTCGCCGAGCTGGCGAAGAAGCCCGGAGCCTCGGCGCGCAAGGAAGGCCAGGGTGCTACGGCCCTCGCCGGCGCGGCGCGCACCATCGAGGCGGTGTACGAGGCCCCCTACCTCGCGCACGCCACCATGGAGCCGATGAACTGCACCGCATTCGTCAAGCAGGACGGCTGCGAGGTGTGGGTCGGAAGCCAGAGCGCCACCGGCGCGCAGCGCAAGGCCGCCGAGGTCAGCGGCTTTCCGCTCGAGAAGGTGGTGGTGCACACCATGCTGCTCGGCGGCGGCTTCGGCCGGCGCTCGCATCAGGACTTCGTCGCCGAGGCGGTCGAGATCTCGAAGGCGTTGAACGCTCCGGTCAAGGTGGTGTGGACGCGCGAGGACGATATGCAGCACGACCACTACCGCCCCGCGAGCTACCACGTGCTGCGCGCCGGGCTCGACGTCAAGGGCGTCCCCGTGGCCTGGACGCACCGCCAGGTCGGCGCCGGGATCCTGGCGCTGATCGCGCCGCAGGCGGTCCAGAACGGCCTCGACCCCACCTCGGTGGACGGCGCGGAGAACATCCCCTACGCGATTCCCAACATCGAGGTGGACTACATCCTGCACGATCCCGGCGTCCCGGTGTGGTGGTGGCGGTCGGTCGGCAGCTCGCACAACGCCTTCGTCGTCGAGTGCTTCTTCGACGAGGTGGCCGCAGCGGCGGGCCGCGACCCACTCGAACTCCGTCGCGAACTGCTCCAGGGCCAGCCCCGCCACCTCGCCGTGATGGAGCTCGCCGCCGCCAAGGCCGGCTGGGGGAAGCCGCTGCCCAAGGGGCGCGGCCGCGGCATCGCGGTGCACGCGTCGTTCGACAGCTATGCCGCGCAGGTGGCGGAGGTGGCGGTGGCCGACGATGGCACGGTTCGCGTCCACCGCGTGGTGTGCGCGGTGGATCCCGGGCACGTCGTCAACCCCGACACCATCGAGGCGCAGATGGAGAGCGGCATCGTCTACGGCCTCACTGCGGCGCTCAAGGGCGAGATCACCATCGCCAAGGGCCGCGTCCAGCAGGGCAACTTCGACGACTACGAAGTGCTGCGCATGAACGAGTGCCCGGCGATCGAGGTGCACGTCGCGCCGAGCGGTGAATTCCTCGGCGGCATCGGCGAGGTGGGCACGCCGCCGATCGCGCCGGCGGTGGTGAACGCGATCGCCGCCGCCACCGGCAAGCGGGTGCGCCGACTGCCGATTCGCGCGGAGGCGCTGAGGCGCGGCTGAGCGGCTCAGACGTGCAGCTCCACCACGTCGCGGTCGGCGAGGACGTGGTGGCGGTCCACCTGCTGGCCGTCGAAGCGCGCCGTGCCCCAGATGCGCGCGAAGCGCAGGCTCTCCGCCACCTCCTTGTGCACCTGGAGCGCGAGGTCGTGCACCGTGGCTCCCCCCGGCAGCACGAAGGGGCGCTCGCGGTCCGGCGGCTTCCCCGGCTCCTTGGCGTAGATCCGGATCCGGCCGAGCAGGTCGAAGACCGACCGCCTGAGCTCCTCGAGACCGATGCCGCGCTCGGCCGACACCGCGAAGAACGGCAGATCGGGCCCCACCGCCTCGCGGGCGAGTGCTACGAAGGTGCCATCGGGATCCAGGTCGCACTTGTTGGCGACGACGATCACCGGGCGCTGCACCAGGAACGGGGGTGCGTCCGCCGGCAGCGCCCGCGACGCCGGCCACACCCGCCCGCGCTCGAGCAGCGCGGTGAGCGCCGCCAGCGACGCCTCGAGATCGTCGGCGCTCACGTCGAGCACCAGCGCCACGCCGTCCGCGCCGTGCGCCAGGTTCGCCAGGTAGGGTTCGGCGTGCTGCGGCGTCACCGCGGGCGTGTCCACGAGCTGCACCTGGACGTCCTCGAAGGGCACCATCCCCGGCAGCGGCACACGCGTCGTGAACGGATAGGGGGCGACCTCGGGGTGGGCGTGGGTGAGTGCGCGCACCAGCGACGACTTGCCGGCGTTGGGCGGTCCGATCAGCGCCCACTGCCCCGCGCCCTCGCGGCGCACGTGGCCGGGATCGAAGCGCCGCGCACTGCCGCGGCTGCCGTGCGCCGCCTCGTCCTCGAGCTTGGCGAGACGGCGCCGGAGATCGGCCTGGAGCTTCTCGGTGCCCTTGTGCTTGGGCAGCAGCGCCATCATCTCGCGCAGCGCGGTGAGCTTCTCGTCGTGGCCGTTGGCCTGCCGGAAGCGCTCCTCGGCCTCTTTGTATTGCGGCGGGAGGTTTGCGGGCATGGGGGAAGTATGCGAACGACCGGGCGTCTCCGGCAAGCCGGTTCGACGGCCCCCCGTTCGACCCCGAGTGCCCGTCCCGATCCGCCGTTTCCGGCGTAGGTCTGGAAGCCCGGCCGGCCGCGCGAGGGCTCGTTCCCCCCGTCCACGGCGATGACCCGCGAGACGCCGGCGCCGGGCGCCTACTCCTCCAGCGTGCTCAGGTCCCCCACCGGCAGCCCCTGGTCCCAGGCCTTCAGCACCCGGCGCATGATCTTCCCGCTGCGGGTCTTGGGCAGCTTGTCGCGGAACTCGATCTCGCGCGGGGCGGCGTGGGCGGCGAGGTGCTTCTTGACGTGGGTCGCGACCTCCCGCTTCAGCTCGTCGCTCGGCTCGAATCCGGGGCGCAGCGCGATGAAGGCCTTGATGATGTGCCCGCGCAGCTCGTCGGGCTTGCCGATCACCCCGGCCTCGGCCACGGCGGGATGCGAGACCAGCGCCGACTCGACCTCGAACGGGCCCACGCGCTCGCCGGCGGTGTTGATGACGTCGTCGGCGCGGCCCTGGAACCAGAAGTAGCCGTCCTCGTCCACGTGGGCGGTGTCGCCGGTGAAGTAGTAGCCGGGAAACCGGAAGTACTCCTGGTAGCGCGCGGGGTTGTTCCAGATCTGCCGCATCATCCCCGGCCAGCCGGCCTTGATGCACAGCAGCCCGAGCGTGCCGGGCGGGACCGGCTTCCCCTTCTCGTCGAGGATCGCGGCCTCGGTGCCGGGGATGGGCTTGCCCATCGAGCCGGGGCGGACGTCCATGCTCGGGTAGTTGGAGATGAGCTGGTGCCCGGTCTCGGTCATCCACCAGTTGTCGTGGATCCGCCGCCCGTAGACCCGCCAGCCCCAGCGCACCACCTCGGGGTTGAGCGGCTCGCCCACCGAGAGGATGTGCCGCAGCGAGGAGAGGTCGTACTGCTCGGCGATCTTCTCGCCCGCGGCCATCAGCATGCGGAACGCGGTGGGTGCCGAGTACCACACCGTGACGCGGTGGTCCTCGATGGTCTTGTACCACGCGCCCGCGTCGAAGCGGCCGCCGCGGATGACGTTGGTGGTCCCGTTGAGCCACGGCGCGAAGATGCCGTACGACGTGCCGGTCACCCAGCCGGGATCGGCCGTGCACCAGTAGGTGTCGGTAGGCTTGAGGTCGAGGACCCACTTGCCGGTCTGGAAGTGCCCGATCATGGCGTTCTGGACGTGGAGCGCGCCCTTGGGCTTGCCGGTCGAGCCCGAGGTGTAGTGCAGGATCAAGGGATCCTCGCGTCCGAGCCACACCGGCTCGAAGCGCTCGCTCGACTTCTCGATCTCGTCGTCCCACGCCCGGTTCCGCCCGCTGGCGTCGCCGCGCCCGCCCACCAGGATGACGTGCTTGAGCGAGGGCAGGTCGTCCTCGGGGACGCGCTCGAGCAGTGAGCGCGTGGTGAGCAGCGCCACCGCCGAGGCGTCCTGCATGCGGTCGCGCACCGCATCGGTCATGAAGGCCTCGAACAGCGGGCTCGGGATCGCACCCGCCTTGAGGATGCCGAGGATGCCGATGTAGGCCTCGGGTACCCGCGGCAGGTACACGAACACGCGGTCGCCTTTCGCCACGCCCATCCGCACCAGGGCGTTGGCGAAGCGGTTCGAGAGTCGCATGAGATCCTCGAAGGTGAATTTCTCCACCCGCTGGCCGTCGCTGTAGAGGAGCGCGAGCTTGTTCTTGCGCGGACCGCGACAGTGGCGGTCCACGCACTCGTGCGCCATGTTCACCCGCCCGCTGCGGAACCAGTCGAACTCGGGCTCGACCTGCTTCCAATCGAAGGAGGCGTACGCCTTCTCGTAGTCGTCGAGGTTGGCGGCGTGGTCGGTCTCGGGGGGCAGGAATTCCTTGGCCATCGGTTTCTCCCGGGATGGGGCAGGGGCGGGGCGCGGGAAGGCGCATAAAAGGCTATCGGAGCGCCCGGGGTGCGTCAACGGCGGGGATGCGGAGGCGGTGGGGTGGAGAGGCAGCCGCGACGCCGTGATGAGGCACGGGGCACGGGTGCGCGGCATCCTGACGCCCGCCGCGCGAGATGCGCGGCCGCCCTCGGCACGCTATGGTGGCGCGACATGCGGGCCGCGATCGGCGCCGCGAATCCCACCCGCGACCTAGGGAGGCACCATGATCTTTCGCGAGAGCCCCCGCTCACTCGCTCTCGGCCTGCTGCTGCTGCGCATCGCCGCGGGTTCGATGCTCGCGTTCGGCCACGGGTGGGCCAAGCTCGCGAGCTTCTCCGAACGCGCGTCCACCTTCGCGGACCCGATCGGCATCGGCCCCGCCGCGAGCCTCGCCCTCGCCGTGTTCGCCGAGTTCTTCTGCCCGCTCGCGATCATCCTCGGGCTCCTGACCCGGCTCGCGGTACTCCCGCCGATCATCCTGCTGCTGGTAGCGGGCCTGCTCGTGCACGCGCACGATCCGTGGCGGGTGAAGGAGCTGGCCTTCATCTACCTCGTCCCCTTCGCGGTGCTGCTGTTCACGGGGGCGGGACGCTTCGCGCTGGACGCGGTGCTCGCCCGGCGCCTCGGACCGCCGCGCGCGTGAAACGGCGCCGCGCGCCGGGCTACGCGCGCGGCGCGAGGTCGAGCGCCATCATGATCGCCGAATCCGGGCAGGCGCCCTGTAGCTCGGCGGAAGCGTAGAGTTCGGTCGGCACGCCGGCGCGGGTGACGCGCCGGAAGCCGAAGCGCTCGAAGAAGGCGGCGGACGTGGTGGTGAGCAGGTAAACCGCCAGCAGCCGACGCTCCCCCGCGCGTTCGAGCGCCCGGCTGGTGAGCAGCTGTCCGAGCCCCCGCCCGCGCGCGTCCTCGGCGACCACCACCGAGCGCAGCAGTCCAAAGGTGCCGTAACGCTCGATGCCGGCCGCGCCCACCAGCCCGCCGGAGCCGGTCGCCACGAGAAACTCGGAGAAATGTTCACGCACGCCGGCCGACGGCAGATCCGCGGCGCGCAGCAGTGCCACGACGCCCTCGAAATCCTCGGGCCGCGACGGTCGGACCACGGCGGTGGCGTGGCGGCGAGTCTCCATGGCGGTGAGCCTACGCGAGGCCGCTAAGCCTCCCAAGGGAATTGAGCGCGGTGGCGGCCCCGGCCGGTCTCGGGCGCGTGTTTCTTGACGCGGAGCGAACGAATTGCCCGGTCCTCGTCGCCGCCGAACCGGAGAGCGAGGGCCGGGGCGCGCGAGGGCCGGGGCGTAGGACGGCCAGGGCGCATGCCCGCGGCGCGCGCGTCTCTGCTAGATTCCCCGCCCATGCGTTTCGCCCCCCTGCTGCTGGCCGCGCTGTGCGCGCTGGTGTTGTTCACGGGCCTCGACGGCAACGGCTTTCTCGACTGGCGCGAGGCGCGCGACGCCGAGGTCGCGCGCGAGGTGATCGGGCAACGCGAGGGGCTCACGCCGCTGTTCGGCATCGAGCCGTTGCTCGAGAAACCCTTGCCCGCCTATGCGCCCGAGGCGTTGGTCCACCTCTTCACCCGGCCTCTGCCGCTGCGCTCGCGGCAGGCCCGTGCCGCCCTGGCGCTGCTGCTGCTGCTCGTCACCGGGTCGATCGGCGCGCGGCACTTCGGGGCGCGGGCGGGGGTGATCGCGGCGGGGGTGCTGGCCAGCGCGCTGGCGCTGCCGCTCGCCGCGCGCACCGACGGTACTCAGATCCTGGCCGCGATCTTCGCCTGGGTGGGCTGCGCCGCGCTCGCCGACGCCCAGTTCGGGCGTGCCGCCGGCAGGGACCTGCGCCTGGTGGTCGGCTACGGCGCGCTCGCCGCGGCGCTGGTGTGCGCGGGCCCGCTCCCCGCGCTGTGGCCGCTCGGCGGACTCGGGCTCTACCTGGCGCTGGCGCGGCCCGAGGCCGGCTGGACGCGCGTGCGGCCCCTCGCCGGCCTGGTCATGATGCTGGGCGTGGCGCTGCCGTGGTACGCGGCCATGACCGAGCGCTACGGCGCCGCCTTCCTCACCCGGGCCCCGTTCTTCCCCTACGGGCTGGAGAGCCGCGGGCCGTGGTATGCGGGACCGGTGCTGGCGGTCTCCTTCCTGGTGGTCGGATTCTTTCCCTGGAGCGCGCTGCTCCCCGGCGCCCTGGCCCATGCCGCCACCTGGTGGCGCACCGGGATGCGCCTGCCGCTGCCCGGGGCGGGGCGCCCCCGCGGCGACGCGCTCCCCGGCGATCCGCTCTCGCGCGAACGGCGCGAGGAGGGTGTCGCTCATTTCTTCATCGCCTGCCTGTTCGCCGCACTCGCGCCGATCGTGGCGTATCCCGCCCCGCCGATGACAGCGGTGCTCCCGGCGCTGCCCGCGGCGGCGCTCCTGTGCGCGCGGTTCCTCGACCACCTGTTCGAGGACGCGACGCGGGTGGCCCGCCCGCTCACCCAGGCGGTGCGCATGCTGGCGCTCATCGGCACCGTGGGCGCGGTGCTGCTGAGCCTGGTCGCGACTCGCGTGCGCGACATCACGCCGGAGCTGCGGCTGCTCGCCAGCGTGGTGTTCGTCACCTCTTGGCTGCCGTTTCTCGCGGATTTCCTCGGCCGCCGGCGCCTGGCGGCCGGCCTGCTGGCGCTGCCGGTGGCGTTCGGCACGCCGGTGGTGGCCATGCGCCTGCTGCCGGCGATGGAGGACTACCTCAGCGCCCGGTCGGTGGCGGTGGCGATGGCCGCGGTCTCCCCGCCGGTCGCCCCGCTGCTGCTCGTGGACCCCGCGCCGCCAACGCTGCGGCTCTACACCGAGCGCAACCTGGTGCCGCCGGGGAATCTGCGTACCGGCTTCACGCGCTACCGCGCGTCGGATGGCCACGCCTACATCGCGTTCCGTCCCGTGCGCGAGAAGGCGGTGCTCCACGCCGCACCGGGACCCCTGGAGATCCTGCTCCGCACGCCCAGCCTGGTGCTGGCCCGCGTGCAGCCGGAGTGACGCGAGCTGCGCACGGCGGCGATCAGGCCGCCTTGCGCCCTTCCGTCTTCGCCGCGGCCTCTTCCTTCTGCGGCGCGGCGGTGGGGCTCTCGATCCGCGGCTCGAGGCGCAGTCGCTCGAGGTAGAGCATGGCGAGGTGGGCGCCGATCAGGGCGAACGCCACCGACACCACCCCGATGCGCGGGTCCTTCTGCCAGGACTGCGCGTACACCGACCACCCCACGTCGAGTTGAAAGCCGACGCCGGGGCGCTCGAGCGCGACCACCCAGGCCCAGTAGATCGCGGCGCCCAGCATCACGCCCGCGGCCGAGAGCGCCGCACCCACCGCCCGCCCGGCGTGGTCGATCTTCTCCGCGCCGAATTGGTAAGCCCACGCCACCAGCAGGGCGACGCCGAGGGCCATGACCGGCGCGATCCAGCGCGTGAGGAGCGCGAATCCGGCCCAGGCCAGCGCGCCCGCCACCGCCGCGCCCGCGGCGTAGAGAACGCCCCGCGCGTGAAGGGCGTTGTGCTGGTCGTCGCGCCGCTCGTCGATCGCGCCCTCGGCGAGCAGGCGCTCGCGACATGCGCCGCACAGGCTGCGCGGATGGTCGTGCACGAGGGCCCAGCCTTCGGCGACCCCGGTCGCGCATTCCTCGCAGCGCGCGTCGATGGGGCCCGTCACGCGCGACGTGGCCTGGATCAGGCGCTCCACCCAGCGCTTCACGCCCGCGGGCTGCGGCCGCCGCCACGGGAACCTCCGGCGCCAGGTCAGCGCGGATTCGAAGACCGAGAATGCGTAGAGGTCGGGCGGGACCCACTCGGCCTGCCGGGCCGACGGCCGGCACTCGCGCTTGCGCGCCTCGGCCCCGCCGCGGATCCGGCGCCACCCGGGAATCGCGCTGACGTCGGGGTCGCACGCGATCCGCGCGCGCACCTCGGACGGATCCTGGCCGAGCGGAAAGCGAACCGTGATCGTCAGGTCGGAGCCGTGCTTGCCCCGCCAGTACACGTCCACCAGGTGGCCGAGGTGCGCGCCGGTCACCCGCTCGTCGCGCCGCCACAGGCTGCGCTGCTGGCGGTGGGCGAGCCCCCATTCGGCTGCCCACGCTCTCCACTGGCTTCTGACGAGCACGTGCGAGGTCTCTCCATGCGTGCGTGTTCCGGTCGCGGGCGCGAGGGCGCACGGATCGGGCATCCGCGACATCCTGCGCTCGCGAAGGGGCGGACGGCTCGCCGCCCCGCGGCGATGCGAGAGCCGATATGGCGGGCTTTCATCCCGAGTTTTCGGCCCGTGGCGGCGCGAACTTGAAGGCGAAGCGTCGTCGGGCGCACGAATGC
>MFFQ01000065.1:3499-18702 GCA_001780165.1 Candidatus Eisenbacteria bacterium RBG_16_71_46 | reverse complement strand
ATGGTGCCCGGCGGTCCGCTCGATCGGGCTCCGTGCCTGGCGGTCCTCCGCGGGCGGGGACCTCCGCGCGGGCCGCTCGGCTGCGCCAGTCCCTGGCTCCGCCTCGCTTGTCCTCGGCGCGCCCGCCATCCCTGGCTCCTGCGCGCCTGCGGAGCCCGCGCTCCGGTCCCCGCCCGCTGCGGCCCGCTCGCGGACGTGGCAAGACCGACTCTCACGAAATAACGTGACTCACGACATGTCGTGAAGTAGGCTCACGAAATATCGTGAACAGGGAGGTTAACCCAGTGAGATCCAATCCATTTCCAGCCGTCCCATCCGGTCCAGCGGCGGCAGTCACTTCTGGGGGGCCCGGGGGGTCTGTGCCATCTGAGGCGACACTTCCCGGGCTCCACCCGCGACTCGAGGAGCTGGCGCGGGAGGGCCTCGCGGCCTGCGACGGGGTGCTCGCGCGCATTTGGCTCGAAGGCCCCGGAGACGCGTGCCCCACGTGCCCGATGCGGCCGGAGTGCGCCGATCGGTCGCGCTGCCTGCACCTGGTTGCGAGCGCGGGGGCGACGACGCGAACCGACGGCCCCTACCGCCGCTTTCCGATCGGGGCACGCCGCGTGGGTCGGGTGGTCGTCGAGCGCGCGCCCTTCGTCGCCGACGCCGGCCTCGAAACCTCCGGCCTGGCCGATCCCGCGTGGCTGGCCGCACACCGGGTCAAGACCTTCATCGCGGTGCCGCTCGCGGAAGGCGTGGGGGTGCTGGCGCTGTTCTCGCGCCGCGCGCTGGGCGATGGCGAGCGGCGGCTCCTGGCGCTGGCCGCACGCTTCGCCGCGCCTCCGGAGGCACCCGTACCCGTGACGCCGGCCGCCGCGGCGGGGCCACGACCGCTCGCCGAGGTCGAACGCGAGGCGATCGAGCACGCGCTGGTCCATGCCGGAGGCCGCGTGAGCGGCCCGCGCGGCGCGGCGGCGCTGCTCGGCCTCAAGCCCTCGACGCTCGATTCGCGGATCAAGAAGCTGGGTGTGCGCCGCCCGCGCGGGTGAATCCGCGGCCACCGCTTCGGCCGGCTGGCGTTGTCGCTCTCCGGACTCGCCGCGCGCGACGCCCGCGTGTTCGCCTGGTGCGGCGAACGGAGTGTACCCGTCGTGGTCACCCGCGGCGGTGGCTGCCGCCAGCCACCGGAGGCGATGATCACCGCGCACGCGAACGCCGGGCGCGCCACGCGCCTGGCGCGCGACCGCTCTCCCGCCGTCCACGATGGACACGATGCCGTCGACACACTTCACGACCGCGAAAAACGCGGCTGAACCCTTGACGTCGCGCCGCGCGCCTCCCTAGCATGCGCTCACCCTGCCCCCGAGGTGAGGAAGGGAGGTGAGTGAGGATGAGGCAGGGTCGTAACGTTCTGTTGCTGAGCGCGGCGCTGCTCCTGACCGCCACGGGCCTGGCACCCGGCGCCGATGCGGCATCGACGTCGAAGGCCGGTGGGAGGAGCGACCGGACGCCGTCCGCGTCTGCCGTCGAGAAGTCCCGGAACGCCGTGAGGCAGTTCAGCGGCTACGTGGCGGCGATCGACAAGAGCAGCATCACCGTCGAGAGACGCGGTAAGAAGCCGGTGAGCAGGGTCTTCGAGAAGCATGCGGAGATGACCTCCACCGGCGAGATCGGGAAGGACGTCCGAGTCACGGTCTACTACCGGGACGAGGACGGCCGCGCGGTCGCCCACCGGGTGGTGGTGAGACCCGCGACCAACGGCTCTCGAACGGGCCGCTGAGGAACTCCGGGCCGGGCGCGCCTCCGCGCCCGGACTCCGGGTCATGCTCCATCGGGTATCCGGGGCGCCTCGTCTCGCGCCCCTCCCGCCGCCCCTGCACACATCCTCGTGCCGCACGCCCCGGCGCCGCACCTTCCCTACACAGCGCCCCCCGTCCGAAACCGAACGCGCCGCTCCGACGAGGCCGCTTAGGCCCGCGCGGGCCCCGTGCTAGCCTGCGGCGTGGCCGTCCGCCGCGCTCCCCGCTGGGCCGGTCGAACGCGGTTCCCGCGCGGGGAATCGCCAGCACCGCCCACGCCACCCTCGTGCGAGGTTGCCCATGCCCGACGCACTGCCTTGGAACGATCCGGCCCAGCTCTCGGCCATGATCGTGGGCTTCACTCCCAAGCTCCTCTCCGCCGTGTTGATCCTGTTGCTGTTCTGGCTGCTGCAGCGGATCACGCGACCCACGCTGCGGGCCATCCTGCGTCGCGCGAAGATCCACGAGACGCTCATCCGGATGCTCATCGACAACCTCTACCGCTTTGCCATCCTGATGTTCGGGCTGGTGACCGCCGCGGGACAGATCGGCGTCAACGTCACCGCGGCCATCGCCGGCATCGGAGTCGCGGGCTTCGCGATCGGCTTCGCCGCCCAGGACTCGCTGGCGAACATCATCTCGGGCTTCCTGATCTTCTGGGACAAGCCGTTCCAGGTCGGGGACTTCCTCACCGTCCAGGATCAGTACGGGCGGGTGGTCGAGATCACGATGCGCACGACGCGCATCCGGACGCAGCAGAACACCTATGTCGTCATCCCCAACAAGCACATCATCGACACCGTGATGGTCAACCACACCAAGCACGGGGAGATCCGCATCGAGGTGCCGGTGGGCATCGCTTACAAGGAATTCATCCCCGAGGCCCGCCGGGTGATGCTCGAGGCCGTGACCTCCGTTCCCGGCGTGATCGACGATCCGCCCCCGGACGTGGTCACCGCGGAGCTCGGCGGCTCGAGCGTCAACCTGCTGGTGCGGGTGTGGGTGGACAAGCCCGAGCTCGAGCGACCGACGTTCTACGCCACGCTCGAGGCCTGCAAGCTGGCGCTCGATCGGGCAGGCATCCAGATTCCGTACCCGCACCTCCAGCTGTTCGTGGACAACGTCGAGGACCGGGTGTGGGACCGGCTGGCCGCGATTCCGGCGCTGGCCGGGAACGGCAAGGGCAAGAAGGACTAGGTCGCGCCCGGCGGTGCCGGGACCGGTCGCGAGGGGAGGTATCCGCATGGCCACCACACCGCGGCGCGCGGCGGGCGCGCGCGCCAGGCGCCGGCGTCAGGCGCCCCCGGGCAGCGCGCCCGGCACGCTGATCGCCGATCACGATGCGCCGCGGCCCGTCATCCGCATCGTGTCCTACGGGCCCGCGGAGGTGGTCGAGGAGACCGTGGCCGATCTCGAGCGCGTTCTCGCGCTGCGCGGGCAGCGGCCGGTGATGTGGGTCAACGTGGACGGCCTCGGCGACGTGGCCACGGTCACGCGCCTCGGGGAGATCTTCGGGCTGCACCGGCTGGCGCTCGAGGACGTGATGAACGTCAACCAGCGCGCCAAGGTCGAGACCTACCCGGGGCAGCTCTACATGGTCGCGCGGATGCTCAACCTCAACCGCCGCGTCGACACCGAGCAGCTCAGTCTGTTCCTCGGGCAGGATTTCGTCCTCACCTTTGAGGAGCGGCCGGGTGACAATTTCGACCCGGTGCGCGAACGGATCCGCGGCGGCCGCGGCCGCATGCGGCACGCCGGCCCCGGCTACCTGGCCTACGCTCTGCTCGACGCGGTCGTGGACCAGTACTTCCCGCTGCTCGAGGCGTTCGGCGAGCGACTGGAGGCGCTCGAGGCCGAGACCATCGAGCGGGCGACCCAGGGCACGCTCGGCGAGATCCACGCGACCAAGCGTGACCTGTTGACGCTGCGCCGCAGCATCTGGCCGCTGCGGGAAATGCTCGGCAGCCTGCTGCGCGATCCCAACCCCTTCATCCAGGGCGAGGACCGGCTCTACATGCAGGACGTGTACGACCACGCGATCCGCGTGATGGACCTGGTGGAGGCCTATCGGGAGGTCGGCTCCAGCCTGATGGACGTCTACCTCTCGAGCGTGAACAACAAGCTGAACGAGGTGATGAAGGTGCTGACCATCTTCGCCAGCATCTTCATCCCGCTGACGTTCATCGCCGGCATCTACGGAATGAACTTCGACCACGCGCGCTCGCCCTGGAATCTCCCGGAGCTGGAGTGGTACTGGGGCTATCCGTTCGCCCTCGGGCTGATGGCCCTGGTGGCCGGGGCGCTGGTGTTCTACTTCCGGCGCAAGGGGTGGCTCGGCGGCGAGCAGCGCGCCGCCCGCAAGCCGCGGTCGCCCGGCGCTCACGGTGGGCACGACGACGCGCCGCGGTGAGGCGGCCGGCCCCGGTCGTCGCGCGCCGCGGCGCGGCTTGGCGCTCCGGCCCGGCTCGGATACCGTGTGGCCCGTCGCTCGCGGACAACCGTCCGGCTTCTCCGGAGCCACATGATCCGAGCCTCCGCCCTGTTCCGGTGCCTGCTGTGCGCCGCGGCCGCGGCGCTCCCCGCCGCGGGAGCCGCGGTCGCGGCGCCGGCCCCCGTCGTGGCCAAGGGCTCGCGCGCCTTCCGCCTCGAGCACGCGCTCACCCTCAGGCGGTTCTCCGATCTCGAGTGGTCACCCGACGGCCGCCGCCTCGCGTTCGTGGCCACCGAGACGGACACCGCGGAGAACGAGGACAACCAGGACCTGTGGGTGCTCGATGCCGCCGGCGGGTCGCCGCTGCGCCTCACCCGCCATCCCAAGGCCGACTCCAGCCCCACCTTCTCGCCCGGCGGCGACACCCTCGCGTTCATCGCCAACCGTGGATCCGGCGAAGACGCGCGCTCCGCCGTCTACATGATGTCGCTCCGCGGCGGCGAGCCCTGGCCGTTCGGCAGCGAGGACGAGTCGGTGACCGAGGTCGCATGGTCGCCGGACGGGCGCACCCTCGCCTACGTCAAGCTCGACACCCTGCCGCGCGCAGTACGCGACTGGCGCAAGAAGAAGTGGGACCAGGTGGTCGAGGACGAGCGCCTCCAGTACCCGGCGCTGTGGGTCGTGGACGTGGCCAGCGGCGCGAAGCGCCGCCTCACCTCCGGCCCACGGTATGTCTGGTACCTGCGCTGGTCGCCGGACGGGCGCTCGATCGCGTTCCTCGTGAGTCCCACCGGCAAACCCGACGATGCCAACCTCGCCGATGTCGGAATCGTGCCCGCGGGTGGCGGGCGGCTGCGGACGCTGGGCGTGATCGGCGCGGCGTTCACCTGGTCGCCGGACGGAAAGTGGATCGCGCTCGCCACGAGCCTCGACCGCGAGGTGTACGTGCAGAAGACCGACCTCTACGCGGTGCCGGTGGCCGGCGGCGCGCCGCGCAACCTCACCGCCGGCGACGACCTCGACGCCGACACCCCGGAGTGGAACGTCACTTCGGACACGCTCTACTTCCACGCCGCGCGCGGGGCGAGCAGCGTGGTGGCGGCGGTGCCGCTGGCGGGCGGCGGGGTCCGGCTCGCCGCGGACCGCGAGGCGCAGGCCGGCGCGCTGGTCGCCTCGTCCTCCGGCCGGGTCGCCTGGGTGCAATCGCAGCCCACGCGGCCCGATGAGATCTGGCTCGCCGAGCGTCCCGGGCTCGCGGGGCGCCCGGCCACCGCGCTCAACGCGGGAATCGAAGCGCTGGCCCTGGGCCACACCCGGGCCGTGCGCTGGACCAGCACCGACGGTGTCCAGGCCGAGGGCCTCCTGCTGCGCCCTCCGGGATCACCCGAGCGCGGTGCCCTGAAGACGCTGGTGTTGCTGCACGGCGGTCCCTACGGCAGCCGCTACGCCCTCGGCTTCCAGTCGACGCCGCAGGTCCTCGCCGCGCGCGGTTACCAGATCTTCATGCCCAACTTCCGCGCGAGCGGGGGCTACGGCACCGCGTTCATGGTGCGCGAGCGCGCGGACTGGGGCGGACAGGACTGGCGCGACGTCTCCTCCGGAGTGGACAGCCTGGTGCGCTGGGGGCTCGCGGACGGACGGAGGCTGGGCGTCTTCGGCGGTTCGTACGGCGGCTACCTTTCGGCCTGGGCGATCACCCAGACCCGGCGTTTCGACGCCGCCTGTGTCATCGCCGGAGCGGAGGACCTGGCGTCGTTCTACGGTCAGAGCGACATCCACCGGTATCGCGCCTTCGAGTTCGGGGGATTCCCGTGGCAGACTCCCGAACGCTGGGCGCGGTCCTCGCCGTCCACCTACATCGAAGCGGTCCGCACTCCGACCCTGATCCTCATCGGCGAGAACGACCGCCGCGTGCCGTATCCCCAGGCTCAGCAGCTCTACCAGGCGCTGCGCGACCTCGGGGTGCCGACCGAGTTCGTCCACTACCCGCGCGAGGGCCACGGCCTGCGCGAGCCGCACCACCGCGCCGACCAGCTCATCCGACTCCTCGCATGGTTCGATCGCTGGGTGCGATAGGCTCCGGAGATCCCCCATGTTGATCCGCCTGCTGCGTCTGCTGGTGGTGCTCGCACTGGTGGCCGCCTTTGCCGCCTACGTGTGGCCCACGCGCTTCCGCTACGACCACATCAGCGTCGAGGGCGACTTCTGCCCGGTGCGCATCGACCGGTTCAACGGCGACGCGGACATGCTGGTGCCCGACGAGGGCTGGGTGCCGGTCGAGGGCCGTGCGGACGACACCGGAGCCCCGACCGCCGCTGGGGCGGCATGGTGAGGCCGCCGTGGCCTTCACGCCCGGCGCCGTCTCCGGCAGCGCCGGGCCGGGGTCCCGCGTGAGCGTGTCCGCGGGGGCGCTGCTCGGGCGCCTCGAGCGCGCGAGGGCCGACTACGGCACGGACGCCGCGCGGCGCAAGCTCGTCTTCTTGAGAGCGCTGGCACGAGCGCCGCTCGCCCGCGCGCGCGACGTGTCGCGGCTCCACGAGGTGCTGTGCTTCCTGCGCGCCTACCCCGACGACGCCCGGGTGCTCGCCGAGGTCGAACGCATGCTCGGAGCCTTCGAGCGCCGCGCCGACGTGCTCCGGCATCGCGACGCGCTGGCCGACAGCGGCATCGCGGGGACGGAGATCCGATTCCGTTTCTTCGAGCCCACCGCGCGCTGGATCGCCGGCCGCTGGCCGGGGCACATCCGCCTCGACTGGGACCAGTTCGAGAATGCCGGCCGGCTCGAGGTCTTCCTGCCGCTGCTCGCCCTCGAGGCCGAGATCCCCGGGCTCGACGAGTTCGACTTCGGCCCCCGGGCGTGGATCGAGCGCATGCGCGGGCGCCGCGACAGCGACGCCGCCTTCCTCATTCGGCGCTTCGCCGCGCTGCGGCTCGATCCCGCGGCACGTGAGCGGCTGTACGATGAGCTGGATCCGCCGGTCGTGCTCTCCCCCGGCCCCGACACGCCGGCGCGCACCCGCGCCCGCTACGATCGCGCCGGCGTGACGTTCCAGGCCGGCCCCCTCTCGCGCGAGCGGCCGCGCCTCGCGGAAGACGTGGAGCGCCCGCCGCTGGCGATCCGGGCGGTGAACGCGCGCGAGGGCGCGCGGCTGATCGACCTGGCGCGCGAGGCGATGGTCACGCGCAGCCGCGACCTCGACGCCTTCGCCTGGGCGGATCCCGACGACGTGCGGCTCGTCGACTGCGGCGGCGGGCTGCAGTTCGCCTGCATGGGCGTCGTGCCCGAGCGCCGGCTGCTGCTCGATTCGGTCTACGGATACCTGACGCTGCGCAACGGCGTGCCGATCGGATACGTGCTGTCGAGCGCGCTGTTCGGCTCGGTGGAGGTGGCCTACAACGTGTTCGAGACCTATCGCGGCGCCGAGGCGGGCCCGGTCTACGGCCGGGTGCTGGCGATGCTGCGGCGCCTGTTCCACGCCGATGCCTTCACCGTCTATCCCTACCAGCTCGGCGACGACAACGACGAGGCCCTGGCCTCGGGCGCGTGGTGGTTCTACCAGAAGCTCGGCTTCCGCCCGCGCGACCCCGGCGCCCTGCGCCTGATGCGCTCGGAGCTGCGCCGCATGCGGCGGCGGCCTTCCCATCGCTCGAGCATCGCCACCTTGCGGCGGCTCGCCGCGCACAATGTCTACTGGCATCTCGGCGCGCCGCGCGACGACGTCATGGGACTGGTGCAGCTCGCCCGCGTCGGACTGCACGTCACCCGCTCGATCGCCCTGCGTTTCGGCGCCGACCGCGAGCGCGCCGCACGGGTCTGCGCCCGCGAGGCGGCGCGCACGCTGGATGCCGGGCCGGACGCCACCTGGAGCCCGGGGGAGCGCCTGGCGTGGCTCCGGTGGGCTCCGCTGGTGACGTCGCTGTCCGGCGTGGAGCGCTGGCCCGCCGCACAGAAACGCGCGTTCGCCGCCGTGGTGCGCGCGAAAGGCGGCCGGCGGGAATCCGAGTTCTGCGTGCGGTTCGACCGCCACCCGCTCCTGCGCCGGGCGATTCTGCGGCTCGCGGGCGACCGGGCGATCGAGGAAGCCCGACGATGAGCCGCCCGCGCCTTCCCCGATGGGCCGCGGGTGGCGTAGCGGTCGGCCTCGCGTCGCTCGCGGCCTGCGCCGACAACCCCACCCGGCCACTCACGTTTCGGCTCGAGACCGTGGCCACCGGGCTCGATGTCCCGGTGCAGGTGACCGCGGCGCCCGGCGACCCCACGCGCCTGTTCGTGGTCGAGAAGACCGGCAGGATCCGCGTGATCCGGGACGGCACGCTGCTCCAGCAGCCCTTCCTCGACCTCAGCGGCAGCGTGTCGATCGGCGCCGAGCAGGGGTTGCTGGGCCTGGCGTTCGCGCCCGACTACGCGACCAGCGGCCGCTTCTACCTCGACTACACCGATCCCGCCGGCGCCACCATCGGCGGCACGACGCGAATCGTCCGCTATCGGGTCTCGGTCCAACCCGACTCCGCCGTCCCAACGCCCGATCGCGTCCTGCTGAGCGTGCCCCAGCCACAGCCGAACCACAACGGCGGCATGCTGGCCTTCGGCCCCGACGGCATGCTTTACATCGGTCTGGGCGACGGAGGTGGCGCCAACGATCCCGACAACCACGCCCAGAACAAGACCGACCTGCTGGGGAAGCTGCTGCGTATCGACGTCAGCGGGCCCGGCGACTACGCGATCCCGCCCGACAACCCGTTCTCCGCCCCCGACGCCGCCGAGATCTGGTGCTACGGCCTGCGCAACCCCTGGCGCTTCAGCTTCGATCGCCTGACCGGCGATCTCTACATCGGGGACGTCGGCCAAGATCGGTTCGAGGAAGTGGATGTCGCGCCCGCCGTGCCGAGGGGCGCCGGCCGCGGCCTCAATTTCGGGTGGCGCGTGACCGAGGGCTTCTCCTGCTTCGATCCCTCGTCGGGCTACGACACCACCGGGCTCACCGCGCCGGCGCTCGACTACCCCCACGCCGGAGGCGCCTGCTCGGTGACCGGCGGCTACGTCCATCGCGGCGCGGGCTCACCTTCGCTCTACGGCATGTACTTCTACGCCGACTACTGCGCCGGCTGGGTACGCGGCTTCCGCTACGCCGGCGGCACGGCAACCGAGCAAACGGACTGGCCGCAGCTCGGCCCCGGCGGGCGAATCACGAGCTTCGGCGAGGACACCGTGGGCGAGCTCTACATCACCACGATCGAGGGCGGCGTCTACCGCATTGCGCCCAATCCCTAGCGCGAACCCCAGGCCCGCGGCGGGCCGCAGCGGGCGGGGACCGGAGCGCGGGCTCCGCAGACGCGCAGGAGCCACGGAAGGCGGGCGCCCTGCGGACGCGCACCGGATGCCATCGAAGCTCGCCCCTGGCGGGGCGCCCCTCAGAGCGCAGCGAGGCGGAGCCAGGATGGCGGAGCCGAGCGGCCCGCGCGCAGGTCCCCGCACGCGGAGGCCCGCCGGGCACCGCGCCCGATCGAGCCGGCCGCAGCGAGCGAGTCCGCCCGCTCAGAGGATGCGCTTGCCGAGCAGGCTCTGCGCCAGCTCCGCGGCGAAGATCCCCGTCATGTTCTGGGTGTCGAGCACCGGGTTCACCTCGACCAGGTCGATCGCCACGATCTGCGCGCGGTCGTTGAGCATCTCCATCGCCAGGTGCGCCTCGCGGTAGGAGATGCCACCCCACACCGGCGTTCCCGTTCCCGGGGCATCCTCCGGGTCCACCACGTCGAGGTCGAACGACAGGTGCACGCCGGCCGTGCCGTCGCCCGCCAGCCGGATCGCCTCGTCCACCACGTCCCGCATCCCGCGCTCGTCGATATCGCGCATCGTGTACACCGTCGCCCCGCTCTTCTTGAGCGTCTCGCGCTCGCCCAGGTCCACGTCGCGGATACCGATCAGCACCGTATTGCGCGCGAGCACCTTCGGCGCGCGGCCCCCCAGGTTCACCAGGTCCGGGTCGCCCAGCCCGAGCAGCACCGCCAGGGACATGCCGTGGATGTTGCCCGAAGGCGTGGTCTCCGGCGTGTTCGCGTCGCCGTGGGCGTCGAACCAGATCAGTCCCAGCGTCTCGTTCTGTCGCGCGAAGTGATCCGTCGAGCCCGCGACCGAGCCGATCGCGATGCTGTGGTCGCCGCCCAGGACCAAGGGCATGCGCCCTTCCGCCAGGCTGCGCTCGACCTCCTGCCGCAGCGCGTCGCAGGCGGCGAGAATCGCCGCTTTGTAGCGCAGCTTTCCCGCCCCCACCCGCTGCGTCTCGGGGATCATCACGTCGATATCGCCGTGATCGGTCACCCGGTGGCCGAGCTGCTCGAGGCGGTGCTCGAGATCCGCGATGCGCACCGCCGAGGGACCCATGTCGACGCCACGTCGCCCCGCGCCGAGGTCCACCGGCGCGCCGATGATCTCGATGTGACGCTTCTTGCTGACCATGAGGCGTCGGAGTCTAGCAGCGCCTCTCGCTGAGGGACAACCGCAACGCCGGCGCTCGGCGCGCCGCCGTGCGCAGGGGCCACGCGCCTCGGTCGGGCGCCGTGCTCGGCGGGCCGCGGTGTTCGAGAGCCCGCGCGTCGAGGTTGACTTCGCCGCGAAATCCCGCACCCTGTGCCGCGTGAGGCCTTCGACCCGACGCGTGACGAGAACGTGCGTCGCCGTGCTCGTCCTCCTGCTCTGCGGCGGTGCCGGCGGGGACGTCTCCCGCGACGCCGTGCCGCCGGAGGCTCCCCGCTTCAAGCCCCCGAGCCGCAGGGTGCTGCTCGCCTCCGATTTTTCCCACGACAGTCTCGGGACATGGAAACCAGACCGTCCCGGCGTGTGGTCGCTCCGCCACGGGGCGTTGCGCGCGCAGCTCGCGGACGAGAAGCAGCTGCGTTCGTTCATCTACTCCGGCAGCGAGGACTGGACCGACTACGCGGTGGATCTCGACGTGTGCATGATGCGCGGCGTGGACAAGGGGCTGGTCGTCAGACAGACAGGCGACCACGGCATCGCCGTGGACCTGCGGGGCCCCGGTTATCAGGACCTGCTGCTCCAGTATCGCCAATGGCCTCTGGCTCGGGCGAGGATCGTCAACGACAACGGTGCCTGGCATCACCTGCGGATCGAAGCGGTGGGGCACCGCTACCGCGTGTTCGTGGACGGCGCCCGGGTGCTTGACCAGGCCGACCGCCGCCGTTGCTGCGTCAGCGGAGGCATCGCGCTCGTCGCCTACACCGGGGGCGTGGGCGCGTGCACGGTCTACTACGACAACGTGATCGTCACCGCGCTCGACTGAGGCGCGGCTGGCGGCCCGGGCGCGCGCATCGCGCCCTGCTCTCATACGGCGAACGCCCGCACGAAGCGTCGTGCGGGCGTTCGCGCCTCATCCCTTCAACGCTGCGGCCACCCTCTCGCGAAGGTGGCCGCGTCTTGATGGGCGATCGGACTCCGAACGCCCCCGACTCGCTCTACCGGTAGAGCTGCTTGACCCTGCCCCAGGTCGACTCGTGCGTCGGCGTGGCGCAGTCGATGTTCATCGTGATGGTGATGACCGTTCCCCAGGAGCCGAACTGCGCGTTCGCCGGGGCCGGGCCGCAGCTACCATCGAGGAACGTCGGGTAGTCGGCCGGCTTCATGATCGCCGGATTGAGCGAGGTGGTCTCGCCGACGCCGACGCCGTTGGCGATGGCGAAGGTGAGGTTGCATCCACCGACGAAGAGGCCCGACGTATTGCCATTGACGACCGCTGCGACGGGCGTGCTGACACCGCCGATCAGGATGTACTGCACGGTCGTGATCAGCGTCGTGGTTCCCAGCGTGCCCGTCCCGTCGCCCCACGGCCAGCCGCCGGGGAAGAACGTGAACGTGCCGCCGTTGAAGGTGCTGGTATAGACGATGGTGCCGACACCGCCCACCCGGTTGTCCTGCACCACGAAGTTCACCGGCTCCTTCGGGCAGGAGATCTCCCATTGCGTGCCGAGCGTCGTGCCGGTCCAGGACTGTGCGTGCAGCACGTGCGGCAGGCCGGAGTTGATTCCGGACCGCCAGGTCGAAGCCCGGCCGGTCAGCAGCTGGCCGCCGAGGTCGGTGGAGGTGTAGGTGCCATTGACGGGTGCCGCGAACGCGGTCGACGCGAGCGCCAGCGCGAGCAACGCGCCAATGAGTGGAGTCGTAATCTTGGTGTTCATGGGTTCTTCTCCTCCTGCGGTGGATCGATGCGACGCAATCGACCCGGTACCTTGAAACGCATCCGAGACGGCACGGGACCGTTGGCGGGGGGTCGTGCGCGTGCGCAGAAAATGGGGGGGTAAGCGCACGCGCAGATCGTCCGTCTGACTGAGATCGAACAGTCTGAGGCCGTGCACCCGGCCAGTCAAGATCGATCGCGTTTGCGACCAGGGTTGGCGGTAACCTGTCCGGCGGATCGCGCCGATGGATTGGTGCAATGTGGGTCCGGCGATCCTGCGACCGCCCGCAGGGCCCTCGCCAGGACCCACGCGGGCGATGTCCTGGGCGCTGGCGCAGCACTGGGATGTCGGCATGTCAACGAAACCTCCGGCCTGGGAGGATCGGATTCCGGGGGGGCGCCTTGGGACCGCGACTGAGCCCTGTTGGCGCTTGGGGCGCGACCTGCGATCGGCTCCCCGGTGGCCCGGCGCGGAAGTCTCGCGGTCAGACGCCGCGCCGCACGCCCAGCAGCCGCAAACCGTTGAGGATGACGACCACGGTGCTTCCCTCGTGGCCCGAGACCGCCACCGGGAGCTTGAGCGCGCCGAATGGCGTGAGCTGGCCGAAGAATACCAGCGCCACCAGCACCAGCATCACCCCCGAGGCGATCGCCACGTTTTGAATCACCACCGCGCGCGCCTGCTGGCTCAGCCGGACCGCGAAGGGTAGCGCGGTGAGATCGTCGCCCATGAGCACGACGTCGGCGCTCTCCATCGCCGCGTCGCTGCCGGCCCCGCCCATCGCGATGCCCACCGTGGCGCGGGCCAGCGCCGGCGCGTCGTTGACCCCGTCGCCCACCATCGCCACCGCCCCATGACGCGTCTCGAGCTCCCCGAGGACGCGCACCTTGTCCTCGGGGAGCAGGGCGCCATGGTGCTCGTCCACCTGGGTGCGGCGCGCGATCGCCTCCACGGTGGGCGGGCTGTCGCCGGAGAGCAGCACGATCGAGCGCACGCCCTGTCGCCGCAGCGCCGCGACGGTGGCCGCGGCCGCGGGGCGCACCTCGTCGGCCGCGGCAATGACGCCCCAGCGCTCGCCGCGCCGCACCAGCATGGCGGTGCGCGCCTCGCGGCTGAAGCCGGCGACCGCTTCGAGGGCGGCGCCCGGCACCGCGACGCCGAGGTGGGCGAACAGCTCGGCGGTGCCGATCTCGATCACCTGTCCGTCCGCGTTGGCGACCAGGCCCTTGCCGAGGTGCGAGGTGAGCTGGGAGGCGGCGTTGAAGCGCAGGCCCCGCGCTTCGGCGGCCCGTACCACGGCCTGGGCGAGCGGGTGCTGCGAGCGCTTCTCCGCGCTCGCGGCCCAGCCGAGCACCTCGTCCTCGGTCGCGCCGTCGAGCCCCACGACGTGGGTCACCTCGAAGCGCCCGCGCGTGAGCGTGCCGGTCTTGTCGAACGCGATCGCCCGGACCCGCCCCAGCGCCTCGATGAAGCGCCCGCCCTTGAACAGGACGCCGTGGCGCGCGGCGTTGGCGATCGCCGACAGGATGGTAGCGGGCGTGGCGATGACCAGCGCGCAGGGTGACGCCACCACCAGCAGCGTCATCGCGCGGTAGAAGGTGCTGCGGAACTCCTGCCCGAACACCAGCGGCGGCACGACGATCATCACCACCGCCGCCAGGATCACCCCCACCGTGTAGTAGCGCCCGACCCACTGCGCCACTTCCTCGGTGCGCGACTTCTGCTCCTGCGCCTCCTCCACCAGTTGGACGATGCGCGCGAGCGTGGTGTCCCCGGCGGCGCGGCTGGTCCGCACCTCGATCGCGCCGAGCTGGTTGAGCGTGCCGGCGAACACCCGGTCGCCCTCGCGTTTGGCGACGGGCACCGACTCGCCGGTCAGGCTGCTCTGGTCCACCAGCGATTCTCCCGAGAGCACCAGGCCGTCCACCGGCACCGCCTCGCCCGGCTTGACGATCACGCGCTCGCCGACCTGCACCGACTCGGCTTCGACTTCGACCTCCCGCCCGCCGCGCACCACCAGCGCCCGGGCCGGCCTGAGCTTGAGCAGCGCGTGCAGCGCGCGGCGCGTGCGGCCCATGGTGTAGACCTCGAGCGTGTTGCTGAGCGAGAAGAGGAACATGAGCACCGCGGCTTCGAAGACGTAGCCGATCGCGGCGGCGCCGATCGCGGCGAGGATCATGAGCAGGTTGACGTCGAAGCGGAAGCGCGCCAGCGCATGCAGCGTGGAGCGCACGGCGAAGAAGCCGCCGGAGATCGCCGAGAGCGCGTAGGCCACGTGATGCCAGGCCGGCGGCACCCCGGGTCGATCCAGCAGCATGCCGGCGACCAGCAACGCGAGGCAGGCGCCGGTGAGGCTCCCCATGGCGAGCCCGCGGGCGAACTGCTCCTGCTCGGCGGCCGAGAGCCTGGCGCCCCACGGCTTGGACGCCGCGATCGGGCGCACCAGCTCGGCGCTGTCGGCCGGCACGTGTCGCCGCGAGAGGCCGACGCGTCCCTGCTCGGTCGTCACCTCGAACTCGTGGCCCCCGTCCGCGGGGACGTTTCCCAGCCGCAGCGCGCACTCCTCGCACGACGTCAGCGATTGACGGCGCTCGCAGAAGGTGACGCGCTGGGCGAACAGCGCGCCGACCTCCTCCGCCAGCCGGTTGAGCTGGTCGGGCGCCACCAGCGTGGGCTGGTAGCGCACCGTCAGCGTGCTGTTCACGAAATTGGCCTCGATCGCCACCACCCCCGGGCTCGAGCGCAGGCGGTCGGTCAGGATCTCGAGGCAGCCTTCCCCCTGCCCCGCCAGGGGCAGGTGG
>MFFQ01000065.1:0-3338 GCA_001780165.1 Candidatus Eisenbacteria bacterium RBG_16_71_46 | reverse complement strand
ATTTCACCTTCAAACGCCAGGGAGGGCATTTCGAGTGAGTTCAGCAATACAGAAACGCGAGGCGCGTTGCAAGCGGCGAATCGGGCGGCGGGTGCACCGCCGCAACTGGCGGGCGCAAAGGACTCCGATGTTCCGGGGCAGCAATCTCCACTACGAGGGGAGCGATCGGATTCGGGGTCTGGGTGCGGGCGGCATCGGCGCGATGCACCTGCTGGCGCAGCGCACCGGACTGACGGCGGCGATCGACGAGCGCCTGCGGCTGTTGAAAGTGCATCAGCCCTACCACGAGTCGGATCACGTGTTGAACCTCGCCTACAACATCCTGCGCGGGGGGGAAAACGCTGGAGGATCTCGAGCATCTGCGGCACGACGAGGTGTACCTGGATGCGCTGGGCGCGCGGGTGATCCCCGATCCCACCACGGCCGGGGACTTCTGTCGGCGGTTCGAAGCGACGGATGTCGAGGCGCTGATGGCGGCGATCGATGGGGTACGGGTGAAGGTGTGGCGGCAGCAGCCGGAGTCGTTTCTTGAGGAGGCGATCCTGGAGGCGGATGGGACGCTGGCGCGACCACGGGCGAGTGCAAGGAGGGGATGGAGATCTCCTACAAGGGGGTGGGGGGCTATCACCCACTGGTGGTGATGCTGGCGAACACCGGGGAGCCGTTCTATCTGGTAAATCGGAGCGGCCACCGACCGTCGCACGAAGGAGCAGCGGAGCGCTTCGATCAGGCGATCGCGCCGTGTCGGGAGGCGGGATTCGAGCGAATCCTGCTGCGCGGGGACACCGACTTCAGCTCGACGCGGCACCTGGACCGGTGGGACCACGCGGGGGCGCGCTTCGTGTTCGGGATCGACGCGATGCCGAACCTGGTGAAGATCGCGGCAGGCCTGTCGGAGCGCCTGGAAGCGGCTCGAGCGGCCGGCGAAGTACCAGGTGAAGACCCAGCCGCGTGCTCGTCGCGAGAACGTGAAGGAGCACGTGGTGGTGGAGCGCGGCCTCCGGAACCTCCGGTTGGACTCGGAAGACGTGGCGGAGTTCGACTACCAGTGAGCGCGTGAGGCTACCGTTCGCGAGCCGTCCCGCGCACCCGCGCCTTCATCAGGTGCAAGCGCATGTTATGCGGCGCTTCGTCCACCACAGTCCTCAGGGTTCTACGGGTCTTCGACCAAGGCCAAGAGTTTCGTCATCGTGGCCAGGTTCCGTGCCGTCCCCGCGTCCCCAACGACGCGGTTCGCTGCGGCCCAAAGACGGCTGTCGATGATGCCGTTCGCGCACCAGAGGTACGCGACACGCTTCCCAAGCGCCAAAGCCTCCGGCGTCCAGCGTTCCTTGAGAAGCGGCTTCAACTGCGCTACGGCCTTCGAATCTTGGAGGGCCATGAGCAGCAGGCGCGACGGGTTGTCCGCAATCGCGCCCAGCGGATACTCGCGGACCGCCGCCGCCACCTCTTTTCGCAGGAGGACCGTCACCCGCGTCGTGACACCAAGCCGATCCGCGATCGCCTTTTCAATCCGAGCACCCTCGTCGCCAGCGCTCTTCCTGACCACCGTGAAGACGACGTTCCCGCTGTTCAGCAGCGTTCGAACGTCGCCATACCCAAGGTCTTCGAAGAGCTTCCGAAGGTCCGCCATCGCGACGCGCTTTGCATGGCCGACGTTGATTCCGCGAAGCAGCGCTACCCGCCGGTCTATCGCTGACATCCCCCTCACCTTGCGCAACGGCCGCAGTCGCGAAGCGACTCTCGCTCTACGACCGCATAACGCCAGCGCTCAGCGGGCGGCCGAAGGCCGAGCCGCTGGAGCGCGAAGTTAGACGTTCGTCTCCTTCACGCGGACCGTAGGTAGGGCCGGACAGCCACCAAGTCGTTCTCAACAACGGGTCGAACGTCGAGGGCGGTGAGCGTGACGAGAGCCTCGGTTCGGCCCGAAGCGGTGACGAACTCCACTTCCAGTCCGTCAGGCTCGTACAGCTCAACCACCGCCCCGAGGTCTCCCCTTTTCAAACCGTGGGCGGGCAAGTCCCTCTCAAGAACTACGACGTCAAGTCGGCGAAACTTCACGGAGTACCTCCTGGATATGCGGTAACGAACCGCGGGGCGTCTTCGCCCGCAAGGATGATCCACACGCTGACGACCTCGGCCGAGCGACCGCCCGCACCAGTCAGGATAGCGCGGATCTCGTACTTCTGTCCGTAGCTCGAAGTCGCCGCCGGTTGCGCCTCCTGCAGGAGGTGCTGGGCACGAAGGTCGGCCTCAAGCCGTTGCCACTGCTCCTGCGCGTAGCCCAAGGCCACGAAGAACGGTGCCTTGAACCGGCCCACGGGATGGGCCGGCGAGAGGAGGTAGTCGCGGCGCTTGGCCGGATCAATGATGGCCCGACTGGCGTTGGGTAGCTTCAGGGGACGGCACTCCTTCCTTCGCGCCAATCCACACGGCGAATACGCCTAACGAGAAGGCGCTGAGCGGCCGGCGCAGCCGGTCCGCTGAAGCGGCGGGTTAGGCGACCTTCAACGGCTTGATGCGTTCAACTCGCGTCTTGAGGGCCTTCGCCGCGTCCCATAGATCGACTGCACGCTGCGCGTTGAGCCAGAACTCCGGCGAATTGCTGAACAAGCGCGAGAGCCGAAGCGCCATCGCCGGGCTTACGGCGCGCCGCTCCCGCAGTAGTTCGTTCATGGTCTGGCGGGAGACGCCCAACGCCTCCGCGAGAGCCGAAACCGTGAGCCCGAAGTCCGGGAGGAAATCCTCCCGAAGCATCTCGCCAGGATGGGTGGGCCGGATCTTCCGCCGGCCAGCATTTGGAATGCTCATCTCACACCTCGTCTCTAGTGGTAGTCCGTGATCTCGACATCGTAGGCGTCGCCATCCACGAACCGGAAGCAGATGCGCCATTGATCGTTGACCGAAATCGCATGTTGCCCCGCCCGTTTCCGTTCGAGTGCGTGAAGCCGGTTGCCGGGCGGGACCTTCAAGTCGTCAAGGCGAGTCGCCAGGTCGATGTACTCCAGCCTTCGCGTCGCCCGCCTGACGACGTCTGGCGGGAACCGCCTCGATTTGCCCGTTGCGTAAAGAGCTTGCGTGTGCCGATCCGCAAACGTCTTGATCATGCCTCAATCGTAATCTGTCACGTGACGCATGTCAAACGGTGATCGCCATCGCGCCGCGTGGTTCGCCTAACGCTCCGGTTGAGCGGCCGGCGAAGCCGGCCCGCTCCAAGCGGATGTTAGACGGTCGATCTCGCATCCGGGAGAGGGTCTCAGCGGAGCAACTCGCCGGACCAACGGTCGCGATTCTCCCAGAACGGACATTGTGGGCACGCGGTGCCCTCTGGATAGTCG
>MFFQ01000064.1 GCA_001780165.1 Candidatus Eisenbacteria bacterium RBG_16_71_46 | reverse complement strand
GGAGGGCACGGGCCAGACGGGCGAGTCGACGGAGGGCCAGGGGTCCCAGGGCACGCAGGACAGTAAGGAAGACGAGGTCTGACCCGCGTCGTCCCCGTTTCCCCCTTCCCTCGGTTTCGCTCGGCCGAGTGGAACCACTTCCCGTGTTCCTCTCGAAGCGGTCTCCGTGGCGCCGCTATGCTATCCTCTTCCGCACGCGAGAGCGTCGGAGGAGCGCGAGGACTGCGGTGAGGACCGGCGTAGCAAGAAGCGCAAGGAGTGGCATAGGGCCATACGGACCGCTCAGCGAAAAGACGTTCGTATCCACGCGGAAGGACGCGCTGACGCTCGCCTCGTTTCCGGCCTTGTCGATGACGCTCACACAAAGCGTGTGAGGTCCGTCGGCGACGCCCTCGAACTTGAACGAGAGGCCGGTTCCCGAGGACAACGCAGCCCTTTCGTCAAGTTGGACAAGGTAACCGTCGATTCCCGAGAGGACGTCGACGCTCAGGTAGTGAACCTCCACGGAGCTCGTATGCACGGTCTCATGTTGCGAGGGAGACACTATCGTCAGATTCTCCGGTGGAACCGTGTCGATCCCGAACGCGGTCTGGCCCATAGGCTCGGCGTTTCCCGCCATGTCGGTCGAGAAATACTCCAGGAGATGGGCCCCTTGAGCGGTTACATCGATCGGTCCCGCATAGGGCGCCCAAGAACCCGAGTCGAGGCGGTACACCGTCCCGTTGGCACCGCTGATGTCGTCCGTCACGTTGAGGGCCAAACGGACCGCCGAGCGATACCATCCCTCGACACCCGTGGAAGCCGTGATGTTCACGACGGTCTGCGGTGGCAACGCATCCACGACCAGGGGCGTTGGGCGGAGGAAGACCATGTTGTCATCCTCTTTGAACTCGACCACAGCATTGCTGCTGTCGATGATCCAGGCAACCCAGTATCTGCCGCTCGGGACCCCGCGGGGGAGGAGGCCCGTCCAATACAGATCCCAGAAGTCAAACGGGTCCAGGGAGGGGACGTCGATGTCGGCGATTCGGTAAGATTCGCTGTCGATTCTGGGTTCCTCCCAGAGCGAGTACGGCGTCAAGTAGTAGGAGACGCGAAAGCCCGTGGACGCAGCGGTGCCCTTGTTCCTGACCCGGCTCGTGATCTCCAAGGGCGTGATCTCCGGCGCCGCGAGGTCAGGTGCGAAGGACCCGTATGTATAGCGGAAGATCGAGAGGTCAGGGTAGTCCAGAGGAGGTGGATCGGCCGCGACCCAGAGCGACACGTTCTCCAACCGTTCCGAGGTGAGCCGCGTCCCAACATTACAGTCGGTCTCGTTCAGTCCGCCCCTGCTGACGACGCTCAGGACGAGGTGGTCACTCCCGTTGGGGACCCAGACCGGGGAGCCGCTCTGTCCCGGGGCCTCGTCGAGCCATGTGCCGTGATCGTAGTCGTCCGCCCAGCAGCCGGGACCCGAAGTGTGGTACATTGTCCACGCATTCCTGTCGAGATCTCCCGGGAAACCCGCCGTGTGAAGCGGTCCCACGTAAATCGGGTCGTCTTGCGGGGCGGCCATGGGGCGCATCCAGCCGGTGAAGGATCCAATGTTCCGGTCGAGGGTGACGAGAGCCCAGTCGTGTCGGGGGTCGAGGAGGAAGAACGAGTCTTCTCGGGCGTACTCTGGGGGAGTGCGATACTGAGTGGCCCATGCCTCGCCGAAAGGTCTGGAGCCATTGTCCATGCCGGGCACGACCTCAACCGAATCGACCCAGCTCGGCACCAGAGGGAACCACATCTGGAGACAGTGCGCTGCAGTCAGGACATGAAAGGCGTCGACCATCACTCCGGAGCATTGTGTCACGGCGCCTCCCTTGGCAGCGTACAGTTTGACGATGGCACTCCACGGATACGCGGTGGTCGGAGTGACTTTTCGTCGATCATCCGGTGGGAAAACGTTCTTCGGGATGACGCCTGGGGAGTCGAGGAACGAGCTCCCTTCATCCGTGTCGATTCTCGGATTGCGCTCAGACGCTGCGCCGCCGGAGTAGTGTTCGCGACGGATCATTCCCGTTGGACTCGGCGCCATAGGGGAAGTGGATATCATCTGCTCAGTGAGGACTGCATCCATGTGCGCCACCACCTGCGGGGCATCCCGTGTTAAGCCGTGTGGTTCAGAAAGCCCGGTGGCCCACGGATTGACAGTAGCAGGGCCCGGGACAAGAGCCCCGGGCAGAAGGATGACAGCTACGAATAGCCCAGCTTGTCTCCGCGAGGTTCTCCCTGCAGGACCAGGAGATTTGAAACGCCGTTTCATTCCCGATTGCTCATCCCCTTCTCCGTATCGCCGACGCAGGGGGCGATGTTACCATTCTCGTACTTGGTGATACAGATTCTCGCGCTCCGCCTGCGCTCAAAGCGGTGCAGCTTCAAGAGATAGGCCGACAGGGCACCTAGTATGGCATCAAGCGCGGCGAAGAGCGAAAGGAACGCCAAGCCCGAATCTAGGAGACGGAGGAGACTGAGGGAGACTGCAACGCCGAACGCCGTCAGAAACACCCTCTTTGCGTGCACGCGCCCAGTCGGTATGCCGACGGCGACCACCGCATGATTCGCCCGCGCCATCCGCAGACCGAGGACCGCACCGGCGGCCCCTGCGGAGACGCCGACAAGGATCAGGAGAGATGATGTCATGGAAAGACTTGCCGCCCGCGCGACAGCCAGGGTCAAGGCCAGCGCCCCGGCGGTGAAAAGCATTAGAACGACAGCTTGAATCCTGTACCGGGCGCGTCCTGCCATTCCTGGAGCGTCGATTCGACTGCTTCTCGCCGGACTTCGGAGACCGGAATCACGACGTTCACGGCTAGGAGGTTCTGCCAAGATCACCCCACCGCCATGACTTCGTTCTCAAGTGTAACGACCAATCTTGGCCCCCCAGGTGAAGGTCACGAATTCGTACCTGTCCTTCTGGCAGAACCAACTACATACGTCATCATAGCTGATAAGGTGAAGGTAATCGATTGCGAAGCAGATAGAGGCACCGGCGCTCCCACATATGACGGCGAAGGCGATAGGGTGCGTCGCTATCAATCCGCCGGTCGCCTTCACCGCAATGAGCGCACATAGCGCACTGACTGTGACACCGCATCCGAGGATCGCGACCGCGGCCCTAAGGAAGAAGTCACACTCCGAAAAGCATGTCTCGTCCAAGTACTGCCCCATGCTCAGATACCAGCCATATCCGTAGTAGGTTCCGCGGCCAGAGTCGGGTAGACCTGGTATTGGCCACCAGTAGAGCCCGCTCGGATCTCTGCGGTTCACCGGGTTGTTTCCGGTGTACGCGTACGAGCCCTTGCCCGCCTCGAGCCCCGCGGGATCCCTCGACGCGAAGCGGCCCTCGTCGGGGCCGTAGTGGCGCGTCCGGTAGTAGAGGCGGTCACCGGTGTCCTGCTCTCGTCCCGTGAACCCGTACACGTTCGGGATGCTTTCCGACCTTTGGCGGAACCTCCCGAAATCGTCGTACGCGTACCGGTTCGCCGCGCTCTTGTCCGACCGGCTGACTCGCGTGACGCTCCCGAGGCCGTCGTGGTGGTAGTAGTACCAGGCGCCCTGCGGGACCTCCGTCTTGTCGAACCTCCCCAGGGGCTCGTCGATCCCGGGGCCGTGGACGACCTTGGATCTCATCGCGCCCGTCGCGTTCACCTCGCCGACGATATCGTCGTACCCGTTGAGGTCCCGGGGGTCGTACACGTAGTACGTTTCCTGCCCCGCCTCCTCTCGGAGGATCCTAGACCCGTCCGCCCCGTACACGTACGACGCATTCTCGACGCCCTCTACCGACACGCCGACGAGGCGGTTCTCGAAGTCGTACTCGTACCCGTACCGCACGGGATCCCGCCCGGGCGCGGTCTCGACCTTGGACACCGTGTTGCCATTGCCGTCGTATCCGTACAAGACGTCCAGGACCACGTCCGCGCCCGACCGAGTCGTCCTCCGTTCCAGGGACGAATCCGCGCGGTACGCGTAGTCCGTCCGCAGCCCGTTCGTCTCGTTCTTGTACAGCCGGTTCCCGTTCGCGTCGTAGACGTACCACGAGGTCGTCCCGGCCTCGTACGTCGTCGCGTTCAGGGCGTAGTCGTCCCCGTATGCATAGGCGATCTCCGTGCCGTTCCCCTGCTCCTGCGCGAGTCGGTTGCCGATGTCGTCGTACGTGTAGTTGCACCCCTCGACGACGCTGCCATCCGCCGTGTCGACCGTCCGGACCGACGTGAGCCAGCCCGCCCCGTTGTACGTGTAGTTGAGCTCCAGGCCGTTCGGATGGAGGATCGACGTCATCCGGCCGTCCTCGTCGTACGCGAGGGTCCACGTCTGGTCGTCCATCGTCATGTTCGTCAGGCGGCCGGCCTCGTCCCAGGTGTAGTTCAGCACGGAGCCGTCGGGGTACGTCATCGAGAGCCGGTTCCCGTCCGCGTCGTATGTGTACTCGACCGTCTTCGTGAACGTCGCGGTGGGGAAGTGGTACTCCGACGTCACGCGCATGGGACGGTTCAGGGCGTCGTATGTGTACGACAGGCCGAACCACGCCATGAAGCTGTAGTAGTTGGTCGCCTCAAGGACGTTCCCGTTCGCGTCGTAGCTGTACGAGGGCCCCGCCCCGCCCGCGTACAAGGCGTCCTCGAGCCGGTTCATCCCGTCGTACGTGTAGTTCGCCCACTTCCCGCTCCCGTCGACCCGCGTGATCATGTTGCCCGCGGCGTCGTACCAGGACCGGGCTTCGTGACCTAAGGGATCGATCTCCGTCGTGCGCCGGCCGAAGGCGTCGTGCTCGCTCCGCCACGTCCCGCTCAAGGGGTCCGTCGTCATCGTCAGCCGGCCGAGCCGATCGTACGCGTACGCGGTCGTCGCGCCCGTGGCCTCCGTGACCCGCTGGAGGCGACCCCACGTGAGGTTCCACGCCTGCTCCGTCCGATTCCCGTTCGCATCGACGAGAGCGGTCCGCATGCCCCGCTCGTCGTATTCGTACCGCGTTACATGGCCCAGCGGATCCCGGGCGGACGTGACCCGGCCGTTCCTGTCATAGGTCCAGAAGCTCTCGTGCCCCAGCGGGGTCGTCGCGTTGACGCCGCGGCCGACCGCATCGTAGCCCATGCCTGAGGTGTGCCCGAGGGGGTCCGTCGTCGTGAGGCGCCAGCCATGGGCGTCGTACGTGATGGTGGTGTTGAAACCCCGCTTGTCCGTGGCACTCACAAGGAGGCCTGAGGAGTCGTACGCGTACTCCATGCGGTTTCCCAGCGGATCGACCACACGGAGAGGATTGCCCCTCCAGTCATACTCGAACGTCGTCACGAACTCGCGCGCATCCTGCGACTCGAGCAGGAGGGTGTCGAAGACAGTCCCGTTGTCCCGGTTCTGCCAGACGAAGGGGAACCAGGAGCCGACCTCGGGCTCGACCCGGTAGACCTCGCCCCCGCGCCAGTCGTATTCTCGCCCTGTCGTCCAGTTGCGCCCGTCCTTCCGAGAGACCCAGTTGTGCTCCCCGTCCCAGGCGAGGGTCCACCGCTCGCCCCCGCCCTGGCCGCCCGCGACTGCGCCGGAACCGCATCCACAGCAGCCCCCCGTCCCCCCGCTCCCGCCGCAGGCGCACCCCAGGGCCGCGAGGGGCCCGTCGATCCGCACGGGCCTGCCGGCGAGTTTGTCGTACTCGATCGTCGTGACGTTCCCGTACGCGTCCGTGACCGTTGCCGTGCGGGTCGTCCAGTCCCCGTAGCCGATGGCATACATCCGGAATTCCCATTCGACGGTCGCCAGGGTCCGATTGTACAGCCCCGTCCACACCTCCGTGACGCGCGAGCTGCCATCTCTCACGAACCGCACGAGCTTGTCCGTCCGGTCAACAGCCTTCTCCAAGATGCCGTCGTACGCGTACAGGGTCGCGTTCCCCATGGGGTCCGTGACGGACGTGAGCCGACTCGCGCCGTCGTAGGCGTACGCGACGTACCGGCTCGCCGTCGTCACGCGCACGGGAGTCCAGTCGAGATACACGTAGTCCGCCTTGCTGCCCACCTTGATGTAACGCACTTCGACCCGGAAGCTCTCGTTGTTCAAGTCGTCCCACGTCCACGTCGCCCGGTGGGACGTGACGTCGAGGCATACAGGCGTGGGAGGATCTTGTCCCGACGGGCTCACGATCTGCTCCCCGCTCCAGCTCCCTCCGGAGTCGGTGCTAATTCTCACCCCGACGTCGTCGTCCCCGGCGGCGTGGGCCTCGACGCACGCCTCGACCTTCGTGATCCAGGCGTCCGACGGGCCGGCGAACCCGTAGTTCGCGTATCGGTGCGTGGCCGACGTCGTCTTCGTGCTCGCGTACGCGTCGTCCGACGCGAACGCGTTCGCCCCGTTGGCCCAAGAGCCGGAGTGGACCGTCGGGCTCCGCGTCGCGAGGGTCACATTGTGGTCTCCGACGCGGACGATCCGCCCGTTCGCATCGTACGCGAGCAGTAGGTGGATGCCCGTCTCGTCGGCCGCCTTCGTCAAGCGGCCGTTTCCGTCGTACGTGAACGTGAGGTCGTTCCCGTTGCGGTCCGTCATCGACGTCAGGACGCCAGCCGACGTGAAGGACCAACGGGTCCCGTCCTTCCACCACATCGTGTACGACGCGTCGCCGTTCCTCACGAGCTTCGCGCCGCCGAACCCCCTCGGGGAAGCAAACTGGCCATTCCCGAGCTCCTGGAAGACGTGGGACGATCCGTCCCCGTCCGTGAACGTCACGACGCCCGCGCCGGGCGTCAGCCGGGCGAGGTACGCGTGGGTCCAGCCGACGCCCAGTGGGCCGTCCACAGGGCTCAGGCTGTTGTATGCCCTCTCCATGCGGGCGGTCCGCCCTTTTCCCGGGAGCGTGAGATCCGTCTCCCGGAGGAGGAGGTTCCCGCTGACGACGTTCACCATGCCGCCGACGTAGTACTGCCACGGCGCGTATCCGAGGACCTGGGCGTTCTCCGACGGTCCCGGCGTCGTGTCCTCGAGGACCGCGATCTCGCTCACGGCAGGCGAGACGTCGTCCGTCGTCCGCAGGTCGACCCGCACCTCGTAGTACGCCCGGCGGTCCGCGTCCGGGACGTAGTACGCTTCGGCGTCCGAGGCGATCGACCGTGCCCCCGCCTTGACATAGTGGCCCCACGTGAACGTCACGTTATCCTCGGAGGACGACACCTTGAGGTCCACGCCCTGGTACGCGCCCGCCGTGTGCACGGTCCGCATCGCTTGGGGGATCGCGTGCCGGGCGTGGCCATATCCGTACCCAGTGTCGCCCACCCAGTTGCGCACATCGTCCACGGCGATCTTCGTCCTCTTCCCAAACGTCTCGAATCCGAGGTCCGCGACCTCCGTCGGGCTCGGCGGCGCGGGGTCCGTGACATCCAGGAGGACGGCCCCGTCCCAGACGACGCTCAGGTCGGCGCCGTCCGCGACGACCTTGACCCGGTACGCCTGGCCCTGCTCGATCGTCCGCGAGGTGGTGCCAAGGGTCGTCGTCGCGCCGGACACGACCTTCTTCAAGGACACCTGATTCTGGGCGCCGGAGACCTCGGCGTAGTGGTAGTTCGAGGCGTCGAGCCACCGGAACAGGACCCGGGCCGGCCCGAGGACCGTCTGCGTGAGGTTCGCCTGG
>MFFQ01000063.1 GCA_001780165.1 Candidatus Eisenbacteria bacterium RBG_16_71_46 | reverse complement strand
AGATCATGGGCTCATCCTCCACACCCAGGTCACCATCGGCTACGACGTGGACTGGCGGCAGGTCCACGCGCTGTTGATCGAAGCTGCGGGCAAGGTGAAGGGGGTCGAGAAGGAACCCGCCCCCTACGTCTACCAGCGGGCGCTGAACGACTTCAACGTCGCCTACGAGCTGTGCGCCGTCACCCGCGATTCGCACGCCCAGTTGCGCCTCTACTCCGACCTCCACGCCCAGATCCAGGACGCCTTCGCGCGCGCGGGAGTGGAGATCCTCTCGCCGCACTACACCGGCCTGCGCGACGCCAACGCCCCGGTGCTGCCGAGCGAGCCCGAGGGCCCGCGTCCGGAGCCGGGCGGCTTCCGCCTGCGCCCGCGCAGCGCCTGATCGTGCTCCACCCGCCCATCGCGCCGTTCGGAATCGGCGCCGCGTCCCCCGCTCGACCCGGGAGCCCGTCGTGAACGAATCGGTGCTCGAAAGTCTGGTTCTGGAGAACGACTCGAAGATCGTGCTGCTGGTGCTGGACGGTCTCGGCGACCTGCCGGACCGCGAACAGGGCGGGCGCACGCCGCTCGAGGCGGCGCGCACGCCCAGCCTCGATGCGCTGTGTCCTGCCGCGGCGCTCGGCCGCCTGCTCCCGGTGGCCCCGGGGATCACCCCCGGCAGCGGGCCGGGCCACCTGGCCCTGTTCGGCTACGACCCGCTCGATACCACGGTCGGCCGCGGCGTGCTCGAGGCGCTGGGCGCCGGGGTCGAGCTGCAAAAGGGCGACGTTGCCGCGCGGGCGAATTTCTGCACCGTGGACGGCGGCGGAGTGGTGACCGATCGCCGCGCCGGCCGCATCTCGAGCGAGACCTGCGCGACGCTGGTGCAGATGCTCGCGCGCGCCATGGCGCGCATCGAGGACGTCGAGGTCATCCTCCAGGCCGGCAAGGGCCACCGCTTCGTCGCGGTGCTGCGCGGGCCCGGCATGAGCGGCGAGGTGAGCGACGCCGATCCGCACCACGAGGGCCGCCCGATTCCCGCCGCGACCGCGGTCGCGCCGGCGCCCTCGGCGGTCAAGGCCGCGCGGGTGGTCAACACCCTGGTCGCCCGGGCGCGCGAAGTGCTGCACGACGAGCACCCGGCGAATGCCGTGCTGGTGCGGGGGCTGTCGAGCCGGCCGCACTTTCCCGGCTACCGCGAGCGCTTCAAGCTGCGCGCCGCGGCGATCGCCGCCTATCCGATGTACCGCGGCGTCGCCCAGCTCGCGGGCATGGAGGTGCTCGCGACCGGCGACACTCCGGCCGACGCGTTCGCGGTCGCGGCCAAGCGCTGGAAGGACTTCGACTACTTCTTCATCCACATCAAGGCCACCGACATGGCGGGGGAGGACGGCGACTTCGCCGCCAAGGTGCGGGCGATCGAGACCGTGGACGCGGCGCTTCCCGCGCTGCTCGCGCTCGAGCCCGACGTCTTCTGCCTGACCGGCGACCACTCGACGCCGGTGCCGGTGCGGGGCCACTCGTGGCACCCGGTGCCGGTGCTGGTGCACGCCAGCTACTGCGGCGCCGACCACGCCCCGCGGTTCCACGAGGCGACGGCGCGCGCCGGCAGCCTCGGCGTGCTGGCGAGCCGCGACCTCATCGCGGTGCTGCTCGCCAATGCCGGCCGGCTCGACAAGTACGGGGCGTGAACCCGGCTCCGCGGGGCGGGAATCCGCGCGCCGGCGGACCCAGGGGCCGCGACGATCGCCGGCTCGGATCCGCCCGGGTTCGCCTCGAGCCCGCCGCGGTCGCCGACCTGCGGCGGGCGCAACGGGCCCGCCAGAGCGCTATGCTATACTGCGACGTGACTCTGTGAACGCCAGTCTGGCGATCGCGTGACACCCGCCGGCGGCTGCCACATCTTCGGGCCGCGGTTGCGGCCCCGGCAGCCGGAAGCGTCCTTGGGGGGCGCCGGTCGGGTTTTCCGGTGTGATGCGAGAGTGGCGGAACTGGCAGACGCGCTGGATTTAGGATCCAGTGGGGAAACTCGTGGGGGTTCGAATCCCCCCTCTCGCAATGACGGGCGCGGGGTCTCCCGCACTTCGAACAGCGGAGCGATGCGACAGACATGAACTACAAGGTCCGATCCACGGGCACCTGGCAGCACACGCTGGACATCGACGTCCCGGCGGACGAGGTCGCCCGCCGGCTCGGTGATGTCGCCCGCCAGATCCAGCGGCAGGCGAGCCTGCCCGGATTCCGCCGCGGGCGGGTGCCGATCGATTTGGTGCGCCAGCACTTCGCCCATTCGGTGGAGCAGGAGTTCCTCGAGACCTTCGTCCCCCGCATCACCTCCGAGGCGGTGGACCAGGCGCGCCTGAACCCGGTCGTCCCGCCGCTGGTGCGCAACGTGCGCTTTTCCCCCGGGCAGCCCCTGCGCTTCGAGGCCGTGGTGGACGTCCGCCCCGAGATCGAGGTCAAGGACTACCGGCGGATCCCGGTGCGGCGCACGGTGCGACCGGTGGACGAGGCGCAGGTGCAGAAGGTGCTCGCGGACCTGCAGGAGGAGTCGGCGGTATTCGCCGATCTCGACCGGCCCGCGGAGCGCGGCGACGTGGTGCTGCTGGATTCGACGCGGCTCGATGCCGGAGGGCGCCGGCTCCAGGGCACCCGCGCCAAGAACCGGCGCATCCAGCTCGGCGCGCCGGACCTGCTGCCGGACCTCGAAAACGGCCTGCTCGGGGCCTCCGCGGGGCAGGAACGCACCATCGAGGTCGGCTACCCGCCCGACTACGCCGTGGCCGAGCTGGCGGGGCACCAGGCGCGCTACGTGATCAAGGTCCGGAAAATCCAGGCCAAGAACCTGCGCGAGATGGACGATAACTTCGCTCGGGAGGTGTTTCATCTCGAATCGCTCGAGGAGTTACGCTCCCGCGTGCGTCTCAACCTCGAAATGGAGGAGCGGGTGCGCTCCCAGCGCGAGGTCGAGGCCGGCGTCACCGAAGTGCTGCTGAGCCGCAATCCCATGGACTTGCCCGAACGCCTGGTGGAGTGGATGCTGGAGCGCGTCATCCGCGAGGCGACCGGCAAGCGCGAGGTGCCCGACAAGCTCCGCGCCGAGCTGGCGGAGCGCTACCGGCCGCAGGTCGAGCGCTCGCTCAAGCGCGAGGTGCTGCTGTCGAGCGTCGCGCGGCAGGAAAAGCTGGACGTGACGGAGGAGGAGACGGCGGAGGAGATCGACCGCATGGCGCAGGCCGAGCCGCGCCAGGCGGCGCGCGTTCGGGCCCGCTACCAGACGCCCGAAGCGCGTGCGAACCTGCGCGAGTCGCTGCTCGAGCGCAAGGCGCTCGACTGGCTCATCAACGAGGCCGAAGTCCAGGACGACGTGGGCACCGAGTCGCCAATCGTGGTGCCGGCAACGCGCTGATCCGGTCCGCCGCCGCGACGGCGGCGGAGCGGAACGCGATGCCGGCGCCGGCTGCGGCGCGGGCCGAGACCATCAAGGGGCGGGGGCAGCCGCGACCGCCCGCGGGAAGGATCGAAGCGACCATGGGGCTGGTTCCCATCGTAGTGGAGCAGACGGGCCGAGGCGAGCGCGCGTACGACATCTTCTCGCGGCTTCTCAAGGACCGCATCATCTTCATCGGCACCCCGATTGACGACGTGGTCGCCAACCTGGTGATCGCCCAGATGATCTTCCTCGAAGGCGAGGATCCGGACCGCGACATCAACCTGTACATCCACAGCCCCGGCGGCATGGTCACGGCGGGGCTCGCCATCTACGACACGATGCAATTCGTCAAGCCGGACATCGCCACCCTGTGCATGGGTCAGGCCGCCAGCATGGGCGCGGTGCTGCTCGCAGCCGGCGCAAAAGGAAAGCGCTCGGTGCTGCCGAATTCGCGTATCATGATCCATCAGCCGCTGGGCGGAACCCAGGGCCAGACCACCGACATCGAGATCTACACCAGGGAAATGATCAAGATGCGGGACCAGCTGAACCAGATCCTGTCCAAGCACACCGGCAGGTCCTATGACCAGATTCTCAAGGACACCGACCGCAACTACTTCCTGTCGGCCGAGGAAGCCAAGAGCTACGGGCTGGTGGACGAAATCATCGCGAAGCGGCCCTAGCCGGCCGCTTCCGCGGCGCCCGAACCTTTCCCCGGGAGAGTCATGAAGAAGCGCATCGCGACGCCCCATCCCATCCGCTGCTCGTTCTGTGGTCGCGGGCAGGACGAGGTCGCGCGGCTGGTGTCCGGGCCGTCGGTGTACATCTGCAGCGAGTGCGTGAAGCTGTGCAACGACATCCTCGAGGGCGAGCTCGAGCGCGAGCAGCCCTCGGCCGCGGGCCAGCTCCCCAAGCCGGCCGAGATCAAGCGCATCCTCGACGAATACGTGGTGGGGCAGGGGCGGGCGAAGAAGACCCTCGCCGTGGCGGTCTACAACCACTACAAGCGCATCTACGCGACCCCGCCCCCCGGCGACGTCGAGCTCGAGAAGTCGAACATCCTGCTGGTCGGCCCGACCGGCACCGGCAAGACCCTGCTCGCGCGCACCCTGGCGCGGTTCCTCAAGGTGCCGTTCGCGATCGTCGACGCCACCAGCCTGACCGAAGCCGGCTACGTCGGCGAGGACGTCGAGAACATCCTGGTGCGCCTGCTCCAGTCCGCCGACTTCAACCTGGTCAATGCCGAGCACGGCATCGTCTACATCGACGAGATGGACAAGATCTCGCGCAAGAGCGAGAACCCCAGCATCACGCGCGACGTCTCGGGCGAGGGCGTGCAACAGGCGCTGCTCAAGATCCTCGAGGGCACGGTGGCCAACGTGCCGCCCCAGGGCGGCCGCAAGCACCCCCAGCAGAAGTACATCGAGGTCAACACCAAGGACATCCTGTTCGTCTGCGGCGGCGCCTTCGAGGGGCTGGACAAGATCGTCGAGCGGCGCGTCGGCCAGAAGATGCTGGGATTCGGCGCCGAGATCCGCAGCAAGAAGGACAAGAACATCGGCGAGCTGCTGTCGCTGGTGGAGCCGGAGGATCTGCTGCGCTACGGCCTGATCCCGGAGTTGGTGGGCCGCCTGCCGATCGTCGGGGTGCTCGATTCGCTGGACGAGGACTCGCTGGTCAGTATCCTCACCGAGCCCAAGAACGCGATCACCAAGCAGTACCAGAAGTTCCTCGAGATGGAGGGCGTCAAGCTGGACTTCACCGAGGACGCGCTCCGCACCATCGCCCAGGAGGCGATCAAGCGCGGCACCGGCGCGCGCGGGCTGCGTGCCGTGATCGAGGAAGCGATGCTGGACGTGATGTACGACATTCCCTCGCGCGCCGACGTCATCGGCTGCACGATCTCGCGCGAATGCATCGTGAGCGGCGCCCCGCCGCTGCTCACCTTCCGTGGGGAACGGGAGAAGCGCCGCAAGGAAGCCTGATGACCCGGTGCGCGTGACCGCCCGCCGGCATCGCCCGGGGGCCCGCCCGGCCGAGTGAGGCGGTACGCCGCCGCCCGCCGACCGGCCGTGGACGGTGTCCGGGCGCACATCGCCCTCGACTGCAACGGATGGCGCCCGCGCCTGCGCGGGCCGAGACCAACGACAGGAGCCCTCGTGTCACCCACATCCCGAAAGCGCGAGTCCAGCCCCAAGAGCCGGCCGGCGCCGGCCGACAGGGCGCAGCGCCTCAAGGTGGCGCGCGGTGACGAGACGTTCGAGTTCCGCGACCGCCTGCCGCTGCTGCCGCTGCGCGACGTCGTGGTGTTCCCCTACATGACGATCCCGCTGCTGGTCGGGCGCCTGCCCTCGATCAACGCGATCGAGAAGGCCGTGGCGCGCGACCGGATGCTGTTCGTCACGGCGCAGAAGCGCAGCGAGGTTGCCGACCCGTCGCACGACGAGCTGTACCGCGTCGGCACCGTGGTGCGCGTGTTGCAGCTCTTCCGCCTCCCGGACGGCACGATGCGGGTGCTGGTCGAGGGCGTCTGCCGCTGCCGGGTGGAGCGCTTCTTCTGGTCGAGCGACTGCTACACGGTCAAGGTGGCGGTGCTCCCCGAGGACGGCGCGGGCAGCTCCGAGGGCGAGGCGCTCATGCGTCACGTGCTCGCGTTGTTCAACGACTACGTGCACCTCAACCGCAGGATCCCGGACGAGGTGCTGATGACGGCGGGCAATCTCACCGACCCGTCCTCGCTCAGCCACACCGTGGCCGCCCACCTGCTGGTCAAGGTGCCGCCGAAGCAGCGCCTGCTCGAGGTCGAGGGGGCGGCCGGCCGGCTGCGGCTGCTCGGCGAGATGCTCGCGGCGGAGCTCGAGATCGTGAAGCTCGAGCGCAAGATCGAGGGCCAGGTCCGCTCGCAGGTGCACAAGAACCAGAAGGAGTTCTATCTCAACGAGCAGCTCAAGGCGATCCGCAAGGAGCTCGGGCACCAGAACGAGTTCGCGAGCGAGATCGACGAGATCGCCGAGGCGGTGAAAAAGGCCCGCATGCCGCGCGAGGTCGCGGTCAAGGCGATGAAGGAGCTCGACCGGCTCTCGAAGATGAGCTTCATGTCGCCCGAGGCCACGGTGGTGCGCAACTACCTCGATTGGCTGGTGGCGCTGCCGTGGGCGCGCTCGACGCGCGACCAGCGGGACATCCGCCGCGTGGAGAAGATCCTCGACGAGGACCACTACGGCCTGCGCAAGGTCAAGGAGCGCATCGTCGAGTACCTGTCGGTGGTGAAGCTCACCGGCAAGATCAAGGGCCCGATCCTGTGCTTCGTCGGCCCCCCCGGGGTGGGCAAGACCTCGTTGGGCAAGTCCATCGCCCGCGCCCTCAACCGGCGCTTCGTGCGCGTGGCGCTGGGTGGGGTGCGCGACGAGGCCGAGATCCGGGGCCACCGCCGCACCTACATCGGCTCGCTCCCCGGGCGCATCCTGCAGAGCCTGCGCCGGGCCGGCAGCCGCAACCCGGTGTTCCTGCTCGACGAGGTGGACAAGCTCGGCAGCGATTTCCGCGGCGACCCCGCGGCGGCGCTGCTCGAAGTGCTCGACCCGGAGCAGAACCACACCTTCAACGACCACTACCTCGAGGTGGATTTCGACCTCTCGCAGGTGATGTTCATCTGCACGGCGAACTCGCTCTACAGCATCCCGCCGGCGCTTGCGGACCGCATGGAGACCATTCGCCTGCCCGGCTACCTCGAGGGCGACAAGGTCGAGATCGCGCGCCGCTTCCTGCTGCCGAAGCAGTTGGCGGCGGCCGGGCTCGAGGCCGAGGAGCTGAAGATCGGCGTCCCCGCGATCCAGGCGATGATCCGCTACTACACGCGCGAGGCGGGGGTGCGGAGCCTGGAGCGCGAGATCGCCGCGTTGTGCCGCAAGGTGGCGAAGAAGAAGGCCAGCGATCAGTTGCATGGCCGAGTCGCGGTGACGCCCCACAGCCTCGAACGCCTGCTCGGGCCGCGGCGCTTCCTCGACTCGTTGGTCGAGCGGGGCTCCCGCATCGGCGTCGCCACCGGGCTCGCGTGGACCGATACCGGGGGCGAGCTGCTCACGATCGAGGTGAGCGTGCTGCCGGGCAAGGGGGAGCTCCAGCTCACTGGCAAGCTCGGCGACGTCATGCGCGAGTCGGGCCAGGCGGCGCTCTCCTACGCGCGCGCCCGGGCGGCCCAGCTCGGGCTCGACAAGTGGTTCTACCGTGACATCGACATCCACGTGCACGTGCCGGAAGGCGCGATGCCGAAGGACGGGCCCTCGGCCGGCATCACCATGGCCACGGCGCTGGTGAGCGCGCTGACCGGCGTGCCGACCAAGCCGGACGTGGCGATGACCGGCGAGATCACGCTGCGCGGCGCGGTGCTGCCGATCGGCGGCCTCAACGAGAAGGCGGTCGCCGCGCGGCGGGCCGGGATCAAGACCTTGCTCATCCCGCGCGCCAACGAGAAGGACCTGGCCGAGATGCCGCCCGACGTGCGGCGCAGCCTCGAGTTCGTTCCGATCGACAACATGGACCAGGTGCTGCAGCATGCCCTGGACCGGCCGGGCGAGGCGCCGCCCCCGCCGCGGCCCGACGACGATCAGGCGGCGCACTACGCGCACTAGGAGCCTTCGCGCATGCCCGTGACCACGCCGACCCGTTCGAGCGTCCGCACCGCCACCCGGACGCGGCTCTTCACCCCAGGCCCGGTCGAGATCCCGACGCGCATCCTGCGCGCGCTCTCGCAGGTGCCTCCCCATCACCGCACCGAGGTGTTCCGCGCCACGTTCAAGCGCGTCACCGAAGCGCTGCGCGAGCTGCACCGCACCCAGGGCGAGGTGTTCATGATCGCCGCCTCGGGCACCGGAGCGATGGAGGCCGCGGTCGTCAACCTCATGCGGCCGGGCGAAAAGGCGCTGGCGATCGTGGGCGGCAAGTTCGGCGAGCGCTGGGCCTCACTGCTCGCGGCCTTCGGGCTGCCCCGCGAGACGCTGCCCGTGGAGTGGGGCAAGGGGGTGGACCCCGCCGAGGTCGCGCGCCTGCTCGACGCCGACCCCGCGATCACCACCGTGTTCACGACCCACAGCGAGACCTCGACCGGGACGCTGTACGACATCGAGGGCTTCGCCCGCGAGACGCGCTCGCGCGGCCGGCGGCTGGTGGTGGACGCCATCACCGGGCTCGGCGTTCACCCGCTGCTCCAGGACGACTGGGGCGTGGACGTCGTGGTGTGCGGCTCCCAGAAGGGCCTGATGGTGCCTCCCGGGCTCGCCACGGTCAGCCTCGCGCCGTGGGCGGCCGAGGCGATCGAGGGCGAGAGGCTGCCGCGCTTCTACTTCGACCTGCGCAAGCTGCGGAAGAGCATGCCGCAGGGAGAGACGCCCTGGACGCCCGCGGTGAGCCTGATCCTGGCGCTGGAGGAAGCGCTCGCCATGATCCACGAAGAGGGCCTCGACGAGGTGCACCGGCGCCACCGCCGGCTCACCCTGGCGCTCCATGCCGGAGCCCGGCACGCCGGCTACCGGGTGTTCTCGTCGAACCCCGCGCACTCGGTGACGGGCCTGATCCCGCCCGAGGGCGTGGACGCCTCGGCCGTGATCAAGCGCCTGCGCGAGGTGCATGGCATGGTGGTCGCCGGCGGCCAGGATCATCTCAAGGGCAAGATCCTGCGCGTCGGGCACATGGGCGGCTACGACCTGCACGACATGGTGGCGGTCACGAGCGCGCTCGAGGAGTGCGCGGGCGCCTTCGGCCACCCGGCCCGCGGAGCCGGGACGGCCGCCCGCGAGGGCTGGGAGAGCGCTTGAAGGTCCTGGTCGCCGATCGCCTCGACGCCGCGGCGGTCGAACGGATGCGCGCCGCCGGGATCGAGGTGGTCGAGCGCACCGGTCTCCAGGGCGCCACCCTCGGCGAAGCGCTCCAGGGCTGCCGCGCGATCGTCATTCGCGGCGCGACCCGCGTCACCGGCGAAGTGCTGCGGGCGGCCCCCTCGCTCAAGGTCGTGGTGCGTGCCGGCACCGGCCTCGACAACGTGGACCTCGGCGAGGCCCGGCGCCATGCGGTGGCCGTGTTCAACACCCCCGGCGCCAACGCGGTGTCGGTCGCCGAACTCACCATGGCGATGATGCTCGCGCTCGAGCGGCACATTCCGCAGGCCGCGGCCGACCTCGCCCATGGGCGGTGGGAGAAGGCCAAGTACACCGGCCGCGAGCTCAGCGGGCAGCGGCTGGGGCTGATCGGATTCGGCCGCGTCGGGCGCGAGGTGGCGAAGCGCGCCCTCGCCTTCGAAATGGAGGTCTGGGCCTCCGATCCCCTGCTGACGCACTGGCCGCAGGGCTTCGAGAGCGTGCGCCGCGCGATCCTCGAGCAGATGCTGCCGGAGGTGGACGTGCTCTCGATCCACGTGCCGATGAGCCCGGATACCCGCGGCCTGCTCGGGCCCAACCAGATCTCGCTGCTGCGACCCAGCGCGGTGCTGGTCAACTGCTCGCGCGGCGGCATCGTGGACGAGCCGGCGCTGCTCCAGGCGTTGCTCGACAAACGGCTACGCGGCGCGGCCCTCGACGTCTTCGCCACCGAGCCGCCCGGCGAGCACCCGCTGCTCAAGCTCCCCAACGTGATCGCCACCCCGCACCTCGGCGCCTCGACCGCCGAGGCCCAGCGCCGCGCCGGCCTCGAGGCCGCCGACATCGTGATCGAGGCGCTGTCCAGCGCGCCCAAGTAGCCCCGCCTCAGAATCGAGCCCGCCGTTCCTCGCGCGCGCCGCGTTTGCCGCCGCCCGCGACGCTCTGCTAGCGTGCCGCGCGGTTGCGCGCGGGGGGTTCTCGAATGCCGTGCACGGTGGTGGTCGGCGCCCAGTGGGGCGACGAGGGCAAGGGCAAGGTGGTGGACGCGCTCAGCGGGCAGGCCGAGGTCGTGGCCCGCTACCAGGGCGGGCCCAACGCCGGGCACAGCGTCATTCACCAGGGCCGCACGGTGGTGCTGCACCTGGTGCCGTCGGGTGTGATGCACCCGGGGCGGCGCTGCCTGATCGGCAACGGCGTGGTCGTGGACCTGCCGCGACTGCGCGAGGAGGTGGGCCGGCTCGAGGCCCTCGGGGTCGAGGTCGTGGGGCGTCTCGGCGTGAGCCCCGCGGCGCACCTCATCCTGCCCTACCACCGCGCGGCGGAAGCCGCGGCCGAGCGGGGCCCGGATGCGATTGGCACCACTGGCCGTGGCATCGGCTTCGCCTACCGCGACAAGGCCGCGCGCACCGGCATCCGCATCGGCGACCTCGTCGACCGTGACGCCTTCGTCGCCGCGGCCGACCGCAATCTCGCGCGGCTCAGGCGCGAGTTCCCGGAGGCCGACCTCGGCCCGATGAGCGGCGCCGGGCTCGCGGCGGAGCTGGCCGACACCGCCGCGTGGCTCGAGCCGATGGTGTGCGACGTCTCGGCCGAACTGCACCGGGCGCTCCGGGACGGCCGGCGCGTGCTGCTCGAGGGGGCGCAGGGCACGCTGCTCGACCTCGATCATGGCACCTACCCGTTCGTGACCTCCTCGGCCGCGAGTGCCGCCGGGGCGCCGCTCGGCGTCGGTCTCGGACCGCGCGCCGTGGATCGGGTGATCGGCGTGACCAAGGCGTACGCGACCCGCGTCGGCAACGGCCCGTTCCCGAGCGAGATGCCCGAGGCGGAGGCGGCGCGGCTGCGCGAGGCGGGCGAGGAATACGGCGCCACCACCGGTCGGCCACGCCGCTGCGGCTGGCTCGATCTGACCGCGCTACGCTACGCCGCGCGCGTGAACGGGCTCGACCATCTCATCGTCACCAAGCTCGACGTGCTGGACGCCTTCGACCGCATCCAGGTGGCGGTGCGCTACGAGGTGGACGGTCGGCCGGTCGAGGACTTCCCCGCCTCGGCCCCCGCGCTCGCGCGGTGCCGGCCGGTGTACCGGGAGTTTCCCGGCTGGAAGGAGTCGACCACGTCCGCCCGTCGCTGGACGGATCTGCCGGCGCGCGCGCGCGATTACTTGGAGTGGATCGAGCGCGAGACCGGGGTGCCGATCGCAGCGGTCTCGGTCGGCGCCGCGCGCGAGGCCGAGGTGCGCCGCGCCTGAGCGCCGGCGCCCGCCCGGGGCGAAGGCCACGCCCGCGGCCGGGCGATTGACCCCCTGCTCCGCCCCTTCGTAGCATTCGCGCCGGGAGGATCCATGGCCGACCTCGTGATGGTCATCGAGGACGAGAAGGAGATCCGCGACCTCGTCCGCTACAACCTGGAGCGCGCCGGATTCCGCGTGGCGGTGGCCGCGGACGGCGAGGAGGGCCTGCAGCGGATCTTCGCCTCGCGGCCCGACGCGGTGGTGCTCGACCTCATGCTCCCGGGCCGCAACGGTCTCGAGCTGCTGCGGGAGCTTCGCGACGAGCCGACGACCCTCGACCTGCCGGTGCTGGTGCTCACCGCGCGCGCGGCCGAGATGGACAAGCTGCTGGGCTTCGAGCGCGGAGCCGACGACTATCTCACCAAGCCGTTCAGCCCGCGCGAGCTGGTGGCGCGAATCCAGGCGCTGCTGCGCCGCTCGCGACCGGCCCGCGAGCCGCGCGCCATCGAGGTGGGGGACCTGCGCGTGGATCCTGGCGCGCACGAAGCCAGCTTTCGCGGCCGCCCGCTCGCGCTGACCCCGCGCGAGTTCTCCCTGCTGGCGTTTCTGGCGCGCCACCCGGGTCGCGTGCATTCCCGCGAGGAGTTGCTGCGCAAGGTCTGGGGCTACGACTACGTGGGGGAGACCCGGACGGTGGACGTCCATATCCGGCGACTGCGCGCGAAGCTGGGAGAGCGGCAGCGCCTGATCGAGACCGTCACGGGCTCGGGCTACAAGCTCGTGGCGCCCGCCGGCGCCGCATGAGGCCCGCGTGAGCGTCTCCCTGAGGGTGCGGCTCTTCGCCGGCCACGTGCTGGTCGTGGCGGCGGCGCTCACGCTCATGACGGTGCTCGCGGTCCGCCAGCAGTTCGGCTGGGTCGTGGGCCGCACCGACGAGGCGCTCGAGCGCGCGGCACGCCATATGGCCACGGAGCTGCCGCCGCAGGACGACTGGGAAGCCGCCGCCGCGCGGATGGGCGCCACGCTGGGCTACCGCGTGACCTTCATCGACCGCACGGGGCGCGTGCTCGGGGACACCGAGGTGCCGCCGGGGCGGCTCTCCGAGGTGGAAAACCACGCCGCGCGGCCCGAGGTGAGCCAGGCGCTGGCCGGGCGCACGGGCCGGGCCCTCCGGCACAGCCGCACCACCGGCGTGGACCTCGTGTACGTGGCCGTTCCCGCTCCGCCGGGGCGGGGCGTGGCGGTGGTGCGGCTCTCCGAGCCGCTCGTGATGATCCGCGCGCTCGACAACGCGCTCCTGCGGATCTCCCTGGCTGCCGCCGCCCTGGCGCTGCTCTTGAGCGTGCCGCTGGTCCTGTGGGTGGCGGGGCGAGAGGCCGCACGCATCCGGGAGCTGGAAGCGGTGGCGCGCCGGCTCGGCTCGGGGGATCCCACGGCACGGGCACGCGAGCAGCCGGCCGACGAGCTGGGGCAGCTCGGCCGGGCGGTCAATCGGATGGCGGGAGAGAGCCGCTCCCGGCTCGAGGCGCTGGGGCGCGAGCGGGACGAGCGCGAGCGGATCCTGGCCCACCTGCGCGACGGCGTGGCGCTCGTGGACGGCGCGGGGCGCGTGATCCGCATGAACCGCAGCTGCGCCGATCTGCTGGGCGTTGCGTTGCCGGCCGAGGCCGGCGTGCCGTTTGCCGAGTTCGTGCGCTCGGCGGAGCTGGACGCGCTCCTCAAGTCGGCGCGGGGGGAGGATCGCGCGCGCGAGGCGGACGTCCGGCTCTGGACGCCCGGCCAGTGGCTCCTGCACGCGATGGCCGCGCCGCTACCGGGCGCCGGCGAGGGCGCCGTGCTGCTGGTGCTCCACGATCTGACCGAAGCGGAGCGCCTGAACCAGGTGCGCCAGGACTTCGTGGCCAACGTCTCGCACGAGCTGCGCACGCCCCTGACGTCGCTGCGCGGCTACGCGGAGACGCTGCTCGAGGGAGGGCTCGAGGATCCCGAGAACCGCGAACGGTTCGTGCGGGTGATCCGCGACCAGGCGGTGCGCCTCGAGGCCATCGCCGAGGACCTCCTCACGCTCGCGGGGCTCGAGCGTCCGGAGGCCAGGCTCGACCTCCAGCGCTTCGATCTGCGCGAGGCCGCCGCGCGGCAGGTGGCCGCCCTCCGCCCGCGCGCGGCGGCGGCCGGGCTCGATCTGGCGCTCGAGCCCGGGCCGGAGCTGCGGGTGAACGCCGACCGGCGCCTCGTGGAGCAGCTCCTCGCCAACCTGCTCGACAACGCGGTGAAATTCACCGAGCGGGGCCGCGTGCGCGTGCGGATCGGCGAGTCCGCGACGCGGGTCTGGTGCGAGGTCGAGGACACCGGATGCGGCATCCCCGAGGCGGACCAGCCGCGGGTCTTCGAGCGCTTCTACCGCGTGGACAAGGCGCGCTCGCGCGAGCGGGGGGGGACGGGGCTCGGGCTTTCCATCGTCAAGCACATCGCCACGCTTCACGGGGGCGAGGTCTCGCTGCGCAGCCGCGCGACCGAGGGCAGCACCTTCCGCGTGGAGATTCCGCGCGAGCCGGCCGGAGGCGCCGGGCCCAACGCCCGGAGCCACCGCGCCGCCGGCTGAGCCGACCGGGTTCGACCCGGCGTTTTTCCCCCCGCCTTCATGCCGCGGTAACAGCGCGGTAACACGGCCCGTGGTGACCTTGCGGCCGTGAAGTCATCCCGCCCCCGAATGCGCCCGCGCTCGACTCCCCGCCGGCCGCGCCGCGCGGATCACGACGAAAGGAGACCCATGTCACGCCCGGTCCCGGTCATTGTCCTGGCCCTCCTCATCGCGGTCCCGAGCGCGGCGGGGACGGCGCCGCCGACCGGCGCGCCCGGCAGCGCGGCGGCGCTGGCCCCGGCGATGCTCTCCGCCGTCACCATCCAGCCGGCGCCGCCCGACTTCCCACGTGGAAAGATCAGCGGCTACATGTTCGGCGACCTCTACTACAACCTGGCGGGCGACCCGAAGCATCTCTACGACGCGAAGGGCGTGGACCAGGGGCAGGCGAATATCGACGGCAAAGCGAACATCGGCCGGGATCTCATGGGTACCCAGCTCCGCCGTGCCTACCTCCAGCTCGACAACGACCTCACGGCGCGGGTCGCGACGCGCTTGCGCCTGGAGATGGACGGCAAGGAACTCACGAGCGGCGGGAAGCTGGGGGTCCTGGTCAAGAACGCCTACCTCCAGGTGAAGCGCGTCGTCCCGCGCGGGGACATCCTGTTCGGCGAGATCGCCACGCCCACCTTCGAGAGCGCCGAGGCCTTCTGGCAGTACCGCTCCGTCGAGAAGACCGTCGCGGACTTCTGGGGCCTGCGCAGCTCGTCGGACGTCGGAATCCAGCTGCGCGGCTGGACCGATTCCGATCACCACCTCGGCTACAACCTGGTGGTGGGCGACGGCAAC
>MFFQ01000062.1 GCA_001780165.1 Candidatus Eisenbacteria bacterium RBG_16_71_46 | reverse complement strand
GTGTCGGAGGCCCGCATCGAGGACTTGGTCTTGATCTCGTGCGCGGAGAAGCCCGGCCGGTCGGTCTCGACGATGAAACCGCGGATCTCCCCGTCCTCGTCCTTGGCCCAGACGATCGCCACCTGCGCCAGCGAGCCGTTAGTGATCCACATTTTTGTGCCGTTCAGCTCCCAACCGCCGGAGGACCGGCGCGCCCGGGTCTGCATCGCGGCGGGGTCGGATCCGGCGCTGGGCTCGGTCAGGCCGAAGCAGCCGATGACCTCGCCGCGGGCCAGCTGGGGCAGCCAGCGGCGGCGCTGCTCCTCTGTGCCGAAGGCGTAGATGGGGTACATCACCAGCGCCCCCTGCACCGAGGCGAAGGAGCGCAGGCCGGAGTCACCCCGCTCCAGCTCCTGGAGGATCAGGCCATAGGCGATGTTGCTCACCCCGGCGGCGCCGTACTCGGTGGGCAGGTTGGCACCCAGCAGCCCCATCTCGGCGATCGGCGGGATGAGGTGGGCGGGGAACTCCCCGCGGAGCCACCAGCCGCCGATGTGTGGCAGGACCTCGCGGTCCACGAAGCGGCGGACCGTGCCGCGGATGAGCCGTTCGTCGTCGGAGAGCAACTCATCGATGAGGAAGTAATCGTCCACCCGGGAGAGCACGTGTTTCGTGGCCATAACATTGTAATTGTAGCACCCGCGAGGCCGGGCGGCCGGCGGTGCGACGCCATGCGCGCGCAGGGGAGGAGTCACTTCGGCGCCAGCGGAATCTGAACAGTGCCATGCCCTCCTTTTATCCCGTGCGTGCCGGCCAGCGTCATCAACGACTGGTCGGGGCGGGCAACTCGCCGTTGCGCTTCCTGGAGATTGACCGACTCGCCCTGCCGGCGGGTGAGACATGGGCGCAGCGGTTCCCCGATCGCGAGACGCTGGTGGTTCCTTTGAGCGGAACCGCCCGGCTCACCGCCGACTGTGACGGACAAAAATGGGAATCGCCGCTGCAGCGGGACGACGTGTTCACAGCTTCCCCCTGGGCTGCCTACCTCCCCGGCGGTGCGTCCATCACACTCAGGAGTCGCAGCGCGCTGGAAGCCGTGGTCGTGAGTGCTCCCGCGGCGGGACCGGCACGTCCCTTCTCGGTGACCCCCGAGACGGTGACGGTCTCCACGGTAGGCGGCGCGCACTGGCAGCGACAGGTTCGCATCCTCCTCGGGTCTGACGGCCCCGCGACGCGCCTGATCGTCGGCGAGACGGTGAATCCTCCGGGCCACTGGTCAGGCATGCCGCCCCACAAGCACGATCAGGTCACCGCCGAAGAGAGTGTTCTGGAGGAAATCTACTACTACCGGCTCTCGCCCGCCGACGGATACTTGATTCAGCTGTTCTATGACCGGACCGGCTGGCGCGAGAGCCAGGTCATTACCGGGGAGGGCGCCGTCGTTATCACGCGTGGCTACCACCCCACCGTCGCCGCACCAGGGACAACGGGCTTCTACTTATGGGCCGTGGCGGGTCCGGACAAGTCGTACCGCGTTAGCATCGACCCGGCCTTCTCCTGGATGACCGGCGCCGCGGGGACTGCGGCGCCGCGCCTCTCGTGAGTGGCGCTCCATTAAGACCGTGACTGCCCGCCGTAAGACCTCAAATGCCGCGGGACTGTATGCCCCCGCCATGCGCTCATCTTCATGCGCTCAATCTTAAGGAAGGAATCCCTAGTTCCGAGAAAGAAGAAATTGGTCAGGTCACTTGGCAACCTTACCTTGTTCCGCCTCCCTTGATCAGGTCAGGGAACGCGAGGAGGCAGAGTTGGTTGAGGTGCGGAAGGGACCGCAAACGGAGAAAGGAGCATCTGCACACTGGCATCCCCTCCGGAGGCGGCGGGACGGCACTGAGGGCGTGACGGCTGTGACGGGCAGGAGTGTCTCCGGCCACCTGTCATAGTACTTCGCGGGAAAGGAGGTGACGGTGACCGGCGGCCTAGTGTTGCCCACGGCGCTGGGCTGGTGCCTAGAACTGCAGGGACGGCAAAACGACAGGAGAGAAGGGAGCCCGAGATGAGAGGAATCACATTGCGGTTTGCGGCCATCGTGGTCCTCCTCTTGTTGGTGACCGGCGGGAACAGCTACGCGGCCGCCTACAAATACCGCTTCGTGATGGTATCGCACATCGGCTCCAACGACCCCAACATGAAGTGGCTCACGCTCTCAATGGCGGAATTCGAAAAGAGGTACCCTGACGTCAAGACCGAGTATGTGTCCACGAACGAATACAGCCTCCAGAAGTTCGTGGAACTCCTCAGGCAAGCCATCGCGACGAAGCCCAATGGGATCGCCGTCCCCATCGTGAGTAGCGACGCGCTCGCACCTGTTCTGAAGGGCGCCATCGCTCAGGGGATTCCTGTCGTCGCCTTCAACATTCCGGATCCGCGTCCTCAAGGCAAACGTATTCCCTACCTGACGTATGTCGGGGGCGACGAGTACCTTGCGGGACTCAGACTCGGCCAGCACGCGCTCGAACTGGCCAAAGCGGGTAAGATTCCGAACCCGCAGAGGGTCCTGTGTGCCATCCACGACGCGGCGCACCAGGGTCTCAAGTTGCGGTGTAAGGGGATGGCCGACGCGATGAAGACCATCAATGCCCAAGTGGACAACCTCTTCATCACGGCGGATCCGGCGCGCGCGCGGAGTATCATGCAGTCCTATCTGACCAAGAACAAGAGCGTCAACTACATCTTCGCCGTTGCCTCCTGGAGCTCGCCCTGGGCGTACGGCGTGGCGAAGGAACTGGGGAGGAATCCCGGCGTCGGCGCCAGCAATGGCACCATCGTCATTACAGTTGACGAGAGCCCGGTTGCCCTTGAAGGTATCAAGCAGGGCAAGGTGCTGGAAACGCACAGCCAGGGGTTCTGGCTGCAGGGGTACGCTCCCATGGAGATCCTGTACTGGTACAACAACCTCGGCCTCTGGCCGCAGGCTGACTTCCTCACGGGGCCCGTCATCATTGACAGTACCAACGTGGGTCGATGGGTCCCCTTCGTGCGGAATGTGTTCGGCACCGAATACGACAAGCAGGTGACCTGGTAACTCGCTGAGGCGGGGGGGCACGCGTAAGCGCCCCCCCCCGACTTGCATGAGGGCCCCCGCCGTCGGCATCCAGCACGTCACCAGGCCTCTCACGAGGTTTCGGAAGCGTCCGGACGCGGCTATTGTCCTCGGCACGATCCTCGTCTTCCTGGTGTTTGGCGCCGTCGACCCCGAGAGCTGGTTCCAGTTCTTCACCATGATCAACATCACCCGGTATGCCGCCATCCTCGGGCTATTGGCGATCGGGCAGACAATAGTCATCCTTTCTCGTGAGATCGATCTCTCTGTAGGCTCGGTGTACGGGATTGTCGCCATCGCTTTCATTGCTTCCGAACCAACGCTGGGGGTCCCTCTGTCCCTGCTCGCCGCGCTCATGCTGGCGGCAGCCATCGGTCTGCTGAATGCTTTGCTGGTCCTGCGGGGCGGCATCTCGTCAATGATTGCGACGCTGGGGGCCCTGTTTTTCTATCGCGGCATTATCTACGTGACGACTGGTGGCACCGTGATGCGCTTCTCCCAGGGCGCAAGGGCCCACTGGCTGACCCAAGCGTTTGGGGGCCAGTGGCTGCGCCTCGACAACGCGTTTCTGTGGTTCATGCTGATTGCCGTGCTCGCGAGCCTCGTGTTGTACCACAGCCGGTTCGGGAATCACCTCCTGGCCGTCGGTGGTGACGAAACGACCGCCCTGGCACGAGGTGTGACTGTGGTTCGGACCAAGACAATTGCCTTCGTGGCGTGTTCCCTGCTGGCGGGGTTGTCTGGGATCGTTACCATTGCGCAAAACCCTCAAACACATGTGACCCTGGGGATGCAGCTAGAGCTGGAGTCGATTGCGGCAGCGGTCATTGGGGGAACCCAGCTCGGCGGCGGCCGCGGAACCGTCCTCGGTTCCGTTCTGGGGACCTTTTTCCTCACGGCCGTCCGCTCGGAGATGATCACGCTGGGGGCCCCGCCGTCATGGTACACGGCTTTCGTTGGGATCGCCCTGCTTTTGGGAGCCACCATCAACACCGTCATGGCCAGGAGATCCGGGGCCTGATGTCTGTCATCGAAGTCGGGGCGGGACTTGCGAGGGGATAGCGTGGAGACGGAGAGGGCACCGCTCATCAGCTTGAGGAACGTCAATCTGTGGTACGGTACCGTGCAGGCCCTGCGCGATGTCAGTGTGGACTTCTACCAGGGAGAACTTGTGGGTCTCGTCGGGGACAACGGTGCGGGAAAGACGAGCCTCGTGAACATAATCTCCGGCATAGTCGCGCCCACTTCCGGAGAGGTCTACTTGGATGGGCAGCGGATCACGAGCTTTCATCCGAAGCTGGCGATCGACCTGGGTGTGGAGACGACGCAGCAGTCGGTAGGCCTCTGCGACAACCTGTCGATTGCGCGGAACTACTTCCTTGGACGCGAACCCGTGCGTCGCATCGCCGGCATCCCATTCATCGACCTGGGGAAGATGCGTAAGGAGGGTCGAAAAGCGATCACCGCGTTTGGCCTGCGGGAGAGCGTGGATGTGGACGGGGAAGTCGCCCTTCTCTCAGGAGGAGAACGCCAGGCCTTCAAGATCGCTCGGGCGGTCTACTTCCGGAGTCGGATCCTCATCATGGATGAGCCGACGAACAACCTGTCTGTTCGCGAGCGAGAGCGCGTCAACGACCTGGCGGTTCAGTTGAAGGACCAGAGCCTGCTCGTCATTTACATTACCCACGACATTTTTCAAATCCACCGCATCGCCGACCGGTTTATCATCCTCGAGAACGGCGCCAAGGTCGCCGACGTACCGAGAAATCTGATGAGTGCCGAAGATCTCGAGCGGATCATCCGTGAGGGCGTGGGCAATGACGCCGGGTCTCCGAGGTCAGGGTGAGGGTGTCACTGGCGCGCTTCGTCTTGAAGCGACCGGAGACCAGCGCGGTCGTGGTCACGGCGATTCTGGTGACCTTTCTGACAATCACGACGGGTGGCACCTGGCTTTCCTTCGCGAACCTCCAGTCCGTGTCACGCATCACAGCCGTCCTGGCGATCATGGCTTTCGGGGAAGCCTTGGTGATCTCGACGGGTGAAGTCGATGTTTCCGTGGGTTCCGTGTTCGCGATGGGGGCTTTGATCTTTATCGGGGTTGGGCGCACGGTGAACCTGGGCGTGGCCCTGCTGCTTGCCTTGGGAGGCGGGCTGCTGATCGGTCTGCTCAACGGCGCTGTCGTCGCGTTCTTCCGCGTGCCCTCTTTGATTGTGACCCTGGGGACCCTCTTCCTGTTCCGGGGGATCGCGTATGGAGTGACGGAAGGGTTCTACTTCGGCGCCAGCGACGAGGTGAGGAGTCGGCTCATCTTCAATGTGATGGGCGGGGCCAACCTCGGGGGGGTCAACGTTGCCGTTCTGTGGGCCCTGGTCGCCCTGCTTGTCCTGCATGTGGTCATGTTCTACATGCCGATGGGCAATCGCATCCTCGCGGTGGGGGGGAACGCTGCCTCGGCGTATTCCCGTGGGGTGAACGTGGCGCGAGTACGGTTGATCGTCTTCGCGCTCAGTGGTCTCCTAGCGGCATTCGCGGGTATGCTGGACGCCGCCAGCATCGGCTACGTCGACGGTAGCTTTGGCGAGTTGATGGAACTGGAGGCTATCGCGGCTGCGGTTCTCGGTGGTTGCAGCCTAGTCGGTGGCCGTTGCTCGCTCCTGGGGACGCTCCTGGGCGCCTTCCTGCTGCGGGCGGTGGGCAGTTACTTGGTGATCTTGGGTATCCAGCCGCAGTGGTTCATTCTCCTGCTGGGCGTGATCGTTGTGCTGGCGAGTCTTTCGGATCGAGTGCTCACCAAGTTGTTGTTTCGCTTGCAGCAGCGCTGACAGTTGTGCCCCGAGGGGTCAATCCGGGCGACAAACTTGGATTCGAGGTGCGTGGATGAGACCCTGCCTGAGCCAGTCCACCCTACTGAAGGTACCCACAGAGACCTTCTTTGAGGCGGCGGCCCGCGCCGGGTTCGCCGACGTCGAACTGCGGTTCTCTTGTCTGGAGGAGACGCTGGCCTTCCGGCGGGCCGGTGACATCCGCGAATTGGCCTCCCGGCTTGGTCTGACACTAGCCACGCTAAATTCGCTCGAGGAATTTTCCCTCTTCCCCGATGAGAACCTGGCCCTGATGGACCAGCGGGTGAAAGGACTACTGGAGGTGTGCGCCCTTCTTCGAATCCCCGTGCTGGTAACGGTTCCCAGTCGGCTGGCCGTCCCGCTTCCGCCGGGAGAGATCCGTGCGCGGACGGTTGCACGTCTTCGTCGCTACGCAGACTGGGCTGCCCGGTTTGGAGTCACTCTGGCATTCGAGCCGATTGGCACGCCTGGATTCTCGGTGCGCACAACTGCGGAAGCCGTGGCCATTGTGCAAGAGGTGGACCTGAACAATGTGCGCCTCACCCTGGATACGATCAATGCCTACCAGGGCGGGGATTCACCAGAAGCGTGGGCGGATGTCCCTCCGGAGTTATTGGCGGTCGTCCACTTCCACGACAGTGAGCCCGGTCCCGTGGACCGACTGACGCTGGGTTCGCGAGTACTGCCGGGCGACGGCGTGATCGATCTTGCCGGGTATGCCGCGACACTCCGGAGGCTCGGATACACCGGGGCGCTTTCGGTTGAGCTTTTCAATGAGCGTGTCTGGGCGATGCCGCCCGCCGCGGCGGCGCACGCGGCCATGGTTTCGCTCAAGCCGTTCGTGGCGTGAAGTTGCGGCGCAGACTGCTCCACCTGTCTTGCCAGATCGCATTTCCTCTTCATGAGGGATAACGATGCCGTGGGCCATCGGAGCATGCGCGTGGATCTTCGGCAACCGTCCGCTTGTGGCTCTGGCCGCCGATTTGTTCAACTGGGGCTATGATGGCCTCGAGCTCAGCGGAGAGCCTGAACAGTATGACTCTGCCGACGTGAGGCAGGTCCTCAAGGACAGCGGCCTTGGAGTCTTGGGGGTGACGGCCAGCTGCAACTGGCCCACGGACGCCCGGGACCTCGCCAATCCCGATCCCGCTGTCCGGCGCCGGGCGGTGGATCACTTCCGACGTTGTCTCGATCTGGCGCGGGAGGTTGACGCGCCCGTTATCGGTCTCATTCCAGGAGCGGTCGGCCGTATTCGTCCACTCGGCAACCAGCGGGATGAATGGAACTGGTCCGTGGAGGCCGTGCAGCAGATCGCGGACCACGCGGGCGGCGGGGGGGTGAAGGTGGCGGTGGAAGCCCTCAACCGATACGAGACGCACCTCGTCAATACGGCGGCGCAGGCGCTTCGGTTCGTCGACGCGGTGGCGTCCCCGATCGTCGGCGTTGTCTTGGACGCCTACCACATGAACATTGAGGAGGCTGATCCGGCGGAGGCCATTCGGGCTGCGGGGGAGAAACTTCTTGGGCTTCATGTCGCGGACACCAACCGCGGCGGGCTGGGCGAGGGCCACCTCGACCTTCGGCCGCACATCTCTGCCTTGCGCACGATCGGCTACGGGGGATCGATCATCGTGGAATGCACCGCTCCCGGCCCCGATCCCTTCAGGGCCATCAAGGACGCGAGTTCTCTGGGTACCGTCCAGCAGTACGCGGCCGAGACCGTGGGCCGCCTGCGCGCCCTGCTGGCCAGTGGAGGACGAGCGTGGTGAGCTTCCAGCCCATTGAGCCCAGGCGCATCTACATGCGGATCGTCGATCAGATCCGGGCCATGATCGAGAGCGGCGACCTGCGTACCGGGCAGCGGTTGCCCTCGGAGCGGGCGCTGGCGGAGCAGTTCAAAGTCAGCCGTCCCTCCGTGCGGGAGGCCCTGAGTGCGCTGGAAATCCTCGGCCTTGTCGACAGCCAGCATGGAGACGGGACGTATGTGCGCGAGGCAGCCCCGGGCGAGCGCCTCACGCTGGCTACCCTCGACGACATCAGTCCCATGGAGCTCCTCAGGGCACGGGAGGCGATCGAGTGCAGCATTGTGCGCATGGCCGCTCGCGAGGCGGATGCGCGAGATCTGGCGGCCCTGCGCGAAGCGGTGCGAGAGATGAAGGCCGCATTCAAGCGCGGGGAGTACTCGATGGAGGCCGACCGGGAATTCCACGTGCGCATCGCCCGGGCGACGCACAACACCCTTCTCCTCGATGTGGGAGAGCATGCGGCGAACTTGATGCGCCAGCGTCTGTGGCACGCGATCACGGCCCGCAACCTGCAGCGGCCCGGGCGGGCGGCCAAGTACATTCGGGAGCACCGTCGCATCTACAGGGCCATCGCCCGGCACAACGAAGAGGCGGCGTTCCAGGAGATGCGCGGCCATCTTCAAGGGGTGATCCAAGATCTGTTCGAGGAGGATGAGACGCCGTGAAGCCGCCGACCGCGTCCCGCCGCGCTCTCCAGGAGAGAAGGGTGGCGCTGGCGCAGGCCCGCAACCCGATGGCGGGGAACGTGATGATCGGCGCGTCGGGCTGATGACCGGCCACGGACGGGGCCAGGGCGGAGGATGAGCCTTCTAGGGATCGGGTGCATCGGGCTCGGGCGGATGGGGTCGATCTTCACCCGTCATCTCTCGGGACGGGTACCCGGCGCGAAACTGGTGGCCGTCGCCGATTCCGCGCCAGGGCTGGCGGAGCGAACGGCCGCCGAATTGGGTGTCCCCCGCTGGTTCGAGGACTACCGCGAACTCCTTGCCGTTCCCGACGTCGACGCCGTCGTGATCGCGACGCCGGCGAGCACCCACGCCGATGTCATCGCGGCTACCGCTGCGGCCGGCCGCCCGATCTTCTGCGAGAAGCCGCTGGCGCTCACCCTCCTGGAGTGCGACCGGGCCATCCAGGCCGTGGAGCGCGCAGGCGTCCCCTGCCAGATCGGCTTCATGCGCCGGTTCGACGCCGGATACGCCCGAGCGAAGCGCCTCATCGACGAGGGGCGCATCGGCGACCCGGTCACCTTCAAAGCGGTCGGACGGGACCCGATGATGCCGCGCCTGGACTATGCCCGCCCTGAGGTCAGCGGCGGACTGATCGTGGACATGGCCACGCATGACTTCGACATGGCCAGGTGGCTCATGGGCAGTCAGGTAACTCGGGTTTTCACGGAGGGGGGCACCCTCGTTTTTGACGACTTGAACAGCGTGGGAGACTTCGACAACGCCATCATCAACTTGAAGTTCGCCAGTGGGGCGCTGGGGAATGTCGAGGTCAGCCGAAACGCCGTCTACGGTTATGATATCCGCACCGAAGTCCTGGGGTCACAGGGAGCCGTGATGATCGGCACGTTGCGGCAGACTCCCGTGCTGCTGCTGACCAGGGAGGGCGGGCAGCACGACGTGGTCACGTACATCATGGAGCGGTTCGGCGATGCCTACCTCGCCGAGATTCGGCAATTCGTGGATGTGGTCCGCGGCATGCCCGCCACGGGGCCGACGATCTACGACGGCCGCAGCGCCACCGAGATTGCGCTGGCGGCGACACGCTCCTACCGGGGGGGGTGGCCGCTCACGCTGCCGCTGGAAGGGGGCGCATCCATCTGAAGCCCGTCAACATCGGGTTGATCGGCTACCGCTTCATGGGCAAGGCCCACAGCCACGCCTATCAGGATATGCCCTTCTTTTTTCACACCGAACACATTCCGGTGCGCAAGGTTATCTGCGGTCGCGACGAACGGGCCCTCCGCGAGGTCGCCGATCGGTGGGGCTGGCAGGAGGTAGAGAGAGACTGGCGCAACATCGTCGACCGGAAGGACATCGACCTCATTGATGTGTCCGCGCCGAATGCGCTGCACCACGACATCGTCGTGGCTGCGGCCGCGACCGGCAAGCACATCTTCTGCGAGAAGCCTCTCTCGACGACCGTGACAGAGGCGGAGGAAATGGTGGCGGCGGTCGAGCAAGCCGGGGTGGTCCACATGATCGCGCATCACCTGCGGAAGGTGCCGGCGCTCATGTATGCGCGGCGGTTGATCGACCAGGGGGCGATCGGCCAGGTGCTGCACATGCGCGCCTTGTGGACGAACGACATGGCGATCGATCCCGAATATCCGCTGCTCTGGCGCTTCCGGCGGGACCTGGGCGGGCCGAGCGGCGTCATCGGCGACCTGCACTCCCACTGTATCGACCTGGCCCGTTTCCTTGTGGGTGAGATTACCGCGGTGGTGGCCACCGCGGACACCCACATCAAGTCTCGCCCCGTGCCGGAGCAGAGCTTCGACCGTCCGATGGGCACGAGGGGTGAGGTGACCGTACCGGATGAGTCCTGCTTCCTGGCGCGCTTCGCCAACGGGGCGACCGGGGTGTTCGAGGCGAGCTGGGTGGCGGCCGGACATAAGCACGGGCAGCGGATTGAGGTCAACGGTACCGAAGGCACTTTCCTCTTCGACTTTGAGCGGATGAATGAGCTGGAAGTCTATCTTCGGAGAGACCCTCCGTCCACCCGAGGGTTCCGGCGCATCGTCGTCACCGAGTCAGAACATCCCTACATCTCGGCTTGGTGGCCGCCGGGCCACGGGATCACCTACGAGCACCTCTTCATCCACCTAGTGTACGAGTTCATGGACGCCTTGGACCGGGGAGCACCTCCTTCCCCGAACCTTTACGACGGTTTGATTGGAATGCGAGTGATGGCCGCCGTGGAGTCGTCCGTGGAGCAGCGCGGGTGGGTACGGATCGAACCATGATGGGCCGGCCGCACGTCCTACTCGTCGAGGCGATCCACCCAGACGCCCTGGCCTGGCTGCGCGAGCGGGCGGACGTGGTCATCGCCGGCGATTATCGTGAGGAGACCCTCCTGAAGCTCGCGCCCGGCGCGGACGCCATCGTCATCCGGGCCAACGGCAAGGTTGACGAACGGCTGCTGGCGCATGCGCCCCGGCTGCGGGTAGTTGCGCGCCACGGGGTTGGGCTGGACAACATCGACATCGAAGGATGCTCGCGGCAGGGGGTGTGGGTAGTGCACACCCCTCTGGCCAACGTGGAGGCGGTGGCCGAGCACGCCGTCGGCCTGATGCTCGCGGTGGCAAAGGGGATCGCGCGGAGCGACCGGGCGGTGCGGCAGGGAGAGTTCACCGCGGCCCGCCGCGACATCGTGGGCGAAGAATTGGAAGGGAAGACGCTCGGGATCGTTGGGTTCGGCCGGATCGGTCAGCGCGTCGCGGCAATCTGCCGGGCGGCCTTCGCCATGCCGGTCCTGTTCACCGATGTGCTTTCCCAGATCGAAGCTGCGGCGCGATTGGAGGCGGAGCGCGTCCCGCTCGACGAACTGCTTGTCCGAAGCGGCGTGGTCTCGCTTCACCTCCCCCTGACC
>MFFQ01000061.1 GCA_001780165.1 Candidatus Eisenbacteria bacterium RBG_16_71_46 | reverse complement strand
GCATGCCACGGCGCCTGACGGTGCGGTATCCTGATGGCTGCTCGTACCACCACCGCATGCAGGCCCGTTCGCAGCGGCCCGGGTGGATCTCGCGGTGACGACTCGGAAGGGATGCGGAGCCATGATCGATGGACAGCCCAAGAACCCCCTGCATGGCGTCACACTCGAGATGATGCTTCGGCAGATGGTCGACCGCTTCGGCTGGGAGGGCCTGGCGAGGGACATCCCGATCAACTGCTTCCTCGTCGATCCCAGCATGACTTCGGCGCTCAAGTACCTTCGCAAGGCGCCGCGGGCTCGAAAGAAGGTCGAGGATGTCTACGCGCGTTTTGTCGCCGGACGTCGGGGCTGATCGCGCTGCGTCCGCCCGGGTCGCGTGTCAGCGTCCGCGCTGATCACCCGGCCTTCGCGGAGCCGCACGTGGTGCATGACGATGCCCAGTTCGCTCTCATAGCGGCGGACCAGCCGGGCCTCGTCGGCAGTCATCAGCGTGACCGCCTGCCCCTTCTCACCCGCCCGCGCGGTGCGGCCCACGCGATGCAGATACGCCTTGCTCTGGGTCGGCACGTCGAGGTTGACGATGTGCGTGACTCCCTTGATGTCGAGTCCGTGCGCGCCCACGTCGGAAGCGATCAGGACGCGCACCTCGCCGCTACGGAAATCGTCCATCGCCCGCTTGCGGTCCCGCTTGTCACGGGCGGCATGAAGGTCCGCAACCGGGATCTTGTGATGGGCCAATCGGGCCGCGACGCGCTCGGCCGTCTCCCCACGGTGCACGAAGACCATCGCGCGTTCCGGACGGAGCGCGTGCAGGAGCTTTCGCAGCTGCTCGGGTTTGTCCCGTTCCTCGCACACGAGATAGAGATGCTCGATGTTCTCGTTCACCGGCCCCGCGCCCGCACGTAACAGGACGAGATCGGGCGCGAGCGCCGCGATGGCCTCGGCGCTCTCCCGCTGTTCCGTGGCCGAGGCGAAGATCAGCTGGCATGTGCGCGGTGCGCCCTGGATGATCGCGCGGACCGCGGGCAGGCTCTCGTGGATCAGCAACCGGTCCGCCTCGTCGATCACCACGCTCCAGACCCCCTGCGTCTTCAGCCTTCCCATGCGGATCAACTCGAGGATGCGACCCGGCGAGCCGACCACGATGTGCGGCTTCTGCTTGAGCTTGTCGATCTGGCGATCCAGCGCCGTGCCGCCGATGAGCAGCAGCGAACGGATCGGGTAGCCGGCATTCTGCGCGAGGTCGCAGCACTGGCGCTGGATCTGGATCGCCAGTTCATGCGTGGGCGCGACGATCACGACCTGCGTCGCCTGCTTTGCTACGTCGAGCCGGCAGAAGATCGGCAGCAGATAGGCCAGCGTCTTGCCGGTCCCCGTCTCGGCGTTCAGATAGGCGTCCTTGCCGGCCATCAGCACGGGCAGCGCAGCGACCTGAATGGGCGTCGGCTCGGTGATGTGTTGCTTGGCCAGGGCCAAGACGAGTTCGGCACGCAGGTCGAGTTCAGCGAAGGCCATCGGGACGCCTAGTGATGGAGTGCGATCGCGCGTGGGAGTTCAGCGATCGGGATCGTGCTGCCCAGTAGACCACGGATGCGCGGAGGTGCCTAGCGGCGCGCGATCATCGCGGGCAGGCCCCGTGTGCGCGCGCGGCATGGCAGGATACGGGATGAATTCATTGCCTCGGGACGCCAGACCCTGACGCCCTGGCGCCAAACCGCGAGTCCGTCCAGCGCCCGCCGGCCGCCGCGCCTCGCGCGGCCGCGCTACGGCGCCGCGCGTCGCACCACCACCGGCGCCGGGTAGCGGATCGGGCCGAGCGACGTGTCGATGGTGGGCACCAACTCGAGGCGCAGATCCTTCTGCACCGTGCCGTACCCCGCGATCGCGAGCGCCAGGTCGAACAGGTCGCGCGCCCCACCACCGCCGAGCGCGAGCAGGTCGAAGCGCACCGTGAGCGGCACGTCGGTCGAGGTCCCGGGCGCGAGGGCCACCGGGTTCGCCAGCTGCCCTGCGAGCATCTGGCGGTCCTCGACGAAAAGCGTCCAGCCCAGCTGCACCAGGCGCGCCGTCACCGTGTTCTCGCGCGGGTTTGCCGCACTCACGTGCGCCACCAGCTCGAGCGGCACTTGGTCGGCCAGCACCGCCGCACCCAGCCGCGCCGCGTCGCTCACGCCGAGCGAGGTGAAGCGCGATCCCGCGCCGATGGACACGCCGGCCAATCGCACGTCCGACACGCCGGCGAACGCGAACGTCACCGTGCGGACCGCCGCCAGCTCCTGCAGCGCGGCGCAGCCGGGCGTGAGGCCGAGAACGGAGAGTGCCAGCAACGCGGCGATGCGGAACGATCGGGACATGGCGGCCTCGCGGGTGGATGGGGTCAGGTCAGGGCTGGCGCATCGTAGCGCGGCGGGGGCACGGGCGGTAGATGGCTCCGACACGGTGGCTCAGGCGCGGGCCAATCCATTTGGGAATGGGAACTTGCCTGCTACTGGGGGGAGCCTCCGGGAGTCCCGGCACGGTTCAGTGAGAGTTGCAGACCTTCAACAGGATGCCCCGATGCGCCTCGCGCGAGCCGTCATGGCCTGCCCCTGGCAATCGCCCGCAGCGTGTCGCCCCCGGCCCGCGACAGCAGTCGGCCCGCCCCCGGCGCGTCGATGCGCGCGATCACGCGCCACGCCGCACGCGCCGCGGTCGTGTCGCCCACCATGAGTTCCACCGACGCGCGACTCAGCCACTGTCCTGCGTTCGGCAGCGTCGCGGTGCTCCCGCGCAATAGGTGCAACGTGCGCGACGTGTCGTTCGCGAACCAGTCCGGCACCTGCCCCAGTTCGGGCCCGATCTCGTAGAGCACCCCCATGCGCCACCAGCTCAACGCGTCGCTGAGCCGCACCGGGACCACCGCGACCGCGCGGCGCGTGAGCCCGGGGACGCTGGCGGTGGTGTCGAGCAGGAACGCGGTCTGCGGGCGCAACAGCACCTCCGCGACCGACACGTAGAGCCAGCGCGCGCCGCTCTCGCGCGCACTCGCGCCGAGACCCACGAGGTCGTCGCTGGCCGGGTACGCCGTCGACTCGAGCCCCGCGAGCCACGCCAGGTGCGGTTTGCGCGCGATCACGCGGTCACCCGGCTGGGCCAGCGTGCGCAGAGTGGTCGCGCAATCGAGGACCTCGAGCGGCTGTTGCACGAGCACCTTCTGTTGCAGCCGGATCGACGCGCGCAGCGACCACGAGACGGCGAACAGGGCGAGGACGACGCACAACGCCTGGCCCACACGCGCAGGTCGCAGCCCCAGGAGCGCCACGAGCGCCGTGCTGGCGAGCGCCGCGTAGAACGGCAGCACCGCCAGCGCATAGCGCTCGTTGTGACCGGCGGGCACCAGCGCCAGGTACGCCCACGCGCCGCACAGGACGACCGGGGCGAGTGCGCGCTCAGGGCGGCGCGCCCACAGCAGCGCGAGCCCCGCCACCGCGAGCGCCGCCACCGGCCAGCCCATCAGCTGCAGCGCGTCCAGCCGCGCGTGGCCGACGAGATTCTGAAACAGGCGACTCGCCACCGCGGCCGGGTCGGCGGTGAACACGGCCAGCGGATGGTGCTCGAATCGCGGCCACACCTGCGCCAGGAACACGTCCCACGGCATGCCCTTCGGGCCGCCGTACACGTCGAACGCCAGCAGCTGATGGAACTGCACCGAGGCGCCGTGCAGGCGCGCGAAGACCACCCACGGGAGCGCCAGCGCCGCGAAGCCGGCGATGAACCTGAGGCTGGCGTTGAGCCTCCGGGGCGCGCCCGTGCCGCCCAGCCAGATGACCAGGCAACCGGCCGGCAGCAGGTACACGCTGGTGTAGCGCGTCAGGAATGCCAGCGCCGCGGCCGCTCCCGCCGCGATCGGCGCGGGTCGCTCGGGCCGGCCCAGCAGCAGCCATACGGCAAGCGATTGCAGCGCCACGGCCATCGCGTCGGTGGTGACCCCATAGCCCTGGCGGAACAGCACCGGGTTGGCCGCCAGCAGCAGGACGCCGATGGTGCCGGCGACGAGGCCGGCGCGGCGGCGCAGGAGATCGCCCCACAGGGCGAGCACGAGCAGCGCGGCCACCAGCGACACGCCCTCGGCGACATGGAAGTAGTCGCCGTTCCAGCGGCCAAACAACGCGAGCGCCGCCGGGTAGAGCGGCCCCACGAAACCGAACACCGCCGGCAGCGTGCCCTGCGGAGTGAGGATGCGCCCCTGCGCCAGCGCGGCCGCGGCGGGCGCGTACCCCCCGTAGAAATCGGTTTCGGCATCGAGGCCACCAATCCGATGCGGACCGAGGTCAATGGCGATCAGCGCGATCGCGAACACGAGCATGGCGGCGGGGGCGACATACGGGAGGACCCTGCCCGCCCAGGCATCGCGCGTTGCCGCTCCCGGCGCGCGGGTGGGCTTGCCCTCGGCGCGCCGGCCGCCACGCGCCTTCAGGCGACGTTTGGACATGCTCTCACGGGGACTAGGGGCGCGATTCGCCCCACGGGGGGCCGCGATTCGTGCACGGCCTCTCCCCCGGGTCGCCGGCGATTCGACTCGTCCACCGCCGAGCGCAGGAAGACCGAGACCCACACGTGCGAGTCGCCCTGCGGGAACAGGATCACGTCACCCTGCTCGAGCCGCACCGGGGGTTCGCCGACGATCGCGGCCCAGCACGAGCCCTCCGCGATGACCTGACGCTCCGTGATCTGCTCGACCCCGGGCATGATCGCGGGTAGGATCTCGCACGTGGCGGGCGCTTCCGCGACCCACGGCTCCGCAGCCTCGATGGAGTAGAAGACCGCACCCCGCAGCCGGACGGCGCGGAGCATGTCGGACAAGACGCCGCCGCTCATCGTCTCCCCCCGAAGACAACCAAACCACAATGCACCACCGCCCCCGCGGGCCGTTTTCGGACGCTTGGTCAATTCTCCCCGGCGCCCGGCAAGGCGGAATCATCCCGTTTTCCGTCATCTTCCGCACGTAGCAATCGCGCCACCCCAGACCGCAAGGAGCCGTGCCATGCAGACGCCCGAGCCTACCGCGACGCCCGATTTCGACGCCATCAAGACCCGCCAGCAGGTCACGTGGACTGCCGGGGATTAGGCCGCATCGGCGTCCTGCTCCAGATCGTCGGCGAAACGCTGTGCGAAGCCGTGGACCTGCGGGCGGGTGACAAGGTGCTCGACGTGGCCGCCGGCAACGGCAACGCCTCGCTGGCGGCCGCCCGCCGCGTGGGGCACCGAGACACGCCTCGTCGAGCTGTTCGGCCCGCACGCGAGCAACATCCGCACGGAGCGCAAGCAGTACATGTTCCGCTACCTTTCGGCGGCGCACTGGATCGACCTGTTCCGGAGGTTCTACGGGCCGCTGCACAAGGCCTTCGCGGCGCTCGACGCGGCGGGACAGCAGGCGCTCCACGCGGCGCTGGTCGAGCTGCTCGAGCGGCACAACCGCCGCGGGCGCGACACGCTGCTCGTGCCGAGCGAGTACCTCGAAGTGGTCATCGAGCGGGCGTGACGAGCCGCGCGGCCGGCAGGTGCTCGCGTAGCGGGTGGCACGGAGTGATCTGACGCGGCGAAACGACCGTGGCCGCGTATGCGGCGGGCGCCCCGCATCACGCGAGGCGCCCGTCGTGCACCGCCCCACCGGGGAATCCACCCCCGGTCAATCCTCAGTCCTTGCCCTTCGCCTTTGCCTTTGCCTTCACCTTGCCAGAGGCCTTGCCCTGCTCCCACCCGGGTCCATGGCCGGAGGAGGCGCGGGCGTACTTGGGCTCATGGTGCTTCCACTTGTACTTGTGCTGGCTCACTAGGAAGATGGCCCGCGGCACGTGCCGATCCTTCACCACGACGAACGGCCCGCGGTAGCTGCGGGCGCGGTACCAGTGGTCTTCGTTGTAGATGTAGTAGTAGCGCTCGAAGCGGAAGTAGTCGTAGTCGAGGTGGTTGTCCCTGACCACGTACACGCGGGTCTCGGGGACCACCACCATGTGCGGCGCCTCGCGGTAGATCACCACGGGGGGCGGCGGCTCGTTGCCGATGGATATGGTCGCACGGACTGCAGTCTCGGCCATGGCCGGCGTGGCCAGGGCGAGCGCAACCAGGGCGTACCAGGGACTGAGGCGTCTCACAGAGGTCTCCTTTCGTCGATTCGGAGCGGCGTCCCGGCCAGCGCCTAGATGACGGCGCCGCGGCGGGGTTGGGATCGCCTGGTCATGCACGACCCGTGCCGGGCCGAAGACCGTTCGACCTGCCACCGGCGCCAGCCCGAGCGGGCCGCGGTCGCTCACCGGGCGTGGCCCTGGCGCGACAGCCGAGGCGTGACGGAACTGGCGCTCCCCCTTGAGGCTGCGAGCGGCCGAGCTGCGGCGGGATGCCCCATCCTGCGCTCCGAGCGGGTTGGGTGCTGCCGTGCGCGTGGCCCCGGTTTGCCAATGCTGGCCCTGGCGTTTTGCCCTTCGGCCGCCTCGGCAGCCAAGGCACGCGGCGTCACAGCTCATGAAGATGCGGCGCAGGTGTGCGGCGCCGTGGAAGCGCTCGGCGCGGATCTTGTGCAGGTGCCCGGTGCCCGGCAGCGCAGTTCCTTCTGCTCGCGCTCATGTGGACGCCGGGCCTCGCCACAATCGTCGTGCGCCGCACGCGCGGGGCTGCGTGCCGAGGACCTTACGCGCGGCACCCGCTACGCGTTGAGCTCTTCACGCAGCTGACGCTCGGCCTCGAGCCAGAACTCGACCTCACGACCGCTCTGGTATCCCGACTTCTCGTAGAGCTGGCGGGCGCGCAGGGCGATCTCGTCGTGCGTGGGGAAGCGCATCTCGTCCGTCGTGGTCTTGCGGTTGCGCTTCGTCGTCGACGTGGACTTCAGCTTGGGCGTTTCTCGCATCGTGCTTGCCATGGTTCCCTCCATGAGAAAGGTGACCTTGGGTCGGAGGTTAGCACGTCACGTGTGAACGTGGGGTAAACTCGCACCGTGGCCTGCCTCGGACTCGCGATCACCCCCGGGTTGGTCCAGGCTAGTTTCGCATCGGATCCCGTGCCCTGCCCCACCGCATGTCCGGGGCGTTGTCGCGGGCTCATTTCAGGCGGCGGTGCCGATCATCTGGCACAGCGAGTCCATCGCGCGGAACCAGCCCAGCAGCCGGTTCGAATGCGCCATCATGGGGGAGGCTAAGATTCCGCCCCCGTCCGCGAAAGGGGACTTCAGCCCACCATGACCGACGGTCGCCGAGCCCTGTGGTCGTGACCGTGTGCGCCGGCCACGGGCGGTGAGCAACCTCGATCGCCGCGGCTGCGGCGTCCTACCCGGTCACGAACTACCGCATCGTTCCGAAGCTGATCGCGACCCCGTGCGCGCCCTTGCCGCCCAGCTGGTCGAATTCGGCGAAGACGTAGTGGTAACGCAGGTCCATCACCAGCTTGTAGTCGTAGGTGCGAAGCGCCAGGAAGCCGACGCCGACGTCGGCGCTGAGCGTGGTCTCGGACTGTTCGCTCGAGACCAGGTAGGGAAAGGTCCCCGAATAGTTCGTGACCTGTTTCTCCACCCGCACCGAATGGACCCCGAGTCCGGCGCCGACGTAGGGTGCGAAGTCGCCGATCCCGAAGATCCGCGCCGCGAACACATCGAGAAGGGTCCAGTCCACCGTCCCGGAGCGCCACGCGAAGCCGAGCACGGGCGTGCTCTCGATCAGGTAGTCGCGGATCTCGAACACGTGGGCGAGGCGCAGGCTCGTCAGGCGATCGACGCCACCGTAGCTGTCACCCACTGGGAAGATGAAACCCGCCCGCAGCCCGCCTCCGGAGCGGCCGACGCGGCGTCGCGGTTCCAGTGTCTCCTGCGCCGTGACTGTCTCGATCGTGGCGTGTTGCGCATTCGACCGGCCCAGGGCGATGCCGTCGGCGACGCGGCGCACGACCGCGTCGAGATCCTCTTCGGTCGTGGAGGTGACTTGGTCGGCGTAGTAGGGAGCCGCATCCGCGATCCACTGGGCCCGCACCCGGACGATGATCTTGTCGCGCAGGCGGCTGAGCGAGCCGTAGATCACCCGCGACGCGCCATAGCTGCGGGCCGCGGCCTTGGCGCACTCGGCGTCGTCGCAGGCCGACTCGCCGGGCAGAAGATCGGCGGACCGGAGGCTCCTCGCGACCATCGAGACGCCGCGCCCTTCGAGCTCGCCCTGGAGCAGCTCGGCGACCACGGTCGCAGTGGTATCGCTCACCCCGACGGTACGGAACGGTAGCACCAGCGTCTGAGGGACGGCGCTGTCATCGGCACGTGCGGCAGCGACATCGAGCGCGGCGAGCACGACCGCGCCGAACAGCAATAGGCGATACATGGACCGCCTCCGATTCGGACCCGTGAACGCGGCGCTTTGCCGGGCCACGATGCCACGCGTGCGGGGAGTCTATGGGTGCCGAGCGTCAGGGTCAACGGCACGCGATGGCGCCGTCATTCCCGGCGACGTCCATCGCCTGAAAGCTCAACAGCAGCGCGTAACGGTCGTGCGCGAAGCGCAGGCTCTGCCGCGCGCGCAATTTCTCGACGGACTCGGCCAGCGGCTCGCGTTTCGACTTGTAGAACGCTGACCGGCGTGGGCCGGCGCTCGAGGGCGACACCGTGGCCCTCGCGGATGCGGAACGACCCCGATCTCCCGCCCGCGCGCCCGGTTTCGGCCCGCGCGGAGCCTGCCCGCGCGGAGCCTGCGGGACGGATCGCCGCCCCCCGGATCGGCTCATTGACGGCTTCCGCCCGCGCTTGGGATGATTGGCGCGGCCATCCGCACATCTTCCAACGTCGTTCGAGGGTCGCGAGCACCCGCACCCACCGCCGGGCACAGACCAGGACCCTATCGCCATGTCCGACAGCTTGAACCGTGCCCATGCGCTTCGCGTCGCGATCCTCGTGGCCGCCCTCGGGGTGGCGTTCCCCGCGGCCGGCTGGACGTGGGGCGGCGCGACACACCACTACATCGCGCAGAACTACTCGCAGCACCTGCCGGCCTCCATCGACGGTTTGCGGGCCTACGACGGCGTCGTGGACCAGAAGGTGACCGACCCGGACTCGCGCAAGTCCTACACGCCCGGGGAGAGCTACCGGCACTACATCGACATCGATTCGTATCCCGAGTTCTTCTCGGGCACGCTGTCCCACGATCGCGCCGTGCTCGAAGCGCAGTACGGAGCCGGCACCGTGCTCGACATCGGCGTGCTCCCCTGGGCGGTGGGCGAGGTCGTGGCCACCTTGACGCAGCAGTTCCAGGCGGAGCAGTGGAGTGCCGCCGCGACGACCATCGCCGATCTGTGTCACTACGTCGGTGACGCCACCCAGCCTCTTCATTGCACCCAGAACTACGACGGGCAGTTCACCGGGAACTCCGGCATCCACTCGCGCTACGAGAGCACGATGATGTCCAGCCACATCGGCGACCTGCACACCTCGCCAATGACCGTGGGGCACTTCCCGAACGCCGTGGACGCGATGTTCGGCATCATCACGGCCTCATGGGGCGGCGTGAACACCATCCTCCAGGCCGACAACGTCGCCAAGGCCGCTTCAGGGGGATCGTTCAACTTCACCTACTACGCCTCGCTCTGGAACAGCACGGGAGACCTGACCCGGAGCCGGATCGACGAGGCGACGCTGGCCACCGCGTCCTTCGTCTACACGGCCTGGGTGGACGCCGGACAGCCGGCGGTGCCGGGCTCCACCGCGGGCGTCGGTCCCGGTCCGATCGCCAGCGCCCGCCTCGAGGCCGGCCCCACGCCGTTCCGCGATGCGCTCGCCATTCGCTTCGCGGGCGCCGGCCCGCTGAGCATCGACGTCTTCGACGTGCGCGGGGCCC
>MFFQ01000060.1 GCA_001780165.1 Candidatus Eisenbacteria bacterium RBG_16_71_46 | reverse complement strand
CCGTATACCATGCAGGCCTACGAGCCGCACGGGATGTCGCTCGATCAGTTCAACTCACATCCCGCCACGATCTACACCGTGGGCGAGTTCACCAAGGCGGTGCAGGGGGTTGAGGACTTCTGCAAGGGACGCATGGAGAAGGCCGGCGTCCCGCTGAGCTAGAGACGGAGGATACGACGGCCCGCCCCGCCGCGGCCAGCTTCAGGCAGGGCGGGCCGCACGGACGAATGGAATCCGGATGATTGAAAAGAAGATGCTCTTCACACCCGGGCCGGTGATGACCTCCCGCCGGCTCAAATCGGTGCTGGCACACCCGGATATGCCTCACCGCCAACCGGCGTTCGAGCAGATCGTGCGGCGCATTCGCGCCAACCTGCTGACGTTGTTCCGTGCCGACGCGGGCTATGTGGCGGTCGTGGTCAGCGGCTCGGGAACCGCCGCCAACGAAACGGCGCTCTCCTCGATCGTGAGACCAGGCGAGGGCGTGCTGCTGGTCAAGAACGGCGAGTTCGGCAACCGCTTGGAAGACATCCTGGCCTGCTACGGATACGAACGTCGGACGATCGATCTACCGTGGGGCACAATGCCCGACCCGGCCGCGGTTGCGGCCGCGCTCGCCGCCAACCCCCGCCTGGCGTGGGTGTGCATGGTTTATCACGAGACGAGCACCGGAATGATCAACCCGGTGCGAGCCGTGGGCGAGGTGGTGCGCAGCCACGGGCGCAAGCTGTTCATCGATTGCGTCAGCGCGGTCGGCGGGCAGGATATTGATGTGCTGCGCGATCACATTGACGTGTGCAGCGGCGTGCCCAACAAGGCCCTCGCGGGAACGACGGGCTGCTCCTTCGTCGTCGCGCGGCGAGCCAGCGTGCCCGCGCTGGGTCCGGATCTGCCTCGGCGGAATGTCTACCTCAACCTGCAGAAACACATCGAATGGGCAGAGAAGACCAACCAGACGCCGAATACCCCGGCGGTGACCATGTTCATCGCCCTGGATGCGGCCCTGGAAGAGCTGATGGAAGAGGGGCTGGACGCCCGCATTCGCCGCTACCAGGAGTGCGCCGCGATCCTGCGTGCCGGCGTGAGGGCACTCGGGCTGCGCGTCCTGCTGCCCGATGCCCAGGCCTCCAACACCGTCACCTCGGTCTTCTTGCCGGCGGGCGTGATGCTGAAAGACTTCATTACTGAGTTGGACCGGCGCGCCTACGTTGTCTACGCTGGCAAGGGCCCGTTCTACGACCAGAACATGTTCCAGATTGCCAACATGGGATGGATCCGGCCTGCGGATTGCCGCGCCTTCTTGAAGGTATTGACGCGGACGCTGGCCGACATGCAGAAGCACGGTTGAGTACGGCGGGCGACGCGTGCGGTAACAGGCCGAAGCCGGGATTTGCGGGGGGGGTGCAATCCGGTGGTCGGAGAGGGGCGCCGCGCGGCAGATTCCTCGCGGACAAACGCCGCAGGGCACGGCGCGCTCGACTATTGGCACACGACACACCGGCCGTGGTAAAGAGTCTGGATACACTGGCACCCGAGATGTGAGTTCAAAGGTACGAATTGGCATGTCCAGCGGCCCGGCGCGGGAGTGGCTGCCGCCCGAATGGCCTTCGGGCGAACTCGAGAGCGGCCCCCCGGGCCATTAAGATTGCAGCAAAACGCGTCCGTCAGTTGCGGCGACGGCGTGCATGGTGTAGACTCGGATAGTTAATACCCAGTTCTACACCCTCAACCCACGACACGCGCCGAGTTCACAAGGAGGTCTTCGCCCCCAACGAGTGACAATATGCTGCACCGTACAAGCGTGGTTTGGATCTGGGGTCCGCCTTCCACGGGCCGACCCATCAAGGTCACCGCACGCGCACCAATGGGTACCACACGCGGGAATTCCACGAATTAGGAGGAGAAACATGTCAAGCAAGATCAGCCGACGCGATTTCCTCAAGGTCAGTGCGGTAGCCGGCGCGGGCGCAGTGCTCGCATCCTGCGCACCCACGGCCGGGACCTCTGGTACCATGCCGGACCTCACGACGGGCGCGACTATCCCCCTGGATGATCTGGTCAAAGCCGCAAAGTCGGAAGGCTCGCTGACGACGATCGCCCTGCCTCATGACTGGGCGAACTATGGCGAGATCATCGAGACCTACAAGTCGAAATATGGCATGCAGGTCAACGAACTCAACCCGGACGCAGGCTCAGCCGACGAGCTGGAGGCCATCCGCGCCAACAAGGAGGCCAAGGGCCCGCAGGCACCGGACGTCATCGACATCGGTGTCGCCCATACCGTCACCGCCATGGCGGACGGCCTGATCGCCAAGTACAAGGTAGCAACCTTCGACACGATCCCGATGAAGGATCCGGACGGCTATTGGTGGGCCGAGTACTACGGGGCTTTGGTTTTCGAGGTCATCAAGGACGCCGTGCCCACTCCGAGCGACTGGGAAGACCTGCTCAAGCCGGAGTACAAGGGCAAGGTCGCCATGGCCGGCGATGTGCTCAAGTCCAACCAGTCCGTGCAGACGGTCTTCGCCTCCGGCATCTCGCGCCTCGGCAAGAACCCCGAGACGGTGGACGATGCCATGAAGGCCGCTGAGCTCGGCCTGGAGTTCTGGAAGGAACTGAACGCCGCAGGCAACTTCATCCCGGTCATCGCCGACCAGGGCAAGATCGCCATGGGCGAGACTCCGCTGGTCATGGAATGGGACTACCTGGCGCTGGCCAACCGCGACGCCCTGGCAGGGAACCCGGAGCTCGAGATTGTGGTTCCGAAGACGGGCGTCATCGCTGGCCCGTACGCTGGCGGCATCAGCGCCTACGCGCCGCATCCGTATGCCGCCCGCCTGTGGTGGGAGTTTGTGATGAGCGATGAGGGGCAGCTGCTCTACCTCAAGGGCTATGCACACCCGATTCGCTTCAATGACATGGCCGCCCGCGGAGTCATCCCGGCCGACATGGCCGCCAAGCTGCCGCCGGCCGAGGCCTACGCCAACGCCTACTTCCCGACCGTGGAAATCCTCGGGGCGACCAAGACCTACATCACCGACAACTGGCGCAAGGTCGTTTACGGCGAGTAGGTATCAGGAGGACCGCATCGTGGCTGTCGAGCGCTCCCCACGCGCCGACGCACGCCCACGACAGGACCTGGGGGACGCGCCCTCGGCGCGTCCCCCTCGTAAGCCCTTCTCGTGGACATGGGTCGGGGTTGCACCCTTCTTCGTGTTTGCCTTTCTGTTTCTGTTCCTGCCCTCGGCCTCCATCTTCTTCCGGAGCTTCGAGAGCCTCGATCACCGTTTCACCTTCCAAAACATCCTCGACCTGTTCCAGAAGAGCGATATCCGCAACGCCTACAAACTCAGCCTGCAGATCAGCGCCGCCACCGCCCTGGGAGGTGCCTTCTTCGGCTTCCTGCTGGCCTACGCCGTCACCATTGGCGGGCTTCCCAGGGCCGTGCGCAACTTCATGCTGAGCTTCTCGGGCGTGGCATCCAACTTCGCCGGCGTGCCGCTGGCCTTCGCCTTCGTGGCCACGATGGGCAACGCCGGGTTGGTGACCCGGATCATCGAGTCCACCACCGGCATCGACATCCATGCCGGTGGTTTCACGATCTACAACTTCTGGGGGCTGAGCATCGTCTACATGTACTTCCAGTTCCCCCTGATGGTGCTGATCATGGCGCCGGCGCTCGACGGCCTGCGCCGTGAATGGCGCGAGGCGTGTGAGAACCTGGGCGGCAGCACGTGGCACTACTGGCGTTATGTTGCGCTGCCGATCCTGGCCCCGACGCTGCTGGGCACCGCCATCCTGCTCTTCGGTAACGCCTTCGGCGCCTACGCCACGGCCTACGCCTTCACCGGTTCCTTCCTCAACCTGGTCACAATCGTCATCGGCGCCCAGATCCAGGGGGACGTGCTCTACAACCCGGGCCTGGGCAATGCCATGGCGTTGGGCATGATCGTCATCATGTCGATGGTCATGTCGGTCTACATCTGGTCGCAGCGCCGGGCGGCGAGGTGGGTGCGATGAGACGCCACCCGGTCTGGTCCTGGTTCTGGTTCATCCTGGGCATCCTGTATTTCTTCATCCCGCTCGTATCCACCCTTGAGTTCAGCCTGCGGATGCTCAAGGGGCGCTACACGTTGGAAGCTTACCGGGTCGCCTTCCAGGACCCGCGTTTCTACCAGTCCTTCGGCTACTCGCTGCTGTGGGCGATCGTGACGATCGTCATCAGCCTGCTGCTGGTCGTGCCGACGGCCTACTGGGTGCAGCTCAAGCTACCCAAGGCGCGGCCCTACGTCGAGTTCGTCACGCTGATGCCCTTCGTCGTGCCGGCGGTCGTGCTGACGTTCGGCCTGATCCGCATGTACGGACGCCCTCCCCTTGTGCTGACCACCACGCCGGCGGCGCTGATCGTTGGCTACGTGGTGCTTTCGCTCCCCTATATGTACCGTTCCGTCGACTCCGGACTGCGGGCGGTCGATATCCGAACGCTGACCGAGGCAGCGCAGAGCCTGGGCGCCAATTGGGGGACGATCCTCATGGACGTCATCTTCCCCAACCTGCGCGTGGCGCTCCTCAGCGGCATCTTCCTGACCTTCGCCATAGTCATGGGCGAATTCACCTTCGCCAGCCTGCTGTCGTGGCCGGCTTTCGGGCCGTACATCGAGGAGATCGGCGCCATGCGGGCCTACACGCCTCAGGCGGTATCGCTGATGAGCTTCCTGATCACCTGGGGCTCGATCATGCTGATCCAGTGGATTGGGCGCGGCGCCCGCGGCGCGCAAGTACAGGTCGGCGGCGCACGCTAGGTCAACGAGGCAATAATGGCATTCCTAGATATCAACCATGCGAGCAAGACCTTTGCCGGCACGCCGGCGGTTCGGGATTTCGACCTACACATCGAGAAGGGCGAGCTGGTGTCTTTCCTTGGCCCCAGCGGCTGCGGCAAGACGACCACCCTGCGTATGGTGGCTGGCTTTGAGGTGCCGACCGAGGGCACGATTGTCCTCGACGGCCACGACATCACCAAC
>MFFQ01000059.1:5064-10526 GCA_001780165.1 Candidatus Eisenbacteria bacterium RBG_16_71_46 | reverse complement strand
TGCGTGGCGGACCGTGCGCGCCGGCGCGCTTGCGAACCTCATGAGGGTCGGGATGCTGACCATGCCGGTGTCGACCTGGGTCGAGGTGGACCTCGACCGCTTCGCGGCGAACCTGAACGCGGTCAAGTCCCTGGTCGGCGAGCGCTGCGAGATCCTGCTCGTGGTCAAGGCCGACGCCTACGGGCACGGGGCGGTCGAGATGGCGCAGGCGGCCGAAGGGCACGGCGTGAGCCATCTCGGCGTGGCCACGTTGCACGAGGGCATCCAGCTTCGGCGCGCCGGCTGCGCGCTGCCGATCGTGGCGCTGTCTCCGCTGCTGCCGAGCGAGATCGGCGAGGCGGTCGCGCACGGGCTCGATCCCACGGTCTGCGATCTCGACTTCGCCCAAGCGCTCTCGGTCGCGTCCGCCTCGGCCGGCCGCCCGCTGCGCTTCCACGTCGAGATCGACACGGGCATGGGCCGCATCGGGGTGCGCGAGGCCGAGGCGGAGGAGTTCATCACGCGGCTGGTGGCGCTCCCCGGGCTGCGCCTGGCGAGCCTCTACACCCACTTCCCGGACGCCGACGCCGAGGATCTCGGCTTCGCCGAAGACCAGCTACGCCGCTTCGCCGCACTCCTCGCCCGGCTGGCCGACCGCGGCATCCGGCCGCCGCGGGTGCACGCGGCCAACAGCGCGGGCACGCTCCATTTGCCGGCGGGGCGCTACGACTGGGTGCGCGTGGGGCTCATCGCCTACGGGCATCTCCCCGAGCGAGCGCGCGTGGCGCTCGAGGTGGCACCGGTGATGTCGTTCAAGAGCCGGCTGGTCCAGGTGCGGGACCTGCCGGCGGGGTCCCCGATCAGCTACGGGCGCACCTACGTCACGCCGGGTCCGAGCCGCATCGGGGTGGTGCCGGTGGGCTACGGGCACGGCTACTCGTGGCTGCTCTCCAACCGCGGCCACATGCTCGTCGGCGGCCGGCGCATGCCGATCGTCGGGCGCGTCACGATGGATCTCACGATGGTGGATCTCGCCGCCGCACCCGAGGCCCGGGTGGGCGACGAAGTCGTGCTCTTCGGCGAGCAGGGCGGCGATCGTCTGGATCTCGCCGAGGTGGCGCGCGGCAGCGAGACGCTGCCCTACGAGATCATGTGCACGATCGGCAAGCGCGTGGCGCGGATCTACGTCGAGAACGGGCGGCCGACCAAGCTCACCTCCTTGGTGGGCGAGAGCGCGGAGTGGGCGGCGCGGGCGGCCGAGCATTTCCGCCGGCGCGCGCAGGCGGTGGCCGCGGCCCGGCGCGGCTGACGGTGCGCGTCTTCCTGGTGGTGCTCGACGGCGTCGGCATCGGGGCGCTCCCGGACGCCGCGCGTTACGGCGACGAGGGCAGCGACACGCTCGGCCACGTGGCGCGCGCGGTCGGCGGCCTGCGCCTGCCGCATCTCGAGCGGCTGGGCCTCGGCTGCCTGCACGACGCGCAGGGCGTGCGCGCGGTCGCGGATCCGCGCGGGGCGCGCGGGCGGCTCGCGGAGCGCTCGCCGGGCAAGGACAGCACCACCGGGCACTGGGAGCTGGCGGGGATCGTGCTGGACCAGCCGTTTCCCACGTATCCGCAGGGGTTTCCGCTTCCGCTGCTCGAGCGCTGGTGCGAGCGCGTGGGGCGGGGCTGGCTCGGGAACGTCGCCGCCTCGGGCACCGAGATCATCCAGCGGCTGGGGGAGGAGCATCAGCGCAGCGGCCGGTATATCGTGTACACTTCGGCGGATAGCGTGTTCCAGGTGGCGGCGCACACCGCCGTCGTCGCGCTCGAGGAGCTTTACGAGGCCTGCCGGGTGGCGCGCGAGCAGCTCCAGGGCGAGCACGGTGTCGGCCGCGTCATCGCCCGTCCCTTCGCCGGCGAGCCCGGGGCCTACCGGCGATTGGGCGAGCGACGCCGGGACTTCTCGCTGCCGCCGAGCGGGCCGACCCTGCTCGATCGGTTGACGGAGGCCGGCGAGCCGGTGCTGACGGTGGGCAAGGTGGACGATCTCTTCGCGGGGCGCGGGGTGACCGAGGCGGTGCACACCAAGGACAACGCCGATGGCCAGGAGATCCTGGCCCGCTTGGTACGGGGCAGCGGCCGCGGCCTGGTGTTCGCCAACCTCGTGGACTTCGACCAGCAATACGGGCACCGCAACGACCCGGCCGGCTTCGCCCGCGCGCTCGAGGCGTTCGACGACCGGTTGGAGGAGATGGTCTCGCACCTGAGGAGCGACGAGATGCTGATGATCACGGCCGACCACGGCAACGACCCGACCACGCCCAGCACCGACCACTCGCGCGAGTACACGCCGCTGCTGGTGGCGGGCCCGCGGGTGCGCGCGGGGGCCGACGTCGGCACGCGCCCGAGCTTCTCGGACGTCGGCGCCACGGTCGCCGAGATGTTCGGCGTGCGCCTGGGGCCCCCGGGGACGAGCTTCCTCGGCGAGGTGCGGGCATGACGGCGCGCGAACTCATGGCCGAGGCGGAGCGCGCGCGCCGGCAGTCGTACTCGCCCTACTCGCGCTTCGCGGTCGGCGCCGCACTGCTCACCCGCGACGGCCGCGTGATCCACGGCTGCAATATCGAGAACGCCTCCTACGGGCTCGCGATCTGCGCCGAGCGCAACGCGGTGTGGAAGGCCGTGAGCGAGGGCGAGCGGGAGTTCGAGGCGATCGCGGTGACCGCGGGCCGCGGCGAGGGGGCCCCGCCGTGCGGTGCCTGCCGGCAGGTGCTGCACGAGTTCGCCCCGCGCGTGTGGGTCTACTGGCGCGACGAGCGCGGCCGGATCCTCAAGCGCCGGCTCGAGCAGCTCCTGCCGCTGGCCTTCGACCACCTGCCCCGCAAGCGCCGATGAGCCGCGAGCGCGACGAGCTGATCGAGCTCATCACCCGCAGAGTGATGGAGGCGGTGTCGGGGGGGGCCGGCACGCGCGGCGGCGCGCAGGATCGGCCAACCGCCGGCACGCCGGGCGCGGCCCCGGGCGCGCCGGGTGCCACGCCGGCCGCGGGCCCGGGCAGCGCGACCGCGGCCCCCGCTCCGGATGGCGGCGAGGCACGCGCGGCCGCCCCCACCGCGCCGAGGGGTTCGCCGCCGGCGCCGGGTGCGGCTCCAACGCCGGGGCCACCTCCGACCCCGGCGCATGAGTCGGGGCACGATCCCGAGACCTGCGAGCGCTGCCGCCAGTGGGGCGTGTCCGCGGTGCGCGGGCCCGAAGAGACGCGCGCGCTCGCCGCCGCCGGGGCGTCGCGCATCGTCGCGACCACCGGCTACTGCCCGGCCTCGGACGGGCTCGCCACGCTCATCGACCACACCCTCCTCAAGCCCGACGCCTCGCGCGCGGACGTCGAGCTGCTGTGCCGCGAGGCCGCGCAATTCTGCTTCGCGTCGGTGTGCGTCAATCCCAATTGGGTCCCGCTCTGCCGCGAGATGCTGCGCAGCAGCGGCGTCAAGGTGTGCACGGTCGTGGGCTTTCCGCTCGGGGCCCACCTGCCGGACATCAAGGCCTACGAAGCGCGCCGCGCGGTGGAGCAGGGCGCCGAAGAAGTGGACATGGTCATCAACATCGGCGCGCTCAAGTCCAAGGACTACGCGCTGGTCGAGCAGGACATCCGCGGCGTGGTGCAGGCGGTGGGGCGCGACACCACGGTCAAGGTGATCCTCGAGACTTCGCTGCTCAATCGCGACGAGAAGATCATGGGCGCGACACTCGCCAAGGCCGCGGGCGCCGACTTCGTGAAGACCTCCACCGGCTTCGCCGGCGGCGGGGCCACGGTGGAGGACGTGCGGCTGCTGCGCGAGACCGTGGGCCCGGAAATCGGCGTCAAAGCCTCCGGCGGGATCCGCAGCCGCGAGGACGCCGACGCCATGATCGCGGCCGGGGCCACGCGCATCGGCGCATCCGCGGGCGTCAAGATCGTGCGCGGGGAGAGCGCGGAGAAGGCCTATTGAGCGTGGGTCTCGACGCGCGACGGTTCATTCGCGAGAAGCGTGACGGCGGGCGCCACCGCCCCGAGGAGATCACCGCGTTCGTGCGGTCCTTCGTGGCCGGGGATCTGCCCGACTACCAGGCCAGCGCCTGGCTGATGGCGGCCTTCCTGCGCGGGCTCGACGAGGAAGAGACCGACGCCCTCACCCGCGCGCTGCTCCATTCGGGCCGCGTGTTCGACTGGAGTACCCTCGGTACCCCGAGCGCCGACAAGCACTCGACCGGCGGAGTCGGCGACAAGGTGTCGCTGGTGCTGGCGCCGCTGGTCGCGGCCTGCGGCGTGCTGGTGCCGATGGTGTCGGGGCGCGGCCTGGGCCACACCGGCGGCACGCTCGACAAGCTCGAGTCCATCCCCGGCTTGCGCACCACGCTCGCGGCCGAGGCGATGCGCTCCCAGCTCGAGTCGATCGGTGTGGTGATGGTGGGGCAGGGGCCCGAGATCACGCCCGGGGACGGCAGGCTCTACGCGCTGCGCGACGTCACCTCGACCGTGGAGTTCGAGCCGTTCATCGTCTCGAGCATCGTGAGCAAGAAGGTGGCCGAAGGTGCCCGCGCCATCGCCTACGACGTCAAGTGCGGCAACGGCGCGTTCATGAAGACCCGCGCCGACGCCTCGCACCTCGCCCACCGCCTGGTGACGACCACGCGGGCGCTGGGACCCGCCGCGGCGGCCCTGGTGACGGACATGAGCCAGCCGCTCGGGCGGGCGGCGGGAAACGCCCTCGAGGTGCGCGAGTCGGTGGAGCTGCTGCGGGGGAAGGGCCCGGCGGACGTGCGCGCCCTGACGCTCGAGCTGGCGGCGATCATGCTGCGGCTCGCCGGCGTGGAGGCCACGCACGAGGCGGCGCTGGCGCGGGCCACCCGCGCGCTCGACGACGGCGCGGCGTGGGAGCGGTTCCTGGCGATGGTGCGCGCCCAGGGCGGCGATCCGGCGAGCGTCGAGCGCGCGGACGGCCTGCCGCGGGCGCCCGTGGTCGTGAAGGTGCCGGCGTCGGCCGCCGGCGTCGTTCGCGCGGTGGATACCTTTACGCTGGGCTCGCTGGTGGTGGCGATCGGTGGCGGGCGGCGCTCGCAGGAGGATGCCATCGACCCGCGCGTCGGAATCGTCTTCGAGCGCCGCATCGGCGACTTGGTCGCGCGCGGCGAGCCGCTGGCCGAGATGCACCTCGCGGCCCCGGACGAGGCGGCGGTCGTGAATGCCTCGGCCTGCTTCGAGATCGGGGGGGCGACGGCGCCGCCGTCGCTGGTGCTCGAGCGCGTGGACTGAGGCGCGGCGTCGAGACGACCGCGCGGCGCCCGGGCTAACCTGGACTATTCAGTGCGCCGCCTGCGACCGCGATCTGTACGCCATCCGCGGCGTCGATCGACCGGCCGCGTCCTCGACGTGAGCGACACGTCTGTGGGGCGGCCGGTCGAACTCCTTGCGGCTGTCGCACATCTCGCGATCTCGGCTGGCGGTTCATGAATAGTCCAGGC
>MFFQ01000059.1:0-5051 GCA_001780165.1 Candidatus Eisenbacteria bacterium RBG_16_71_46 | reverse complement strand
TAAGGGATGTGGACGATGCGCTCGCGATCGCGGCTCCGCTCGTTGCGGTCGAGATCGCGCAGATTCGGGACGGGCACCTCCGGCATCCCCTGCTGCGGCTGCAGCGGGCGGCCGGGGTGCGTGGTGCAGTACTCGGTCGGCACCGCGTTCTGGTCGAAGACCTCGCTGGTGACGTTGGGACAGGCGTCGGTCGCGAGCATGCCGGTCTCGGCGCACACCTGACGCTCGACCGTTCCCTCGACGGTGGTGAAATCCTCCACCGGGCGGCCGCGCGTCGCGCCGATCATGAACTCGGTCCAGATCGGCAGCGCCGCCGCCGAGCCGGTCATCCCCTCGCCGATCGTGCGCTTCTGGTCGTACCCCACCCAGGTGCCGCACACCAGGCTCGGCGTGAAGCCCATGAACCAGGCGTCCATGTAGTCGTCCATCGTTCCGGTCTTGCCGCCCGCCGGATTGGTGAAGCCGCGCGCGCGGGCGCCGAACCCGGTGCCGTGATCCATGACGCTCTGGAGCATCGAGGTCATGGTGGAGGCGGTCTGCTCGGACAGCACCTCGATCGGGCGCGGGGCGTTCTTCTCGAGGACGTTGCCGGTCTTGTCCTCCACCTTGAGGATGAAGAGCGGATCGACGCGAATGCCGCGGTTGGCGATGACGCCGTAGGCCGAGGTCAGCTCGAGCGGCGTGACCTCGCTGCTGCCCAGCGCCAGCGAGAGGTTCTGGCCGATCGGGCTGCGGATGCCCATGCGCCGCGCGTAGCTCGCCACCAGGGACGTGCCCACCTTGCGCAGCAACTTGACCGCCGGGACGTTGATCGACTGCTGCAGGGCGTAGCGCAGCGTGACCGGGCCGCGGTATTTCCGGTCGTAATTGGACGGCTGGTAGAGTTCGCCGTCGCCCGCCGGGTACGAGACCGGCTCGTCCACGATGATGTCGGTGGGCTGGAATCCGTTGTCGATCGCGGCGGTGTAGATGAACGGCTTGAACGCCGAGCCGGGCTGGCGGCGCGCCTGCACGGCGCGGTTGAAGTTGCTGTGATTCCAGTCGCGCCCGCCGACCAGCGCCCGAATGTAGCCGCTGCGGGGGTCGATCGCGACCAGCGCGCCCTGGAGATACGGCGTCGACTCGCTGGTCACGTGGGAGGGATCGGCCTGCACGGCCACGACCTGAACGGCCTCGAAGCTCGCCCGCGTCTCCTTGAGCTTGAGTCGCTCCTCCAAGGAGGAGAGGCCGTTCTCCAGCGCGCGCTCCGCCAGTTGCTGCAGGTCGATGTCGAGGGTGGTGTACACCTTCATGCCGCCCTCGTAAACCGCGTTCGAGCCGTAGCGCTCGTCGAGGTGCTGGCGCACCATCTCCACGAAGTAGGGAGCGCGGTCATTGCTGTAGCGAACCGGGGTCACCCCCAGGGGCGCGCTCGTGGCGTTGTCGAACTCGACCTGGTTGATGGCCTTGGTCGCGAGCATGTTGCGCAACACCTTGGCGCGGCGCGCGCGCGCCGCGTTCGGCCGGCGGCGCGGCGAGTAGACGGTCGGATTCGCGGGCATACCCGCGAGCAACGCGCACTCGGACAGCGTCAGCTCCTCGACCGGCTTACCGAAGAAGGTCTTGGCCGCGGCTTCGACTCCATAGGCGCCCTCGCCGAAGTAGATCTGGTTGAAGTACATCTCGAGGATCTGGTCCTTGGAGTAGTTGCGCTCGATCTCGATCGCGAGCGCGATCTCCTTGAGCTTGCGACTGATGGTGCGCTCGTGCGTGAGGAAGAGATTGCGCGCGAGCTGCTGGGTGATGGTGCTGCCACCCTCGGCGCGGCGCATCTTGAGCACGTTGGTGACCGCGGCGCGTCCGATTCCCCAGATGTCCACGCCCCAGTGCTGGTAGAAGGTGCGGTCCTCGGTGGACAGCGTCGCGTTCACGAGATAGTGGGGGATGTTCCTGAGCGGGACCGGGGAGCGGTTCTCCTTGAAGAACTCGTGGACCACGCGCCCGCGCGCGTCGTAGACCACGGTCTTGACCGGCGCCTCGATGGCGGTGAGCTGCTCCGGCGTGGGGAGATCGCGGCCGAGCCAGCGAACCACGCCGAAGACGACGCCGGCGGATCCGAAGACCGCGACGACCACGAGCACCAGGAACAGTTTCCATGGAAACCGGGAGGCGGCCCGGAGGGCGGGGTGCTGCATCTCTTCGAGGTTCGCGGTGGTCTCCTTTCGGGGGACGAGCCTAGGAGGGGGCCGGAAGCGCGGTCAAGCCCGATCTACCCTCGATCATCGTCGGGCTCGCGGCCGCCCTTGAGCGCGACCGGGCGGCCCATACGCTGGCCGGCGCGACGTTGGATGCCCCGGGGGCGCGAATGGTGGCATTTGCGGGCCCCTGACGGCGCCTCTAGAATCCCGCGCTCCAGAGGGATGACACGCGCATGACCGGGGAGCGGCAATGACGCCCGAAGACCAAGCACGGCTGCTGGCGCAAGGCACCGAGGAAGTCCTGCCCGAGGGCGGGCTACTGGCAAGGCTCGAGCGCTGCGCCCGGGACAAACGTCCGCTGCGTGTCAAGCAGGGGTTCGATCCCACCGCCCCCGACATCCACCTCGGCCACACCGTCGGCATGCGGAAGCTCCGCCGATTTCAGGACCTCGGCCACCAAGTCGTGCTCATCGTCGGAGACTTCACCGGCATGGTGGGCGACCCGAGCGGGCGCAGCAAGACCCGTCCCCAGCTCACCGAGGCCGAGGTCGAGGCCAACGCGCGGACCTACCTCGAGCAGTTCTACCGCGTGCTGGAGCGCGCCCCGCGGCCTCCGCGCCTCCCGGTCGAGATCCACCGCAACGGCGAGTGGTTCTCCACCATGCGCTTCATGGAGATCATGAAGCTCGCCTCCGAGTACACGGTCGCGCGGCTTCTCGAACGCGACGACTTCGCGAAGCGCTTCAAGGCCGGCCATCCGATCGGCGTCCACGAGCTGATGTACCCGCTCATGCAGGGCTTCGACTCGGTCGCGATCCGCGCCGACGTGGAGCTCGGCGGCACCGAGCAGAAGTTCAACCTGCTCGTGGGGCGGGCGCTCCAGGAAGTGCGCGGCCAGGAGCCGCAGCTCGTCATGACGGTCCCGATCCTCCCCGGGCTCGACGGTGTGCAGCGCATGAGCAAGAGCCTCGGCAACTACGTCGGGATCAGCGAATCCCCCGCGGAGATGTTCGGCAAGATCATGAGCCTGCCCGACGCGCTGATGGAGGACTACTGGAGGCTGGTGACGGACGCGGACGAGCGGGAGCTTCGCGAGGTGCGCGCCGCACTTGGCGACGCGGCGGTGAACCCGATGACGGTCAAGCGCCGGCTCGCGCATCGCATCGTGCTCATGTATCACGGCGCGGAGGCGGCGCGGCGCGCGGAACAGGACTTCGAGACGCAGTTCAGCCGGCGCGAGACGCCCGAGCATCTCGAGGAGTTCCACCGCGCGGCGGTGATGGCCGCGGTCGGAAACGCGCCGCGCGCGGGCGTGGTGGAGCTGCTCGTCGCCGCCGGCTTCGCCGCGAGCAAAGGGGCGGCGCGGCGCCTGGTGGCGCAGGGCGCGGTCCGCATCGACGGCGAGCGCGTGACCGCGCTCGATGCGCCGGTCGACCTCGACGCGGTTTTCGTGGTGCGGGCCGGGCGGCGGATGAAGCGCTACCGGCCCGCGCCCGAGGCCGGATCCGGGCCCGCGAGAGGGGCCCAAGGTCGTGCCGCAGGAAGCTGATAACCCTCTGGGCGACAAAACGATGTCGGCGAGGCCCAGGGGGGTTGACAGGGCGTGGGGGCGCGCCTATATTGGGTCGGCTGCAGGGATCAGTCCTCTGAGCAGGAAGTAGTTTGACTTCCCACCCTTTCGAGGCTAGATTCCCCGTCCGCCTCTTCCGCCTGGGAGAGGCGTTCACTTCGATCTTTGAAAATTGAATAGCGCACGTGACTTCGAAAGCCCGGCGAGGCCCCGAGTCCAGGTCGTGCTGTCTGCGGCATGGATGAGGGTTTAATTCCTTGCGATAGATCCGTGCGGGAAGGGCGCAAGCCCGACGCGCACGCTTCTCCGTTTTTATTACCACGGAGAGTTTGATCCTGGCTCAGAACGAACGCTGGCGGCGTGGATTAGGCATGCAAGTCGAACGCGAAAGAGGGGGCAACTCCTCGAGTAGAGTGGCGAACGGGTGAGTAACGCGTGAAGAACCTGCCTTCAACAGGGGGATAACACTCCCAACGGGGTGCTAATACCGCATGAGACCACGGATTCGCATGGATCCGAGGTCAAAGGTGGCCTCTGCTTGCAAGCTACCGGTTGAAGATGGCTTCGCGTCCCATTAGCTAGTTGGCGGTGTAACGGACCACCAAGGCGACGATGGGTAGCTGGTCTGAGAGGATGGTCAGCCACACTGGGACTGAGATACGGCCCAGACTCCTACGGGAGGCAGCAGTCGAGAGGCTTTGGCAATGGGGGAAACCCTGACCAAGCGACGCCGCGTGGAGGATGAAGGCCCTTGGGTTGTAAACTCCTTTTGTCGGGGAAGAAATGCGATCAGGTAAATAATCTGGTCGTTTGACGGTACCCGGCGAATAAGCTCCGGCTAACTCCGTGCCAGCAGCCGCGGTAACACGGGGGGAGCAAGCGTTGTTCGGAATCACTGGGCGTAAAGGGCGTGTAGGCGGTTCAGTAAGTGGAATGTGAAATGCCCCGGCTTACCCGGGGACCGGCATCCCAAACTGCTGGACTTGAGTATGGGAGAGGATGAGGGAATTCCTGGTGTAGCGGTGAAATGCGTAGATATCAGGAGGAACACCGGTGGCGAAGGCGCTCATCTGGCCCAATACTGACGCTGAGGCGCGAAAGCTAGGGGAGCGAACGGGATTAGATACCCCGGTAGTCCTAGCCGTAAACGGTGATCACTAGGTGTTGGAGGCATCGACCCTTCCAGTGCCGCAGCTAACGCATTAAGTGATCCGCCTGGGGAGTACGGCCGCAAGGTTGAAACTCAAAGGAATTGACGGGGGCCCGCACAAGCGGTGGAGCATGTGGTTTAATTCGACGCAACG